>NZ_JBEXTS010000011.1:0-347227 GCF_040628815.1 Streptomyces sp. NPDC006140 | reverse complement strand
CCCTCTTGGGGCGCCGCGCGCTGGGGGGGGGGGGGGGCGTGCACCCCACCACCGTGGGCACCCCCCACCCCCACCCACGAGGTTTCGGCCTCGACCGACCGACGGCTTTCGGCCGTCCTGGGCCTGGTGCCTCGTGGAGCTCTGGGGGAGGGGGGCCTGGCAGCACCCCTTGCTGGGTGACGCGGAGCTTGTGAGGGGGCTTTACGGGTGCCGGTGCCGGTGTCTGGGCCTGGTCGGTGCCTGGGCCTGCGCCTCGCCGGTGCCGGTGTGGGCTTCCCGTGTGGGAGCGCAGCTTCGATCCGGGACGATCCGGGGACGGTGGGCGTGCGGAGGCCGGTGGGACGGTCGACGGGGCTCCACGGCGGGGGCGCGACTCCCCGCACGGCGAATACGCAGACGGGGTACGGCGGTCCGGCCGCGTGCGCTAGCCGGGGAAGACGCTCACGTCCCGGTGTCTGTCCAGGGTCGCGGCGGCGTAGGAGCGGGCGGTGGCCCCGGGCACGAGCCTCAGCGGGGCACGGTGATCCAGGGTGACGGCGTGCGCGTCCCCGTGACGCGGGGTGCTGTTGTCCGCCACGGCCCGGTTGCCGAGCGCGCCGTCGGGACGGCCGCCTGGCCCGTGCTCGACCGGGGCGTGCCCGACGCGGGTGGCCTGTCCCGCGTGGTCCTGGCCCGCCTGTCCGGCGCGGGAACCGCGGTGTTCGACGCCGTGTACCGCGACACCCGCCGCCGCGGGCTCTGCCGCCTCGGCCCGCTGGACGACGGCAGGCACGTCGGACGCCGACACAGCGGGCTCCCCCGATTCCAGGTGGACCGCGACCGGCACGGGGAGTCGGTGGCTCGGCAGCGCCGGGCGACTGGGAAGCCAAGGAGCGCCGGGCCCTTCCGGGACGGCGACGCCGTCATCGGACGGCGCGGGCAGCTCTGGGACGTCTGGCGGATCCAGCGGATCCAGCGGGTTCAGCGGGCCCAAGGGGTCCAACGGGTCAAGCGGATCAAGCGGGGCAGGCAGGTTCGGCAGGTCTGACAGCTCCGGCGGGTTCAGCGGGTCCGGGAGCGTCGGCAGGTCGGGGATTGTCGGGGGCGTGGGGAGCTGCGGCGCGTCGGGGAGCGTGGGCGGCAGCGGCACATCCGGGAGCGGCGGGAGCTTGGGCAGCGCCGCTGCCACGGGGGACTCGGGCAACACCGGCGGCCGATTCGGCAGCTCGGACGGCGCAGGGAGCTTGGGCAGCGCCGCCGACACGGAGGACTCGGGCAACACCGACCCCGTCAGCAGGAGCTGCTTCGAGCGAGCGGGCGGCGGCGACGGCCGTTCGGGCGACCGCGACGGTGCCGATGCTGCCGGGGCCAGTGCCGATGCCGGCGCCGACACCTTCGCCCGCGCCGCTCCCCGGCCCCCGCTCATCACCTGGCCCACCACACCGGCCGCCCGCGCGCCCCGCTCCCTCACGCTCCGTTCGCCCTCGGCCCGCTCCCCCACGGCCCGGACGTGATGAACACTCCCGGCTCCGGAGACGATCTGAAGAACCGCCGGCCTGGTCCGCACGGCCGCGCTGTTCGCCGGCGTGCGCACACCGTCCGCCGCATGCGCCCGCTCCCCGCACAGCAGCCCGATGAGGAGCACCCCGCCCACCAGCAGCCCCGCCTGGAGCGCACGCCGCCCGGCCGCCGTGCGCAGCAAGCGCAGCGCGGCACCGGGCAGGGCTGCTGACGCTGACCAGGTCAAGAGGGGGAGCTTCCTCCCGTGCGACGGAACAAGTGCGGAACGCATCACGCGTTACGGGCAACGAGTCGGCACAACGCGGTGCTGCCCGGCACAGCGCGGGCGCACGGCCGAGCAGGGGCCGATCCTCGCACGGGAGTGCGGAGGTTGCGCAAGCCCTTGCCTACCGATGGGCCGTCATGTCCTTTTTGCTGCCCCGAGTCGGACGGTGACGCATCGACAAGTCGCCACCTGACCGCCCGTCATGACGCGCGACCACGGTCACCCACGGCCCCGCTCCGTCACGCCACGTCGGGTATCGGCAACGGCCGCTTCTCGATCGCCGCCGCCATCACCTCCGGGAACAGGTCGGGCGTGCAGGCGAACGCCGGTGCCCCCAGCGCGGCGAGCGCGGCCGCGTGTTCCCGGTCGTACGCCGGTGCCCCTTCGTCCGAGAGCGCCAGCAGCGTCACGAACTGCACCCCCGACGCCTTCATCGCCGAGACCCGCTTGAGCATCTCGTTGCGGATGCCTCCCTCATAGAGGTCGCTGATCAGCACGACCACCGTCTCCGCGGGCCGGGTGATCTGCGACTGGCAGTACGCGAGCGCACGGTTGATGTCCGTACCGCCGCCGAGCTGCGTCCCGAACAGGACGTCGACCGGGTCGTCGAGTTGGTCCGTGAGGTCGACGACCGCCGTGTCGAAGACGACGAGTCGCGTGGAGATCGTCCGCATCGAGGCGAGCACCGCTCCGAACACCGATGCGTACACGACCGACGCCGCCATGGATCCCGACTGATCGATACAGAGGATGACCTCCTTCTTGGTGGCCTGGGTCGCCCGCCCGTAGCCGATGAGCCGCTCCGGCACGATCGTGCGGTACTCGGGCAGGTAGTGCTTGAGGTTGGCCGCGATGGTGCGGTTCCAGTCGATGTCGTGGTGGCGGGGCCGGTTGATGCGGGCGCTGCGGTCGAGCGCGCCGGTGAGGGTGGCGCGGGTGCGGGTGGCGAGCCGTTTCTCCAGGTCCTCGACGACCTTGCGCACGACGGCCCGTGCCGTCTCCTTCGTCGTCTCGGGCATGGCCTTGTTGAGCGACAGCAGCGTGCCGACCAGGTGCACGTCGGCCTCCACCGCCTCCAGCATCTCCGGCTCCAGCAGGAGCGTGGCGAGTCCGAGCCGGTCGATGGCGTCGCGCTGCATGACTTGCACGACCGAGGAGGGGAAGTACGTCCGGATGTCCCCGAGCCAGCGCGCGACGGACGGCGCCGACGCCCCGAGTCCCGCCGAACGGTCCCTGCCGCTCTGCGATGTGCCGTCTTTCTTGCCGTAGAGCGCGGTCAGGGCTCCGTCCATCGCCGCGTCCTGCCCGGACAGCGCGTATCCGGTGCCGTCCGCCGCGTCGCCGCCGAGCACCAGTCGCCAACGCCGCAGCCGCTCCCGCGCCGGGTCCGTCACCTCGGCCGTCATCCGTCGCCTCCCCCGCGCAGCCGCTCCCACAGGGGGATCACCGGCACGGTCGTCGCCGGCCGGGCTTCCGCCCGGGACCCGTTCGTGGCGGAGCCCCCTTCGTCGGCCCTCGTCGTCGGCTCTCTCAGTGCGTCGCTCGTCATCCCGCCACCCCCATCAGGTTCTTCTCGATGTTCTCTTCGTCCTCTTCGTCCATCCCGAGCAGCAGCCGCAGCACCGGCAGCACCGCGTCCGCGCGCGCCGGGTCCGGTTCGGCCGCGAAGCCCGGCAGGCCGGTGCCGGCGGCTGCCGCGCCTCCCTGGGCGCCGGGTCCGCGCCGGACCAGTTCGCCGAGGGTCCGGCGGACCCCGGGTTCGTACGCCGAGAACGTGCGCCGCAGCAGGGGCAGCACGTCCGTGAACGCCTCCGCCGGCACGCCGGTCAGCCACGCGTCGACCAGCCCGAGCAGCCCTTCGTCGTGCACCAGGAGCATCCCGCCGCCGGAGCCTCCTCCGACGAAGCCCTCGATCCACGCGGCCGCGTCCGCGGGCGGCGTGCCCGGTGACAGGACGAGCCCCATGAGCCGCGCCGCCTCGTCCTGCGTCAGCTCCCCGTCGTCGAGCAGCAGCCGCACGGCCCGCCCCCGGATCACCCCGGGCACCGTGTCCCGCCCGGCCAGCACCCGCAGCACCGACTGCCAGCGCGCTCTCAGGTGGCCGTGTCCCGCCGCCGGGGTGTCACCCAGGAGCGCGACGGCTCCGTGCACCGCGTCCACGTGACGCCGTATCTCCTCGGCGGCGTCCGCGTCGAGCCCGGCGCAGGCCGGGGGCAGGCCGACGAAGACCCGCTCGGCCAGGCCGGCGGCGACCTCCCCCAGGGCTTCGGTGTCCGTGCCGCGCACATCGCCGTAGCGCAGGGAGCGGACCAGGGCCGGCAGCGCCTGGGCGAGGTGGCCGACGTCCGTGTCGAGGGCCGCCCGGTCGGCGAGGACCCGCATCACGGTCGGCAGCGCGTCGGGCAGTCCGGCCAGCAGGCACCGCTCGGCGAGTGCGGTGACGTCGGCGAGGCCCTCCGCGGCGACGGCGTCCGCCTCGGCCTTGGCGGTCGCGGCGGACAGCACGGTCGTCCCCCACACCCCCGCCTCGGCCACCCGTACGGACAGCTCCGGCTCCCAGCGCAGCCGCCACGTCTCCCGGAACGTGCCCGTACTGCCCCGCGAGGCGGCCGGTTCGCCCCAGGCGATGCCGAGCAGCCGCAGCCGGTGCAGCAGCCTGCTGCGGGCCGAGTCGGTCTCCTTGCGGAGGTCGAGCTCCAACTCCCGCTCCAGTGCCTCCGGTTTCAGCCGCAGTCTGCGCTGGAGCCGGGCGAGGTCCCGCTGCAAGGGAACCGCCGGTGCCGTCGACGGCACCTCCCCCAGCACGTCCCCCACGACCAGCCGGTCCCGCACCAGGGCCAGCGGCACGTCCGAGCCCTCGCACATCACCGCCCGCACCGCGTCGGTCGTCTCGCTCAGGCCGGGCAGCGGACGCCCGCGCATCGCGGCGAGCGTCTCGGCCAGCCGCACCGCCTCGATGACGTGCGCGGAGGAGACGATCCGGTCCTCTTCGCGCAGCAGCCCCGCCACCTTCGTCATCCACCGCTCCACCGGCCGGTCCGGGGCGCTGAACAGGTGCCCGTACCAGCCCGGCGAGTCGATGCCGGCTCCGTACCCGCTGGTCCGGGAGAGCCTGCGATGGGTCCACGGCACCCACGTCATGTCGGTCTTGACCTTGGGCAGCCCCTTGAGCAGCGCCTTGTCGGCGGCGACGGTCGTCCTCCGCCGCAGGGCGGGCACGTGCCAGGCGCCGCAGACGACGGCCACGCCGTCCTCGAACTCCCGCTGCGCGGCCCGCACCTGGAGCCGCATGTACGCCTCCCGCACCAGGTCCCGGTCGTGGCCCCCGCTGCCGTAGGTCTCCCGCAGGGCGGCCATGGCCTCCTCCAGGGCGGTGAACGGCGCGAGCGCGTCCCCCTCCCCCACGCCCCGGTGCTCGACCACGTCCTCCCACCACCGCTCCGGGTCGTCGTAGCCCGCGGTCTCGGCGAGCACACCGAGCGGGTCGATCCGCACGTCGGCGGAGCCGGGGGTGGTGTCATGGCCGGGGCCGTCGTCGCCCTCGCCCTCGCCGTCCGCCGTCTCCGCGTCCAGGGGGGACTCCCCCTCCCCTGCCGCCTCGTCCTCGTGCCTCCCCCAGGCCAGGGTGTGCGTGGCCGGCAGGTCGATGAAGCGGGCCGGGACACCCTGCTCCAGGGCCCAGCGGAGGGCGACCCACTCCGGGGAGAACTCGGCCAGCGGCCAGAACGCCGAGCGGCCGGGCTCGTCCACGGCATGGGCGAGCAGGGCGACCGGCGGCCGCATCTCCTCGTCGGCGGCGAGCGGGATCAGCGCGTCGGCCTCGGGCGGCCCCTCGATCAGCACGATCCCGGGCCGGGTCTCCTCCAGCGCCGCCCGCACCGCCCGGGCCGAGCCCGGCCCGTGGTGCCGCACCCCGAGCAGCACCGGCCCCGCCTCGGCCGCCCGGCCCACAGCCCTTTCCTCTGCCGTCACTTGGTTCCCTCCCATCCCCTGTCCCGGCCCCGCGACCGGCCCCCGCCCCGCGTCGCTCACACGCTCACCTCGCGGCAGGCCCGGTAGAAGTCCTTCCAGCCGTCGCGCTCGCGGACGACGGTCTCCAGGTACTCCTGCCAGATGACGCGGTCGGCCGCCGGGTCGCGGACCACCGCGCCGAGGATGCCCGCGGCGACATCGCCCGGCCGCAGCACGCCGTCGCCGAAGTGGGCGGCCAGCGCGAGTCCGTTGGTGACGACGGAGATCGCCTCGGCCGTGGACAGCGTGCCGCTGGGCGACTTCAGCTTCGTCCGGCCGTCGGACGTGACCCCGTCGCGCAGCTCCCGGAAGACCGTGACGACCCGGCGGATCTCGTCCAGGCCCTCGGGCGCGGCCGGCAGGTCGAGGGAGCGGCCGATCTGGTCGACGCGGCGCGAGACGATGTCGACCTCGGCGTCGGGGCTCTCCGGCAGCGGCAGCACGACCGTGTTGAAACGGCGGCGCAGGGCGCTGGACAGGTCGTTGACCCCGCGGTCGCGGTCGTTGGCGGTGGCGATCAGGTTGAAGCCGCGGACCGCCTGCACCTCCTGGCCGAGCTCCGGTATCGGCAGCGTCTTCTCCGACAGGATCGTGATGAGCGTGTCCTGCACGTCGGCCGGGATGCGGGTCAGCTCCTCGACGCGCGCCGTCATGCCCTCGGCCATGGCCCGCATGACCGGGCTGGGCACGAGGGCGTCGCGGCTCGGGCCGTGGGCGAGCAGCTGCGCGTAGTTCCAGCCGTAGCGGATGGCCTCCTCCGGGGTGCCGGCGGTGCCCTGCACCAGCAGCGTGGAGTCGCCGCTGACCGCTGCGGCCAGGTGCTCGGACACCCACGTCTTCGCCGTGCCCGGCACGCCGAGCAGGAGCAGGGCGCGGTCGGTGGCGAGCGTCGTGACGGCGACCTCGACGATGCGGCGCGGGCCGACGTACTTCGGTGTGATCACGGTGCCGTCCGGCAGTGTGCCGCCGAGCAGGTACGTCGCGACCGCCCACGGCGACAGCTTCCAGCGGGCCGGGCGCGGACGGTCGTCCTGCGCGGCCAGCGCGGCGAGTTCACCGGCGAAGGCGTCCTCGGCGTGCGGTCGCAATGCCTGGGCCGATTCCGTCTCCCCCGCTTCGACGGGCGTCGGCTCAACGGACACAGTCATGGCAAAGTCCCCCTCCAGCTCGGCCGGTTCGGATCTGCCACCAACGTTGCACCACACCACTGACAATCCGTTCTGACCTGCGAAAACGCCTCGCCGAGCGCGCTCGCGGACGCGATTGTCAGTGGTGGGATCTACCTTCGACGACATGACTCAGCAGGGGGTGCGCTGGACCGCGGACCAGGTGCTGGCACTGGCGCCTGACGCCGCATCACGCAAAGCGGGAAGCAAACTCGGAGCGGCGGGGCCGTGGTCCGAGACGGGGAGTTCCGACGAGGGGGCGGTGTGGGGGCTGTGCAAGGGCAGCGGAAGCAAGCCGTATCAGACGGTCGTGGACCTGGCGGACGCCTCCGGGCCCGCGTACAAGTGCAGTTGCCCCAGCCGCAAGTTCCCGTGCAAGCACGCGCTGGGGCTGCTGCTGCTGTGGGCGGGCGGCGACGGGACGGTGCCGACGGCGGAGGTGCCGGAGTGGGCCGGGCAGTGGACAGCGGGGCGGCGCAGGCGCGCGGAGGAGAAGAAGGCCGGGGAGGGCCCGGGTCCGTCCTCGGCGTCCGCTGATCCGGAGGCTGCGCGGCGCCGGGCCGAGCGCCGTGCCGAGCGGGTCACGGCGGGCGCGGTGGAGCTGGAGCAGCGCCTGACGGACCTGTTGCGCGGGGGCCTGGCGTCGGCGGAGCAGTCCGGCTACGGCCTCTGGGAGGAGACGGCGGCCCGCATGGTCGACGCCCAGGCACAGGGTTTGGCCGCCCGCGTACGGGAGTTGGGGGCCATCCCGTCCACCGGCCCGGGCTGGCCGGTGCGGCTGCTGGAGGAGTGCGCTCTGCTGCACCTCCTCGGCCAGGGCTGGCTGCGCCGCGAGCGGCTGCCTGACGGCCTGGCCGCCACGGTCCGCGCCCGCATCGGCCTGCTGGCCTCCGCGGACGGCCCGCCGGTGCGGGACAGCTGGCTGGTCCTCGCCCAGTACGACACGACGGATCCGCGCCTGACGACCCGCCGGATCTGGCTGTACGGCGCCGACTCGCACCGCACCGTGCTGCTCCTCTCCTACGGTGCCGCCGGCCGCGCCCCGGAGCTGGCGCTGCCGGTGGGGCTGTCGCTGGAGGCGGAGGTGTCCGCGTACCCGGGCGCCGGGCAGCCGCGGGTGGCCCTGGGCGAGCAGTTCGCACCGCCCACGCCGACGGCGATACGTCCGCCGGGGCTGACGACGTCGCAGGCGGCGGCCCGTTACGGCGACGCCCTGCGCGACGACCCGTGGCTGGAGTCCGTCCCGGTGACGCTGGACCGGGTCGTCCCGACCCCGGACGGCGACTCCTGGCAGTTGGCGGACGCCGACGAGGACGCGGCGCTGCCGCTCACTCCCGCCGCGCGTTCCCGGCCGGGCCTGTGGCGGCTCGTCGCCCTGTCGGGCGGCGCCCCGGTCCGGGTCTTCGGCGAATGCGGACACCAGGGCTTCACGCCGCTGACGGCCTGGCCCGAGGGCCCGGGCGACGCGATAGCGCTGTGCTGACCCGGCGAGCACCCGACCGCCTCGAGCGGACCCGCCCTTCTCACAGCACCACGCATCTTTCAGGCATCACGGGACAACCGGTAAGGGTGAGCCTTCAACCACCTCCGGGCGCCCCGCGGAAAGGAAGCTCATGACCAGGACCTCCGCTCCTGTGGACGCGCCCGTCACGGGCGCCTGGGAGGGGCTCGTCACCACGGCACTGCTGGGCACGGACCGGCGCACCCCGCCGGGCACCGCCCCGGGCCCGGACGCACCGGCGGCCCTGCTGGACGCGGCGGCCGTGGAGACCGTACGGCGACGGGCCGGCCTGCGTCCGGCGCGGGCGGCGGAACGTCCGCAGCCGGCCCCGGAGGACCCGCGTCCGCCCCTGCCGCCGGCGGCCGCCCGCAGACTCGCGATGCTGCTGGCCGACCGCCCCGGCGCGTCCGGCGGCGGCCGCCGGGGCACCGCGCCCGATGTGATGGAACTGTTGCCCCAGTGGCTCGCGACGGCGAACGCCCGTGGTTTCGCGCCGCCTCCGCAACTGCTCCCCGCGCTGTTGGACGCGGCCCGGGGGCGTACGGACCTGCGCCCTGTGGCGCTGGAGTTCGCCGGACCGCGGGCCCTGTGGCTGGCGCGGCTGAACCCGGACTGGCGGTTCGCCTTGCGCTCGACACCGGGCGGCGGAGCGTCCCTGCCGCACCTCGAGGACGACGACAGGGTGCAGCAGCTCTGGCAGGAGGGCCTGTTCGCCGAACGGGTCGCCCTGCTGTCCGCGCTGCGCTCCCGCGAACCGGCCGCCGCACGCGCCCTGCTGGAGACGACCTGGGCGACGGAGCGGGCCGAGGACCGCCTGATGTTCCTCGACTCCCTGCGCACGGCCCTGACCCCGGACGACGAGCCGTTCCTGGAACAGGCCCTGGCCGACCGCAGCCGCAACGTCCGGGCGACGGCGGCGGAACTGCTGTCGGCGCTGCCGGGTTCGGCACTCGCCGCGCGGATGGCGGTCCGGGCGGCGGCCTGCGTGGCCATCGACCACGCGCACTCCACCGGGACCGCGCAGGACACGGGAACCCCGGGAACAGGGCATGCCCCCACCCCGGCGATCGTCGTCGAGGCGCCGCACGAGTGCGATCCGGGCATGGAGCGCGACGGCGTCGTGGCGAAGGCTCCCGCGGGCCGGGGCGAACGGTCCTGGTGGTTCGGCCAGTTGGTGGAGGCGGCACCGCTCGGGACCTGGTCACGGCGGCTGGGCGGGCGAACCCCCAGGGAGATCGTGGCGCTGCCGGTGGCCGACGACTGGCGGGGCGAGCTGCACGCGGCGTGGTGCCGGGCCGCGGTGCGCCAGCGCGATGCCGCGTGGGCACGCGCGCTGCTCGGCGAACCCTCGGCACCGGAAGCGGGCGGTCCGGGTGCGGTCTCCCTCGCCGAACGCGCCAAGCTGCTCGGCACGCTGGGCGCCGCCGAACGGGCCGAGTGGGTGGCCGGCTTCATCGCGACGCACGGCCTGTCCGAGGCCTTCCAGCTGCTCGGCGTGTGCGCGGTGCCGTGGGCCCCGCCGCTCGGCCGGGCCGTGGTGGACGCGCTCAACATCGCTCGGGACGCGGGGAGTTATCCATGGAGTTTCAGCGGAGTCATGGGCCTGGCCGAGCGCTGCCTCGACCCGTCCGAATCCGGCCGCCTCGACGCCCTGCTGGCCGTACCGGACGAGGCGGAGAACGCGTCCCCTGGAGCCGGTGGCTACTGGGCGGAGGCCTTCCAGCGCCTGGTCACGACACTGCGTCTGCGCGCGGCGATGACGGAGGAACTGAGCGCGCCATGACGGCTGCCGGTCTCATCACAGGCCGGGCACCGGCCGCGGTGCCGGGCCTGTTCCCGCCAGCAGCCAACGCCCTGCCCGCAGGCAACATCCTGGCCAGAGGCAACGCCACGGGCAACGCCCCACAGGCCCCCGGCCGAACCGCCGGAGGCCTACGCCTCGGCCGGCTGGCGGCGTACGTTCGCCCGGACCCAGTCGACGATCGACGCCGTCGTCGCACCCGGCGTGAAGATCTCCGCGACGCCCTTCTCCTTCAGCAGGGGGATGTCCGCCTCGGGGATGATCCCGCCGCCGAAGACCAGGATGTCCTCCGCGTCCCGCTCCTTGAGCAGCTCGATCACCGCCGCGAACAGCGTGTTGTGCGCGCCGGAGAGGATGGACAGCCCGATCGCGTCGGCGTCCTCCTGGATCGCGGTGTCGACGATCTGCTCGGGGGTCTGGTGGAGCCCCGTGTAGATGACCTCCATACCGGCGTCACGCAGGGCCCGCGCGATCACCTTGGCCCCGCGATCGTGGCCGTCGAGCCCCGGCTTGGCCACCACTACGCGGATCGGACCGGCTGCCACACCCATCACTGCCTCCATGAAGCGTCTACATCCATCCGTTCCGACAAGTACCGCACACATCGGACACGCCGTACATGCCGCACACACCGCACAGGTCCGCCACGAACCACCGGGGCAAGTGAACGAACGTTATCTCCAGGATCCCGTAACCGGCAGTTTCGCAGTGCGGACCGAGGGGGAAATCACACGATGGGACAAGCGCAAGGGGAGCCGCAAGGAGGTCGCCGTACCGCCGCGCCACCCACCACGCACCGCGGCGGTACGGCACTTCGGCGAAGGCAGACAGGGCACGCACGGCACGCAGGACCAGCACCGCACGCACAGCACGCAGGGCAGGCACGGCACAACGGCGGGGAGCCCCGTCACCTCACCGACGACGGAACTCGTCGCACCACCGGCGTCACCCACGCCACATGCCGCGCACAGCCCTCGCAGCTCACGCGGCTCACGCCGCCCGCGCGGTCATCGCCGGCCGTCTTCGCAGCAGCTTTCCACGAGAGCACACGGGGGGCGGAGCCGTTCTCCCGCGTGCCGACAGGAGGTCGGCCATGAAGGTCACCAGGGCGGCTCTGCCCTTTCTTCCGTTCTGCCAGCGCCTGGTGCCGAGCCGTCTGGCGGGACTCTCCATGGCCCTGCTGAAGGCCACCGCCCTGGAGATCGCCATCCTGGCCGGGCACCTCCTCCTCTACCCCTCCGGCATCACCCAGGAGCGACGAGCCCCCGTCCCGCCCCTGCCCACCGGGGACGGCGCCGCCCAACTGCCCACCCAGGCCAAGCCCCCCGTCGTCCTGCTGCACGGCTTCATCGACAACCGCTCGGTCTTCGTCCTGCTGCGCCGCAGCCTCGCCCAGCACGGCAGGCAGCAAATCGAGTCCCTCAACTACTCACCGCTGACCTGCGACATACGCGCCGCGGCCGCGCTGCTGGGCCGGCACATAGAGGAGGTCTGCGAGCGCACCGGCGCCCGGCAGGTCGACGTCGTCGGGCACAGCCTCGGCGGTCTGATAGCGCGTTACTACGTGCAGCGACTCGGCGGCGACACGCGCGTCCGGACGCTCGTGACACTCGGCACGCCGCACTCCGGCACCCGAGTCGCGCCACTGGCCGACGCGCACCCCATCGTGCGCCAGATGCGCCCCGGCTCACCGGTGCTCGAGGAGCTCACTCGGCCCGCCCCTGGCTGCCGTACGCACTTCGTCAGCTTCTGGAGCGACCTGGACCACGTGATGGACCCGCTGGAGACGGCCTGCATCGACCATCCCGATCTGTCGGCGCAGAACGTGCGGGTGACCGGCATCGGCCACCTCGCCCTGCCCGTGCACCCCGCCGTCGCCAACGGGATACGGCAGGTCCTCGACACGGCCCACCCGGGTGAACCGTCCGCCGGGCGCGCCGACGGCCTCACGGTGGCCTGACACCGGCCGGGTCCGCTCGCCGCTTCCACCACCCGGTCGGGCGACAGTCGGCGCCGGCCCGTCACACACGGCTCACAGACTCGTCATACAGGTGACGCACCGCATCGAAGCACTCACCAACATCGAACAAACCTCGAACACAGAGCCAAACTCGCGTCCGCAGTCCGCCAAAACACGGCCGAATGCCCGTTTCCTGCGCGCGTGAAACCTGCCGAAGATTGTCGTGCCCGCGTACCGCCGGGTACAGTCGCCGCACTGCTCTGGCAGCCCCTGTTGTCGAGGCGAAAGAGAAGTTGGTGAACGACCGTCACCCGTCGGGGACCATGACCCCGGCTCCGGCTTCCGACGCCGCCTCGGCGCACTACGCGTCGTACGGCACCCAGGAAGCCCAGTACGGCGACTTCACCACGTACGGCGACTACGGCGCCACCGGTTTTGACCCCGGTACGGACGGCTCCGGTTTCCCCGCCACCGGGCACGCCACCGCGAGCTTCGCCACGGACCCCCTCTTCGGCGACATGCCGGGCAGCGGCCAGGACACGGGCACGTACGACACCGGCCACTGGCCCACGGGCGGGCACGAGAACCCGCACTACGACGCCTACGCGGCCCAGCACCACGCCGCCTACGACACCGGCGTCTACGACACGACCTCCTGGACGGCCGAGCAGCAGCCGCTGTCGGTCATCCCGCCGCAGGCCACGTCCCCCGACAGCACGGGACAGTGGGACGCCGGCGCCTGGCTCCAGCCCGACCAGTCGGGCAACCCCGCCGACCAGACCCAGCAGTGGGAATGGGGCACGCAGGCCTTCGACACCGGCGCCTACGACGCCACGCAGTGGAACACCGACGGCGCGGCCACCGCCCCGGCCCCCGACGGCTACGAGCACCACGGCGAGTCCCCCGACGGCTACGAGCACCACGGCGAGTCCCCCGACGGCTACGAGCACCACGGCGAGCCCTTCGACCAGCGCGAGACCGCGACGTTCGAGCAGGTCGCCTACGACGAGTCCGCCGGGGCCGCCTACCACGACCCCGCCGCGGACGGCGGTGAACCGGCCGCCACCGGTGAACTCCCCACCGTCACCCCCCTCCTGGACGGCCAGGAAGAGGTCGCTCCGGCCTCGGGCTCACGCGCCGCCTCGCGCGCCGGGTCCCGTTCCCGCCGCCGTACGCCTCCCAAGCGCTCGGCGCTGCTGACCATCGCGGTGCCCTCGGCGTGTGTGATGGGCGTCGCCGGGATCGCCGCCGCCTCCGTCGGCAGCCTCACCGACGACGGTGCGGCGGAGGCGCACACGACCGCGGCGGACGCGCAGCCGGTGAAGCCGGCCGCCGCCAACAACAAGCTGGACACGCAGTTGCAGAGCCTCGCCGCCGGCGCCGACGACTTCGCCGACCGGGCCAGCCGGACGCAGGAGCGCATCGACCTCAAGGCCCAGCAGGCGGCCGAGCGGAAGCGGGCGGCTGAGGAGGCGGCCCGCAAGGAGCGGCTGCGGCCGAAGTTCGCCCTGCCGGTCGCACAGCACGGACTCAGCGCCTACTACGGCCAGTCCGGCATCAACTGGATGTCCCTGCACACGGGCATCGACTTCCCGGTGTCGTACGGCACGACCGTGATGGCCGCGACCGACGGCACCGTGCGCACGCAGTGGAACAGCGCCTACGGCAACATGATGATCGTGACCGCCAAGGACGGCACGGAGACGTGGTACTGCCACCTCTCCACGTACACGGTGCCCTCCGGTACGACCGTCAAGGCCGGCGATCCGATCGCGCGCTCCGGCAACTCCGGCAACTCGACCGGCCCGCACCTGCACTTCGAGGTGCGCCCGGCCGGTGGCTCGCCGATCGACCCGCTCCCGTGGCTGCGCAGCCACGGCATCAACCCGACGTAACGTCCCGGCAGCCCCCGCCGGTTGAGCAGACGGGGGCCCACGAGGTCACTTCACGGCGCTACAGCTTCTCCACCGGCGCGTACCGCAGCAGCAGCCGCTTCGGCTTCGTGTCGCCGAAGTCGATCGTGGCCTCGGCGTTCGCGCCCGTGCCCTTGACCGCGACGACGGTCCCGAGCCCGAACTGGTCGTGGGTGACCCGGTCCCCCACGGCCAGCGACACCACCGGCTTCTCGGCGGCGCGGCGCGTGGCGAAACCGGACGCGCCCGACGCCGACGACCGCGAGCGGGACGAGGACAGCGAGGACGCCACCGCCGAGACCGGCCCGGAGGAGGCGGGAGCGGTCGCCCCCGTCCGCTTCCACTCCACGTGGGCCGCGGGGATCTCCTCCAGGAACCGGGAGGGCGGGTTGTACGACGGCTGGCCCCAGGCGCTGCGCAGCGTGGACCGGGTGAGATACAGCCGCTCCCGGGCGCGCGTGATGCCGACGTAGGCCAGGCGCCGCTCCTCCTCCAGCTCCTTGGTCTGGCCGAGGGCGCGCATGTGCGGGAAGACGCCGTCCTCCATGCCGGTGAGGAAGACGACCGGGAATTCCAGGCCCTTGGCGGTGTGCAGGGTCATCAGCGTGATGACGCCGTCGCCGTCCTCCTCGTCGGGGATCTGGTCGGAGTCGGCGACCAGCGCGACCTGCTCGAGGAAGTCGGCCAGGGTGCCCCCCGTGGCGGTGGCCCCCGGGGTCTCCGCCTCCGCGCCGCGCTCCTGCTCGAACTCCATGGCGACGGCGGCGAGTTCCTGGAGGTTCTCGATCCTGGTCTCGTCCTGCGGGTCGGTGGAGGCCTGCAACTCCGCGAGGTAGCCGGTGCGCTCGAGGACGGCCTCCAGCACCGTGGCCGGTCCGGCGCCGGACTCGACGATGGTCCGCAGGTCCTCCATCAGCGTGTTGAACCGCTTGACGGCGTTGGTGGAGCGCGCGGCCATGCCGTACGCCTCGTCGACGCGCTTGAGCGCCTGCGGGAAGCTGATCTTCTCCCGCTGGGCGAGGGCGTCGATCATCGCCTCGGCGCGGTCGCCGATGCCCCGCTTGGGGACGTTGAGGATCCGGCGCAGCGGCACCGAGTCCTCCGGGTTGGCCAGGACGCGCAGGTAGGCCAGGACGTCCCGGACCTCCTTGCGCTCGTAGAAGCGGACGCCGCCGACGACCTTGTAGGGCAGGCCGACGCGGATGAAGACCTCTTCGAAGACACGGGACTGGGCGTTGGTGCGGTAAAAGACGGCGACGTCGCCGGCCTTGGCCTCGCCCGCGTCCGTGAGGCGGTCTATCTCGTCGGCGACGAACTGCGCCTCGTCGTGCTCGGTGTCGGCGACGTAGCCGGTGATCCGCGCGCCGGTGCCCGCGTTGGTCCACAGGTTCTTGGGGCGGCGGGACTCGTTGCGCTCGATGACCGCGTTGGCCGCGCTGAGGATCGTCTGCGTGGAGCGGTAGTTCTGCTCCAGCAGGATCGTCGTCGCGTCCGGGTAGTCCTCCTCGAACTGGAGGATGTTGCGGATCGTCGCGCCGCGGAAGGCGTAGATCGACTGGTCGGCGTCGCCCACCACGCACAGCTCGGCGGGCGGGATCTCGGCCTCGGGCGGCACGTCGACGGGGTGCTCGGTGGTGCCGACCAGCTCGCGGACCAGGGCGTACTGGGCGTGGTTGGTGTCCTGGTACTCGTCGACCAGCACGTGCCGGAAGCGGCGGCGGTAGTGCTCGGCGACGTCCGGGAAGGCGCGGAGCAGGTTGACCGTCGTCATGATCAGGTCGTCGAAGTCGAGGGCGTTCGCCTCGCGCAGCCGCGACTGGTACATCGCGTAGGCCTGGGCGAGGGTCTTCTCGAAGCCGTCGGAGGCCTGGGCGGCGAAGTCCTCCTCGTCGATCAGCTCGTTCTTCAGGTTGCTGATCTTGGCGCTGAAGGACTTGGGCGGGAAACGCTTGGGGTCGAGGTCCAGGTCGCGGCAGACCAGGGCCATCAGACGCTTGGAGTCGGCGGCGTCGTAGATCGAGAACGAGGACGTGAAGCCGAGCTTCTTGCTCTCCCGGCGCAGGATGCGCACGCACGCGCTGTGGAAGGTCATCACCCACATGGCGTTGGCGCGCGGACCGACGAGCTGCTCGACGCGCTCCTTCATCTCCCCGGCGGCCTTGTTGGTGAAGGTGATCGCGAGGATCTGGCCCGGGTGCACGCCGCGCTCGGCGAGCAGGTGGGCGATGCGGTGCGTGAGCACACGGGTCTTGCCGGAGCCGGCGCCGGCCACGATGAGCAGCGGGGAGCCGGAGTGGACGACGGCGGCGCGCTGGTTGTCGTTCAGCCCCTCCAGGAGGGCGGCCGTGTCCACGACCGGGCGTGGGGCGCCGTCGCGGTAGTAGGCGTCCCGGTCCGGCGGCACGTCGAACTTCCCGCCGAACAGATCGTCCGGAATCGACTCCGGAGCGTGATCGTCCTCGGGCGGCGGCGGGGGCTCGTCCGCGGGGCCCCGCTGGGCCTGGAGGTCCGCCAGGAAGCTGTCGTCAAAGAGGCTGCTCATCGCTCTCCGAGTCTAGGGCGCCCCACTGACAGCCCGCCGCCGCCCTGAGAACATCGCCCCGACCCGGGCCCCCGCCGACCACCCGGGGGCGCGTTGTCACCCTCCAGCGTGGCGTGATCACACCCCGCGACGGCATCACAATCGCGGATAACCCGTGACCAATCCCCCTTGATCGCCCACTCTCGGCGACGCCCATGAATAAGGTCACGAAAATGTATCGGGCATATCACCCATCAACCTTCACAGGAGCCACACGAGTTGGCTACGGTGCGAACGGGCCGCATGACCCCCACCGGCGAACGTCGCCGGGCCGCGCGGCCTCCGCCGAGTCCGGCGCGCCGCCGAGCAGCCGGAGCCGGGGACCCACCGAGACCTTGGGGTGAATCGGCCCGACTCCCCTAGCGGAGCAGGCCGTAGGGCAACCCTTCCGAGATACCCGCCCGAACCCGACAGCTAACCCGGTAGGCGGAGCATGGAAGGAGTCGCCTCCCTTGGCGTCGCACCGCAAGTCGCGTCCTACGGGTACGCGCGTGGCAGGCATACGGACCCCCGCCCTCGCAACGGCGGCCCTCACCTCCGTGGCCCTGCTGTCCCAGTCGGCCAACGCAGCCCCCGAGGCCGACGAGAAGCCCAGCCTGGAGGAAGTCGAGAAGAAGGTCGGCGACCTGTACCGCCAGGCCGAGTCGGCGACCGACAAGTACAACGCGGCCAAGGAGAAGACCGCGAAGCAGCGCAAGCGCGTCGACACCCTCCTCGACGACGTCGCCCAGCGCACCCAGAAGCTCAACGAGGCGCGGGAGGAGCTGGGTTCCTTCGCCGCCGCCCAGTACCGCACCGGCGCCTCCGCCCCGGACACGGCGACGTTCCTGCTCGCGGACACCCCGCAGGACTACTTCGACCAGACGCAGCTGATGGACCGGATGACCGGCCGTCAGAAGGTCGCGGTCGACGACTACGTCACCCAGCAGTCCGAGACGATGAAGAAGCGCCAGGAGGCCACGGAGAGCCTCACGACGCTCACCGAGTCCCAGGGCGACCTGAAGACCGCCAAGGCCACCGTCCAGCGGAAGCTCGCCGACGCACGCCAGCTGCTGTCGCAGCTGACCGCCGAGGAGAAGGCGCGACTGGCGGCGATCGAGAAGCAGAAGCAGCAGGAGGCCGCCCGCAAGGCCGCCGAGCTGGCCCGGAAGCAGGCCGCCCAGCAGCAGGCCCAGGACCAGGCTCCCCAGCAGCAGGAGAGCGGCTCCCCGGCGCCGGGCTCCGGCACCTCCTCGACCGCCCCGGCCGACTCCTCGTACGCCACCAAGGCCGAGAAGGCCCTCGCCTTCGCCCGCGCCCAGATCGGCAAGCCGTACGTGTGGGGCGCCGTCGGTCCCGGCTCCTACGACTGCTCCGGCCTCACCCAGGCCGCGTGGAAGGCCGCCGGGGTGACCCTGCCGCGCACGACCTACGACCAGGTGACCGCCGGCACCACGGTCCCCCTCTCCCAGGCCCAGCCCGGTGACCTGGTCTTCTTCTACGACGACGTCACCCATGTGGGCATGTACATCGGCAACGGCATGATGATCCACGCCCCGAAGCCCGGCACCTACGTGCGCGAGGAGTCGATCTACTACGACGGCGAGTCGGCGATCCACAGCGTGGTGCGGCCCGCCTGAGAAGTCCTGGACGTTTTTGAGGGGCACGCGCGCGTGCCCCTCTCGTCCTGTGCGCGGCGCTCTCTAGCATCGGGGCCATGTCCGACCCCTCCCCGTATGTCACCTTGTGGGCGACCTACGCCCTGACGACCGGCACCTTGTCGGTCGGTCTCGACTCGGCGGGGTACGAGGTTCTGTCCCGGATCGCCCTCGCCCTGGCCTGCGCGGGCTGGCTGGGGGCGGTCGCGCACGCCCTGCTGCGGCTGCCTCGGCCGGCCTGGCGGAGGGCATCGGCGGCGGCGCTCACCTGGGTGGCCGCGACCGCCGTCACCGGCACCGGCTTCTCCGCGGCCGGCCTGCAGCGCCCGGCCGCGGCGCTGCTGGCGCTCGCCGCGCCGCTCTGGGCCGTGCTGCTCGTCGCGGCGGCCAGGGAGCGGCACGGGACCGTGTTCCTGCGCTGCGTGGCCACCCAGGGCCTCGCCGTGCTCGGTGCCACGCTCGCCGCCGCCGAGTCGGTGGCCTGGCTCGCGCACGCGGCCCTGACGCTGTTCTGGCTGGGGCTCGTGCTCTACTGCCTCGCCCTGTTCCGCTTCGAGCCGCGGCAGGTGGCCGAGGGGCCCGGGGACCACTGGCTCCTGGGCGGGGCGCTCGCCGTCTCGGCGCTGGCCGGGGCGAGGCTCCTCAGCGCCGGCAGCGGCCGTCTGTACCTGTGGAACGACGAGGACCACGACGTCCTCGGCAGGGTCACCGTCACGCTGCTCGTGCTCACCGCGGTCTGCTGCGTGGCCCTGTTCACGGCGGAGCTCTTCTGGCCCCGGCGCCGTTACGACGGGCGGCGCTGGGCGACCGTGTTCGGCGCGGTCGGGACGGCGACGGCCGCCCTGGCGGTCGCCGCCGCCTTCGACGCCCCCTGGCTCGACGTCCTCGGGGAGGCACTGCTGTGGATCGCGGTGGCCGCGTGGCTGGGATGCACGGCCTGGACGGTCATCTCGACCCGGGCCGGCGCGCGGACGGGACGGGTCAGGTCCAGAGCACGGCGATGAAGACGTTCGCCGCGGTCAGCAGCCCGACCAGGCCGAACAGGCCCTTGTCCACCTTCTCGTCGTCGCGTTTGACGTAGACCAGGCCGAGGATCACGATCAGCAGGGCCAGCTTCACGCCGATCTTGATGTTGTTCACGGACTGGTCGTCGGCCTGGTTGAGGCCGACCAGGATCACACCGGTGACCAGCATCGTCAGCGCGCCGTGCAGCATCGCGGGGGTGTACCGGGCGGTGCCCGCGCCCATCGCCTTCATCTGGGTGAGGAAGCCGCCCAGGAGCGCGGCGATGCCGATGATGTGGAGGCCGACGAAGAGGTGGATGAGTACGTCCATGAGGCCGGAGCCTAATGAGGGCCCCGGCGCCTCCCGACACCGGCCCATCGATGCATATATGCGGCCCCATAGCACCCCATCACCGTCACTCGGGCACGAATCGACGCATCGGTCATCACGCTGAGTTAAGTCGACGACGCCGAGACCGGATCACGGTCGCATACGGTCACCGCCGGTCCTCTCGGGACAGTTCCGCGCACCTGCCCCCGCCCCGGCACGGCGAGGTTTAGCGTCCTCCACCAGGTGACCGGCTCCCCACCGCCGCCCGGGCCAGGGGCGGCAGTCGGGCACCACCGCCGAGAAGGTCCGGCGGCGGTCCGCTCCCCCCTGTGCGGGCCGTCGCCGGACGCGCAGGCCGCCCGTCCGCTCCCCCAGGCGGCCGTACGCACCCAGCGGCGGTCGAGGAAAGGACGTGGCCTGAAGGTGGCAGCGCACCGCAAGCCCCGACAGCGCTCGGCGAGCGGCAACACGGCCCGTACGGCCGCCACGATCGCACTCGCCAGCGCGGCGACCGCGACGGGCCTCGACGGGACCGGACACGCCGAACCACAGCTCACCCCCGGCCAGGTCAAGGCCAAGGTGGACAAGCTGTACCAGGAGGCGGAGGTCGCCACCGAGAAGTACAACGGCGCGAAGGAGAAGGCCGAGGCGGCGGGGCAGCGCCTGAAGGACCTCCAGGACCAGGCCGCCCGCGCGAAGGAACGGCTCAACTCGGCCCGCGAGGATCTGGGTTCGGTCGCCGCAGCGCAGTACCGCGCCGGCGGCCTCGACCCCGCCCTGCAGCTCGCCCTGTCCGACGACCCGGACCGCTACCTCGAGAACGCCGAGTTCGTCGAGCGGGCCGGCAACCGGCAGAAGGCCGCCGTCGGGCGCGTACGCAAGCAGCTCCGGGAGATCGAGCAGCTACGCGGGGCCGCCCACATCGAGCTGACGTCCCTGAAGTCGCGGCAGACGGAGCTGAAGCGGCACAAGAAGACCATCACCGGCAAGCTGGGCTCCGCGCGGCAGCTGCTGTCCCGGCTCGACGCGCAGGAACGTTCCAGGCTCGCAGAAGCGCCGGGCACCGAGCGCGCCTCACGCTCCTCGACGGGCCCGCGCGACCGCCTGGCCTCCCCCGGATCCGCCACCGCCCAGGCACCCAACGCCCGCGCGGCCGCCGCCGTGTCCTACGCCTACCAGAAGCTCGGCAGCCCCTACGTCTGGGGCGCGACCGGCCCGAACGCCTTCGACTGCTCGGGCCTCGTCCAGGCCGCGTACCGCGCCGCAGGCGTCTCCCTGCCCCGCACGACGTACTCCCAGATCGACGCCGGCCGCCGCGTCTCCCGCTCCGAACTCCTCCCCGGTGACCTGGTGTTCTTCTACGCCGGCATCAGCCATGTCGGCATCTACGTGGGCAACGGCCGGATGATCCACGCCCCCAACCCCTCCGCGCCGGTCCGGGTCGCCCCGCTCGACGAGATGCCGTACGCGGGTGCCACCCGGGTGGTCTGAGCCGGTCGGGCCACGCCCGGGTGGCCCGACCGCGCCGGCGTCACACCAGCCGGCGAGCCGTCGCCCAGCGCGTCAGCTCGTGCCGGTTGGAGAGCTGGAGCTTGCGGAGGACCGCCGAGACGTGCGACTCGACCGTCTTCACGGAGATGAACAGCTGCTTGGCGATCTCCTTGTACGCGTATCCCCGGGCGATGAGCCGCAGCACCTCGCGCTCGCGCTGGGTCAGGCGGTCCAGGTCCTCGTCGACCGGCGGCGCGTCCGTGGAGGCGAAGGCGTCCAGGACGAACCCGGCCAGCCGCGGCGAGAAGACCGCGTCGCCCTCCTGGACACGGAAGATGGAGTCCACGAGGTCCGTGCCCGTGATCGTCTTGGTGACGTACCCACGGGCCCCTCCCCGGATCACTCCGATCACGTCCTCCGCCGCGTCCGACACGGACAGCGCCAGGAAGCGGACCGGCTGCTCGGAGTCGGCCATCAACGCGGCGCAGCGGCGCAGCACCTCCACCCCGCCGCCGCCCGGCAGGTGCACGTCGAGCAGGACCACCTCGGGCCGGGTCGCGGTGATGACCGTGACCGCCTGGTCGACGTCCGCGGCCTCGCCGACGACCTCCACACCGGTCTGCTCGGTCTGCCCGATCTCGGCCTGGACGCCCGTACGGAACATGCGGTGGTCGTCGACGAGGACCACGCGCACGCGACGCCCGGTGCCGCCACCCGACTCCGCGGGCCCGGCCGCCTCCGCCGATCCCGCCGTACCGTTCGCCTCGGTGGGGTCGCTCATGACGTCTTCTCCGCCCTCTCCATCTCCAGCTCGACCTCCGTGCCGCCGTCGGGCACCGCGCGCAGTCGCGCCGTACCGCCGTTGCGCTCCATGCGGCCGATGATCGATTCTCTGACACCCATCCGGTCGGCGGGTATCGAGTCGAGGTCGAAGCCGGGGCCGCGGTCCCGGACGGACACGAAGACCGTCTTCCCCTCGACCTCGGCGAAGACCTGTACGGCTCCGCCCTCGCCACCGTACTTGGCGGCGTTCACCATTGCTTCGCGCGCGGCCTGCATCTGCGCGCCGATCCTCTCGTCGAGCGGGCAGTCGCCCACGACCACGACCTCGATGGGCACACCGTGCTTGTCCTCCACCTCGGCCGCGTTGCGCCGCACCGCGTCGGCGAGGGTCGTGGGTTCGTCGGCCTCGTCCTTGCCGGTGCCCTCCGGCTTGTAGAGCCAGGTGCGCAGGTCGCGCTCCTGGGCGCGGGCGAGGCGGCGCACCTCGTTCGCGTTCTCCGCGTTGCGCTGGATCAGGGTGAGGGTGTGCAGCACCGAGTCGTGCACATGGGCGGCGACCTCCGCGCGCTCCTGGGCCCGGATGCGCATCAGGCGCTCCTCGGAGAGGTCCTGCGTCATGCGGACGAGATACGGACCCGCCAGCAGCGTTATCCCCACGAGGACCGCGAGGGCCGCCTGCAGGACCGAACCGAGATGAGCGGCGGAGCCCTGCAGGACGAAGATGCCGGACACGCCGGCCGTCACCAGCAGCACCCCGCCCACCGAGCGCAGCAGCGTGACCGTGCGCCGGCGGCGGCCGACCTCGGCCCAGCGGGCCCGGCGGGCGTTGTCCGCCTGCCGCCAGACCAATGCGACGCCCGCGCCGACGAGGACGGTCGGCCAGAGGTAGGCCCTGGCGCCGCCGCTGAGGTTCACGTTGCCCACGAAGACCATGGCCACCACGACCATGAGGAGCAGGGCCACTATCTGGCCCTTGTCGGGCCTGCGCGTGACGAGTCTGCGCCGGCCGTCGGGCGAGGTCTCCGTCGTGACGAGGGAGGGCGGCTTCTGCGCCTCGACCCCGCCGACGCCGAGCGGGACGAAGAACCAGAACGCGGCGTACAGCAGCGCACCGAGGCCGTCGGCCATGAACAGGCCGATGAAGACGAGCCGTACCCAGATCACGGGCAGCCCGAGATGACCGGCGAGGCCCCGCGCCACCCCGCCCAGCCAGCGTCCGTCGCTGCTGCGGTAGAGCTTGCGCGGCGGCCGCGGTTCGGCGAGTGGCGCTGCTGCGGCTTCCGACATGCCATTGATGGTCACATGTGCGGCAGGCCGGAGCATCAGGGTCGACCCCGGAGACTCCCCTGATCTCCGCGGACCGGTCCGTCGAACGCTTCCCGAGCCATCCCTCAGGGCCGATATCAGGGTCCGGCCAGGGTCGTTCCGACTGCCGCCGCGACGCCGCGCCCGTCACCATGGACCCATGACCGATCACGAGCACGCCGCGACGGGTCCGGGACCCGGCTCCGGCCCGCGCCCCGCACCGGGCGCGGGGCCGCAGGATGCCGCGCCCGCCGCGGGCGCCGCACCCGCCGGCTCCTCCGCGCCCCCGGGCGCGCCCGGCCACGCGGACGCGGAAGAACAGGGAGGAGCACCCGCCGCACCCGAAGCACCCGGAACACCCAGAACACTGGGAACACCTGGAACATCAGGAACATCCAGCGCACCCGGAACATCCAGCGCCCCCGGAACACCCGGCGCACCCGAAGCAGCCCCTGACGCGGCCGACCCCGCCGCCGAACCGGCTCCGGCCGGCCCTCCTCACCGATTCCGCCGCGACCGCCGCCACAAGACCCTGGCCGGCGTCTGCGCCGGACTCGGGCGGCAGTGCGACATGGACCCGGTGATCTTCCGGATCACCCTCGCCGTGCTCTCCGCCACCGGCGGCCTCGGCCTCCTCTTCTACGGCTTCGCCTGGCTCTTCGTCCCGTACGACGACGAAGAGAACGAGGTGCGCAAGCTCCTCACCGGCCGCGTCGACGGCCAGGCTCTGACGGCCGTGCTGTTCGCGCTGGTCGGCTGCGGCGTGTTCCTGACCATGCTGAGCAACGGCGGGGTGCTGACCTTCGCCGTCGTCCTCTCCCTCCTCCTCGCGGGTGCCGGCTACTGGTCGCGCCAGCGCGGCGCCCCCAGTCCCGACCCCCTCGCCGCCCAGGCGGCCGCCGACGCCCCGCCGGAGCCCCAGGCCCCGCCGGTGCCCGCCGCCTTCCCCTCCTGGTGGCGCGACCCCATCGTCAAGGACGGCACCCACATCGGCGGCACGGGCTACCTCTGGGGTCCCCGTGACTCCCGCGACCTCGACGTGGCGGCGGCCATCAACATCAGCCTCGGCACCCAGCCCGGCGCCCGCGAGGACCTACCCGCCCCGCACACCAGGCCGCCCAAGCCGCGCGGCCCCCGCTGGATCGGCGGCTGGGTCTTCCTCCTGGCCCTGCTCGCGGGTGCCCTGGGCACGAACCAGACCTGGGACGGGCACCCGCTCGGCACCAGCCTGCAGACGGGCCTGTCCTGCGCGCTCGCCGTCCTGGGCCTGGGCATAGCGGTCAGCGCCTTCCTGGGACGGACGGGGGCGGGCTCCATCTTCCTGGCGATCATCACGGCAGGCCTGCTCGCCGGCTCTGCGGCCATGCCCAAGGACATCGGCACGCACTGGACGCGCACGACCTGGCAACCCACCGCGGTGGCGGACGTGCGGCAGCAGTACGAGCTGGGCGCCGGCGTCGGCACCCTGGACCTGACCCGGCTGGACGTGCCCGAGAGACAGACCGTCACGACGCGTGCCGACGTGGGCGTGGGCCAGGTCAAGGTGCTCGTACCGGAGGGCGTGACGGTGCGGCTCAGCGTCGACGTGGGCGTGGGCGACCTCCAGTTGCCGGGCGACGACAAGAAGGACGTGGACGTGAAGCCGGGCCAGCACAAGCAAATAACCCTCTCCCCCGCCGAGGGAGTCAAGAAGTCCGGCACCATCGACCTGGACCTCCAGGTTGGCATGGGACAGGCGGAGGTGACCCGTGCTGCGTCATGAATTCCAACCCGGGAAGCTGGTCGCCGGCACCGTCCTCACCCTGGTCGGCGTCCTCTACGCCGGTGACGCGGGCGGCGCCTGGGAGACCCCCTGGTTCGTGGCGATACCCCTCGTCGCGGGCGGACTGTGCCTGGCGGGCGCGGTGGCGCTCGTGACGGGCCTCGTACGCCGCCGCCGCACGACGGGCCGCACCACGACGGACGGGCCGGGCTCAGACCTGGCGGTGTAACGGCGAGGCACTACCCCGCCCACCGCACCAGCCCGTCGCGCTACCGGTACCCCGCCCTCCGCTGCCGTCGCCGGGCCCGCAAGGCGGCGTCCAGGGACAGCAGCGGGGCCCCCGCCAGGACGAGGGGGATCCAGGCCATGAGGTAGGCGAGGTCGTTGCCGTAGTAGTACGGATCGGAGGCCCAGCTCACGGTCAGCCACAGGCTGAGGGAGATCAGCGCTCCGCCGAGTGCGGCCAGCCGGGCGAACAGGCCGAGGAGGGTGCCGATGCCGACGGCCAGTTCTCCGAAGGCGATGGCGTAGCCGAAGCCGACGGGGTTCTTCAGGGAGAGGTCGACCAGGGCGGGGATGGCGGAGGAGTCGCGGACGGCACGCATCATGTCGCCGATCGATCCGGACCCGGCTTCCTTCATGAAGGCGCTGTCGGTGATCTTGTCCAGGCCGGCGTAGATGAAGGTGACGCCGAGGAAGACGCGGAGGGGAAGGAGGGCGTAGCGGACGGCCGTGTCCCGCCAGTCACCTCCGCCGCCGAAGTGGGGGGTGTGCGTGTCCGTTCTCGTACTGTGAGTCATCGCTGCTAGCCGCCTCTCGCCCGCCGGTGCCGAGACCCCCTCAACAGACCATACGTACGACAAACCGACCCGGCTCAATCCTGCGCGCGCGGCTTTTTCCCGACCTGCCGAGCCGAACGACCGCCGATGGCGGGTGCCGCAACCACGCGCGGCCCGCACCCGCCGGACGACGCGAGGGGACGTGTCGGGGGGTGTCCGCCCGCAGCGGTTGGCGCGTCAGCGAACGGTTAGTCGGTTCGCAAGTCGATCGCGCCGTTCCGAGGACGGACACCCCCCGGCGCGGCCCCGACCCACCCCCGGCGGCAGGCGCTACCGGCCGAAGCTCCCACCGGCACCCGCCACCCGCTCCCCCCGCCACTCCAGCTCCCCCTGTCACTCCGTCACATCCACCACATACCGATTCGTCTCCACCCCCGCCGCAGTAACCACCTGCACCTCCACCCGCCCCGGCTCCACATCCGCCGGCACCGGCACGGTCAGCAACGTGTCCGTCGGATTGCGGAAACCGCCCGGCACCGGCACCAGAGGCACATGAACATGCACGGCACCCACCCGCACGACCATCCGAGCCAGCCGGTCGGCCGCCTGCGCCCCCGGCGGTACGAACCCCGCACCCCGGATCTCGATGTCGTCACCCGTACGGATCGGCGCGTCCAGGTCCCCCGCCTCCCGCGCCCGAACGACGGAGAGGATGACCGGCCGGCCGCCCTCCGCGTACTTGCCCGCCAGGTACGTCGCCGCCGACACCAGCACCACCACCGCCAGCCCCCACGGCAGATCCGGCAACTGGTCCGGCCGCCTGGCCAGCCTCACCGCCGCGAAGACCAGGGCGACCCCGCTGATCACGACGTACTGGATATCCGCGAAGGTGCCCCGCCCGGAGTCGTCGGTCAGCAGGTCGGCCGCGCGCGGCCGGTCGGCCCGTACCTTCTGCAGCCGCTGCCCCAGGACCCGCAGCCCGACCACCCGCCGCACGAGGACGGCGATCCCGCACACCACGGCGAGCACGGTCACGACTCCGGCGCCGCGGGCGAGTTCCAGCCCGGAGATCAGCGCGTCCCGCTCCCGGTGCCGGGAGGCGGCGGCGAGCCGCCCGGCCAGCACGAGCACCGAGTACGCCACGAAGAGCACCCAAGCCGCGGCGACCGTACGGGAGGTGGACAGCCGGTTGTCCTCACCGATCACGGGCGCCAGCGCACCGCCCTTCGCCCGGTGGAACCACGACGCCGCGGTCAGCGCACCGGCCACCACCAGCGCCGCGGCCAGCCCGGCCGTGCGCGCCGACGTCCAGCCCGCGCCGACCGCGGTGAGGGCCTGCCCGAGCAGCAACAGCACGACGACGGCCCACACGACGCCCGCCGTGCGGCGCCACAGGCCGGTCAGCCAGGCCTGGCCTTCGGCCCGTCCGCGTTCGGCGACGAGTTCCGCGGACTGCGCGAGTTCCTCCGAGACCCACTGGCGGGAGGCCGAGGCGGAGTGGGCCACGGCGGCCGGCAACCCCTGCCCGGCCGCGAACTCGTCCCGCCGGCGCAGGAACGCGGCGACGGCGCGCCGATGCCCCTCGCGCGCCCCGTGGGGGCAGTCCCCGCAGGCGCACCCACCCCCATGGGGTTCACCCGGTCCGGCCCCGTGACCACCCCCGTGACCACCACCGTGACCACCCGCGTAACCCCCCGCGCGGCCACCGGAATAGCCACCCGCGTACCCGCCCCTGTACCCGCCCTCATACGCACCGGCACGCGCACCCGCGTACACACCCGCGTCCCCGCCGCCCTGCCCCGTCTCGCGCACCGTCACGCCCGACGCCCGCCTTCCCGCGACCCAACCACCGCCGGCCTTCCGGACCCCGGAAACACCGCTGTGCAACTCCCGTGCGACGACAGCGAATTGTGCCCTATACCACCCGGTCCGCGTCCGCCCGCTCTGGTCAACACGGGTGAAGTTCGGCGCGTCGTGTTGACCTGGCTGGGAGAATTCCCCTATGGCCGAGATCATCCAGCGTGACGGGACCTGGGCCTTCGACGGCAGCACGATCCGGATCACGCCCGGTCTGCACCGCTCCGTGCCGCTGTTCCGGCAGACGTACGGAGAGGTCGCGGTGCCGCTGGAGGCGGTGGCGGGGGTCGTCCTGGAACCCGAACGCAGGCGCGGACGGCTCCGGTTGCGGCTGCGCGAGGGCGCCGATCCCCTGCTCCAGGCGACGGGCGGCCGGCTGCCGGACGCGGCCGATCCGTACCGGCTGTCGGTGGAGGTCGACCGGACGGGGGTGGCCGAGTACGTCGCCGAGGAGATCCGCCGCGCGCTGCTCCTGGACCGGATACCGACGGAACCGGTGAAGGCGTATCTGCTGCCCGGCCCGCCGGTTCCCGTCTCGGTGCGCTCCTCGGACGGGACGGTCTCCTTCGACGGCTCACAGGTGCGGATCGACTGGAGCGACACCTCCGAGCGGGTCAAGCGCGCCACCGGCCCGCGGATCATCGACCTGGGCGACCTGGTGCGGGTCGAGTGGCTGCCGAACTCCGGCCACGAGGACGGCTTCCTGCGCTTCGTGACACGCGAGACGGTCTTCTCGAAGCTGCCGCCGGAGAAGGACCCGTACGCCCTGGACCTGTGGGGCAGCACCCGCCGCGATCTGCTCACGGCGCTCGTCGCCACGGCGGTCACGGCCCGGCTGCCGCACCCGTCGTCCCGCACTCCGGCAGGAAGCGACGCGCATGACCCGGCAGGAAGCGACGCGCATGATCCCGCCTCCCGCCCGGCACCCGGCCCGCCCCGCACCGCCGACCACCACGACGTACTGCTCCGCCGCCTGCGTGAGCTGGGCCGGTTGCACCGGGAGGGGGTGCTCACGGACGAGGAGTTCGCCCGCACGAAGGCGGTGGTGCTGCGCGGTTTCTGACCGCGCCGGCGCCGCTCCCTAGCCGAGCAGATCCGGCTCGCTCCGGCAGATGTCCTGCCACATCGGCTGGTAGTTGATCCACGCCACCAGGTCGCCGCCCAGCTGCTCGCGCGTCGCGACCGCCATCCGGTGGTCGATGCGGACCGGCCGCCCGGCCGCCTGCGCCGTCAGCTGCACCTGGCAGGACCGCTCCATGGACACGAACCACCAGGCCGCCGCGTCCACCGAGTCGCCGACGGTCAGCAGCCCGTGGTTGCGCAGTACGAGCGCCTTGCGGGAGCCGAGCACGGCCGCGATGCGCCGCCCTTCCTCGGCGTCGACGGCGACACCGGTGTAGCTGTCGTAAAGGGCGTGGTCCTCGTAGAAGGCGCAGCTCTCCTGGGTGATCGGCTCCAGCAGGTCGCCGAGGGCGGCGAGCGCCCGGCCGTGCACGGAGTGGCAGTGGGCGACGGCGACCACGTCGGGGCGGGCGGCGTGCACCTGGGCGTGGACGGTGAACGCCGCCTGGTTGACGTGGTGGCCGCCCTCGACGACCTGGCCGTCCTGGTTGGCGAGCACCAGGTCGTTCACGGTGACGTGCCGGAAGGGCATGCCGAACGGGTTGACCCAGAAGCAGTCGCTGTACTCCGGGTCGCGGGCGGTGATGTGCCCGGACACGCCGTCCTCGAAGCCGAGCCGCCCGAAGATCCTGAGGGCGCCGGCGAGCCGCTCCTTGCGGTGCCGGCGCTCGTCCTCGACCGACTCGTGCATCGGCGGCATGGCGAACCGCAGTCGGTCGGTGGGCAGCGGCAGGGGCGGGGTGGGCCCGTGCATAGGTCCTCCAGCGCTGGTTCTTCGTACGGGGCGGAAGCTACCGCCGCTCGGCCCGCGAAGGACAGAACCGTTTCGTGAAGATGAAACGCGCGCCCCCGCGAGCACCCTGCACCCACCCTTGTGCCCCCTGGCTCCCCGACCCCACGAATAGCCGACAGAGGATGTCCGGTTTGGGCGCCAGACTCTCCGTATGACAGCGAACTGGGCGGCTTTCGCCACCGCCGAACCGGACCTGGCCGGCACCGTCGAGAAGCGTTTCGGCGCCTACACGCACCACATTCTCGCCACGCTCCGCAAGGACGGCTCGCCCCGGACGAGCGGTCTGGAGGTGCGCTTCCTCGGCGGCGAGCTGTGGCTCGGCATGATGCCGGGCTCCCTGAAGGCGCTCGACCTGCGCCGCGACCCGCGCTTCGCGCTCCAGGCGAACCCCGGGGAGGGCACCGGCATGGGCGGCGGCGACGTCCGGATCAGCGGCCGGGCGATCGAGGTCGACGACGTGGAGACGAAGGCCGGATACGTCGAAGAGGTGGAACCGCCGGAGCCGTTCCACCTCTTCCGCACCGAGCTGACGGAGGTCGTGCGGACCTACGTCGAGGACGACACCTACCTCGTCGTCCAGGTCTGGAAGCCCGGCGAGCCCCTGCGCACGATCAAGCGCACGTAGGGGTCACTCCCACTCGATGGTCCCCGGCGGCTTGGAGGTGACGTCGAGGACGACGCGGTTGACGTCCTTGACCTCGTTCGTGATCCGCGTGGAGATCCGGGCGAGGACGTCGTACGGCAGGCGCGACCAGTCGGCCGTCATGGCGTCCTCGGACGAGACGGGGCGCAGGACGATGGGGTGGCCGTAGGTGCGGCCGTCGCCCTGGACGCCGACGCTGCGGACGTCCGCGAGGAGGACCACCGGGCACTGCCAGATGTCCCGGTCGAGGCCGGCCGCCGTCAGCTCCTCGCGGGCGATGGCGTCGGCCTCGCGCAGCAGGTCCAGGCGCTCCTTGGTGACCTCGCCGACGATGCGGATGCCGAGGCCGGGGCCGGGGAACGGCTGGCGCTGGACGATCTCCTCCGGCAGGCCGAGCTCCTGGCCGACCATGCGGACCTCGTCCTTGAACAGCTTGCGCAGCGGCTCGATCAGCTTGAACTCGAGGTCCTCGGGGAGGCCGCCGACGTTGTGGTGGGACTTGATGTTGGCGGTGCCGGTGCCGCCGCCGGACTCGACGACGTCCGGGTAGAGCGTGCCCTGGACGAGGAACTCCACGGCCGGGCCCTCGTCGGCGATGATCTCGGCCTGGGCCTGCTCGAAGACGCGGATGAACTCGCGGCCGATGATCTTCCGCTTCTCCTCGGGGTCGGAGACCCCGGCGAGCGCCTTGAGGAACCGCTCCTCGGCGTCCACGACCTTCAGCTGCACGCCGGTCGCGGCCACGAAGTCCTTCTCGACCTGCTCGGTCTCGCCCTTGCGCATCAGGCCGTGGTCGACGTACACGCAGGTCAGCTGGGAGCCGATGGCCTTCTGGACGAGGGCGGCGGCGACGGCGGAGTCCACGCCGCCGGACAGGCCGCAGATGGCGCGCTTGTCGCCGACCTGCTCGCGGATGGCGGCGACCTGCTCGTCGATCACGTTGCCCGTGGTCCAGGACGGGGTCAGGCCCGCGCCGCGGTAGAGGAAGTGCTCCAGCACCTGCTGCCCGTGCGTGGAGTGCATCACCTCGGGGTGGTACTGGACGCCGTAGAGCTTCTTCTCGTCGTTCTCGAAGGCGGCTACGGGCACGACGTCCGTGGAGGCCGTGACGGAGAAGCCCTCGGGGGCGGCGGAGCAGGCGTCGCCGTGGGACATCCAGACGGCCTGCTCGGCGGGGGTGCCCTCGAAGAGGGTGGACGAGGACTTCGAGACGTGCAGGTCGGTGCGGCCGTACTCGCGGGCGCCGGTGTTGTCGACGGTGCCGCCGAGGGTCTGCGCCATCAGCTGGAAGCCGTAGCACATGCCGAAGACGGGGACACCCGCCTCGAACAGCTCGCGGTCCAGGCGGGGGGCGCCCTCTTCGTAGACCGACGAGGGGCCGCCGGAGAGGATGATCGCCGCGGGGTTCCTGGCGAGCATCTCCTGGACCGGCATGGTGCTCGGCACGATCTCGCTGTAGACCCGCGCCTCGCGGACGCGACGGGCGATGAGCTGGGCGTACTGCGCACCGAAGTCGACGACCAGGACGGTGTCGGCGGCGTTGGCAGCGGGAGTCGCTGATGACACGGGGTGCCTTCCGGCGGTGGGGCGGGGGTCTTGTGCCACCCGATTCTACCGGGGGCGGCCGGGCACCTTCCGGGTGCCGGGCAGCCGCCCCGTCTCAGGATGCGAACCGGCTTGGACGTCTCCGGCGCGCGGTGCATACTTGCCCCCATGTTCAAGCACCAGACGTTCGTCTTTACCTATGGCACCCGGCCCGCCGGCTGCCATGGTCGTGCTGCTTGAGCAACTGACAAGCGACTTCCCAGGCGCCCCGGGCCGACAAGGCCCGGGGCGTCTGTCGTCGTCCGGGCCTTGCCGCCTCGGGGCAGCCCCTGACGACGAGGAGCCCCTCCCATGACCGCCATCGACGTGACCGGCGCCCGTACCCCCGAGGCCGCCGACGTGATCACCGGCGCGCGCGAGCGGATCGACGCGCTCGACGACCGGATCATCGGCCTGATCCAGGAACGGGCGGCCGTCTCGGCCGTCATCCAGGAGGCCCGGATCGCCTCCGGCGGCCGGCGCGTGAACCTCTCCCGCGAGATGGAGGTGCTGGGCCACTACAGGGAGGCGCTGGGCAAGCCGGGCACCGCGCTCGCGATGACCCTGCTGGAGCTGTGCCGCGGCAAGATCTGACCCGTGCGGGAATCGGCGTTCGCGGGACACACGTCCGCACCGCCCTCACCCGTACGGCGCGTGACCGTCCCCCGCGCCGCCTCGTTGGTCCCGGTGTCCGTGCCAGCCAGGCGCGGGCCCGAGAGAACCACGCGTGGCTCGCTGGAGCGATGAGACGTACGGATCGTGCCGTGCGTCGTGGGACCTCGCTCCAGGGATGTGACCGGACGGCAGGGGACAGCAGCCCGGTCACCCAAGAGAACGGTCGGCTCCGGGGACGCCCGGGGCCGACCGGCGGACATTGCAAAAATGCACAAGGCTGGGTCAAACGGTTGCGGGCGCCGCGTTCATCCAGCACGATGCGTATACAGCCCAAGTCCCTCGGCGGGCACCCGCATTGCCCGACTGCCAGAGGTCGAGACCAGCGGCGCAACCCCCCGGCGCCGCTTCCAGGCACCGGCGCTGCCCTGACGTCGGTGCTGACGAGAAGAAGGGCCCCGCGGCTCCACCCCGCGGGGCCCTTCGCTTCTGCGCCGACGGCCCTGCCCTCCGGACCCCCGGGCTCAGGTGCGGGTCACCGTCCCGCAGTCGTCGCGGTCGCCGTCGTCGATGTCCTTGCTCCGGTCGTACGGGTCCGTCGCCGGGCCGCTCGGGGCCGCGCCCGTCGGGCTGCTCGACGGGAACTCCGGGTGCAGGTAACCGTCGTAGACGAAGCAGGACGAGTTGCCGATCTCCTGGTCGTACTCCACGAGCAGCAGCCTGCCCTGGGTGACCTGGTACCGCGTCGCATCGGCGAGTTCGGTCTCGACGACCCGGCGCACGATGGTGCGGGTGACCTTGGTGGGGCCGTCGGCCCGCACGACCGGGTAGACGAAGGTGTAGTCGGCGCGCACCGCCACGCCCCCGTGCGTTCCCTTCCCGAACGTCATGCGGCCGCGTGTCTTGATCACGTCGCCGACGGGCCGCACCTCGTCGGGGTCGAAGCGGCTGAACAGCGTCACCGGGTCGTGGTTACGGCTCGGGGAGCGCAGGGCGGTGCCGAGTTCGTCGAGGAGTTCCGGCTGCTTGGGGTCGAGCACGGCGAGCGCGGCCTCGGGGCGCCCGCCCCGTACCGTCCTGGGGTCGAGGTTGGCGCCGACCAGCAGCTTCTTCGTCAGCTTCAGCGCCTGTTCCACACGGTCCGCGGGGACCGCGCCGACGGCCTTCGCGGGCGGCAGGACGATACCGGCCTCGCCGTCGGCCCAGCGCAGGGCCGGGGAACCCGCGAACGGCTCGTCCAGGGTGGGGGTGTCGGGGTCCGACGCGGCGGGCGGGGCGGTGGGTGCCGCGGTCTCGGCGGGCAGCGGCGAGGCCTCGGCCTGGGATCCCCCGGTGCCGAAGGGGTCGCCCGGCAGCAGCGACGGCTTCAGGGCCACCACCGCGACGGCTGCGGCGACGGTCACGCCGAGGGCCGTCCACAGCTTGCGGCGCCGGGCCGCGCGGCCGTTCATCTCCTGCCAGGCCGGACCCGTTCGCCAACCCGGCGGCAACTCGCCCCGGGCCTCCTGCTGCCGCAGGCGCTCCGTCACCATGCGCGCCCGCGCGGACGGCTCCTTGGGGGCGGAGGAACGGATGCCGCGCTCGGTGTCGCGGGTGAACTGCTCCCAGACGTCGTCGGGGAGCTGCGAGGCCGACGGCTGATCGTCGGACGGCTTTTCAGACACGAGGACCAGATCTAAGCCGGTGGTAAGCGCCTTCACAAGAAGGTCTTGAGTGTGACTCAGCCCACATAAGAATTCTGTGAATGTCAGCGCAACCATTCACAGGTTTCACAGATCAAACCTCTCGAACCAAGGGCCACACCCGCGCCCCACACGCGGAGGCCTCCCCCAACGTTCGTACCGCACCCCGCGGTACGCCGGACTTTCCGAGGTCTTCATGAAGCTTCGCCGCGCCATGGCAGCAGCGGCCGCCACGGCGGTCATAGCCCCGGTGGCACTGCTCGCGGCACCGGCCGCGTACGCGACCGACGAGACGACGCCCACGCCGAGCGCGTCGGTGAGCGAGTCCGCTCCCGAGACGTCCGCCTCGCCGTCGGTGAGCGAGTCCGCTCCCGAGACGTCGCCGTCGCCGAGCACCTCCCCGAGCGAGTCCGCTCCCGAGACGTCGCCGACGCCGAGCGCGTCCGCGAGCGAGTCCTCCCCGTCGCCCTCCGCCTCGGAGCCCGAGGAGTCGGAGTCCCCCGACCCCGAGCCCTCGGTCTGCGAGGACACCAAGGTCGACGTCAGCATCTCCGGTCTGCCCGGCAAGATCGCGGCGGGCAGCGGCTGGCACAAGTTCTCGCTGAACGTGCTCAACAACTCCGACTCCACGCTGAACGACCTCCACTTCTTCGCCGGGGCCTCCCCCGACAAGAACGGCGAGGAGCTGTTCTCCAGCAAGCAGGTCCAGCTCCAGGCCTGGGACCCCCAGGACAAGATCTGGGTTGACCTCAACGAGGACGGCTACGCGGTCGGCTACGTCGGTTCCACCGACGAGCTGCAGCCCGACTACGAGGTCAACATCCCGCTGCGCCTCAACGTCAGCAAGTCCGCCCCGGTCGGCGCCGGCTTCTCGCTCGGCGCGACGATCTACGGCGACAACGACGCCGAGTGCACCGGCGTCGGTGACGTGTCGTACAAGTTCCAGATCGTCTCCGCCGGTACGGACACCGACGGCACCAAGCCGCAGGAAGGCGGCAAGGCGCCCGTCACCGACGAGAAGCCGAGCGGCAACACGCCGGAGGTCACCGGCAGCCTCGCCGAGACCGGCTCCAGCTCCGCCCTGCCGATGATCAGCCTCGTCGGCGGTGCCGCGGTCGTCGCCGGTGCCGGCGCGATCTTCGTGGTGCGTCGCCGCAAGGCCGGCGCGGAGGCGTAAGACGCAGCGCCCCGTAAGGGGCAACGCCAAGCGGAAGAGGGACCTGCGCTCGGAGGGGGGCGCAGGTCCCTCTTCTGCTGTCCGTCTTTCTGCTGTCCGCTGCCGTCAGTTCTTCGGCGGCACCGCCGGCAGTCCCAGGAACGGCAGCCGCAGCGCGCCGAACGCCTCCGGCGGGACCGCCGGGGACTTCGGCTCGACCGGCTGCAGCCGCTCGTAGGCCGTGCCCTGCTTCGGCCGCGGGTCGGGCTCGCCCTTGTTGGGCCAGTACGACATCGCCCGTTCGGCCTGGGCGGTGATGGTCAGGGACGGGTTGACGCCCAGGTTGGCGGAGATCGCGGCGCCGTCGACGACCGAGATGCCGGGGTGGCCGTAGAGGCGGTGGTACGGGTCGATCACGCCGGTCTCGCGGGAGGAGCCGATCGGGCAGCCGCCGAGGAAGTGGGCCGTGAGCGGGGTGCCCATCAGTTCACCGACGTTGGAGCCGGCGAAGCCGTTGATCTCGGCGGCCAGCGCCGACGCGCTCTCGGTGGCGGCCTTGATCTGCTTGGGGTTGGGGGCGCCGTGGCCCTGGCGCGCGGTGAGCAGGCCGCGGCCGGCCCCCGACGGTTTCAGGTACGTCGTCAGGGAGTTGTCCAGCGACTGCATCACCAGGCCGATGATGGTCCGCTCCGACCAGCGCCGGTTGGACAGGGAGCGCAGCACCAGCCAGGGGTGTTTCGCCGCGTGGGCGAGGAAGCCCAGGACCCGTGAGGTGCCCGAGTTCGTCCCGGCGTAGGGGACCTGGAGGATGGACAGGCCGCCCATCGAGTTGGAGCCCTTGCCGTAGCGGACCGGCTCGATGTGGGTGTTCGCGTCGGGGTGGATCGAGGACGTGATGGCCACGCCCCGCGTGAAGTCGGCCTTCGGCGCGCCATGTGCCTTGCGGTAGCGCCGGTCGTCGGTCTGGGCGCCGACCAGGGCCTCGGAGTTGGTGCGGGTCAGCTCGCCCAGCCGGTCCGAGATGTACGGCAGCTGGCCGCCCGCCTTCATGCGGTGCAGCAGGGTCTGCGTGCCGTAGGTGCCGGCGGCCAGGACGACCCGGCGGGCCGTGTAGGTGCGGCCCTTGGCCTTGCGGCGGTCGTCGGTGGGCAGGGTGGCGACCGCGTACCCGCCGCGTGAGTCGTCGGTGACCGAGACGACCGTCGTCAGGGGGTGGACGACCGCGCCGGCCTTCTCGGCGAGGTACAGGTAGTTCTCGTTGAGGGTGTTCTTCGCGCCGTGGCGGCAGCCGGTCATGCACTCGCCGCACTCCGCGCAGGCCCTGCGGGCCGGTCCGGCCCCGCCGAAGTACGGGTCGGGCACCTCCTGGCCCGGCTTGGCCCTCACCGTGCCGTCGGCGTCCTCGCCGTCGCCGAAGAAGACGCCGACGGGGGCGAGGTGGAAGGAGTCGCCGCAGCCCATCCGCTCCGCGGCGGCCTTCAGATGGACGTCGGAGGGGGTCATGGTCGGGTTGAGCCGGACGCCGAGCATGCGCCGGGCCTGGTCGTAGTACGGCTTCAGCTCCTCCTGCCAGTCCGTGATGTCACGCCACTGCGGGTCCTCGAAGAACGGTTTCGGCGGGACGTAGAGGGTGTTGGCGTAGTTGAGGGAGCCGCCGCCGACGCCCGCGCCCGCCAGGACCATGACGTTGCCCAGCAGATGGATGCGCTGGATGCCGTACATGCCGAGTTTGGGGGCCCAGAGGTAGTTCTTGAGGTCCCAGGAGTTCTTCGGGAGGGTCTCGCGGGTGAAGCGGCGGCCAGCCTCCAGGACGCCTACCTTGTAGCCCTTCTCCGTGAGGCGCAGGGCGGTGACGGAGCCGCCGAAGCCGGAGCCGACGACGATGACGTCGTAGTCGTATGCGTCCTGAGGCACGTGCTCTCCTCGCTGAATCACCGGAACCGGAACGCCTTCATCAGGCGGAGGCTCCTGCTCATGAACCGGGCGTACTGCTCGTCGTCCATGCCCAGGGAGGGGGCCATCGGCAGGACCCGCTGGTGGGCGACCGTCTGGGCCTCGGTGTACTTGAGGATGCCCTCGGAGCCGTGGCGGCGGCCGAGACCCGAGTCCTTCATGCCGCCCATGGGCGCCTGGGCGCTGCCGTACGCGGGGGCGTAGCCCTCGTTGATGTTGACCGTGCCGGTGCGCAGGCGGGCGGCGACCTCCTGGCCGCGCCGGGCGTTCTTCGTCCAGACCGAGGAGTTCAGGCCGTACGCCGTGGCGTTGGCGCGCTCGACGACCTCGTCCTCGTCCTTGAAGCGGTACACGGAGACGACCGGGCCGAAGGTCTCCTCCGTGCAGACGGACATGTCCGTGCCGACGCCGTCGAGGATCGTCGGCTCGAAGAAGTACGGGCCGATGTCCGGGCGTGCCACCCCGCCCGCGACGACGGTCGCGCCCTTGGCGACGGCCTCCTCCACGTGCCGGGTGACGGTCTCCAGCTGTCGTTCGCCGACCAGGGAACCCATGTCGGCGCCGTACGCCAGGGACCTGCCGAGGCGCATGGCCTTGGTGCGGGCGGCGAAGCGCTGCAGGAAGGCGTCCGCGATCGACTCGTGGACGTAGAGCCGCTCGATGGAGATGCAGAGCTGGCCGGCGGAGGAGAAGCAGGCGCGCACGGCTCCGGCCGCGGCCTTCTCGATGTCGGCGTCCTCCAGCACCAGCATGGCGTTCTTGCCGCCGAGTTCGAGGGAGACGCCGACCAGCCGGGCGGCGGCGCCCTGGGCGACCTCGCGGCCGGTGCGGGTGGAGCCGGTGAAGGAGACGTAGTCGGCGTGCCGGACGACCTCGGGGCCGACGACCGGGCCCTCGCCGAGCACGACCTGGAAGACGTCGGCGGGCAGGCCGGCCTCGATCAGCAGGTCACGGGCCCACAGGGCGGTCAGGCAGGTCTCGGTGTCGGGCTTCATGACGACCGCGTTGCCCGCGACGAACGCGGGGAGCGCGTCGCCGACCGACAGCTCCAACGGGTAGTTCCACGGGGCTATCTGGCCGACCACGCCACGCGGGTGGCGCCGTTCGATGACCTTCGTGAGGGTCGGCATGGCGCCGGCGTGCCGCTTCGGGCGGAGGTAGGCGGCGGCCCTGCGGCCGTAGTGTCGGGCGGCGACCGCGACGGCCTGGACCTCTTCGTGGGCGTGCAGGCGGGCCTTGCCGGTCTCCAGCTGGATCAGGTCGAGCACCTCGGCCTGGCGTTCCAGCAGCAGGTCGTGGAAGCGGAGCAGGACGGCGGCGCGCTGCCGCACCGGGGTCTGCGCCCATACCGCCTGGGCGGCGCGGGCCAGTTCGAAGGCCCGCGTCACGTCCTCGGGCGTCGACTCGGGGAGGTCGGCCAGCTTCTCACCGGTGAACGGCGTGTGGTTGGCGGTACGACCGGAGCCGACCACGCCCTTGGTGAGCTGGGCGATCAGCTCGGGGGTCACCACGTCGGCGGCGGTGCGGGCGCCCTCCGGGGCGGGGGCGAGGGGGTTCGTACCGGTCTGTGCCGTGCCGGTCTCTGCCGTCTTCTCGGCGGCCTGCGCGTCCGTCATGAGGCGCAGGGTATGCCGCGGCGGAGCCTTTGGGTACCCGTCGGTAATACGGCTTCACCGACTGCACACACGACGCCAGTGGCTGCTGGCAACAAACGTGCTGATCAGGGCGTGGGGCGGTGGCGGGCCGACGTGATTCAGCCTTCCACGATTCCCAGCCGGTCCCGGGCGCCCTGGAACAGCGAGGTGCCCTCCTTCTCCTCCGGTGTGCCCCTGGGCATGTCGACGCGCAGTTCGTACATGCGGTCGTCGTCGGTGCGGACCATGACCTGCATGACCCGCCGGGGGGCCTCGTCCAGGTGGTAGGTGGTGTCGGCGATGGCGGCGTCGTAGGCCTGGACGCTGGTGCGGGTGTACCGCGTGCGGGCCTGTTCCCCCCAGGTGGCGTGCGCCTTGCGGGCCTCGTCCATCGGGGACCCCGGGGCCCTGTCCCACAGGAGGAGGCGGACCTGGACGCTGCCGCCCCGCGCATCGCCGTAGAGGGCCATGCGGGGCTGGTCGGTGGCACTGCCGGCTTCGGCGAGCCGGCGGTAGTCGGCCGGGAGGTGGAGCACGGCCGACAGATCCGGCTCGCGGTGCGCGGTCCAGGTGCCGCCGGGGCCGGGGGCGGTGGGGGCCGGCGTGGCGCCGACGGGGTGGTCGGTGGTCCCCGCGCTGCTGGTGTCGGCGAGCTGGGTGGCGGCCCCGATGCCGCCGACGAGCAGCGCGCCCAGGAGGGCGAGGGGGCCGGGGCGGAGGAGGTGGTGCTTCGGTGTGTCGTGGTCGACGGGCACAGACGGTGTGTCGTGTGCGGCGGGCGTAGACGGCGTGTCCTGCGTGACGGGCGCTGACAGCGTGTCGTGGTCGACGGGCACAGATGGCGTGTCGTGCTCGACGGCCTCCGGCGGTGCGGCCGTTCCGCCGCCGGGCCGTAGCGTGCCGGCGTCCTCCGACGACTCCGGCATCTCCTCTATCTCCTCGGCCTCCTGGCCAAGCTCCCGCACCGGCTCCCTCTCCGGCCCCCGCCCGGCCACCGCCTCCAGTTCCTTCGCGACTTCCTCGGCGTCCGGCCGCTGTTCGGGGTCCCGGGCCAGCAGCCGTACGATCAGCGGCCCGAGCGGTCCGGCCCGCTCCGGTTCGGGCGGCTCGGCGGCGAGGATCGCGGCGAGCGTGGCCTCCGGCGTGGTCCGGCGGAACGGGGACGCGCCCGCCACGGCGGCGTACAGCAGGACGCCCAGGGACCAGAGGTCGGAGGCGGGCCCGGCGATACGGCCGGACATCCGCTCGGGAGCGACGAACTCCAGCGAGCCGACCGACTCCCCACCGGCCGTGAGGGAGTCCTCGCCCCGCACATGGGCGATGCCGAAGTCGGTGAGGACGACCCGGTCGGTGCCGGTCTCCAGCAGCACGTTGGCGGGCTTGACGTCCCGGTGCACGATGCCGACGGAGTGCGCGGCGCGCAGGGCACCGAGGACCGCGAGGCCGATCCGGGCGGCTTCGGGCACGTCGACCGGACCGCGCCGGAGCGTCTCGCGCAGGGACTCGCCCCGGACCAGCTCCATGACGATCCAGGGCAGCCCGTCGAGCGCCTCGGCCGCGTCGAGTTCGTCGGGGCCCGAGGGCCGCGGGCGGTCGTCCGGCTGCTCCGCCTCGACGACCACGTCGTGGATGGTGACGGCCGCGGGATGGTCGACGCGGGCGGCGGCGCGGGCCTCGCGGTGGAGCCGGTGGGCGGCCCGCCGGTGGCTCTCGTCCTCCGGCTCGCCGGGCAAGTGGGGCTGTTTGACGGCGACTTCGCGCTGGACGAGTTCGTCGCGGGCCCGCCAGACGGTGCCCATCCCGCCGGAGCCGATGCGCTCGATCAGCCGGTACCGTCCGCCGACCAGCCGGCCCTGGGCGCCCGTCCCGCCCCCGTCGTTACTCATGCCCCATCAGTACCCTGCGAGACGGGGGATTGTCGACGCGAGTCGGTTCCGGGCGCCGGCAAGTCGTCCCCGGGCAGCTGACGGTGCGTCACCGGTGCGCGGAGGTGCTGGGGGACGCCGACCGGGTCGCGGGCGTCTCGGGTGCCGAACTCGTCGGTGTGGGGCCGCCGTCCCCGTCGCCCTCCCCCCTGAGCAGCGCCGCCGCGGACACCCCCGCCCCGGCCATCGCGGCGACCAGCAGCGCGGCCACCAGCACCCGCCGCGTGGGCTGCCGGAGGAACGACTCCTCCCGTTGGCCGCCCGGGGCGGGCCCGTCCGCCGCCGGCCCGGGCGGTTGCCGGTCCGCGATGTCCTGCGGCGGTGCGAGGCGCCGCCCGCGCGGGGCGTCGTCCCGCACCGTCGGCGCATACCCGGGCGGCGGCGCCTGCGGCGTACGGCCCGTGTCGCGGAAGGCCCGCAGCATCCGCTCCGCCCGGTCCGCGTCCAGCCGCCGGTCCGGATCGCGTTCCAGCAGACCCCGTACGACGGGCAGGAGCGGCCCGGCCTGCGCGGGCGGCTGGATGTCGCCGACCACGACCGCGTGCAGGATGCCGCCCAGCGAGTCGCGGTGGAACGGCGACTCCCCGCTCAGGGCCGCGCACAGCAGCGCGCCCAGCGACCACAGGTCGGACTCGGGCCCGGTCCGGGCCCCGGACATCCGCTCGGGCGCGGTGTACTCGGGCGAGCCGACGAAGGAGCCGTTCTCGGTGAGCGTGGGGGCGCCCTGCACCTGGGCGATGCCGAAGTCGGTGAGGACGACCCGGTCGGTGCCGGTCTCCAGCAGCACGTTGTCCGGTTTGAGGTCGCGGTGCAGCACCCCGGACGCGTGGGCGGCCCGCAGCGCGCCGAGCAGGGCGATGCCGATGCGCGCGGCCTCGGCGGCGTCGACCGGGCCGCTGGTGGCGAGCCGGTCGGCGAGCGAACCGCCCTCGATCAGCTCCATGACGATGTAGGGGCGATCCTCGTGCTCGACGACGTCGTGGACGACGATGATGTGCGGATGGCTCAGCTGGGCGACCGCCCGGGCCTCGCGCAGCGTACGGTCCCGCTGCCGGCGCGCCTCGGCCGCCGAGAGCGTCTCGTCGTAGGGGAGTTCCTTGACGGCCACGCCCCGGCCGAGCAGTTGGTCGGTCGCCCGCCAGACCACGCCCATGCCCCCGCGCCCGAGCCTCTCCTCGAGCCGGTAACGGCCCGCGATGACACGCATGTTGTGCCCCTCGGTCCCCATACGGCCATCATGCCCCACCGGACCGGACCGCTCCGGGGCGGCGACCTGCGGGTGGCCGAAACAGACAGCCCCGGGTCAGAGACCCCGCCCTCTCAGGAGGTCTTCTCCTGCCAGCCCTGCAGCACCGAGGTGAACTGCTTGCGCGCCTTCGCCCAGTCCGACGCCGGCGCGGACATGTAGAGCGCGTACTCGGTGCCGTCGCGGGCGATGTACGTCTCCTCGATGGCGCGGCGCGGCCCGGGGAACTTGCTGTCCTTCGCCTGCGCGGTCCAGGTGTACTCCCACAGGGCGCCTTCCCGGTCCCGGTAGATGTTGCGCTTCAGCGTGAGGCGCTTGTAGTGGACCAGGTCCTTGAGCTGCTCCTCCAGGTCGAGCTGGTGGGCGTAGGGGTCGCCGAAGTCCGGGGAGGTGTCGACGGCGATCCGGACGAAGTGCCGGCCGTCGTCGGGCGTGTAGTCGATCTGCCTGAGCTCGCCCTGCGGGCCGTAGAGCTGGCGCTTCCAGCCCTGGGGCAGGTAGAGGCTGAAACCGGCGGGGTCGTCGCGGCGGGTCCAGCCGGCGGGCACCGATCCGCCGGGCTGTTCCTTGGTCCGGGAAGCGGTCGAGCCGGACGCGGTGCCCGGCGTCTGCCGGCCCTCGTCCCACTGCTGCAGTGCCACGGCCGTGCCTCCGCCGATGATCGCCGCGAGCGCCACGACGAGGGCGAGCGTGCGCAGCCGGCGGCGCCGTCCCGGACCGGCGGGCTGCGGTCCGGTCGCCGTCGGACCGACCGTGGCGGGACGGCCCGCCGGCGTGCCTGCCGTGGGCGTCCCCGTCGTCGGTGCCCCGGCCGTCGGCGTTCCGGCGGTCGGGGTGCCGGCCAGCGGGGGGAGCGGGGTGCGGGTGTGGGACGCCGAGGGGGAGCCGGCCGGGCCCGTGCCGCTGTGGGCCTCCTGGTACGGCGTCCCTCCGTACTGCGTCGGGGCATACGCCTGCGCCCCGCTCGGCGGTCGTCCCTCCGCCGCCTCGGCCAGCATCCGCTCGGCCTCGGACGCGTCGGGCCGGCTCGCGGGGTCCTTGCGGAGCAGGGCGGTGATGACGGGCGCGAGCGGACCGGCGTGCCGGAGTTCGGCGGCCTCCTCCTCGACCACCGCCTGCATGGTGGTCAGCGGGGTGGTGCGGCGGAACGGGGACCGGCCCTCCACCGCCGTGTAGAGCGTCGCGCCGAGCGCCCACAGGTCGGAGGACGGGCCCGGGTCGTGGCCGCGCACGCGCTCGGGGGCCAGGTAGTCGACCGAGCCGACGACCTCCCCGGTCCGGGTGATGGTGGTGTCGCCCTCGATCTGGGCGATGCCGAAGTCGGTGAGCAGAACCCGTCCGTCGCGGCCGAGCAGGACGTTGCCCGGCTTGACGTCGCGGTGCAGGACGCCGGCGGTGTGCGCGGCACGCAGCGCCCGCAGCACCCAGAGGCCGACGCGCGCCGCCTCGCGCGGCTCGACGCGCCCCTCCTCCTTGACCGCGTCGGCCAGCGAGCGGCCCTCGACCAGCTCCATCACGATCCACGGGCGGCCGTCGTGCTCCAGCACGTCGTGCACGGTGACGACCGCGGTGTGGCTGATCCGCGCGGCCGCCCTGGCCTCGGCCCGGGTGCGGGCCAGCAGGATCGCCTGCTCACTCTCGGAGACGTAGAGGGCGGCCGTCAACTCCTTGATGGCCACCGACCGGTGCAGCACTTCGTCATGTGCACGCCATACCCGGCCCATGCCGCCACTGCCGATGGACTCGGCCAGCCGGTAGCGGCCCGCCACGAGCAGGCCCTGCATCTGATTCACGTTGCCCCGCAATGGTCTTGACAGGGTCAGCGTAAGGACCCGTGCTTTCCCAGGGAACAAGCGGGGTGCCACGGTGACCGCACTGTGACGGTTGTCGCCATCCGGGACGGGAGGGAAAGGTGAGGTGAACGCCGACGCACGGCAGGCGCCTCAGGGGATCATTTCGTCGCCCGGTACGTCGCCGCCGCCTGCTCGTACAGCCGCGTCACCTCGTCCCGCTCGGCCTCCGGGCCGCGCACCTGGACCACGTGGTACCGCCCGTCGACCAGCATCGCGAGGTTGCGCACATACAGCTCGCCGCCGTCCTCGCCGGTCCAGGTGAACTGCCCCTCGGCCATGGTCCGGCCGCCCACCTCGATCGTCTTCAGGCCCGTGGAGGTGGCCCAGCTGGAGTCCCGGTACGGCTGCAACTCGCGCTCCCGCTCCCGCTGGTAGGCCATCGGGTCACTGCCGTACTCCGACGCGCTGTCCCGGCCCGGTACGACGATGAGCCGGAAGTCGCCCTTCGCGTAGACGACCTGGCCGTCGCCGTTCCCCGGGGTGCGGTCCCAGCCCTTGGCCACGGCGACCTGGAAGCCGGCCGGGTCCTTGCGCAGCGTGAAGCCGTCACCGATGTCGGGGCCGGTGGTCTGGGTCTCGCCGGCACCGGCCGACGTCGACGGGCTCTTCCCGGGCGCGGGCGAGGTCTGGTCGGGCCGCGGCTCGCTGCTGGCGTCCGGCTCGGGCGCCTGGCTGACCTCGCCGGCGGCACCGGTGCGGTCCGCGCCCTCCGCGCCGTCGGTGTCCGACTTGGGCATGAAGAGCATGGCGTAGGCGATCGCGGCGGCCATCGCGAGCAGGACCAACAGGAGCAGGGTGCGGCCGAGGCGGTGCGGCGACCGGGACTCCTTGGCCCGCTTGTGCCGCCCGTGGTGCGCGGGCAGCCCGGCCCGCCGCCGGCGCACCAGCTCACCCCGGCGGCGTACGACGGGCAGCCGGCTGGCGTCGGCGGGCGGGGCCGGGACGACGTGCAGCCCGGCCTCCGGCTCCGGCGCCGAGCGCACCAGGGACCGCAGCCAGCCGCGCAGTTCCTCGAAGTCGAGGCGCTCGGTGGGGTCCTGACGCAGCAGGGACTCCACGACCGGCCGCAGCGGCCCGCACTCCTCCGCGTACGCGGGCGGTTCCGCGCACACCATCTGCACCAGCTCGGCCGTCGACTCCTCCGGGTAGGGCGCGTGGCCCTGCACGGCCCGGAAGAGCAGCGCGCCCAGTGCCCACAGGTCGGTGGCGGGGCCGATCGGCGCGGCCAGCTGCCAGTTCTCGTGGACGGGTCCGGCCTGCTCCGGCGCCCAGCGCTCGGTGACCGGCCCGACGACCGCCATCCGCGCCTGCCGGGCCCGCTCGGCGGCCAGGGCCGTGGCCGGACCGCGCCGGGGGGCGGGGGTGTCGGCGACCAGGTCGTCCCACCGCGTGGCCGCGGAGCCGTCCGGGGCCGGGGGGAGGGCCGCCTGCTCCTGGCCCTGCGCCGGGGGCGCGTCGCCCCGTCCGCCGCGGGGCGTGGCGCCGTGCCAGGCGGTCGTCCGGGGGGTGTCGCCCACGCCGTAGGGGTCGGCTATCCGCCCCGGCGGGGCCGCTTCGGGTGCCGTGCCCTGCCCGGGGATGTACGGCGACCGCGCCGAGCCGTTGCCGTGCGGCGCGGGACCGCTGCCCGGGGCGGGGCGGGCACCGGGCAGCGCCGCCCGGCCGTTCTGCTGCGCCTCCTGGACCCGGGCGGCGGCCCGGGCACCCGCCCGGTAGGCGGCGATCGCCCCGGCGCGCGCGGCCCGCGGGTCGCCACCGTCGTCCTCGCTCCGGCGCGCCGGCACGGCCGGTCCTCCGCCGGTGTCGGCTCCGGCCGTCGGCAGCCCCCTGGACTCCCGCGCCTCTATGGCGGCCCGCCGCGCCGCCTCGGGATCCCCCGAGCCACCGATCCCGCCGGGCCCACTGCCCCCGGCCGGACCTCCGGGGCCGCCGGCCCCGCCCGGGCCTCGCCCGCCGGCCGGACCGCCCCCGCCATGCGTCAGCCCGGCGGAACCACCGGACTGTCCCGGGCCACCGGTCGGGCCCAGCCCCTGCTCGGACTCCTCGAAGGCCGGCGGCGGCACCGGGTCGTACCCGCACAGCGCCTCTTCCGCCGCTCCCACCGCCAGCCCGGTCAGCATCACCCGGCCGTCGTCGCAGACGAGCACCGTCCGCGCGGTGATGTTCCGGTGCACCCAGCCGTGGGCGTGCAGCACCCGCAGCGCCATGAGCACGTCGGAGGCCACCTCGGCCGCCCGGTACGGCGTCAGCGGCTTCTCGGCGAGCAGCGCGGCCAGCGGACGCGCGGCCACCAGCTCACTGACGATCCACAGCGAACCGCCCTCGGCGAACACGTCGAAGACCTGGTCGAGCCGGGGGTGGTCGGGGATGGCCGCTGCGGCCTGCGCGGCCTCGACCGCGCGTCGCACCACCGGATCCGTGGGCCGCCGGGTACCCGGACGCGCGCCGGGCCGCCGCGCGCCCCCGTCGCGTGCCGTGAAGCCGTCGGGCAGCCCCTCCGCGTCGAGGACCTCGGCCTCGACCACTTCGGGCAACGGCACCTGCCTGACCAGGACTTCCTGTCCGCTGTAGGTGTCGAAGGCGCGGGTCTCGGTGAGTTCGTACTCGTCGGACGGCGGCAGCGGCAGGCGGTAGCGGTCGGCGAGTACCCGTCCCGCATAGTCGTCCACGGTGCCTCCCCCGGCAGCCTGGTCGGTCACATCCGTTCGCCCCACGGTCCGTTCCGGCTGCGTACGGTCCGCAAACATTTACGATACGTGCCGCAGGCAACCCGCATCGTGGGGATGCCAGATCTCACTCCCCAAACCCGGGGCGGCCCATGCTCAGGACTTGGGTTCGAAGGTCTTGGTGAGCGTCCGCCACGTCCCCTTGCGCAGCTCGCCGTCCCAGTCGGCGGCCTTCGCCGTGTACATCAGCGCGTACCCCTGCCGGTCGTCGACGACGAACCCACGGTCGATGGTCCGGTACTTCGTGCCGCTCTCGACGTAGGTGAACTCCCAGTCGGCCGTGTTCCAGCCGCGGTAGTCCACCTGCTCTATTCGGATCCTCTTGTACTGGGCGCGCTGCATGTAGCGCTCCTGGTTCTTCCAGTCCGCCACCGGGTCGCCCTTGGGCGTGGACGTCCAGGCGATGAGCAGCTTCTGCCCGTCGGGGCCGGTGAACCGGTCTCCGGCCGCACCCGTGGAGCCGTACTTCCACCCCTTCGGCAGCCCGATCGAGTACCCCTGCTTCCCCTGATGGGTCGACACCTCCGAGGTGCCCCCGCCACCGGAGCCGCCGGATCCCGCCCCGGCGCCGGCACCGGAGGAGCCGCTCGGCGTGCTGTCCGAGGCAGTCCCGGAGGGCACGGGCTGGGTCGCCGCACCGTCCGTACGCGTGTCGTCCTTCTCGTCGCCCTTGGTGTCGGCGCTGCCGGACGCGGTGGCCACGGTCTTGTCGCCGCTCCCGCCGGCCGCTCCCTTCGAGCCGTCGTCGTCCCCGCTGAGCGCTATGGCCAGGACGGTGCCGATCACGGCGAGCACCACGACCACCGCGATGATCATCAGGGTCCGCCGCGGCACCACGTCGGTGAGCGGCGCCCTGGGCACGGGCCGCGGCGGCAGGTCCGGCCGCGGCATCACGGGCCACCCCGAACTCTGCCCCCCGGACGGCGTCTTCGCCCCCTGCGCACCCCGCTCGCCGGCCCCGGCCACCGCACCCGAGGCCGCCGCCGTACCACCCGACTGCGCCCCGGACGCCCCCGCGCCCCCGCTCCGCGCCGCCCTGCCGTCCGGGCGGGAAGAGCCCGGGCCGGAAGAACCCGAACCGGAGGGGCCTGATCCGGAGGAGCGCGAGCCGGCCTCGGACTCGGTGGAGGCGGCGGCCGTTCCCGCCGCGGCCTTGCGCACGGAACGCAGCGCCCCGCGCAACCGCTCCCCGGCCTCCTCGCCCCGCTTGCCCGCGGAACCCCCCGCACCCGCCGAGCCCTTTGTGCCCGACGGCCCGCCCGGCTGCGCCGGCAGCGGCACGACCTTCGTCGCGTCCAGCGGCTCCGCCTCGGACGGCGCGGGCGCGTGGATGACCGCGTTCAGCAACGCCCGGGCGCCCGCGTCGTCGAGCCGCTTGGCCGGGTCCTTGGTGAGCAGCCCGTGGATGACGTCCTTCAGCGGGCCCGCGTTCTTCGGCTCCTCCAGCGGCTCGGTCATCACGGCCGTGAGGGTCGCTATGGCCGACCCCTTGTCGTACGGCGGTGTGCCCTCCACCGCCGCGTACAGCAGACCCCCGAGCGACCACAGGTCGGCCGCCGGGCCTGGCTTGTGCCCGCGCGCCCGCTCCGGGGAGATGTAGGAGGGCGCGCCGACGAGCATGCCGGTCGAGGTGATGGACGGGTCGCCCTCGACCTGGGCGATGCCGAAGTCGGTGAGCACGACCCGGCCGTCCTCGGCGATCAGCACGTTCGACGGCTTCACGTCACGGTGCAGGATGCCCTCGCGGTGCGCGGACCGCAGCACGTCCAGGACGGCGAGCCCGACCTCCGCGGCCCGCTTCGGGTCGAGGAGGCCGTCCTCCCGGATGACCTCGGCGAGCGACTTGCCCTCGACCAGCTCCATCACGATCCAGGGCCGGTCGTCCTCCTGGACCACGTCGAAGACGGTCACCGCGCTGTTGTTGCGGATCCGCGCGATCGCCTTGGCCTCGCGCAGCGTCCGCGTGATCAGCCGCCGCTTCTCGTCCTCGTCGATGTTGCCCGGGAACCGCAGCTCCTTGACGGCGACCGTCCGCCCCAGCGTCTCGTCCTCGGCCCGCCAGACCGTGCCCATGCCGCCGCGGCCGAGCACCTTGCCCAGCCGGTAACGCCCCGCGAGGAGACGCTCCCTGTTGTCCTGACGAGTGTCCTGACGAGATGTGCCCGCCCGCTCCGCCTCCGACATGCGTCCCCTCATACAACCCGCCCTGACAGAGCCTCCATTGTCTCTCACCCGACAAGTGCCCAGCGCCCAGGGGCCCCCTGGCGGACACCGGCCGGCCCGCCCGCCCCCAACCCGGGTGCGGCCCCCCGCGCGCCGCCTTGCATGATGGGCCCCGATCAGGGAGGAGCCTCATGCCGCCGTTTCGGACGCTGCTGGCCCTGCCTGTGTCCGTAGCCCTCCTCGGTCTGCCCCCGGCCGACTCCTCGGCTCTCTCGGCTCCTCCCACGAACTCCGTGCTGCCGCTGCTGGTGACCCGGGGCAGAGCCCCCGCCGCGGCCCTGCTGGCCCGGGAGGGAGCCACCACCCGCTACGCCCACGCCGGGCGGGGAATCGCCCCGTCGGACCACTTCCGGGCGGGCAGCATCACCAAGACGTTCATCGCCACGGTCGTGCTGCAACTGGCCGCCGAGCACCGGCTGTCGCTGTCCGACACCGTGGAGCAGCACCTGCCGGGTCTGGTCCGGGGAGCGGGCAACGACGGCCGCGCGCTGACCTTGCGTTCCCTGCTCACCCACACCAGCGGCCTGTACGACTTCACCGCGGCCACCGACGGAACCGTGCCCGTGACCGCCCGTCAGGCCCTGCGCATCGCACTCACCCACCCTCCGGCCGCACGCGGCCGCTTCTCCTACTCGAACACCAACTACGTCCTGCTCGGCCTGGTCATCGAACAGGTCACCGGCCACTCGTACGCCACCGAGGCCGAGCGCCGCATCATCACTCCGCTGCGTCTGACGGGCACCTCCTTCCCCGGATCCCGCTCCTCGCTGCCTTCTCCGCACGGCCGCGCCTACGCCGCCGACGGCACGGACGTCACCGATCTCGATCCGCGGGTGGCGGGCGCCGCGGGCGAGTTGGTGAGCACGCTCGCCGATCTGGACACCTTCTACGGGGCCCTGCTCGGGGGCCGGCTGCTGCCCCCGCGCTGGCTGCGCGAGATGCTCGACACCCGAGCCGCACACGGCGCGTACGGCATGGGGCTGTTCCCGGAGAAGCTTCCGTGCGGCACCACGGTGTGGGGGCACAACGGGCACATATCCGGCAGCTATGTGCGCGCCGCCGCCGGCGTCGACGGCCGGCGGGTCCTCACCTTCCGCGTGAACACGGACGCGATCGCAGATCCCGGCCTCGAACCCGCGTTGCTCGCGGCCGAGTTCTGCCCCCGCACCTCGTAGAACGACCGGGTCCCGAACGAAGCTCCCGCATCCCGACACCCGTTCGGGTGATATCCGCAGACAGCGCCCCGCAGCCGCTCACAACGGCACGATGTCCGGCGCCCCCAGCCGCGCGGCGTCCGCCGTCAGGTCGTCCGGCTGCCGCTGCGACTCCCGCTCGGCCTCCACCCGCTTCTCGTAGTGCTGGACCTCGCGCTCGATCTGGTCCTCGTCCCAGCCGAGCACCGGCGCCATCAGCTCGGCGGCTTCGCGCGCACTGCGCGTGCCGCGGTCGAAGGTCTCGATCGAGATGCGCGTCCGCCGGGTCAGCACGTCGTCCAGATGCCGCGCCCCCTCGTGCGAGGCCGCGTAGACGATCTCGGCGCGGAGATAGTCGTCGGCCGCGGGCAGCGGCTCGCCCAGCGACGGGTTCTCGGCGATGAGGTCGAGGAGTTCCTCGGCCATCGCCCCGTACCGGTTGAGCAGATGCTCCACGCGCACCACGTGGAGTCCGGTCCGGGCGGCGATCCGGGCCCGCGCGTTCCACAGCGCCCGGTAGCCCTCGGCGCCGAGCAGCGGCACGTCCTCGGTGACGCACTCGGCGACCCGCATGTCCAGCCCGTGCACCGCCGCGTCCACCGCGTCCTTGGCCATGACCCGGTACGTCGTGTACTTGCCGCCCGCCACGACGACGAGCCCGGGCACCGGATGGGCGACGGTGTGCTCGCGCGACAGCTTGCTGGTGGCGTCCGACTCGCCCGCGAGCAAGGGCCGCAGGCCCGCGTACACGCCCTGGACGTCGTCCCTGGTGAGCGGCACCGCGAGCACCGAGTTCACATGCTCCAGCAGGTAGTCGATGTCCGCGCTGGAGGCGGCCGGGTGGGCCTTGTCGAGGTCCCAGTCGGTGTCCGTGGTGCCGACGATCCAGTGCCGGCCCCAGGGGATGACGAACAGCACGGACTTCTCCGTGCGCAGGATGAGCCCGGTCGTGGAGTGGATCCGGTCGCGCGGCACGACCAGGTGGATGCCCTTGGACGCCCGGACGTGGAACTGCCCGCGCTCGCCGACCATGGCCTGCGTGTCGTCCGTCCACACGCCGGTGGCGTTGACGACCTGCTTGGCCCGGATCTCGTACTCGCCGCCGCCCTCGACGTCCTGCACCTTCGCCCCGACGACCCGCTCGCCCTCGCGCAGGAAACCCGTCACCCGCGCGCGGTTGGCGGCCTTGGCGCCGTACGCCACCGCCGTGCGCACCAGGGTCGCCACGTAGCGGGCGTCGTCCATCTGGGCGTCGTAGTACTGCAACGCCCCGACCAGGGCGTCCTTCTTCAAGCAGGGCGCCACCCGCAGGGCGTGATTACGCGTCAGGTGCCGGTGCATCGGCAGCCCCCGGCCGTGCCCGCGGGCCATGGACATGGCGTCGTACATCGCGACGCCCGACCCCGCGTACAGCCGCTCCCAGCCCTTGTGCTGCAACGGGTACAGGAACGGCACCGGCTTCACCAGATGGGGGGCGAGCCGCTCCAGCAGCAGGCCGCGCTCCTTCAGGGCCTCGCGGACGAGCGCGAAGTCGAGCATCTCCAGATAGCGCAGGCCGCCGTGGATGAGCTTGCTGGACCGGCTGGAGGTGCCGGACGCCCAGTCCCGCGCCTCGACCAGGCCCGTGGACAGGCCCCTGGTCACGGCGTCGAGCGCGGTGCCCGCACCGACCACGCCCGCGCCCACGACCAGCACGTCCAGCTCGCGCTCGGCCATCGCTGCGAGTGACTCGGCGCGCTGCGCCGGTCCGAGTGTCGCTGTCCTCACCGCTGCCTCCCGCTCATCGGTCGCGCCGACCGCACCCGTCGGGCGCAGCCCCGTCCGTATCCCCCTGCCCAAATTCTGACCGGGTTGCCCGACTTCAGCCACCACGGGCCCTCAGCCTGTGGACAACGGTCACGGAACACTCACCGAAACTCGGCCAGCCAATCCCGCATATCGGTCATATTTACTCCTAGTCTGACATTGCGCTCGCCCGTCCTGTCCACAGGGCTTGCGCACCTGTCCCACTTCGGCTATCGGGAAGGACGGCCACGCCATGCCCGCAGATCTCGCCGTCATCGGACTCGGCCCGTACGGCCTGCCCCTGGCCCAGGCCGCCGTCGCCGCCGGCATCCCCACCCTGGGGTACCGGACCGGCCCCGAGGCCGGCTCGCTCAGCCCCGCGGAACTGCGCCGGATGCTCTCGGGGGGCTTCCGGCCGACCACCGCCCCGGCCGAGCTGGGCCGGGTGCGCACGGCGGTCATCTGCGCGCCGACCCCTCCGGGTGCGGACGGCGGGCTCGACCTGAGCCGGCTGGAGGCCGCAGCCCGCACCCTGGCCGCCCATCTGCGCCCGCACACCACCGTGATCCTTGAGTCCCCTGTGCACCCGGGGACGACGGAGGAATTCCTCCGTCCGCTGCTCGAAGAGGGGTCCGGCCTGCGCGCGGGCCGCGACTTCCACCTCGCGTACTCCCCCAGCCGTGTCGACCCCGGCAACCGCGACGTCACGCCCGCCACCACCCCCAAGGTCATCGGCGGCCTCACCCCGGCCTGCACCGAGTCGGCCGCCGCGTTCTACGGCCGGCTGACGGACAAGGTGGTACGCGCGCGTGGCCCGCGCGAGGCGGAGACCGTGCAACTGCTGGAGACCAACTACCGGCATGTGAACATCGCCCTGGTCAACGAGATGGCGGTCCTCTGCCACGACCTCGGCGTCGACCTGTGGGACGTCATCCGCTGCGCGGAGACCAAGCCGTTCGGCTTCCATGCCTTCCGCCCCGGGCCGGGCGTGGGCGGCCACTCGGTCCCCCAGGACCTGACGAGCCAGGCCGGCCGCGGCCTGCGCATGGTGGAACTGGCCCAGCAGGTCAACAGCCGCATGCCGGGCTACGTCGTCCAGCGCGCCGCCACGCTCCTCAACGAACACGGCAAGTCGGCCCGGGGCGCGCGCGTGCTCCTCCTCGGCGTTACCTACAAACCCGACCTCGCCGACCTCCAGGGCACCCCGGCCCAGGAGATCGCCCTGCGCCTGATGGAACTGGGCGCCTCGGTCAGCTACCACGACCCCCACGTCCCCGCCTGGAGCGTCCTCGACCGCCCGATCCCCCGCGCGGACTCCCTCTACGAGGCAGCGGCCGACGCGGACCTGACGATCCTCCTCCAGCAGCACCGCACGTACGACCTCCAGGGCCTGTCGGTGAAGGCCCAGCTCCTGCTGGACACACGGGGGGCGGCGCCGACGGGGGCGGCGCACCGGTTGTGAAGGGGGGCGTGCGGGGTGCGTGAACCCTGGGAGCTGGTGGCATGCGGCGCACGGCGCGGGTACCTTACGGAAACAGGCGGAGCCCACCGCAGAGGCCACTGCGGCAGGCTCCTGGATGGATCACGGAGTGTCCGCCCCTAGTTCTCATGGGGGCGGCCGCTCACCATCCGAAAAGCCGCAAGATCCACCTCCCCCGGCACTGCACCATCCGAAGACGGAGTCGGTCCCAGCGGGTGGGCTTGCGGTGGCGACCCATGGGCGCCCCCTTCCACGACGCCGCCCAGTGGCCCGGTGAACGGCTCGTCACCTCACCGACCCGAACGGCCCAAAGGCAACCGTGCGCCCCCCTTCGGCACACGCGCCCGGCCAAGTCATTTTGGGTATGCGAAAGGGCCCGCCCACTCCCCAGAGTGACCAGGCCCTTCTCTGCGTGAGGACGCCGGGCGGACTACCGCCGGTGCTGCGAATCCGCCACCGTCACCTCGACCCGCTGGAACTCCTTCAGCTCGCTGTAGCCGGTCGTGGCCATGGCCCGCCGCAGGGCGCCGAAGAGGTTCATCGAGCCGTCGGGCGTGTGGGACGGGCCCGTGAGGATCTCCTCCAGCGTGCCGACCGTGCCGAGGGCGACCTTCTTGCCGCGGGGCAGTTCCTCGTTCACGGCCTCCATGCCCCAGTGGTGGCCCTTGCCCGGACCGTCGGTCGCGCGGGCCAGCGGGGAGCCCATCATGACCGCGTCGGCGCCGCAGGCGATCGCCTTGGGCAGGTCGCCGGACCAGCCGACACCGCCGTCCGCGATCACGTGCACGTACCGGCCGCCCGACTCGTCCATGTAGTCGCGGCGGGCCGCGGCGACGTCGGCGACGGCCGTGGCCATCGGGACCTGGATGCCCAGCACGTTGCGCGTGGTGTGCGCGGCGCCGCCGCCGAAGCCGACCAGGACGCCCGCCGCGCCCGTGCGCATCAGGTGCAGGGCTGCGGTGTACGTGGCGCAGCCGCCGACGATCACCGGGACGTCCAGCTCGTAGATGAACTGCTTCAGGTTCAGCGGCTCGTGCGAACCGGAGACGTGCTCGGCGGAGACCGTCGTGCCGCGGATGACGAAGATGTCCACGCCCGCGTCGACGACGGCCTTGGAGAACTGGGCCGTGCGCTGCGGGGAGAGCGCGGCGGCCGTGACGACGCCGGAGTCGCGCACCTCCTTGATGCGCTGCCCGATCAGTTCCTCCTTGATCGGCGCGGCGTAGATCTCCTGCAAGCGCCGGGTCGCGGTCTCCGCGTCCAGCTCGGTGATCTCGTCGAGCAGCGGCTGCGGGTCCTCGTACCGCGTCCACAGGCCCTCGAGGTTCAGCACGCCGAGGCCGCCCAGCTCGCCGATGCGGATCGCGGTGGCCGGGGAGACGACCGAGTCCATGGGGGCGGCCAGGAACGGCAGCTCGAAGCGGTAGGCGTCGATCTGCCAGGCGATCGAGACCTCCTTCGGGTCCCGCGTACGGCGGCTGGGGACGACGGCGATGTCGTCGAAGGCGTACGCCCGGCGGCCGCGCTTGCCGCGCCCGATCTCGATCTCAGTCACGTTGGTGGCCTTTCCCTGATGCGTTTCAGCGTCTTCCAGTATCGCCGACGGGTACGACAAGGGCGGCCCCGGTGCGTCCGGGACCGCCCTTGTCCGAGCCTCACGCGCGCGTGCGGGTCACTTGGTGCTGTAGTTCGGCGCCTCGACCGTCATCTGGATGTCGTGCGGGTGGCTCTCCTTGAGGCCCGCGGAGGTGATCCGCACGAAGCGGCCCTTGGACTCCATCTCCTCGATGGTGGCGGCGCCCACATAGCCCATGGTCTGGCGCAGGCCGCCGACGAGCTGGTGCAGCACGTTGGCCAGCGGGCCGCGGTAGGGCACCTGGCCCTCGACGCCCTCGGGCACGAGCTTGTCGTCGGAGGAGACCTCCGCCTGGAAGTAGCGGTCCTTCGAGTACGACCGGCCCTGGCCGCGGGACTGCATGGCGCCGAGCGAGCCCATGCCGCGGTACGACTTGAACTGCTTGCCGTTGATGAAGAGCAGCTCACCGGGCGACTCCTCGCAGCCCGCGAGCAGGCTGCCCAGCATCACGGTGTCGGCGCCGGCGGCGAGCGCCTTGCCGATGTCGCCGGAGTACTGCAGGCCGCCGTCGCCGATCAGCGGGATGCCCGCCGGACGGGCGGCGAGGGACGCCTCGTAGATGGCGGTGACCTGGGGGACGCCGATGCCGGCGACCACGCGGGTGGTGCAGATGGAGCCGGGGCCGACGCCCACCTTGATGCCGTCGACACCGGCGTCGATGAGCGCCTGCGCGCCGTCACGCGTGGCGACGTTGCCGCCGATCACGTCGACGGAGACGCTGGACTTGATCTTCGACATCCAGCTGAGGGCGTTGCTGTTGTGGCCGTGGGAGGTGTCGACGACCAGGAAGTCCACACCGGCCTCGGCGAGGGCCTGGGCGCGCTCCAGCGCCTCGGGGCTGGCGCCGACCGCGGCACCGACGAGCAGGCGGCCCTCGGCGTCCTTGGCGGCGTTCGGGTACTTCTCCGCCTTGACGAAGTCCTTGACGGTGATGAGGCCCTTGAGGACGCCCGCGTCGTCGACCAGCGGCAGCTTCTCGATCTTGTGCTTGCGCAGCAGCTCCATGGCCTCGACGCCGGAGATGCCGACCTTGCCGGTGACCAGCGGCATCGGGGTCATGACCTCGCGCACCTGGCGGGAGCGGTCCGTCTCGAAGGCCATGTCGCGGTTGGTGACGATGCCGAGGAGCTTGCCGGCCGGGTCGGTGACCGGGACGCCGCTGATGCGGAACTTGGCGCACAGGGCGTCCGCCTCGGCGAGCGTGGCCTCCGGGTGCACCGTGATGGGGTCGGTGACCATGCCGGACTCGGACCGCTTCACCAGGTCGACCTGGTTGACCTGGTCCTCCACGGAGAGGTTGCGGTGCAGGACGCCGACGCCGCCCAGCCGGGCCATCGCGATCGCCATGCGCGACTCGGTGACCTTGTCCATGGCGGCGGACAGCAGGGGGATGTTCACCCGGACGTTGCGGGAGATGCGGGACGAGGTGTCGACCGCGTTCGGGAGCACCTCGGATGCACCCGGCAGCAGCAGCACGTCGTCGTAGGTCAGCCCGAGTGTCGCGAATTTACCGGGCACTCCGTCGACGTTGGCAGTCATGACACCTTCCCCAAATGGCCTTGATCGGTGCGGATGTCCATGCTAACGGGAAGGACGACTGTCTCATTCCACGGTTCCGGCCCGCACCGGGCTTCGTATGTTCCTACGGAAGCGGCGTACCGCCTGTTCAACGAAGGGCCGTCCGAGGCCTACTGCTCGGCCAGCGCCCGCAGCCTGCTCAGCGCCCTGTGCTGCGCCACCCGGACCGCGCCGGGTGACATTCCCAACATCTGGCCCGTCTCCTCGGCCGTGAGCCCCACCGCGATCCGCAGCAGCAGCAGCTCCCGCTGGTTCTCGGGCAGGTTGGCCAGGAGTTTCTTGGCCCATTCCGCGTCACTGCTGAGCAGGGCGCGCTCCTCCGGGCCCAGGGAGTCGTCCGGCCGCTCGGGCATCTCGTCGGACGGGACGGCCGTCGAGCCGGGGTGGCGCATCGCCGCGCGCTGCAGGTCGGCGACCTTGTGGGCGGCGATGGCGAAGACGAACGCCTCGAAGGGGCGCCCGGTGTCCCGGTAGCGGGGCAGCGCGAGGAGCACCGCCACGCAGACCTCCTGGGCGAGGTCCTCCACGAAGTGCCGGGCGTCGCCCGGGAGGCGGGACAGACGGGTGCGGCAGTAGCGCAGCGCCAGGGGGTGGACATGGGCGAGCAGATCATGCGTGGCCTGCTCGTCCCCGTCGACGGCGCGGTGGACGAGCGCGCCGATCGCCCCTTGGGCATTGACCGCCTCGTCGTCGCGCATCGGTCCATGGTGCCTTGCGGCCGCCGGGTCCGCGGCACCGCGCCCGTTGTTGTGCACCGAAGCGTTATGAGCAGGTGCGCCGGAACTCATCCCCTGCGCCCTCCCCTTCCGCTCGACCGACTCGTCCCCGAGGAACTCCACACCCTCAAGGATGCGGCATCCGCGGCGAAACGAGCAGCGGGCACCCGGCGAACCCCCGGTCCGACCCCGCCCACCTGGCTTTCCGTGCCCTCATCGCGACCGCGACGACCTGCGCGGTCGCCCCTCGGGCCTGCCGTTCGGATCATCCCGGGGACGTGGGTCGTCGGCCGCACCCTCCCGGGGTCTCGACCTCGCCCGGGCGGGGGCAGGGCCCCGCCGGCGGTGTCGCCGGCCGCCGGCTTCCGCACGCGCGCGTACGGCTCGCGCGGGGGCATCCGCGTGCCCCCGCTCTCCGGCCCGCGCCGGATGCCGCGCGCCGAAGCCGGCCCGATCCGAAGGACAGGCCCTAGCGCACCAGACCCCACCGGAAGCCGAGCGCCACGGCGTGGGCCCGGTCCGAGGCGCCGAGCTTCTTGAACAGGCGCCGGGCGTGCGTCTTGACGGTGTCCTCGGAGAGGAACAGCTCGCGGCCGATCTCCGCGTTCGAACGGCCGTGGCTCATGCCTTCGAGCACCTGGATCTCACGCGCCGTGAGCGTGGGCGCGGCGCCCATCTCGGCGGAGCGCAGCCGGCGCGGGGCGAGCCGCCAGGTCGGGTCGGCCAGGGCCTGGGTCACCGTCGCGCGCAGTTCCGCGCGGGAGGCGTCCTTGTGCAGATAGCCGCGGGCACCGGCGGCGACGGCGAGCGCCACACCGTCCAGGTCCTCGGCGACGGTGAGCATGATGATGCGCGCACCGGGGTCGGCGGACAGCAGCCGCCGGACCGTCTCGACGCCGCCCAGTCCGGGCATGCGTACGTCCATCAGAATCAGGTCCGAGCGGTCGGCCCCCCAGCGGCGGAGGACTTCCTCGCCGTTGGCCGCCGTCGTCACGCGCTCGACGCCGGGCACGGTCGCGACCGCGCGGCGGAGCGCCTCTCGGGCAAGCGGGGAGTCGTCGCAGACGAGGACGGAAGTCATGGCCGCCCTCCGCAGCTGATGCGCGTCACCTTGAGCCTCCAGGCTGGTACGAAATCGTCACCTGTGCGGTCGACCGTCTCGGACGCCCGCCCGAGCGCTTGTTCCTTCAACCGCCTCGCACTCTCAACGACGGTCACTCGAAAGAGTTACGGGGCCGGCTGCCATCTTCGGCACTCTACGTGAGGGCACGGACACGGTGCAGATATGCGCTCCAGACCCTCGAACTTTCATCACAACCTATGCCCCATTCAGACCCATTTCTTCCGCTTTGGCAGTGTCTGGAGCTAGATTCGCAATGAGTCATATTTTCATCTCCTTAGATCGTAGTTGTACGGTCATGGACACCGGATCCGCCAAGAACGGCTACAAGGGGTCACGTAATGGCAGATTTCTCCCGCCTTCCCGGACCGAACGCGGACCTGTGGGACTGGCAGCTGCTGGCTGCCTGTCGCGGGGTGGACAGCTCGCTCTTCTTCCATCCGGAGGGCGAGCGCGGTGCGGCCCGGAGTGCTCGCGAGAACTCGGCCAAAGAGGTCTGCATGAGGTGCCCGGTGCGTGCCGAGTGCGCTGCCCACGCGCTGGCGGTGCGCGAGCCGTACGGCGTGTGGGGCGGACTGACCGAGGACGAGCGCGAAGAGCTCATGGGGCGGGCGCGCAACCGGCTGGTGTCGGCGTCGACATCCGGCGGACACGCCGCCTCGAACAACTGAAGGAACGTTTCTGCAAGACAGGCACGCGCACGCGTGCCGTTGGTTTTTGACGCGCGTGGGCTGGTTTTTGACGCGCGTGGGCCGCGCCAGGGCCCTAGCGGCGAGCGGCGCGCGCCAGCTGGTCGAGGGTCGCCGACACCGCCGGGACCTGCGCGAGGTCGGGCAGGGTGAGCGCGACGATCTCCCGCCGCACCGCCGGCTCAAGCGTCACGGTGCGTACTCCCCGGGGCCGCACCGACTCGACGGCCAGCTGGGGCAGCACGGCCACGCCGAGTCCCGCCCCGACCAGGCCGACGACCGCCGGGTAGTCGTCGGTGGCGAAGTCGATGCGCGGGGTGAATCCGGCCGCCGCGCACACCTCGACCAACTGACCCCGGCAGCGCGGGCAGCCCGCGATCCACGACTCCTCGGCCAGTTCCCCGATGGCGACGGACTCCGCGCCCGCCAGCCGGTGCCGTTCCGGCACGAGCGCGACGAGCCGGTCGGTCAGCAGGGGCCGTACGACGAGGTCGTCCCACTCCCCGGCGCCCGCCGCCCCCTCGTAGCGGAAGGCGAGTGCCACGTCGCAGTCGCCCTCGCGCAGCAGGCCAACCGACGCGGGGGGCTCGGCCTCCTCCAGGGAGACGCGGGTGCCCGGGTGCGCCGCGCGCAGGGCGGCGAGGGCCGTGGGCACGAGCGTGGAGCTGCCGCTGGGGAAGGAGACCAGCCGGACCCGGCCCGCGCGCAGCCCGGCGATGGCGGCGACCTCCTCCTCCGCGGCCGTGAGCCCGGCGAGGATCCCTGCGGCGTGCCGCACCAGGGCCTCGCCGGCCTGGGTCAGGCGCATCTCGCGTCCGGTGCGGATCAGCAGCGGGGTGCCGACGGACGTCTCCAGGGCCTTCATCTGCTGGCTGACGGCGGGCTGCGTGCAGCCCAGCTCGCGGCCCGCGGCGGAGAAGGAACCGGTGGCCGCGACGGCACGCAGGACGCGGAGGTGACGAGCTTCGATCACCCTTCGAGGATACGTCGGTGATAAGTGACCCTTTGCCAATGTACCGAATAATGCGTCGACGCTTTGAGGCCCGGTCCCTTACCGTGCGGGCATGAAGCTTCTGTCGGTGAATCTGGGCCGTGCCGAGCCTGTGCCGTACACGGACAACCCCGAGGGTGTGACCGGGATCGACAAGCGGCCGGTGGCAGGGCCCGTGCGGGTGTCGGCGCCCGGGCCCAAGGGCATCGGCGGCAGCGGACTGGCCGGGGACGCGGTGTGCAAGCTGGAGCACCACGGCGGCAACGACCAGGCGGTGTACGCGATGGCCCGCGAGGACCTGGACGAGTGGGAACGCGAGCTGGGCCGGACCCTGGCCGACGGCGCGTTCGGCGAGAACCTCACGACGGCGGGCCTGGACGTGTCCGGCGCGCGGATCGGCGAGCGCTGGCGCATCGGGCCCGAGGTGGTGCTGGAGGTCACCTCCGGACGGATCCCGTGCCGCACGTTCCAGGGCCATCTGGGCGAGAAGGGCTGGGTGAAGCGGTTCACGCAGCGGGGTGCGCCGGGGGCGTATCTGCGGGTGATCGAGCCCGGGGAGATCCGCGCGGGCGACCCGGTCGAGATCGTGCACCGGCCGGACCACGACGTGACGGTGGCCCTGCAGTTCCGGGCGGTGACGACGGAGCGGACGCTGCTGCCGCGGCTGCTGGCGGCCGGCGAGGCGCTGCACCCGGAGCTGCTGAGGACGGCGCGGGAGTACGTGGACGAACACGGGGCCTGACGACGGCTCACCACGCCGGTCTCCACCGACCCTTCACCCCGGACGGCCCCGCGGGGAAGCGGACGTGGACAGTCCAGGTCACTAACCTTCTGCCATGACAACGGCTCTGATTACGGGATCGACGGCAGGCATCGGAGCCGCGTTCGCGCGGCGACTGGCGGCCGACGGGCACAACCTGGTGCTGGTCGCCCGCGACACCAAGCGGCTGAGGGAACAGGCGACCGAGCTGCACGACCGGCACGGCATCGAGGCGGAGGTGCTGACGGCCGACCTCGCCGAGGACAAGGGCATCGAGGCGGTGGCCGACCGCCTGGGCGACCGCAAGAACCCCGTCGACCTGCTGGTCAACAACGCCGGCTTCGGCAACAAGGGCCGTTATCTCGAGGTGCCCATGGCCGACGAGCTGCGGATGCTGAAGGTGCACTGCGAGGCGGTGCTCCGGCTGACCTCGGCGGCGACGGAGGCCATGCGGGAGCGCGGCCGCGGCGGTGTCGTCAATGTCGCCTCGGTGGCCGCGTTCGTCCCGCGCGGCACCTACGGCGCGTCCAAGGCGTGGGTCGTGCAGTTCACGCAGGGCGCGGCCCGCGACCTGGCCGGCAGCGGCGTACGGCTGATGGCGCTCTGCCCCGGCTTCGTCCGCACGGAGTTCCACGAGCGGGCCGGCATGGGCACGGACAACATCCCGAGCTGGATGTGGCTCGACGCGGACAAGCTGGTCGCGGCGGCGCTGCACGACCTGGCCCGCGGCAAGACGCTGTCCATTCCGGACCCGAGGTACAAGGCGCTGATGGGGGCGGCGAAGCTGGTGCCGCGGGGGGTGCTGGGGGCGGTTTCATCTAAGACGGGGCGGAAGTACGGGCCGCAGTAGGCCGGTCGTAGCGCGTCGACCGGCCGAGCACGTCGACGATCAGCGGTACGGCCTCGGGCTCCAGGCGGACGATGGCCGGCAGCACCTCCTGGAGGGTCTCGTGCCGCAGGGCCCGGGCGACCAGCGCCCGACCGCGGGCGGGCTCGACGACGGGGGCGAGCGCCACCCATGCCCGGACGAGAGCGGAGGCCGGTGCGTCCGCGGGCCGCGCGTCGGCCGCGTCGAGAGCGCGAGCCACTTCCTCGGCGTGGGCGGGCCGGCCGGCTTCCACCAGCATCGTGACCAGAAGCGCCTGGTTCCGTTCCCAGCCCGGGCGACGGGTCAGTTCCCGTGCGCGCTCGTACTCCCCGGCCTCCACCAGCGCACTGACGACCGCGGTGCTGAATCCGGGCGGGCCGTCGTCGAGCCGGGCCAGCAGTCGCTCCCCCTCCTCGGTCCTGCCGAGCGTGAAATAGGCGCGGAGGAGGTCGGGGGCCACCCAGAGCGTGTGGCGCTCCCCAGGGGACACGGCTTCAGCGAAGGCGTCCTCGGCCGCCTGCCGGTCGCCCGCGGCGGCGAGAGCCACCGCGATCCGGGCCCGGCAGCGCGCCCGGAGACCGGCGTCCGTCACGTCGCGGGCGAGTGAGACGGCCTGTTCCACCGCCCCGGCGTCGGCCAGTGCGACAGCGATCTCGGCGCGCGGGTGATCGCGCAGGCGGTCGTCCAGGCCCGCCACGAAGGCGAGGGCCCGGTCGAACTCCTTCGCCGCGCACAGCCGCTCGATCAGGGGCGTGAGCGCGAAGGCACCGCCGGGACGGTTGCCCAGCCTACGGACCAGTTCCTCGGCGGCGTCGAATCGGCCGGCATGCGCCAGCGCCTGCGCCATCCGTCCCGCCCAGACCTGCTCACCCGGGTCGTCGGGGTCCACCAGGGCGGGTACGCCCACCCGGTCCAGCACGGCCCGTGCGGCGTCGCCGAGCCCTGCCTCGGCGAGGATGATCGCGGTGTGCGCCGGGTGAAGACTCCCGCCCCGCCCGGAGCGCCGGATCTCGGTCTCCGCCCGAGCGACCAGCTCGGCCAGTTCGTCGGGAGCGCGGCCGGACACCACGGCGCCGCGGACGAGCGCTTCGTGGCCGTCGGTCGAGCCGAGCGACCTGGCCATCTCGAAGGCCCGGTCCAGCTCACCCGCTCGAGCCCGCCCTTCGATCACGCCGCAGAGCGCGACCGCGCCGGGCTCCGTGGCCGTGTCCTCCCCGGCCAGCCGCTCCGCGCGGTCCGTCTCCCCCGCCCGGATCAGCGCGTCGACGACGGCGCGCACGGCCGTGTCCCGGGCCTCCTCGTCGGTGAGGTCGCGGGCCAGCCGCTCGGCCTCCTCGTGGGCCCCCGCCTCCGCCAGCCCCTCCACGATCGCCGGCACCGCGCCCGAGCGCACGGCCGGGTGCTCGATCCGCTCGGCCAGTGCTTCCGCGCGCGCCCCGTCACCCGTCGCCGCCAGGGCCCGGACGACCCCTCGCAACGCCCATCCGCGCGCGGCGGCATCGTCGTGCAACAGGGCGGCACGCTCCGCCCGGTCGAACTCGCCGAGATCCGCGAGCGCCTCGACGACCTCGATGAGCAGGTCGGACGGGGTCAGTGCGGCCTCGACCGCCGTGAGGAGAGCCTCGGCCCCGCCTTCCCGTCCGGTCCGTCGCAGCACTCCGGCGATCCGCGCCAGCACCAGGGGCCGTGCCGCGTGGTCCGCGTGCTGAGCCAGCGCCTTCGCCCGGTCGAGGTGGCCCGCCTCCGTCAGAGCCGCTGCCGCCGCCGCGAGACCGAGACCCCGTACCAGGTCGTGATCCTGCCGACGGCACAGCTCCCCGGCCCGGTCGAAGGCCCCCGCGGCCACCAGGGACCGGACGAGGTCGACCAGCAGGTCCACGCGCAGGTCGACGCCGGCCACCGTGGTGACGAGGCTCTCGGCACGGTCGAACAGCCCGGCCTTCGCCCAGCCGCGGCTCACCTCCACGAGGGCGAGGTCCCGCTCCTCGTCGATGTCGTAGTCGAACGCGTACCGCTCGGCCGCCTGCTCCGCCTCCTCCAGCAGCCGCACGGCCTCGGCATGCTCACCGGCGTCCAGCACCACGGCCGCGACGTCGGCCAGCGCCATGGCCCTCCAGTCGAGGCTCGGGATGCTGCGCGCGAGCGCCTCCGCGCGACGCACCCGGCCGAGGACGGCCCAGGCCCAGGGGAAGGTGCGGGTGACGGAGTCGTTGCGGTGCTCCAGTTCCTCCCGTCTCAGCGAGAGCCGGACCAGGTCCGTCAGGTCGGGTACGCCCGCCTCGGCCACCATCTCCTCGGCGTTGCGGATCTCGGCGAGGGCCGCCGCGTCGCCGCCGGTGACGTCGAGCATCCGGTCGTGGCGTACCGCGTCCACGGCGCAGTCGACCGCGCGCCGCAGGTCCCGTGCCTCGCGCAGGAGCCCGAAGTAGCCCGCCAGCAGGTAGTCCGGCGTTCCGTCCGGCCATCCCCGGTCCCGCCAGGTGTCCGCCCAGGCGTGCAGTCGCGCCCGGCGGCGGTCGAGTTCGGCGGTGCCGAGCATGTCCAGCGCCCGGCGCTGCAGCTCCTCGTGAGCGAGGAGGTACACGTTCAGCCGGACGCCGAACGTCCGCCCCGCCCTGGTGCGCAGCACGTCCCGCACCCGGTACGGGACCTCCCCGGTCAGCGCGGACAGGTCCTCGGCCGTCAGGCCGCCGTTCGCCGCTGTCACCAGTGCCAGCAGGTCGTACTCCAGGCCGCCGGCCTCGATCAGGCGCTTCAGCTCGCGTTCCGCCTCGGCGCGGATCGTCCGGGCGTACGGGGAGGGGGCGAGCGCGCTGACGATCGCGGGGTCGCGCAGGGGGTGGTCCTCCGGCACGTCGACCGGCAGCGGCGGGTTCCGCCGGCCCGCCACCAGGACGCGCATGCCGGACTCCGGGAGGGCGGGGAGCAGGCCGGCGATGCTGTGGGCTTCGGGGCCGGTGGTGACGCCGCGGTCCTCGTCCAGGCCGTCGAGCAGCAGGACCAGGCGCTCGCCGCGTTCGGCGCAGGCGCGGGCGGCGGCCCTGTACAGGTGCAGGAGGTGGGCTTCGCGGGTCGCCTTGGTCAGCAGGGCCGGCAGGTCTTCGCCGGCCAGTTCGGCGAGCTGTTCCAGTACGACGTCGACGTACGCCGCGACGTCGTTCTGGGCGCCCAGGCGGGCCGTGACGAAGAACGGCACGATCCTGACGCCCGCGGGCGGGTTCAGCGCGAACCACGACAGCAGCGCCGTCTTGCCCGCCCACGCCTCCGCGCGCCACCAGGCGTACGCCGGGCCGGAGTCGGCGGTGCAGAAGGCCGCCAGCTCGGCGAGTTCCCGCTCGCGGCCGAGCAGTTCGGCGGGGGCGATCCTGCGGACCTGCTCCCAGTACGCCGAGCGCACCTGCCGGGTGAAGAAGAGACGGTTGTGGTCGCCGGTGACGGCCAGCCAGACGTCCCGCCCCGCGGCCACCGACCGTTCCCACCGCTTCCCCCACAGCATGCGGTCATGATGCCAAAGGCCAGGAGGCGACGAGCGGTCCTCGTTGGGACAATGGTGCTGTTCAGCCGGACCCAGGGGGGCCGGAGGCGAGGCCATGACCTTCGTACAGCTCATCGAATGCAGGACCAGTCGGCTCGACGAGATGAACCGGCTGATGGACCGGTGGGTCGAGCAGACCAAGGGGAAGCGGACCGCGACGCACAGTGTGGTGGCGAAGGACCGGGCCGACGCCTCGCACATCGTGGAGATCGTGGAGTTCCCGTCGTACGAGGACGCGATGCGGAACTCCGGGCTTCCGGAGACCGACCGGATCTTCCAGGAGATGGTGGCGCTCTGCGACGAGGAGCCCACCTTCACGGATCTCGACGTGGTGCGGGACGAGCAGCTCAACGCGGCCACCGCGCGCCGGTTCTTCGAGCTGGCGCCCGGCCAGGGTGGCGCGCCGCCCCTCAACGACGTGTTCGTCGAGGGCTACCACGACCACGATCCCGCCAATGTGCAGGACGTGATCGGGCTGGACGCGGTGCGGCGCGAGCTGGAGGTCTGGCGGGGCGGGTTCGACTTCTCGTTCACGGTGGAGGACCAGCTGGCGCAGGGTGACCGGGTGTGCACCCGGTGGACCTGGCGGGGGCACCACAAGGGCGAGTTCCTCGGGATCCCGCCGACCGGGAAGGACGTCACCATGACCGGGACGACCATCCACCGCTGCACGCCGGACGGGAAGATCGCGGAGGGCTGGTGGCAGTACGACCGGCTGGGGCTGATGCAGCAGCTCGGGGCGCTGGACCCGCTGGAACTGTGACCCTGCCCGGGCACGAGGGAAGCCCCCGTTCCGCGCTCGGCGGTACGGGGGCTTCCGTCAGAGGTCGGTGCCTCAGTGGGAGTGGCCGTGGCTGTGGCCCGCGGCGGCCGGCTCCTCCTCTTCCTTCTTCTCGACGACCAGGGTCTCGGTCGTGAGCAGGAGGGAGGCGATGGAGGCGGCGTTCTCCAGGGCGGAGCGGGTGACCTTGACCGGGTCGATGACGCCGGCCTTGATCAGGTCGCCGTACTCGCCGGTGGCGGCGTTGTAGCCGTTGCCCTTGTCGAGCTCGGCGACCTTGGAGACGATGACGTAGCCCTCCAGGCCGGCGTTCTCGGCGATCCAGCGCAGCGGCTCGACGGCGGCCTTGCGGACCACGGAGACACCGGTGGCCTCGTCGCCGGTCTTGTCGAGGTTGCCCTCGAGGACCTTGACGGCGTGGACCAGGGCGGAGCCACCACCGGAGACGATGCCCTCCTCGACCGCGGCGCGGGTCGCGGAGATGGCGTCCTCCAGACGGTGCTTGCGCTCCTTGAGCTCGACCTCGGTGGCGGCACCCACGCGGATGACGCACACGCCGCCGGCCAGCTTCGCGAGGCGCTCCTGGAGCTTCTCGCGGTCCCAGTCGGAGTCCGTGGTCTCGATCTCGGCCTTGATCTGGGCGACGCGGCCCTGCACGTCGTCCTTCTTGCCGGCGCCGTCGACGATGGTGGTGTCGTCCTTGGTGACGGTGACGCGGCGGGCGGAGCCGAGGACGTCCAGGCCGACCTGGTCGAGCTTGAGGCCGACCTCCTCGGAGACGACCGTGGCGCCCGTGAGGACGGCCATGTCCTGCAGCATCGCCTTGCGGCGGTCGCCGAAGCCGGGGGCCTTCACCGCGACGGCGTTGAAGGTGCCGCGGATCTTGTTCACGACCAGGGTCGACAGGGCCTCGCCCTCGACGTCCTCGGCGATGATCAGCAGCGGCTTGGAGGCGTTGGCCTGGATGACCTTCTCCAGCAGCGGCAGGAGGTCCGCGATGGCGGAGATCTTGCCCTGCGTGATGAGGATGTAGGGGTCGTCCAGGACGGCTTCCATGCGCTCCTGGTCCGTCACGAAGTACGGCGACAGGTAGCCCTTGTCGAAGGCCATGCCCTCGGTGAAGTCCAGCTCCAGGCCGAAGGTGTTGGACTCCTCGACGGTGATGACACCGTCCTTGCCGACCTTGTCCATCGCCTCGGCGATGAGCTCGCCGACCTGCTGGTCCTGGGCGGACAGCGCGGCGACGGCGGCGATGTCGGACTTCTCGTCGATCGGGCGCGCCGAGGCGAGCAGGTCGTCCGAGACGGCCTTGACGGCGGCGTCGATGCCCTTCTTCAGGGCGGCCGGGGAAGCGCCGGCGGCGACGTTCTTCAGGCCCTCGCGCACGAGCGCCTGGGCGAGCACGGTCGCGGTGGTCGTACCGTCACCCGCGATGTCGTTGGTCTTGGTCGCCACCTCCTTGACCAGCTGGGCACCGAGGTTCTCGTACGGGTCCTCGACCTCGACCTCGCGGGCGATGGTCACACCGTCGTTGGTGATGGTGGGGGCGCCGAACTTCTTGTCGATGACGACGTTGCGGCCCTTGGGGCCGATCGTCACCTTGACCGTGTCGGCAAGCTTGTTGACGCCGCGCTCGAGGGCGCGACGGGCGTCCTCGTCGAACTTCAGGATCTTCGCCATGGGAGCGTGAGCCCTCTTCCGGAATCTGGGTTAAAGGCACTGCGCCCCGGGCGCCCGGCTTCTTATGTGTCGCGGGGGGCCAGGGGCGCAGCTCAAAGCAATGTGCTTCGGGTGAATTACTTCTCGACGATCGCGAGGACGTCGCGGGCCGAGAGGACGAGGTACTCCTCGTTGTTGTACTTCACCTCGGTGCCGCCGTACTTGCTGTAGAGCACGACGTCACCGACCTTGACGTCGAGCTCGACGCGCTTGCCGTCCTCGATGCGGCCCGGGCCCACGGCCAGGACGACGCCCTCCTGGGGCTTCTCCTTGGCGGTGTCCGGAATGACCAGGCCCGAGGCCGTGGTCTGCTCGGCGTCCAGCGGCTGGACCACGATGCGGTCCTCGAGCGGCTTGATGGCAACCTTGCTGGCGGTCGTCACGATCCGACCTCCCCCTTCGGAGATCTCACGGGGTTAACTGTCTGAGGTGGCGACCAGGTGGATCCGTCGTCGCGGGTGCCGGACCTGCCCGTCGCTGTGTTGGCACTCTCCTTCGTCGAGTGCCAGAGCCGAGACTATGACCGTGATTAGCACTCGGTCAAGCGGACTGCTAATTGCGAGCGGCGCGTCGGCCAGGCGGCCTCGTCGAGTGGCCCCTACAGGTAGTCCTCCAGCCGCCCCACCCGCAGCCCCTTCCCCTCGATCTGCCGCAGCAGTCGCACCGTCCGTTCCGTCAGGGTCGCGGACGCGTCGCCCGACGGGACGGAGACGATGTCGCCGGGGCGCAGACCGGGCCCGCCCCGCCGGTAGGTCAGAGCGCCGTCGGCGCCCAGGGACGCCCGCCAGAGCACGACCGCCGTGATGCCGCAGTCGGCCGCGGCGCGCAGGGTCGTCGTGTCGTAGGTGCCGTAGGGCGGGCGGAAGAGGCGGGGGCGGATGCCGAAGCGGGAGCGGAGCTTGTGCTGCTGGCCGCAGATCTCGGCGCGCTGGCCGGCGTAGGGCAGGCCGCGCAGGGCGGGGTGGTCCAGGGTGTGGTTCTGGATGGACGCGCCGACCGCGCGCAGCCGGGCGAAGTGGCCGTAGCCGGGCCCCACGACACTGTCGGTGAGGAACATGCTGACCGGGAGCCGCCGTTCGCGGACGAGGCCGACGAAGCGGGGGTCGCGTTCGGCGCCGTCGTCGTAGGTGAGGAAGACGACCGGGTCGCGGGTGGGGACGTGGTCGACGACGGGCGGGAGGGGGTGGCTCGCCGCGGGGACCGGGTCCTGGGCCCGGCCGTCGGCCGTGTCCGGGCGCCCGTCCGCCGCGCCGGCGCAGCCCGCCAGCAGGACGACGCCCGCGCACAGCGCTGCGGCGGCCGGTCGCCGCCTCACAGGTAGTCCTCCAGCCGCCCCACCGCGTACCCCTCGGCCGTGACCTTGTTCAGGAAGCGGCGGATCATGTCCGGCATCGTGCCCTTCCACTGGCCGGGGCCCCGGAAGTGGGTGAGGACGATGTCGCCGGGACGCAGCTCCCGGTCCGCCTCGCGGTACTCCCAGCGGTCGGCGAAGACCTCCTCGTTCCAGAGCGGGACGTACGCGATGCCGCAGGCCTTGGCGGCGCGCAGGGTCGCCCGGTTGTAGCTGCCGTAGGGCGGGCGGAAGAGGCGGGGGCGCTTGCCGAACCGCTTCTCCATGTAGCGCTGCATGCCGCAGATCTCGCGCTTCTGCGCCCGGTACGACAGCCCCGGCAGATAGGGGTGGTGGAGGGTGTGGTTGTTCAGCACCACGCCCCTGGCCTGCATCTTCCGGAAGTAGCGGGGGTTGTCCTTCACGAGGTAGCCGCTGAGGAACGCGCTGTAGGGGACGTCCAGGTCGCTCATCATCCGCAGGAACGCCCGGTCCTTCTCGGCACCGTCGTCGATGGTGAGGAAGACGACCTTGTCCCGGGTGGGGATCCTGGTGAAGACGGGCGGGAGGTCCGACTCCCGGTGACCCGGCACCTCGAAGCCCTCGCGGGTCCTGATCCTGGGCTTGTCCTCGGGGGCCGGCGGGGCGGCCGGCGGGATGTCCTTCAGCCCCCAGCGGTGCGCGGCGGCGACCCGGGCGGCGTGCGCGGCGCCCAGCTTGGAGGCGTACGAGTCGAGCGCGCGGGCCGGGGGCGCGTCGAGGGGCTGCTGCCCGCCGGCCGGGGTGACCTGGTCGCTGCCGCCCTGCGCGCAGCCCGGGGCGATGGCGGCGAGGGCGAGCAGGGCGAGGCCGACCCGCACACGGCCAGATGCCCGGCTTTTGTCATTTCGTACGACTGCTCGCATGGTGCCGGATCCTCGCAGCCGGGCCCCGCGAACCCGCCCCGACACCGCGGCCGGCGGCCCGCCATCCACCGACTGGCCCACACGCCTCCCCCGTGCCGCCGTGGCCGACAATGAACCGGTGAACGACCTCGCCCTCCTCCTCACCCCAGCAGGCCGCGCCCTCCTCGACGAGGTGCGCGACACCGACCCGGCGCGGGAGCTGGCCGTCGCGACCCGGCTGCGCCGGGAACACCCCGCCGAGCTGGTGTCGGCGGCGCTCGGCCAGGCCCGGCTGCGGCAGCGGGCGGCGGCGAAGTTCGGGGCCGAGGACGCGGGGCGGATGTTCTTCACGCCGAACGGGGTGGAGCAGTCGACCCGGGCGAGCGTGGCCGCCTACCGGGCCCGGCGTATGGCGGAGCTGGGCGTGACCTCGGTCGCCGACCTGTGCAGCGGCATCGGCGGGGACGCGATCGCGCTGGCCCGCGCCGGGATCCGGGTACTGGCCGTGGACCGGGACCCGCTCACGGCCGCGGCGGCCCGGGCGAACGCCGACGCGCTGGGGCTCGCGGACCTGATCGAGGTCCGGGAGGCGGACGTCACGGAGGTGGACACGGCCGGCTACGACGCCGTCTTCGTCGACCCGGCCCGGCGCGGCGGCCGCGGCCGGATCTTCGACCCGGAGGCCTACTCGCCCCCGCTGTCCTGGGCGGTGTCGGCCGCGCTCCGGGCTCCGCACGCCGCGCTGAAGATCGCCCCGGGCATCCCGCACGAGGCGGTCCCCGAGGAGGCCGAGGCCGAGTGGATCTCCGACGGCGGGGACGTGAAGGAGGCGGTGCTGTGGTTCGGCACCGAGCCGGGCGCCGTACGCGCCACCCTGCTGCCCGGCCCGCGCACCCTGCTCTCCCGCGCCCTGCCCGACCCCGGCGTCCGCCCGCCCGGCCGCTACCTCTACGAGCCCGACGGCGCCGTCATCCGCGCCCACCTGGTCTCCGAGGTCGCCGACCGGGTCGACGGCGGCCTGCTCGACACGACCATCGCGTACGTCACGGCCGACACGCTGCACCCGACGCCGTACGCCACGGCCTACGAGATCACCGACCACCTCCCCTTCAACGTCAAGAAGCTGAAGGCCCTGCTGCGGGAGCGGGAGGTCGGCACCCTGACGGTGAAGAAGCGGGGCTCGGCGGTCGAGCCGGAGGAACTGCGCAAGAAGGTCAAGCCGCAGGGCCCGAACGCGGCGACGGTGTTCCTGACCCGGGTGGCGGGCGCACCGGCGATGCTGGTCGGGCACCCGGCCTGATGTTGTCGGGCACCCGGCCTGACGTTCAGGGCTGTTCCGCGGCCCGCCGCAGCAACAGCTCCCGCTCCCGCTCGTTCCTCGTGAGCGACGCCGCCCGTCGGAACTCCGCGCGGGCCTCCGTCGTGCGGCCGAGGCGGGCGAGGAGGTCGCCGCGCACGCTGGGGAGCAGGTGGTAGTCGCGCAGGGCGGGTTCGGCGGTCAGGGCGTCGACGATCCTCAGGGCCGGGCCCGGGCCTTCGGACATGGAGACGGCGACCGCGCGGTTCAGTTCCACGACCGGGGACGGGGAGCGGGCGGCCAGGAGGCCGTAGAGGGTGGCGATGCGGGACCAGTCGGTCTCCTCGTACGTGTACGCGTGGGCGTGGCAGGCGGCGATGGCGGCCTGGAGGAGGTACGGGCCCGGGGCGCCGGAGGCAGTGGCCTCGGCCCGGCCCAGTGCGGCGATGCCGCGGGCGATGAGCATGCGGTTCCAGCGGGAGCGGTTCTGGTCCTTGAGGAGGACCGGTTCGCCGGAGGGGCCCGTGCGGGCGGCCGTGCGGGACGCCTGGAACTCCAGGAGGGCGGTCAGGCCGTGCACCTCGGGCTCCTTGGGCATCAGGGCCGAGAGCACCCGGGCCAGCCGCAGGGCGTCCTCGCACAGGCCCGGGCGGAGCCAGTCGTCGCCGGCCGTGGCCGCGTAACCCTCGTTGAAGACGAGGTAGATGACGTCGAGGACCGAGCCGAGACGGGCCTCGCGGTCGGGGCCGTAGGGCACCTCGAAGGCGGTGTTCTTCGTGGCCAGGGTGCGTTTCGCGCGGACGATGCGCTGCGCGACGGTCGGCTCGGGGACCAGGAAGGCGCGGGCGATCTCGGCCGTGCTCAGGCCGCCGAGGAGACGCAGGGTGAGCGCGGTACGGGCCTCGGTGGACAGCACCGGGTGGCAGGCGGTGAAGACCAGGCGGAGCAGGTCGTCGTCGATGTCGTCCGGGTCGGCGGGCTCCTGCGGCGGGGCCGCGTCCGGCAGGGCCCGGCCGATCTCCGCCAGCTTGCGGGCGTAGTTCTCGCGGCGGCGGACCAGGTCGACGGCCCGGTTCCGGGCGGTGGCCATGAGCCAGGCGCCCGGGTTGTCGGGCACCCCGTCCCGGGGCCACTGCTCCAGGGCGGCGACGAGGGCGTCCTGCGCGAGTTCCTCGGCGATTCCGACGTCCCGGACGACCCGGGTGACACCGGCGATGATCCGGGGCGACTCCATACGGAAGACGGTCTCGATGGCACGGGCGGTCTCGGCGGCCTGGGATGTCTCGACGGCCTGGGCGGTCTCGGTGGCCTGAGGGGTCCCGGTGGCCTGGGGCGTCTCGACGGCCTGAGGGGTCTCGACAACCTGTGCGGTCCCGGCGGCCTGGGCAGTCTCGACAACCTGCGGGGTCTCGACGGCCCGGGTGGCCCGGGAGGCGCCGGGTCCGGGGGTGGGCTGCGGTGTCACAGCCCACCATCAGACACCCGTGGCGCCGCCCCGCCAAGCAGGACCGGTCAGCCCTCGGCGATCTGCCGGACCTCCGCGGTGATCGTCCAGTAGTCCTCGTGCAGGGACAGGAACCGCTTGGTCCACTCGATCGCCTCGGCCTTGTCCTTGCACTGGCTGATCGAGTAGCCGCCGATGACCTCCTTGGTCTCGGTGAACGGCCCATCGGTGACGGCCAGCCGACCGCCCTCCCAGGTCACCCGCGTGCCGTCGGAGGTCGGCGTGAGCCCGGCCGTGTCGAGCATGACCCCGGCCTTGGTGATCTCCTCCAGCAGCTTGCCCATGCGCTCCTGGAGCTCGGGGCTCGGGCCCTCGGCGGGGGCGTTCTTCTCGTCGATGCGGATCAGGGTGAGAAAGCGCGGCATGGTGACTCCTCGGGGCTCTCCGGAGCGGGCTTCTCCCCGCTCTCACCCCTGCGTCGATCGGGAGGCCCCCGGCTCGACACGCTCGCCGGATTTTTCTCGGAAACTTTTCCCGGCGGGCGTCCGCGCAGGTCAGCGCAGTGACTCCCACAGCTTCCGGGCCTCCGGCTGTTCCGCCACCACCCGGTTGGGGTCCGACGGCGCCCGTACCACCGGCATGGTCACCGTCCGCACGCTGCTCGCGGACAGTCCCCGCAGGCTCTGGCCGAACCGGGTCAGCTCGCTCAGGGAGTCCAGGCCCGTGTCGGTGGTGAGGCCGGCGGTCGCCGCGTCCGCGACCCGGTACAGCTTCGCCGGGTCGGTGAGCAGGTCCTGGGAGGCGATCTGCTCCAGCAGGGCCTTCACCAGCTTCTGCTGGAGCCCTATGCGGCCGAGGTCGCTGCCGTCGCCTATGCCGTGCCGGGTGCGGGCCAGGGCGAGGGCCTGGGTGCCGTCGAGGTGGTGGGTGCCCGCCTTCAGACGGAGATGGCTGTCCTCGTCGGCGATGTCCTCGTCCGTGGTGACGGTGACGCCGCCGAGGGCGTCGACCAGCTGGGCGAAACCGGAGAAGTCGATCTCCAGGTAGTGGTCCATGCGGACGTTCGTCAGCGACTCGACCGTCTTCACCGCGCAGACCGGTCCGCCCACCGCGTACGCGCTGTTGAACATGGAGTCGTAGGCGACGGCGGTCGACCCGCCGGACGGGCGCGGGCAGGACGGGCGGGTGACCAGGGTGTCGCGCGGGATGCTCACCACCGTCGCGCTGGTCCGCCCGGCGTCGAGGTGGACGACCATCGCCGTGTCCGAGCGGGCACCGGCGCTGTCGCCGCCGCCGAGCCGCCGGTTCTCCTTGCCGCTGCGCGAGTCCGAGCCCAGGACCAGGATGTTGAGGGCTCCACTGGGCAGCGCCGCGGCCGAGGGCGACGGGGCGCTCAGCGGCCTCGGCGGGCGGTTGTCGCCCAGCGCGTTGTCGATGTCGACGCCGGTGATGTTGCTGTTCAGGTGCCAGTAGGCCCAGCCCGCCGCCCCGATGCCCAGCACCAGGGCAGCCGCCAGGGCGAGGCCGGCGATCCGCAGCGCTCTCGACCGCCGGCCCGCCTCCCTGCCCTCGTCCCCGTTCCCGTCGCGTCCCGTCACGGGCAGGAACATAAGTCCGAATTATTACGAGCAGGGTCCCCCGGCCGATTTTCTTCGGAAATTCTCAGACTTCCCGGCCTCGGCTATCCCAGGGTCACCGTGGGCACCGGGTTGCTCCCGCTCCACGAGCCGTTGAAGCCGAACGTCACCGAACCGCCGTCCGGCACCGACCCGTTGTACGGGGCGTTCGCGCAACTCACCGTCGCGCCGGTCTGGGTGCAGCTCGCGTTCCAGGCCTGGGTGATCCGCTGCCCGGCCCCGAACGTCCAGTTCGCCTTCCACGACGACAGCGAGGCCCCCGAGCAGGCGATCCGCACCTGCCCCGTGAAGCCGGTGCTCCACTGGCTGGTGACGCTGTAGACGGCCGTGCAGGCGCCCGTGGGCGGCGGGGTCGTCGTCCCGCCGAGGGCTTCCGCGATGGCGTGGTACGCCGGTTTCGGCTGGTAGTTCTCGTCGTACGGGGTCGCCGCGCCCTGGCCGGGGAAGGTGTCCGGGATCCAGGAGTCGGAGTCGGTGAAGCCCCAGACGGTGACGCCGGTGCAGCGCGCGACCGCGACACAGGCGTTCATGACCGCCTTGTAGTCGGCGGCCTGCTGGGTCAGCTTCGCCTGCGTCGCCGGCAGTTGCATCCGGATGTCCAGCTCCGTGATGGCCACGTCCACGCCCAGGTCGGCGAAGCGCTGGATGTTCTGCTGCATCGTCGAGGGCACCTGCCCGACGATGAGATGGGCCTGCAGCCCGACCCCGTCGATCGGAACCCCGCGCTCCTTCAGGGACTTGACCAGGTTGTACAGGGCGGTGCTCTTCGCGTTGACGCCCTCCACGTTGTAGTCGTTGATGTACAGCTTGGCGCTCGGGTCGGCGGCCCGGGCCCAGGTCAGCGCCTGCGCGATGTAGTCCTGGCCGAGGGTGTTGTAGAAGAGGGTCTGCCGGTAGCTGCCGTCCTCGTTGAAGGGCTCGTTGACCACGTCCCAGGCGGCCAGCCGGCCCTTGTAGCGGCCGACTTCGGTCGCGATGTGGTCCTGGACGATCGCGCTGAGCTGGTCCCGGGTCCAGCTGCCGTTCGCCAGCCAGCCCGGGTTCTGCTGGTGCCAGAGCAGGGTGTGGCCGCGCACCTGCTGGTCGTGGGCCTCGGCGAAGTTCACGATCTGGTCGGCCTCGGCCCAGTCGTAGGTGCCCCGGCTCGGCTCCACGGAGCCCCACTTCATGGCGTTGCCGGGCGTGAGCCAGTTGAACTCGCGGCCGGCGATCTCGCCGTAGGTGCCGGTGAGTTTGGAGCCGGTGACCGCCGTGCCCATGGCCTTGCCCTTGGCCGCGGCGAGGTCGCGCAGCGGGGCGTCGGCGGCGTGCGAGGCCGGGGCCGTGAACAGCAGGGAGCCGGCCGTGACGACGCCGGCCAGCAGGGTGGTGAGCAAGCCCGATCTCAGCGATCTCATCGCGGTGCCTCCGAAAGTTTCGGTGGTGCAACCGATTGGCTTCGGTGCAGTGTGGAGGCGCCCGCATCACCCGTCAATACAGCAACTGGCCTTTCAGGCCGGGGCCGCCGTACTGCTGCGCACCACCAGGCTCGTCGCCAGCTCCACCCGGGTCGCCGCCGGGGCGTCCTCGTCCCGCCCGAGGTCCAGGACCAGCCGGGCCGCCGCCTCGGCCATCTCGGTCAGCGGCTGCCGTACGGTCGTCAGCGGCGGCCCGACCAGGGGAGCCACCGGCAGGTCGTCGAAGCCGACCACGCTCAGGTCCTCGGGGATGCGCAGCCCCAGCTCGCGCGCGGCCTCGTACAGCCCGAGCGCCTGCAGGTCGTTCCCGGCGAAGACGGCGGTCGGCCGGTCCGGGCGGCGCAGCAGCTCCAGGCCCAGCCGGTAGCCGGCCTCGTGGTGGAAGTCGCCGCCCGCGATGAGCGCGGGATCCACCGGCAGCCCGGCCGTCTCCAGCGCGGCCCGGTAGCCGTCGATCCGGGCGCGGCTGCACATCATCTGCGACGGCCCGCTGATCGCGCCGATCCTGCGGTGCCCCAGCTCGACCAGGTGCCGGGTGGCGGCGAGACCGCCCTGCCAGTTGGTGGCGCCGATCGACGGCACGTCGGCCCCCGGGTCGCCGGCCGGGTCCATCACCACGAACGGGATGGAGCGGCTGGTCAGCAGCGCGCGCTGCGACTCGTCGAGCCCCGACAGGACCAGGACCACGCCGTGCGGCCGGCGCGCGGCCACCTGGTCGGCCCAGGTCCGGCCGGGGGTGAGGCGCCCGGCGCTCTCCGACAGCACGACGCTCAGCCCGGCGTCCCGGGCCACGTTCTCCACGCCCCGGATCACCTCCAGCGCCCAGGCGCTCTCCAGCTCGTGGAAGACCAGGTCGATCAGCGGCGAGCGGGTCGCCTCGGCGCGGCGGCGCCGGTAGCCGTGGGCGCGCAGCAGCTCCTCGACGCGGGCCCGGGTGGCGGGGGCGACGTCGGCCCGGCCGTTGAGGACCTTCGAAACAGTCGGCGCCGACACGCCGGCCTCGCGGGCGATCTCGGCGAGCGTCGCCGTCTGCGCGGTGCGCCCCTGCGTCCGGGTTTGCGTCCGGCTTTCAACCGGCTCCGGGGATGTCATGGCGGCGATCGTATCCCTGCGGGCCCCCTTGACGAAGTCCTCCGGGCCCCATAGGTTCCCGGAACATTCGACGTGTATATCGAAACATTCGTAGAAACGGGTGCGGGAAGCGGCCGTCAGCACGGTTCACGCGCTCGTCAGCACCGTTCGTGAGAGGGCCGTCCGTCCACCCGACAGGAGCTTCATGACCACCGCGCCCTGGCGTGACCCCGCCCTGCCCGCCGCCGCCCGCGTCGACGACCTGCTCTCCCGGATGACCCTGGAGGAGAAGACCGCCCAGCTGTACGGCGTGTGGGTGGGCGCCTCGGCGGACGGCGGCGGAGTCGCTCCGCACCAGCACGACATGACCGCCGACCACTCCGACGAAGCATGGGCCGAGCTGATCACCCACGGCCTGGGTCAGCTCACGCGCTCCTTCGGCACCGCCCCCGTGGACCCGGCGCTGGGCGCGCAGGCTCTGGCCCGCGCCCAGCGCCGTATCACCGAGGCCGGCCGCTTCGGCATCCCGGCGATCGCGCACGAGGAGTGCCTGGCCGGCTTCACCGCCTGGCAGGCCACGGCCTATCCGGTCCCGCTGGCCTGGGGCGCCGCCTGGGACCCCCCGCTGGTCGAGGAGATGGCCCGCCGCATCGGCGACGACCTGCGCGCGTCCGGCGTCCACCAGGGCCTCGCGCCGGTCCTGGACGTCGTGCGCGATCCGCGCTGGGGCCGGGTGGAGGAGACCATCGGCGAGGACCCGTACCTGGTCGGCACGATCGCCACGGCCTACGTGCGGGGCCTGGAGTCGGCCGGGATCGTGGCCACGCTCAAGCACTTCGCCGGGTACGCCTCCTCGGCCGGAGCCCGCAACCTCGCCCCCGTACGGGCCGGCCTGCGCGAGTTCGCGGACGTCACGCTGCCCCCGTTCGAGATGGCGGTGCGCGAGGCCGGGCCCCGCTCGGTGATGGCCGCGTACACCGAGACGGACGGCGTCCCGGCCTCCGCCGACCCCGAGCTGCTCACCCGGCTCCTGCGCGAGGAGTGGGGCTTCACCGGCACGGTCGTCTCCGACTACTTCGGCATCGGCTTCCTGCACACCCTGCACCGCGTCGCCGGCACCCCGGCCGAGGCGGCCCACGCGGCGCTCGCGGCCGGCATCGACGTCGAGCTGCCCACGGTCAACTGCTACGGCCGGCCGCTGCTGGACGCCGTCCGCTCCGGGCAGGTCCCCGAGGAACTCGTGGACCGGGCGGCCCGCCGCGTGCTGCTCCAGAAGTGCGAACTGGGCCTGCTCGACGAGGACTGGAGCCCGGAACCGGCCGCCCCGGTCGAACTGGACTCCACGGGCAACCGGATCCTGGCCCGCCGCCTGGCCGAGGAGTCGGTGGTCCTGCTCGACAACCCCGACGCCCTGCTCCCGCTGGCCCCCGACACCCGGATCGCGGTGGTCGGCCCGCGGGCGGCCGACGCCCTCGCCATGCTGGGCTGCTACTCCTTCCCGTCCCACGTCCTCACCCACCACCCCGGGGTCCCGACGGGCATCGAGATCCCGACCGTCCTGGACGCCCTGCGCACCGAACTCCCCGACGCCAAGGTGACGTTCGCGCCGGGCTGCGACGTGACGGACCCGGACACCTCCGGCTTCGAGGAGGCCATCGCCCGGACCGCCGAGGCGGACGTGTGCGTGGCGGTCCTCGGCGACCGGGCGGGCCTGTTCGGCCGGGGCACCTCGGGCGAGGGCTGCGACGCGAGCGACCTCGCGCTGCCGGGCGTCCAGGGCGAGCTGCTGGACGCGCTGGTCGCGACGGGCGTGCCCGTGGTGCTGGTGCTGCTGACCGGCCGGCCGTACGCCCTCGGCCGGTGGGACGGCCGGCTGGGCGCGGTCGTCCAGGCCTTCTTCCCCGGGGAGGAGGGCGGCCCGGCGGTCGCGGGAGTGCTGTCGGGCCGCGTGAACCCCTCGGGCCGTCTGCCCGTGAGCGTCCCCCGGGTGCCCGGCGGCCAGCCCTGGACGTACCTCCAGCCGCCCCTCGGCCTCGCGGGCGAGGTCAGCAACCTCGACCCGACCCCGCTGTACCCCTTCGGCCACGGCCGCTCGTACACGACGTTCGCGTGGGAGGACGGCACGGGCGGCGAGGAGCCGGCGGAGATCGGCACGGACGGCTCGTACGACGTCTCGGTAACCGTCCGCAACACGGGCGACCGCGAGGGCGCGGAGGTCGTGCAGCTGTACCTGCACGACCCGGTGGCCTCCGTCACCCGGCCCGACGTGCGCCTGATCGGCTACCAGCGCGTGGAGCTGGCGCCGGGTGAGGCGAGCCGGGTGACCTTCCGGTTCCACACGGACCTCTCGGCGTTCACCGACCGTTCAGGTCGCAAGGTGGTCGAACCGGGCGCCCTGGAACTACGGTTGGCCGCGTCCAGCACGGACGTACGCCACACGGCGCACCTCACGCTCACGGGCCCGGTCCGGGTCACCGGGGGCGACCGGCGGCTGCGGTGCGAGGCGGAGGTGTCGGGGGCGGGGTGACCCTCAGGGGGTGGCGGTGGACAGGCTGGTGCACCACGAGTTGCGGGCCGTGCTGTCGGTTTTCGCGGCCCTGGCCGTCGCCCTGACGGCACTGGGTCTCGTGCGCGGGTTCTCCGCACCGGACAGGCCCGGCGCACTCGCGGGGTACTTCGGCGCCCTGCTCGCCCTCCTGGTCCTGTGGACCCTCCTGAAGGCGACCAGGATCAAGTGGTTCAGCCACGTGCGGGACTTCGAGAAGGCGGTACCGGTCGAGGACCTCGACGTGGTCCTGCCCGCCGACCGCTTCCTGCGCGACCAGCCGATCAGCCCGGGGCTCTTCGGGATGTACCTGGTCCTCGCGCTGCCCCTGTCCTTCTGGGAACCCTGGACGCTGGGCGTGCTCCTGTGGTCGGCCCTGGACTGGCTGGGCCAGGCCGCGCTGGTCGCCCACTGGGAGCGCCGCAACGGCCTGCTGCTGTGGCGGGGCCACGTCGGCGGCAGGCCGTGGGAACTCTCGGTCAGCCGACGCCCACCGACTCGAACCGCCACCGGTGCACGGCCCGCGTGACCAGCTCCCCGTCCGGCTCCGGCAGCTCGGGCAGCTCCGCGTCGTAGGGGGCGTCCCACCAGGTGATGACGAGGACCCGGTCCTGGGGGGCGCGCAGGGTCTCGCGGCGCAGCGGCTCACCGGTGAGGTCCTGGGCGCGGGCCCAGGCGAGCAGGTCCTCGCCCCGGCCGGGCACCGCCCGCGCCTCCCACATCAGCGCGACGGTCACGAGTACAGGTTCTCCTTGCTGACCTCGTGCACGTGGTCGTGGCCCGGGACGTGCGGTTCCGTCACCGGCAGCGAGGAGTCCGCGGGCAGGTCCCAGCTCGACGCGGCCCGGTTGCGCGCGACCATCTCGGCGCCGAGCGCGGCGACCATCGCGCCGTTGTCCGTGCACAGCTTGGGCCGCGGCACCCGCAGCCGGATCCCGGCGGCCTCGCAGCGCTCCTGGGCGAGCGCGCGCAGCCGGGAGTTGGCGGCCACGCCGCCGCCGATCATCAGATGGTCGACGCCCTCGTCCTTGCAGGCCCGGACGGCCTTGCGGGTCAGCACGTCCACGACCGCCTCCTGGAAGGAGGCCGCCACGTCCCGCACCGGCACCTCCTCGCCCGCCGCCCGCTTGGCCTCGATCCAGCGGGCCACGGCCGTCTTCAGCCCGGAGAAGGAGAAGTCGTAGGCGGGGTCGCGGGGGCCGGTCAGGCCGCGCGGGAAGGCGATCGCGTCCGGGTCGCCCTCCTTGGCGTACCGGTCGATGACCGGGCCGCCGGGGAAGCCGAGGTTCAGCACCCGGGCGATCTTGTCGAAGGCCTCGCCGGCCGCGTCGTCGATGGTGGCGCCCATCGGGCGGACGTCGGAGGTGATGTCCGAGGACAGCAGCAGCGAGGAGTGGCCGCCGGAGACCAGCAGCGCCATCGTCGGCTCGGGCAGCGGGCCGTGCTCCAGCTGGTCCACGCAGATGTGCGAGGCGAGGTGGTTCACGCCGTAGAGGGGCTTGCCCAGCGCGTACGCGTACGCCTTCGCCGCGGAGACGCCGACCAGCAGGGCGCCGGCGAGTCCGGGCCCGGCCGTGACGGCGACGCCGTCGAGGTCGCGGGCGCTGACGCCCGCCTCCTTCAGCGCGCGGTCGATGGTCGGGACCATCGCCTCCAGGTGGGCGCGGCTCGCGACCTCCGGGACGACACCGCCGAAGCGGGCGTGCTCGTCGACGCTGGAGGCGACGGCGTCGGCCAGCAGGGTGGTGCCCCGGACGATGCCGACGCCGGTCTCGTCGCAGGAGGTCTCAATCCCCAGAACGAGGGGTTCGTCAGCCATGGATCTCGGTTCCTTGTACGGAGTTCTCGGGGGCGGTCAGGCGCATCACCAGGGCGTCCACGTTGCCCGGCTGGTAGTAACCCCGCCGGACACCGATGGGCTCGAACCCGAACCGCTCGTACAGTTTCTGCGCGCGGACGTTGTCCACGCGGCACTCCAGCATCACCTCGGCGCACTCGAAGGCGGTGGCCGCGCGCAGCAGTTCGGCGAGCAGCCGCGCGCCGAGGCCGGTGCCCCACAGGTCGCGGGCGACGGCGATGGTCTGCACGTCGGCCTGCTCACCGGAGGCGACCAGACCGGCGTAGCCGACGATCCGGGAGCCGGCCTCGGCGACCACGTACCGCCGGTTGGCCTCGGGCCCGCGGGCGTGGGCCAGCTCGGACCAGAACATGCCCCGCGACCAGGCGTCGTCGGGGAACAGGTCCCGCTCCAGCTCCAGCACGGGGTCGATGTCCCACCAGCGCATCTCACGCAGCACGCACGTCACGGCATCGGTCACTTGGGGGTGACCACCTTGTAGTTCTTGGGGACCTGGGCGTCGGGGCGGCGCAGGTAGAGCGGCCGGGGCGCGGGCAGCTCCTCGCCGGCCGCCAGTCGCTCCGCGGCCAGGCGGGCCAGGGCGGCGGCGGACACGTGCTCGGGTTCGTGCGCCTTGGGGAAGGTGTCCGGGTAGAGCAGCGCGCCCGCGCCGACCGCGGGCAGGCCCGCGACCTGCTCGGCGATGTCGGCCGGCCGGTCGACGGCCGGGTCGGTGAGGCGGGTGCGGGAGTCGGCGTAGCGGGCCCAGTACACCTCCTTGCGGCGGGCGTCGGTGGCGACGACGAACGGGCCCTCCAGGTCGGCGGCGTAGGCGAGGCCGTCCAGCGTGCACACGCCGTGCACGGGGACGCCGAGCGCGAGCCCGAAGGTGTCCGCGGTCATCAGGCCGACCCGCAGCCCGGTGTAGGGGCCCGGGCCGATCCCGGCGACGACGTCCGTGACGGCGTCCAGCTTCAGGCCTGCCTCGGCGAGGACCCGGTCGATCGCCGGCAGCAGCAGTTCCCCGTGCCGCCGGGCGTCCACCTGACTCGACGAGGCGATGACGTCCTCGCCGTCGTGCAGCGCGACGGTGACAGCGGGTGTGGCGGTATCCAGAGCGAGCAAGAGCACGCAAACAGCCTACGGCTCCCCGGGGCCCGTGTCGGACGTACCTGCCGGGCCGTCACCTGCTGCTACCGTCACCTTCCGTCACGACACGGACGTACGACGTGAGGTGGGTGCCGGTGGCAGTCAGCAGCTCGGGAATCGTGGCCGGGCTCACCGCCGCGGCCCTCGCGACGGTCGGCTACCTCGCCCACCGGGCCGCGGAGACCGTCCCGGCCGGTCTCGGCCGGGCGCAGGCGGACGTCTCACCGGCGGTCGGCGCCCCGAAGGCGCCCCGGGTGAAGCGGGACCCCGCCGCGCTGCCCGCGGAGTCCGGCAAGGGCGCGCGGGTCGTGTACTCGCTGCGCGGCGACCGCGTGTGGCTGGTCGGCGCGGACGAGACGGTCACCCGGACGTTCGAGGTCGACCCGAGCGTGGTGGACCCGGCCCCGGGCAGCTACACGGTCACGTCCCGCTCGAACGCGGTCACCGGTTCCGACGGCGTCCCGGTCGAGCACGTCGTGCGCTTCGCCAGCGTTGACGGCGTGGTCATCGGCTTCAGCGCGGCCGTGGACGGCTCGACCGCCGCGCCCGACCCGAAGGTGCGCACCGGCGGCATCCGCGAGTCCCGGGCGGACGGCGACGCGATGTGGACGTTCGCGACGATCGGCCGCAAGGTCGTGGTGGTGCGCTAGCGGCTCCGCGGTCGTGCGTCGGCGGCTCCGCTAGGCCGCCTCGCGGTGGTCCTCCACCGGTTCGGCGAAGTCCGGCCCGGCGAAGTCCGGTTCGGCGAGGTCCGGCTCGGGAGCGCGCGGCGGCGTGGAGATCAGCGCCGCGGCCTCGCCCGCCGCCAGCAGGTCCCGCATGGACACCCCGGCGACCGCGAACGACAGCGGCTGCCCCTTGCTCTCTGTAGCCGACATGGACGCCTCCTGAAAGGCCGGGGGCGGACGTAGTTAGGTACACCTAACTACGGACTGGGTACCATGTGACCACGCCCGCGACACCCAACGCAACATCTTGCCGACGTCTTGTCGGAACGTTCATCAAAAGACCGCACCGGGTGCCACCGTTCGGGCGGCAGGGCTCAGGCGGCGAGCACGCTCAGGTCCGCGGAGGCCCAGCGTTCCCCCAGACCGGTGACGGTCATGTGCCGGACCTCGTCGGTCGTGTCGCCCACCGCCCGGTGGATGACGACCTGGAGCCGCTCCTCGGTCAGCTCCTCGACCTTGCCCTCGCCCCACTCCACGACGACCACGGACTCGGGCAACGAGACGTCGAGATCGAGGTCCTCCATCTCGTCAAGACCGCCGGACAGCCGGTACGCGTCGACATGGACCAAGGGCGGCCCGTCACCGAGCGAGGGGTGCACCCGGGCGATCACGAACGTCGGCGAGGTGACGGCCCCGCGCACGCCGAGCCCCTCGCCCAGGCCGCGCGTCAGCGTCGTCTTGCCCGCGCCGAGCTCCCCGCTCAGCATCACCAGGTCGCCCGCGCGCAGCAGTTTCGCGAGCCGGCGGCCCAGCTCCCGCATCTGCTCGGGGGACGTGACGACGATCTGGACGGATCCGGGCTCAGCCGGGTTGTGCGGTGCTGCTGCTTCCATAGCCCTTCACGGTAGCCCCTGCGGGCACGGCACCCGTGCGGGTGAGCAGGTCGGCGAGCCGGTCGGTGACCACTTCCGGGTGTTCCAGCATCACCAGGTGCCCCGCGTCCGGCACCAGCACCAGCTCCGCGTCCGGCAGCAGATCGGCGATCGCCTCGCTGTGCTCACTCGGCGTGACCAGGTCCTGCACGCCGGCCAGGACGAGGACCGGCATGTCCGCGAAGTACGCGAGCGCCTCGGTCTTGTCGTGGTCGTTGAACGCCGGGTAGTACTCGGCGACCACGTCGATCGGCGTGCTCTCGATCATCCGCTCGGCGAACCGGGCCACGGCCGGGTCGACGTCCCGGGACGCGAAGGAGTACCGCTTGATGATCCCGGCGAACAGGTCCGCGGTGGCCCGGCGGCCCTTCTCCACCAGCTCGGCCCGCTGCCCCAGCGCCTTCAGCACCCCGGGCAGCACCCGCCGCACCGCGTTGACACCGGCGACGGGCAGCCCGTAGTTGACCTCGCCGAGCCGCCCCGAGGACGTCCCCACGAAGGCGACCCCGACGACCCGCTCGCGGACCAGCTCGGGGTACTGGTCGGCCAGCGCCATCACCGTCATGCCGCCCATGGAGTGCCCCACGAGCACGATGGGCCCCTCGGGCACGGCCGCGTCGATGACGGCCTTCAGGTCGCGGCCCAGCTGCTCGATGGTGACCGGCTCGTCGTCCCGGTTCTGGGCGACGCCCCGCCCGGAGCGGCCGTGGCTGCGCTGGTCCCAGTGCACGGTCCGCACGACGCCCCGCAGGGCCGCCCGCTGGAAGTGCCAGGAGTCCTGGCTGAGGCAGTAGCCGTGGCTGAAGACGACCGTGACGGGCGCGGGTGCCTTGCGGCCGAAGAGCCGCCGGCGGCGCGAGCCGATGGCCGGGGCGGCCTCCGGGTCGAGGTCGTCGACCTCGTAGTACAGCTCCGTGCCGTCGTCGGCGAACGCCTTGCCGGGCATGCCGCGCAGCGAGCCGTAGGGGCCCGCCGAGTCCAGCGCGAGCCGGGCCTTCTGGCGCATGCCCCGGCCGACGGTCATCCGCTCCAGGGCGACACCGGCGGCCGCGCCCGCGGCCACCACGCCTATCGCGACTCCGGCGATGCCGGTCGCCCGGCGCCAGCCTCCCGCGGCCGTCGCGGCGGAGGCCGCGACGGCCGCGGAGGCGACGTCCGCGACGACCTCCGCACTGCTCTCGCTCACGTACCGCTCCTCTTTCGCCGGGCTGCTGATCGGGTGACGCACTGGGTCGGATGATGCCGTGTGGCTGGTGTTGCCCGTGTTACCAGGGTGCCTGTCGTTCTTCTGGTGACCGGTTCTCCCCTGTGCGAGTTACCCGTCCTGTTCCTCATTCACATAGACGCGGGGAACGCGCGTTCCGATCCGGGTCACGATCTCGTAGGCGATGGTTCCGGCCGCCTGCGCCCAGTCCTCGGCGGTGGGCTCACCGCGGTCCCCGGGCCCGAAGAGGACCGCCTCGGCGCCCGGCGCGGGCTCGTCGCCGCCCAGGTCGACCACGAACTGGTCCATGGCGACCCGCCCGGCGATGGTGCGCCACTTGCCCTCGACCAGCACCGGGCCGGCCGAGGAGGCGTGCCGCGGGATGCCGTCGGCGTACCCCAGCGGGACGAGGCCGAGGGTGGTCGCGCCGGGCGTCACGTACCGGTGCCCGTAGCTGACGCCGTGCCCGCCCGGGACGTGCTTGACCAGGGCCAGCGAGGCGGACAGCGTCATCACCGGGCGCAGTCCGAAGTCGGCCGGGGTGCCCAGCTCGGGGCTGGGCGAGATGCCGTAGGTGGCGACGCCGGTGCGGACCAGGTCGAAGTGGCTCTCGGGGACGGTGAGCGTGGCCGGCGAGTTGGCGATGTGCCGGACCTCGGGGCGGACGCCCTGCCGCTCGGCGTACGCGACCATCTCGCGGAAGCGGTCGAGCTGGGCGGCGATGGAGGGGTGGCCGGGCTCGTCGGCACAGGCGAAGTGCGACCACAGTCCCGTGACGCGCAGCAGCCCCTCGGCCTCGGCGCGCAGCGCGGCGCGGACCAGCTCGGCCCAGTCGCCGGGCTGGCAGCCGCCCCGCCCGAGCCCCGTGTCGGCCTTGAGCTGCACGCGGGCGGGCCGGTCGGCTTCCCGGGCGGCCCGGGTGACCTCGTCCAGGGCCCACATCCCGCTGACGGACACGTCGAGGTCGGCCTCGATCGCCTCGCGCCAGGGCCCGCCGGGCGTCCACAGCCAGCACATGATGCGGCCCGGCAGCCCGGCGGCCCGCAGGGCGAGGGCCTCCTCGGGCGTGGCCGTGCCCAGCCAGCTCGCTCCCGCGGCGACGGCGGCGCGGGCGCACGGCACAGCCCCGTGGCCGTACGCCTCGGACTTCACCACGGCCATCAGGGCGGCGCCCGGCGCCTGGGCACGCAGGGCCCGCACATTGGCCCGCAGGGCGGCCAGGTCGATCTCGGCGCGGGCCCGCAGGGGCGCGGTCCGCGGGGCTGTTCTCTCGCTCATCGCGCCCAGTGTCTCAGAGGGCCCCGACAGCCCCGAGGCAGCGGGCCCGCCAGCAGGTCGCCTACGTCCCGGGCCGCCGCCCCCATACGAACACCCGGTCGCCTTTCTTCAGCACGCCCCACAGCCGCCGGGCGTCACCCACGGTGAGGTTGACGCAGCCCATCGAGCCGACGGCGGTGTGGAGGCTGCCGTAGACGCCGTGGAAGGCCTGCCCGCCGCTGAAGAACTGGGAGTAGGGCATCGGTGTGTTGTACAGCGTCGACCAGTGGTTCTTGTGCCGCCAGTAGATGGTGTGCCACCCGGCCCGCGTCCGGTACCCGGCCCGCCCGCTGCGGATCGGCACCGCCCCGAACACGACCGTCCTGCCCTTCTGCACCCACATCAGCTGCCGGCTGAGATCCACACAGGCCACGGGATGGTTCCGCACCGGGCACATCCCGGCGGCGTTCGGATTCGAGCGCGCCGACAGGTACCGCATCCGCGACCAGGTCACCGGCCCGGCGAACCCGATGGCCGGTTCGATCCCCTGCCGTACCTGGAACGCCCGGATGGCCCGGCAGTCCGCCGCCGACTGCCTCCCGTCCACCCGCAGCCCCAGCCACCGCTCGACCTGCCGCTGATACGGCCCGGCCTTCCGCGTACAGCTCACCCGCGCGACCGCCTCCCCCAACGGCACGTACTCGACGAGCGCGTACGTCCCCGGCACCGCGCTGCGCGGCTCGACGGCCTCCTCGTCGGCCGACGGCGTGTAGACGGCCGGCGGCAGCGCCTGGTCGGGCGTGTCCACGGACCAGGGCTGCGCCGGCCCCGGCGCGACCCCCGGGACCAGCTCACCCAGGGGCCCCGGAGCGGGCGGCACGGGAACGGCACCGGCGACCCCGACGGGCAGCGCGGCGACGAGGGCGAGCAGGACGGCGAGGCCACGGCTGGCGGTACGTCTACGGGTCATACGATCAGAAAAGCGCGGGCACCCAAAGCCGCCGGGTCGCCGCGCGGCGGGAGTCACCCGGAGGCATCAGCCACACACGAGCCCGCCCGTCGCCACGCCCGCCCGTCCCGCCCGGCGCCACGCTCTCCCGTCCCGCTCGGCCACATCCCTGCCCGTCCGGCGCCGCGCCCTCCCCGTCCCACTCAGCCACACGCGAGCCCGTCCGTCGCCGCGCTTCCCGTCCCATCTCAGCCACACGCGAGCCCGTCCGTCGCCGCGCTTCCCGTGCCACCCAGCCAAGCCACATCCCAGCCCACCCGACACCGCTGCGCTCCCGTCCCGCCCAGCCACACCCCAGCCCGTCCAGCGCCGCACCCTCCCGCCCCCGCTCAACCACAACCCACCCCGCCCGGCGCCGCACCCTCCCGCCCCGCCCAGCCAGATCCAGCCCGTCCGGCGCTTGAGGACGAGGCCGTTCAGGCCGAAGCGGGGGCCCGGGGGCGGCAGCCCCCGGACTCGGGACGGGAAGGGGCGGAGGGGGCGACCCACCCCCACAGCAACCCCCACCCACCCGCACGCGCACTCACCCCAGCACGTTCCGCCACGCCCGAGGAATCCCCTCCGCCACGTCATGCGCCCCCACCGGCGCCCCCTCCGCAGCCAACCGCCCCGCAAGCCCGTGCAGATACGCCCCCACACTCCCCGCGTCCACCGCCGACAGCCCCGCCGCCAGCAACGACCCGGCCAGCCCCGACAGCACGTCCCCGCTCCCCGCCGTGGCCAGCCAGGACGTCCCCGTCGGGTTCACCCGCACCGCCCCGCCCCCCGAGTCGGCGACCAGCGTCGTCGACCCCTTCAGCAGCACCGTCGCCCCGTACCGCCCCGCCAGCTCCCGCACCGCCGCCAGCCGGGCCCCCTCGACCTCCCCGCGCTCCACACCCAGCAGCGCCGCCGCCTCCCCGGCATGCGGCGTCATCAGCGTCGGCGCCCGGCGCCCCCGCACGGCTCCCGCGTCGGCGAGCCGCAACCCGTCCGCGTCGATCAGCACCGGCACCTCCGCCGCCAGCACCTCCCCCACCGTCGCCGCGTCGTCCCCGGCCCCCGGCCCGACGACCCACGCCTGCACCCGCCCCGCGTGCTTCGGCCCCTGTTCCGACACGAGCGTCTCGGGAAACCGCGCGATGACCGCGTCCGCGGCCGGCCCGACGTACCGCACGGCCCCGGCGCCGCCCCGCAGCGCCCCGGCGACCGCCAGCACCGCGGCCCCCGGGTACCGCGCCGACCCGGCGGCGATCCCGACGACCCCCCGCCGGTACTTGTCGCTCTCCGCCCGCGGCACCGGCAGCAGCCGGGCCACGTCCACGTGCTGCAACGCCTCCAGCTCCGGCTCGACGGGCAGCTCCAGCCCGATGTCGACCAGCCGGACCGAGCCCGCGTACTCCCGCGCCGGGTCGATGAGCAGCCCCGGCTTGTGCGTCCCGAACGTCACCGTCGCATCGGCCCGGACGGCGACGCCCCGCACCTCCCCGGTGTCGACGTCGACCCCGCTGGGCAGGTCGACGGCGACGACGGCGCCCCGCGTCCGCCCGGCGGCGGCGGCCAGCGGCACCGCGTCCGGCCGCAGCCCGCCCTTCCCGCCGATCCCGACGATGCCGTCGACGACGAGATCGGCCCCCTCGATCAACTCCTCGGCGCTCCGGCCGCCCGGGGCCTCACCGGCCGCCACGGCCCGCCCCCCGGCCCGCCGCAACGCCGCGAGCCCCGCCGCATGCGCCCGTTCCGGCGCGAGCAGCACCGCCGTGACCCCGGCACCGCGCCGGGCCAGCCGGGCCCCGGCGAACAGCGCGTCACCTCCGTTGTCCCCGCTGCCGACCAGCAGGACGACGCGGCTGCCGTACACCCGCCCCAGCAGATCGGCGCAGGCGGCGGCGAGCCCGGCGGCGGCGCGCTGCATCAGCGCCCCCTCCGGCAGCCGCGCCATCAGCTCCCGTTCGGCGGTCCTGACCGTCTCCACGCTGTACGCACTACGCATGCGGTCGAGTTTCCCGTACGACCGCCCGGCCACTCCCCCGCAGCTCGCGCAACTCCCGTCCGTGTCGCATCCATTGACGCTTTGCCGTCCCTTTGCCAGACTCCCGGCGCGCAGAAAGCGCTTGCACACCCCCCACGTTCGACGAAACCGAGGCCCCCATGGGACGCAGAGCCGCATTCCTCGCCGCCGCCGGTGCCACCGCCCTCCTCACCGCCGCCGGCACCCTGACCGCCCCCGCCACGGCCGCCCCGACGCGAGCGCTGGCCTGCGGGGACGGTTCGTACCAGGCCGAGGCCGTGCAGAGCGGCAGCAACTGGACCGCCCGGCGCGGCGGCAGCACGGTCTACACCGGCACCGACATGCGCGCCGCCGTCCAGGCGGCGGTCAACAGCCTCTCCGCCGGGCGCACGGCGAAGGAGCGGGTCGTGGTCCGCGGCTCGGGCTCGATCTCGGCGGGCTCCCGCATCTCGCTCCCGAGCTACACCGTCCTCGACGTCTGCGGCACCATCAACGTCACCGGCACCGGCTCGGGCGACCAGGCGCCGGTCTACTCGCGCGGCACGCGTGACGTCGAGGTCCAGAACCTCAAGCTGACCGGCACCCCGCTGTACGGCATCTTCCTGCGCAATGTCCAGAACGTCGTGCTCGGCCAGATCGACATGCGCCTCTCCCGCGGCCTGGGCGTCCGCATCGACAACCGCGGCGACACCAGCCAGTGGACGCGCAACGTCCGTATCGACAACGTCTACGTCTCCGGCGCGTCCAGCCACGCGGTCGAGACCTACGGCGTGGACGGCATCACCATCGGCACCGTCACCGCCCGCAACGTGGGCGAGTCGGGCCTCCTGCTCAACCAGACCATCAACGCGAACGTCACCAAGGTCGACGCGGAGAACGCGGGCACGGGCACCGGCTACGCCGCCTTCCGCATGGCCAACCGCAACGGCCGGGTGGGCAGCGGCTACCCCACCAACATCCGGGTCGGCGAGGTCATAGCGCGCGGCGGCGGACGCGGCGTGTTCTGCGTGTCGGAGAGCGGCGGGGCCGTCATCAACAAGGTGACGCTCTCCAACACCGGCAACAACTCGGTGCTGATCGAGAACTGCTACAACGTCAGCCTCGCGGCGCAGAGCGGCACGATCACGGGCGGCGGCGAACTGCGGCTGGCCGCGCGCTCGGAGTTCCCGAACAACAAGGACATCACCATCCAGAACCTGACGGTCACCAACTCGGCCATCAGGGAGAGCCCCTGCGGCGAGAACACGACGTTCCGCAACATCACCCGGGTGAACAGCAGCCAGTCGATCTGCTGACCCGGCTCCCCGAAGCCCCCGCCACCCGGCAACTACCCGCCCGGCGGGGGCCTCGGGCCCCTGGACCGCACCCCTGGGCGTATGATCGAGCCGTGTTTTGAACTCGTTCAAAAAGGGGGATCGGCAGAACATGACCAGCGCGACAGCACCCAAGGACACAGACAGCCCCGCCACCGCCCTCGGCCCCACGGCCCTCGTCCTCGGCGCCTTCTCCGCGGCCGGCACCTGGGCGTTCCTCATCCCCTGGACGGTGCTCGCCGGAGCGCTCGCCCTCACCTTCGGGACGATGGGCGTCCACTACGCCCGCCAGGGCACGGGCCGCATGTGGCCGGCGGCTGCCGGCGCGACCCTGGGCACGGCGGGCCTCCTCGGCACGATCCTGCTCGTGTGGGGCATGGCCTAGGGGGTGCCCGCCGGGCAGGCCCCACCCGCGGCGCGGGCCGCTCACCCCTCCGCGATCACGACGGCGGAGGCCACCCCCGCGTCATGGCTCAGCGACACGTGCCAGGACCGCACCCCCAGCTCGGCGGCCCGGGCTGCGACGGTTCCGCGCACCCGCAGCCGGGGCTGCCCGCTGTCCTCGACGAACACCTCGGCGTCCGTCCACAGCAACCCGGCGGGAGCGCCGAGCGCCTTGGCCAGCGCCTCCTTGGCGGCGAACCGCGCGGCCAGCGAGGCGACACCCCGCCGCTCCCCGCTGGGCAGCAGCAACTCCCGCTCCACGAACAGTCGCTCGGCCAGCGCGGGCGTACGCTCCAGTGACGCCGCGAACCGGTCGATCTCGGCGACGTCGATCCCGACCCCGATGATGCTCATGCCCAGCACCCTACGGTCCGACCGGGGCGTTCCCCGCCCGCACCACCTCCCCGCCTGCCGCCTAGCATGATCGGCATGGAATGGGACGGCCTCACCGACCGTGAGCGCTACAACGACTGGTACCTGAAGGAGCGCGACCGGTTCGCGGACCTGGCCCGGGACGCCGACTGGGACGGCGTGTTCGCGGAGCTGGCGGAGCATCCCGAGCGGGTCAACCTCGCCCGCCCCGGCAACCGCAGCGGATTCGCGCCGCTGCACCAGGCCGCCTGGCACGGCGCCGGCATCGGGGTCGTCTCCCGGCTGATCGCGCACGGCGCCTGGCGCACACAGCGCACCCGGGACGGTCGGCTCCCGGTGGACATCGCACGGGAGCGGGGCCACACGCAGCTGCTGGAACTGCTGGAGCCGGTCGCGGTCCGCCAACTCCCCGCCCCCGCCGACGCGTTGGAGCGCCACTTCCACGCGATGCTGCGGGAGCGTACCGGCAGCTGCTTCGACGAGATCGAGCACCTCCTGCCACCGCTGGCCCCTCTGACGGAGGGCATGGACGTGCGGATCTTCTTCCGGGTGGTCGGCATGATGGGCGGCTTCCACTACCGCCTGCACGCGGACATGGTGCATGTGCACGGTAGTTCGCGGATGGACTCTTACCTCGGGGACTTCTACCAGGTGACCCCGGACGGCTGGACCAAGCTCCCCTTCAGTCCGAAGCCACCGCTGCCCTGGACCTAGCCGCATACCGAGCCCCCGATCTTGAACTCCCCCTCCCCCTTGTACAGTTCGCGATGACCGCGATGTGCAAAACGGCATCGCACACGCAACGGGAGGAAACAGCTTTGAAGTTGAAGTCTCTGGGCACCGCACTGACCACTGCGGCCCTCGTGGCTACAACCCTCACCGGCACCGTCGCCACCGCCGGCACCGCCGCCGCGGCGACGAAGCCGGACTGCAGCAGCGCGCTGGTCAACGTGAAGCCGAAGGAAACCGTCAACCTCCGCAGCGCGCCGAAGACGAGCGCCACGGCTCTCGGCACCTGGGGCAAGGGCAAGAAGGGCGGGATCTGCTTCGGCGACCGCAAGCCCACCACAGGTGGCAGCTACACGGCCTGCGGCAAGAAGAGCAACAAGTGGTACTTCGGCGGTCCCAACAGCACCAGCAAGGAAGGCTGGGTCCCGGCGACCTGCCTGCCCATCTGAGCCGGAGCACCTGACGGCCTGACCGGCTGACCAAGGGGGCGAACGGAACCGAGCCGTTCGCCCCCTGTTCACGCGCCGGGCACAGCAGGGCGCTCGCTTCCCCACTTCACTCCACGGTCACCGACTTGGCCAGGTTCCGAGGCTGATCCACCTCGTTCCCCCGCGCCGTCGCCAGTTCGCACGCGAACACCTGCAACGGCACCGTGGCCACCAGCGGCTGCAGCAGGGTCGGCGTGACCGGGATCCGGATCAGATGATCCGCGTAGGGCACGACCGCCTCGTCGCCCTCCTCGGCGATGACGATCGTCCGCGCGCCGCGCGCCCGGATCTCCTGGATGTTGGACACGATCTTGTCGTGCAGCACCGACCGCCCGCGCGGCGACGGCACGACCACGACGACCGGCAGGTCCTCCTCGATCAGCGCGATCGGCCCGTGCTTCAGTTCCCCCGCCGCGAACCCCTCGGCGTGCATGTAGGCGAGTTCCTTGAGCTTCAGCGCGCCCTCCAGGGCGACGGGGTAGCCGACGTGCCGCCCGAGGAACAGCACCGTGTTCTTCGAGGCCAGCGTGCGCGCCAGCTCCCGCACCGGCTCCATGGTGCCCAGCACCTGCTCCACCGCGCCGGAGATCGAGGACAGGTCCCGGATCACGGCCCGGATCTCGTCGCCCCACTTGGTGCCCCGCACCTGGCCGAGGTACAGCGCGACCAGGTAGCAGGCCACGAGCTGTGTGAGGAACGCCTTGGTGGAGGCGACGGCGACCTCCGGCCCGGCGTGCGTGTAGAGCACCGCGTCGGACTCGCGCGGGATCGTCGAGCCGTTGGTGTTGCAGATGGCCAGCACCTTGGAGCCCTGCTCGCGGGCGTGCCGCAGCGCCATCAGCGTGTCCATGGTCTCGCCGGACTGGGAGATGGCGATGACCAGCGTCTGCGCGTCCAGGATCGGGTCCCGGTAGCGGAACTCACTGGCCAGCTCCACCTCGCACGGGATGCGCGTCCAGTGCTCGATGGCGTACTTGGCGATCATCCCGGCGTGGAAGGCGGTGCCGCACGCGACGATGACGACCTTGTCGATCTCGCGCAGCACCCGCGGCGGGATCCGCACCTCGTCCAGGGTCAGCGAACCGGAGCCGTCGATCCGGCCCAGCAGGGTGTCGGCGACCGCCTTGGGCTGCTCGGCGATCTCCTTGAGCATGAAGTAGTCGTAGCCGCCCTTCTCCGCGGCCGAGGCGTCCCAGTCGACGTGGTACGAGCGGACGTCGGCCGGGCGGCCGTCGAAGCCCGTCACGGTCACGCCGTCCCGGCGCAGCTCCACGACCTGGTCCTGGCCCAGCTCGATCGCGGAGCGTGTGTGGGCGATGAACGCGGCGACGTCCGAGGCGAGGAAGGCCTCGCCCTCGCCGACGCCCACCACCAGCGGCGAGTTCCGCCGGGCGCCCACCACCACGTCGGGCTCGTCGGCGTGCACCGCGACCAGCGTGAACGCGCCCTCCAGCCGCCGGCACACCAGCCGCATCGCCTCGGCGAGGTCCGCGCAGGAGGAGAACTCCTCGGCGAGCAGATGGGCGACGACCTCGGTGTCGGTCTCGGAGGCCAGCGCGTGGCCGCGCTCCGCCAGCTCCGCCCGCAGCGCGGCGAAGTTCTCGATGATGCCGTTGTGGACGACCGCGACCCGGCCCGCGTTGTCGATGTGCGGGTGGGCGTTGGCGTCGGTCGGTCCGCCGTGGGTGGCCCACCGGGTGTGGCCGATGCCCGTCGCGCCCGTCGGCAGCGGCCTGCCGTCCAGTTCCTTCTCCAGGTTGAGGAGCTTGCCTGCCTTCTTGGCCGTCGCGAGCCCGCCGTCGGCCAGGACGGCGACACCCGCCGAGTCGTAGCCCCGGTACTCCAGCCGCTTCAGCCCGGCCATCACGACCTCGAGCGCCGACTGCGGCCCCACGTATCCCACGATTCCACACATGGAACGGCAGCTTAGGGTCGATTCCCGTGCCGAACCGGCCGTTGCGTGCCCGAAATCGGAAATTCCCACCGGGGTACGAACAGCTCGGTGCCCCGCTGTCAGACCTTCGCGCGATACGCCCTCATGGCCAGCGGGTAGAAGACGAGCGCGATGCCCGCCGCCCACACCAGCGACCACAGCACCGGCTCCGCCACCGGCCCGCCGAGCAGCAGCCCGCGGAACGCGTCGGACAGGTGCGTGACCGGGTTCACGTCGCTCCACGCCTGGAGCCAGCCCGGCATGGTGTCGACGACGACGAACGCGCTGCTGGTGAAGGTGATCGGGAAGATCAGCGTGAAGGCGAACGCCTGCACCTTCTCCGCGTCCCCGGCCAGCATCCCGATCAGCACCGCGCTCCAGGAGACGGCCGCCGCGAACACCACCACCAGCAGCACCCCGAGCAGGAACCCGCCGAAGCCGCCGGTGACCCGGAAGCCGAGCGCGAGTCCGAGGCCGATCATCAGCAGCATCGCCCACACGTGCTTGGCGAGGTCGGCGGTGATGCGCCCGACGAGCGGGGCGGAACGGGCGATGGGCAGGCTGCGCAGCCGGTCGAAGACGCCCTTGGTGAGGTCGGTGTTGAGGGCCATAGCCGTGTACATCGTCATGAACAGGGTGTTCTGGACGATGATCCCGGGCAGCGCGTACTTCAGGTACGCGTCGGGCGACCCGGCCATCTGCCCGCCCAGCACATAGGTGAACAGGAACACGAACATGATCGGCGTGATGCTGTAGTCGACCAGTTCGAGCGGGTTGTGCTTGACGGCGACCAGGCTCCGCCAGGCCATGGTGAAGGTCTGCCGCAGTCCGGCGAGGGCCGGCACCCGGCCCGACCCGGTGACCGGTGCCGTGAGGGTGGTGGCGGTCATGACCGGCTCACCGCCTTCTCCCGCTCGTCCTCGTCCTCGCCCCGGACGGCCGCGCCGCCGTCCTGCTCGGGCTCGCCCGGCTCCGCCCGGTGGCCGGTCAGAGCGAGGAAGACCTCGTCGAGCGAGGAGCGGCGCAGGGCCAGCTCTCCGACGGCGATCCCCTCCCGGTCCAGCGCGCGCACCACGGCCGGCATCAGCTCGGGGTCCTTCACCGGGGCGGTGACCGTCTCGCCCTCGATCCGGGCCTCGGCGCCGGCGGCCCCGGCCACCAGCGCGTGCGCCCGTTCGAGGTCCTGCCCGAGGATCGGCCGCAGCTCCAGCACCTGCCCGCCGACCTGCGCCTTCAGCCGGTCGGGCGTGCCCTCGGCGATCACCCGGCCCTTGTCGATCACCACGATGTCGTCGGCGAGCACATCGGCCTCGTTCAGGTACTGCGTGGTCAGCAGGGCGGTCGCCCCGTCCGCGACCAGGCCGCGCAGCAGGTCCCACAGCTCACCGCGGCTGTGCGGGTCGAGGCCGGTGGTCGGCTCGTCGAGGAAGAGGATGCTGGGCCGGCCGACCAGGCTCGCCGCCAGGTCCAGGCGCCGGCGCATACCGCCCGAGTAGGTCTTGGCCGCCCGCCCGGCCGCGTGCGTCAGCTGGAAACGCTCCAGCAGCTCACCCGCCCGCGCCTTCGCCTCCCGCCGCGGCAGCCCCAGCAGCCGGCCGATGAGCAGCAGGTTCTCCGTGCCGGTGAGGTTCTCGTCGACCGCCGCGTACTGCCCGGTCAGACCGACCAGGGAGCGCACCACCCCGGCCTCCCGGACCACGTCGTGCCCGGCCACCCGGGCCCGGCCCGCGTCGGGCCGCAGCAGCGTGGCGAAGATCCGCACGGCGGTGGTCTTCCCGGCGCCGTTGGGACCCAGCAGCCCGAGGACCGTGCCCTTGCGGGCCGCCAGATCGACACCGGCCAGCGCCTCGGTCTCCCGGAACCGTTTGACCAGGCCTTCCGCCTCTATCGCATACGTCATGGGTCACCCCTCGGGGTCCGTGGACCCCGGGCTGGGCCCACCCTTCCCACAACTGTGACGCACGCCACTGACATTCCTCCCTTTGGCCGGTTTTCTCCCCTGCCGAAGGGCCGAAAAGCCCGCGTGACGGATCCCACCTCACCGTCCGTTCGTACGCCCGTAACAATGGACTGTGATCTCTCCGGTCTCCTCGATGCCCCGGAGCGCCCACCGGCCCCGCCCGGAGGCGACTCCCTACGTCGACCTCACCCGAGCCGAGTGGAGCGCGCTGCGCGACAAGACGCCGCTGCCGCTGACGGCCGAGGAGGTCGAGAAGCTGCGCGGTCTCGGCGACGTGATCGACCTGGACGAGGTGCGGGACATCTACCTCCCGCTGTCCCGGCTCCTCAACCTCTACGTCGGCGCCACGGACGGCCTCAGAGGGGCGCTCAACACGTTCCTCGGCGAGCAGGGCTCCCAGTCCGGCACCCCGTTCGTCATAGGAGTCGCCGGCTCGGTCGCCGTGGGCAAGTCCACGGTCGCCCGTCTCCTGCAGGCCCTGCTCTCCCGCTGGCCCGAGCACCCGCGCGTCGAGCTGGTCACCACCGACGGCTTCCTGCTGCCCACCAAGGAGCTCCAGGCCCGCGGCCTGATGTCGCGAAAAGGTTTCCCCGAGTCCTACGACCGCCGGGCGCTGACCCGCTTCGTCGCCGACATCAAGGCCGGCAAGGACGAGGTCACCGCCCCCGTCTACTCCCACCTGATCTACGACATCGTCCCCGACAAGCGGCTCACGGTCCGCCGCCCCGACATCCTGATCGTCGAGGGCCTGAACGTCCTCCAGCCCGCCCTGCCCGGCAAGGACGGCCGCACCAGGGTCGGCCTCGCCGACTACTTCGACTTCAGCGTGTACGTCGACGCCCGCGTCGAGGACATCGAGCACTGGTACCTCAACCGCTTCCGCAAGCTGCGCGCCACCGCCTTCCAGAACCCGTCCTCGTACTTCCGCAAGTACACCCAGGTCTCCGAGGAGGAGGCCCTCGACTACGCCCGGACGATGTGGCGCACGATCAACCGGCCCAACCTGGTCGAGAACATCGCCCCCACCCGCGGCCGCGCCACGCTCGTGCTGCGCAAGGGCCCGGACCACAAGGTGCAGCGCCTGAGCCTGCGCAAACTGTGACCGTTACGCTGCCGCCATGCTGCATCTGCGCCTGATCACGCCGTCCGAGAAGACGGGTGACGTGGTCCGTCTGATCGAGGGGACGGTCGGTACCACGCATCTCGTCGTGCTGCCGGGCGCGGCCCGCGATCCCGACGGCGACGTCGTGATGTGCGACGTGGCCCGGGAGGCGGGCGACGAGCTCCTGGGCCGCCTGCGGGACCTGGACCTGGAGGACTGCGGCTCGATCGCCGTCGAGAACATCGACCTGTCGCTGTCGAAGCGGGCCGACAAGGCGGAGGCCGACGCGCCGGGCGAGGGCGCGGACGCGGTGCTGTGGGAGCACCTGACCGACGCCACCCACGAGGAATCGACGCTGTCGGTCACCTACCTGGCGTTCCTCACGCTGGCCACCATGATCGCGGCCTGCGGTGTGGTGCTGGACAACGCCATCCTGATCGTGGGCGCGATGGCGGTGGGCCCGGAGTTCGGCCCGCTCGCCGGCATCTGCACAGCGGTGGTGCAGCGCGCGCCCCGCCTGGCGCTGCGCTCGCTGACCGCCCTGCTGGTGGGCTTCGCCGTGGCGATGGCGGTGACGGTCGGCTTCAGCCACTTCATGGACGCGGTGAACCTGTTCACCGAGGGGAAGCTGGAGAGCGACCGCCCCAACACCGGCTTCATCTACGCCCCCGACTGGTTCTCCTTCGTCGTGGCGGTCCTGGCCGGCATCGCCGGCACCCTCTCCCTGACGTCGGCCAAGTCGGGCGCCCTGGTCGGCGTGGCCATCTCGGTGACCACCGTCCCGGCCGCGGCGAACGCGGCCGTGGCCCTCAGCTACGGCGACATGAAGCAGACCTGGGGCTCCACGGAACAACTCCTGCTCAACCTGCTGGGCATCATCCTCGCGGGCACGGCGACACTCGCCCTCCAGAAGTGGCTCTGGGCCAGGCAGCGCAAAGCCACACCCTGAGGGGCATCGCCGCCAGGGGCGCGGGGAACTGCGCGACAAGCCACACACCACCGGCAGCCCGCAGACACCCGCAGCCCCCGCCCCGAACCCGGAACGGCCGGCTAACCCAGCGCGGACTTCACCACATCGGCCAGCCGCCCCGCCACCGACCGAGCCTGCTCGATATCAGCCGCCTCGACCATCACCCGAACCAACGGCTCGGTCCCGGAGGACCGCAGCAGCACCCGCCCGGTCGACCCGAGCTCCCGCTCCGCGTCCGCGACCGCCGCCGCCAGCTCCGCGGACGTCTTCACCCGGGACTTGTCCACGTCCCGCACATTGATCAGCACCTGCGGCAGCCGCTCCATGACGGAGGCCAGCTCCCGCAGCGGACGCCCGCTCCCGGCGACCCGCGCCGCCAGCATCAGCCCGGTCAGCGTCCCGTCGCCGGTCGTCGCGTGGTCGAGGACGATCACGTGCCCGGACTGCTCGCCCCCGAGCGCGAACCCGTGCTCCTTCATCTCCTCCAGCACGTACCGGTCGCCCACGGCGGTCTGCACCAGCCGGATGCCCTCGCGCTCCATGGCCAGCTTGAAGCCCAGGTTGGACATCACGGTCGCCACGACCGTGTCGGACCGCAGCGCGGACTGCTCCCGCATCGCCAGGGCGAGCACGGCGAGGATCTGGTCCCCGTCCACCTCCTCGCCGGTGTGGTCCACGGCGAGGCACCGGTCGGCGTCACCGTCGTGCGCGATACCGAGGTCGGCCCCGTGCTCGACGACGGCGGCCTTGAGCAGGTCCAGGTGGGTCGAGCCGCACCCGTCGTTGATGTTGAGCCCGTCCGGCTCGGCCCCGATCGTGACGACCTCGGCACCGGCCCGCTGGAACGCCTCGGGCGAGACCCGGGCGGCGGCGCCGTGCGCCTCGTCCAGGACGACCTTCAGCCCGTCGAGCCGGTTCGGCAGGACACCCAGCAGATGCGCGACGTAGCGCTCGAAGCCCTCCTCGTACTCCCGCACGCGGCCCACCCCGGCCCCGGTCGGCCGGTCCCACGGGGCGCCGGTGCGGTGCTCCTCGTAGACGGACTCGATCCGGTCCTCCAGCTCGTCGGCGAGCTTGTGCCCACCGCGGGCGAAGAACTTGATGCCGTTGTCGGGCATGGCGTTGTGGCTCGCGGAGAGCATCACCCCGAGGTCGGCGCCGAGCGACCCGGTCAGGTACGCCACCGCCGGCGTCGGCAGCACACCGACCCGCAGGACGTCCACACCGGCGCTGGCGAGGCCCGCGACCACGGCGGCCTCCAGGAACTCCCCGGACGCGCGCGGGTCACGCCCGACGACCGCCGTCGGCCGGTGCCCCTCGAACGTGCCCGCCTCGGCCAGTACGTGCGCCGCGGCCACGGAGAGGCCCAGCGCCATCTCCGCCGTCAGATCCGCGTTGGCGACACCGCGCACGCCGTCCGTGCCGAAGAGTCGTCCCACTGTGCTGTCCTCCGAATTGCTGAAGAGAATGCGGCTCACATCCCCGAGTACCTCCCTGAGACTGTCCGGGAGCGGTCGGGGTTGTGTAAACGAACCGCCCCGGCAGCACAGTCCGTGCCGCCGGGGCGATCGTTGCGAAGCCAGTCGCCAGGACAGGCGACGTGTTTAGCGCTTGCTGTACTGCGGAGCCTTGCGGGCCTTCTTCAGACCGGCCTTCTTGCGCTCGACCGCACGGTCGTCGCGGCGGAGGAAGCCGGCCTTCTTCAGCGGACCGCGGTTGTTGTCCACGTCGGCCTCGTTCAGCGCGCGGGCGACACCGAGACGGAGCGCACCGGCCTGACCCGAGACACCGCCACCGGCGATGCGGGCGACGACGTCGTAGCGGCCCTCGAGCTCCAGCACCTTGAAGGGCTCGTTGACTTCCTGCTGGTGCACCTTGTTCGGGAAGTAGTCCTCGAGGGTGCGACCGTTGATCTTCCACTTGCCGGTGCCCGGGACGATCCGGACGCGGGCGATGGCGTTCTTGCGACGGCCCAGGCCGGCGGCCGGCTGGGGCTCGCCGAAGCGGGACGCCATGGACTCCGAGGTGTACTCGCCCTCGACGGGGACCTCGGACTCGGTGGTGTAGCTGTCGATGTCAAGCTCTTCGAGCGGCTGCTCGGCAGTGGTCTCGGCCACGATTCTCCTCAGATTCTCTTCAGTCTTAGGGGGTGGCCGGACTTACTGCGCGACCTGGGTGATCTCGTACGGCTGCGGCTGCTGCGCGCCGTGCGGGTGCTGGTCACCCTTGTAGACCTTCAGCTTCGAGAGCATCTGACGGCCCAGAGTGTTCTTGGGGAGCATGCCCTTGACGGCCTTCTCGATGGCCTTCTCGGGGTTCTTGTCGAGCAGCTCGTCGTAGCGGACGGAGCGCAGACCACCCGGGTAGCCGGAGTGGCGGTACGCCATCTTCTGGGTCCGCTTGTTGCCGGACAGGTGCACCTTGTCGGCGTTGATGATGATGACGAAGTCACCAGCGTCGACGTGCGGCGCGTAGATCGGCTTGTGCTTGCCCCGGAGAAGGGTCGCTGCGGTGGAGGCGAGACGGCCCAGGACGACGTCCTGAGCGTCAATGACGTGCCACTGGCGCGTCACATCGCCGGGCTTGGGGCTGTACGTACGCACGGTTCGTAGCCTTCGCTTCGAGTGAATGGTCCTGAACAGGTCACCGAAACGATCACGACAGCCTTGACCGCACTGCGGTGACGCAAACCGCGTGCTGGTCGCTGGTCATCGGCCCGGTGGACCGGTGTAAGGGCCCGTCCCGTGAGAATGAGCAAGCCAATACACAACGAACAAGCAGAATACCGGGGCGTTCGACAAGGGTCAAAACGCGGGATCACCGCCCGCGATCGACCACGGACAGGCACAGGGCGGCACACACCGTGACGGCTCTCCGCAGCGTCCGCCGCCGCACCGGCCGCACCCACGGAAACACCGACGACAGCACCACGTCGGCGCACACACGGGCACCCCACCGCAGCAGGGAACCGCCACCGCGCGGACGACGGGACGCCCCCACCACCCCGAGCAGCACCGACGGCCACACCCCGAGTCCGGCCGGCAGCCACACCGACAGGCACACCAGCAGCACCACGGCCGGCAGCAGTCGCCCCAACCACCCGCAGATGTCGCCTTTGCCCGTTGTCATGGGAGGAACGCTAGGGGCTCCGGGGTCGCTCGGGGCGGACCAGCACGCCCCATGTCCCGTCTAAGATGCGCCCCATGAGCTTTGGGCAGGGGGGACCTCAGTCCCAGTGGGATCCCTGGAAACCGCAGTCGCAGCAGCCGTGGAACAGCGGCGGCGGCCAGTCTCCGGACTGGGCCGCGCTCGCCGAGGCGTCCGAGGCCCGTAACAAACGACGCCGACTGCTGCTGGTCGGCGGCGGCGCGCTCGCCACCGTCGCGATCGGTGCCGCCGTCGCCGTGGCCGTGGTCTCGGCGGGCGGCGACGACCAGGCGAACAACCCTGCCTCCCTGCCCTCCCCGGCCATCCCGAGCGGCTCGGCCTCGGCCCCGTCGTTCGCCCCGACCAGCGCCCCGCCCCCGCTGGACCCGAAGGACTTCATCTCCAGCGCGAAGAAGGACAAGGCCCCGCTCAGCCCGGAGACCCTTTTCCCCGGCACTCAGCTGACCTTGGGCGAGACGGTGTACAAGAAGGGCCCCACCGCCGACACCAGGAACTGCGCCTCGGCGGCCGGCGGCACGCTCCCCAAGGCCCTCACCGGGAACGACTGCACCCGCCTGATACGTGCCACCTACTCCAAGGGCGGCATCGCCGTGACGGTCGGTGTGGCGGTCTTCGACACCGAGGCCCAGGCCGCCAAGGCCAGGAGCCAGACCAACAAGAGGAGCTTCGTCAAGTCGCTCTCGGGCGGCGGCGTGAAGCCCTTCTGCGAGTCCGGTTTCTGCCGTACGACCGGCAACTCCTACGGCCGCTACGCCTACTTCACCAACGCCGGCTTCACCAGCGGCAAGGATGTGACGCCCGGGGACACCGCGGTCTTCAAGGCGGGCAACGACCTGGTCCAGTTCACGTTCGACCGGATCCGCCTGCGCGGCGAGGCCCAGGCGTCGGCCGCGGCCGAACAGTAGGCGACCGCGGCCGGGCCGGGAGGCGTCAGCAGCACCCCGCCGACGGCAGCGACCGCTTGTTCCGCGCCTCCTTGCTGCGCGCGGCGAGCAGTTCGTCGGCCGGGTAGCCGACCTCCTCCAGCGTCAGGCCGTGCGGCCGTACGACGTGCACGGCGGAGTCCCGTACGCCGGCGTCGAGCACCTTCCGCGGCCAGTCGGCGGGCCGGTGCCCGTCGCCCACGAACAGCAGCGCCCCGATGAGCGAGCGCACCATGTTGTGGCAGAAGGCGTCGGCCCGCACGGTGGCCGTGACGATCCCGTCGTCCCCGCGCACCAGGCTCAGCTCCTGCAGCGTGCGGATGGTGGTGGCCCCCTCCCGCTTCTTGCAGTAGGCGGCGAAGTCGTGCTCCCCCAGCAGCCCGCGGGCGGCCTCGTTCATGGCGTCCACGTCGAGGGGCCAGTCGTGCCACAGCACATGGTTGCGCAGCAGCGGGTCGACGCCCCCGGGGTTGTCGGTGACCCGGTACGCGTATCGCCGCCACACCGCCGAGAAACGGGCGTTGAAGCCACTGGGCGCCTCCCTGAGGGCCCAGACCCGCACGTCCCGGGGCAGCCGCCCGGCGAGCCTCTTCAGAAGCTTCTGGTGGTGCTCGGCCCACACCTCACGCGGCAGGTCCACGTGCGCGACCTGCCCCCGCGCGTGCACCCCGGCGTCGGTGCGCCCCGCCACGGTCAGCTCGTACGTCTCCCGCGACCGCGTCACGGTCCGCAGGGCGTCCTCGATCTCCCCCTGCACGGTCCGCCGCCCCCCGGCCTGCTTGGCCCACCCGGAGAACTCGCTCCCGTCGTACGACAGATCGAGACGGACACGAACGTAACCAGCCGCTGCTTCATCACTCACGTACAGATCCTCTCAGCAACACAAAAGCGGGCCCGTCCCCAAAAAGGAACGGACCCGCCAACGCCCTCTCAGGGGCGCGGGGAACTGCGCGAACAACCACGACGAAGCCGCGGCCGCCGACCCACAATCCCCGGCAGACGCTTAGGCGTCCTTCGACTCCTCGGCGTCCTCGGCCTTGGTCGTGTCGACCTGAGCCTCGGCAGCCTCGGCGTCCTTGGCGGCACGCTTCGTCGCGGCCTCGGCCTCGCCGGTCGCCTCCTGCGCCACCGTCAGACCCTCGACCAGCTCGATGACGGCCATGGGCGCGTTGTCGCCACGGCGGTTACCGATCTTGGTGATGCGGGTGTAGCCACCCGGACGGTTCTCGTAGCGCGGGCCGATCTCGGTGAAGAGCGTGTGGACGACGCTCTTGTCCGTGATGACCTGGAGCACCTGACGGCGGTTGTGAAGGTCGCCCTTCTTCGCCTTGGTGACCAGACGCTCGGCGTACGGACGCAGCTTGCGCGCCTTCGCCTCGGTGGTGGTGATACGACCGTGCTCGAACAGCGACTTCGCGAGGTTCGCGAGCATCAGCTTCTCGTGCGCGGCGCTGCCGCCCATACGGGCACCCTTGGTGGGCTTCGGCATGGTGTTTCTCCTAGGTGTCTGCCCCGGCCGTATCAGGTACCGGGGTCAGTATCCGAGCAGGCGGTCGCCTGTCGGAGATCCGGGGTGCGCCCCGGAAGGGGCGCGGGGAACTGCGCGATCGAGCACAGCGCACCCGCACCCGAGTACGGACCCGAAGGCCCGAGCTCTTAGTACTGCTCGGTCTCCACGAAGCCCGCGTCCGCGTCGTCGTCCGCACCGAACGCGTCCGCCGCAGCGGTCGGGTCGAAGCCGGGAGGCGAGTCCTTGAGCGCGAGGCCCATGCCCGCCAGCTTCGCCTTGACCTCGTCGATCGACTTGGCACCGAAGTTGCGGATGTCGAGCAGGTCCGCCTCGGACCGCGCCACGAGCTCACCCACGGAGTGGATGCCCTCGCGCTTGAGGCAGTTGTACGACCGAACGGTGAGCTCCAGCTCCTCGATCGGCAGCGCCAGATCGGCGGCGAGGGCGGCGTCCGTCGGGGACGGGCCCATGTCGATGCCCTCGGCGTCGATGTTCAGCTCGCGGGCGAGACCGAACAGCTCGACCAGGGTCTTACCGGCCGACGCCATGGCGTCACGCGGGCGCATGGCCTGCTTGGTCTCGACGTCGACGATCAGCTTGTCGAAGTCGGTCCGCTGCTCGACACGCGTGGCCTCGACCTTGTACGTGACCTTGAGCACCGGCGAGTAGATCGAGTCGACCGGGATCCGGCCGATCTCCTGGCCGACCTGCTTGTTCTGCACGGCGGAGACGTAACCGCGGCCGCGCTCGACCGTCAGCTCCATCTCCAGCTTGCCCTTGCCGTTGAGCGTGGCGAGGACGAGGTCGGGGTTGTGCACCTCGACACCGGCCGGGGGCGCGATGTCGGCGGCGGTGACCAGACCCGGGCCCTGCTTGCGCAGGTACATCACGACCGGCTCGTCGTGCTCCGAGGAGACGACCAGCTGCTTGATGTTGAGGATCAGGTCGGTGACGTCCTCCTTGACGCCCGGCACGGTGGTGAACTCGTGCAGCACGCCGTCGATGCGGATGGACGTGACCGCCGCACCCGGGATCGAGGAGAGGAGGGTCCGGCGCAGGGAGTTGCCGAGGGTGTAGCCGAAGCCCGGCTCCAGCGGCTCGATCACGAACCGGGAGCGGAACTCGTCGACGACCTCTTCGGTCAACGAGGGACGCTGAGCGATCAGCATGTGTGGATCAGATCCTTCAGTCGGGGGCGCCCGCTATTTGACGCCCGACTTGAACCGCCCCCGACAGAAAGGGACGGGTACTGCAAGGGTACGGGCGATACGGCCCTTTTACGGAGCCGTACCGCCCGAAAACCGTGAACCCGAAGGCGACGCGTCAGACGCGACGGCGCTTCGGCGGACGGCAGCCGTGCTGCGACATTGCGGGGGGCGACCCCCGCACCCCCAGCAGGATGCCGACCGCGTGAGCCGATGCGTCAGACGCGACGGCGCTTCGGCGGACGGCAGCCGTTGTGCGGGGTCGGGGTGACGTCCTGGATGGAGCCGACCTCGAGGCCCGTGGCCTGCAGGGAGCGGATCGCGGTCTCACGACCGGAACCCGGGCCCTTGACGAACACGTCGACCTTGCGCATGCCGTGCTCCTGGGCGCGGCGGGCGGCCGACTCGGCGGCCATCTGCGCGGCGAACGGCGTGGACTTCCGGGAGCCCTTGAAGCCGACGTGGCCGGCGGAGGCCCAGGAGATCACGTTGCCGGACGGGTCCGTGATCGAGACGATCGTGTTGTTGAACGTGCTCTTGATGTGCGCGTGGCCGTGAGCGACGTTCTTCTTTTCCTTGCGGCGCACCTTCTTGGCAGCGCCCTGACGACCCTTGGGGGGCATCTATAACTCCTACGGGAGGTGGTCGGTCCTGCAGCGAAGACCGCTGACGAGCGTCCGCTGAGGACTACTTCTTGCCCGGCTTCTTCTTACCGGCGATGGCGCGACGCGGGCCCTTGCGGGTACGCGCGTTGGTGCTGGTGCGCTGACCGCGGACGGGCAGACCCCGACGGTGACGCAGACCCTGGTAGGTACCGATCTCGACCTTGCGGCGGATGTCGGCCTGGATCTCGCGACGGAGGTCACCCTCGGTCTTGATGTTGTTGTCGACGTACTCGCGGATCGCGACCAGCTGCTCCTCGGAGAGGTCACGAACACGGGTGTTCGGGTCCACGCCGGTGGCGGCCAGCGTCTGCTGGGAGAGGGTCCGGCCGATGCCGAACACGTAGGTGAGGGCGATCTCCACGCGCTTGTCGCGCGGGATGTCAACACCGGAAACGCGTGCCATTCAATGGCTCCAGTTACTTGTCGGAGGTCTTCCGCAGAACCGACTCCCAGCCGCCGTACCAGGTACGAACTGGGTCCCCGGCCTCCGAACCGGGGGTGTCAGACGAACAGCCGTCCGCCTGGATCCTGCGTATGAACATATTCAGCTTGCGTCGCGCGAAACTCTGCGATGGATGCAGAGGGATCGGTCGTGCGTCAGCCCTGGCGCTGCTTGTGGCGCGGGTTCTCGCAGATGACCATGACCCGGCCGTGACGGCGGATCACCCTGCACTTGTCGCAGATCTTCTTGACGCTCGGCTTGACCTTCATGGGATTGAGGTTCTCCGGGTCAGTGCCACCACCCCGCCGGAACGGGATGCGGGGCAAGATCTACTTGTAGCGGTAGACGATCCGGCCACGCGTCAGGTCGTACGGAGACAGCTCCACCACGACCCGGTCGTCAGGGAGGATGCGGATGTAGTGCATACGCATCTTGCCGCTGATGTGTGCCAGGACCTGGTGGCCGTTCTGGAGCTCGACCTTGAACATGGCGTTCGGCAGAGACTCGACGACAGTGCCCTCGATCTCGATGGCACCTTGCTTCTTGGCCACGCTTCGCCCTTCGAATCGACTACCTTGATCGACTCAGTGCGGGCCGCATGCAGACATGCGGATACACAAGAGCCGACGAGTCAGTCTACGTCAGGCCCCTCGGAAACACGAATCGAGAGAGTCTGCCCCGAGACGCAGGGCTTCAAGCGCCCCGACAGGGGCGCGGGGAACCGCGCGAGGAACCCCCACCGGCCCGCAGCCGCAGTCGCCACTCAGCCCAGCGGATCCGGAGCGGCGACGATCCCCAGCTCGGCGAGCTTCGCCTTCCCCCCGTCGGGAGCCGTCAGCACCAGCGGCCCCTCCTCCGTCAGAGCGACGGAGTGCTCCCAGTGCGACGACCACGTACCGTCCGTCGTGACGACCGTCCAGTCGTCCTGGAGGACCTCCGTCTTCGGCGTCCCCAGCGACACCATCGGCTCGATCGCGAGGCAGAACCCGGGCACCAGCTTCGGGCCCTTGCCGCGCCGCCGGTCGACGTAGTTCAGCAGGTGCGGGTCCATGTGCATCTCCGTGCCGATGCCGTGGCCGCCGTAGTCCTCGATGATCCCGTACTTGCCGCCGCCCGGCTTGGGCTGGCGGCGGATGTACGTCTCGATGGCCCGGGAGATGTCGACCAGCCGGTTGCCCTGCTTCATGGCCGCGATGCCGGCCCACATCGACTCCTCGGTCACCCGCGAGAGCTCGATCAGCTCCGGGGCGTGACCGGAGCCCACGAAGACCGTGATGGCCGCGTCGCCGTGCCACCCGTCCACGATCGCCCCGGCATCGATGGAAATGATGTCGCCGTTCTGCAGCACGGTCTCCCGGTCGGGAATGCCATGCACCACAACTTCATTCACCGACGTGCAGATATTGCCGGGAAAGCCCCCGTACCCCAGAAAATTGGGCTTCGCCCCGTGATCGGCCAGCACCTTCGCCGCGATCTCGTCCAGCTCCTTGGTGCTCACCCCGGGCTGCGCGGCCTCGGCGCAGGCCTTGTGCATGGCGGCAACGACAAGCCCCGCAGCCCGCATCTTCGCAATCTGCTCGGGATTCTTGATCTGCACCATCTGGGCTGCCGCCTCCTGCCGCGGGTTACGTCTATCCCCTACACGATACGCGTCCACGCGAGCCGAAGCCGGGGCGACGGCAAGCCAGGACATGCCTCGCACGGCCGGCCTCCGGTCGGCCCGCCACGGTCACGGGAGCCGAGTCACTCCTGCACCCTCAGCAACAAAAGTCGTTGACGAACACAACCGGCCACTCTAGCCTCGCAGTTGCCACCGGGCGCTGCCGGGTGGCAGCGCTCAGCCGCACACACTTCGGACCGGATACCCGGTCCCCAAAAACGGGGGTTCAAGTGATCAAGACAGCTCTGTCCCGCCTGGCCGTGGCCGGTGCCGCCGCCGCTCTGGTCGGTCTCACCGCGGCCTCGCCCGCCATGGCCGACGACGAGGGGCCCCTCTGGTACAGCAACCGGGGCACGGTGACCTTCAACGACGACGGTGACGACATCACGGTCTGCGACAAGCTGGCCGACGGCCACGGCGTCACGGGCTACCTGGAGCGACTCAACAGCTCCGGCACCGGTCTGGTGTGGGTCATCAAAGAAGAGGACGGCGGAGACGCCGGCTGCGACCGGTCCGACAACGGCTACGACATGATAGGCAACATCTCGCACGGTCTGGCCATCTGCTGGAACGGCACCGGCTCCTGCGTCCGCTCGAACTGGTACTTCGACGAGTAGGCCCGTTGCGCACCGAGAGGTTTCGAGACCTCTACGGTGACCTCGTAGCTCCGGCCGGTCAGCGCTTGGTGAAGACCGGGTTCCAGCGGCCGGCGTATTCGACCTGGGCCTTACGGAAGCCCGAGAGCGGTGTCACCTTGTCGCTGTCCAGGCCGACCAGGACCAGCTGGTTGCGGAACTCGCCCTTGCCGGGCTGGCACTGGCTGGGGTCACACCGCCAGGCGATGAGGTGGGTGTTGTCCGCCCACGCGAGAAGCTGCTGTCCGGGTACGACTGCGCTCTGCTTGCCGGTCTTCGCGTCCAGAACCGCGGAAACGATCTGGCCGTCCTTGCCCCCCGCGAAGCCGCCCGTCACGAGCTTTCCGTCCGGGGACGCAGTCACCGGCGGAAAGATCAGATCGGTCTTCTGCCGCGGAAGCGACTTCAGCCTGCCGTTCACGTCGTAGTAGTTCCGGCCCGGCTGGTCGAGCCGCTGCTCCCACAGCGTCTCGCCGTCACGGCTCCAGCTGAAGTCCTGACGCCCGGTGCCGGCCATGGCCGCAAGACTGTCCTTCTTGGCCGGCCGCTCACTGAATTGCGCCTGGCCTGAGTCGACGTCGATGACATAGAAGCCGGTACGGCTCTGCTTCGGCCCCGGCATCTCCCGACCATCGCCATCCTCCGACGCGCCCTGCACACGCACCGGCGCGTCCTTGAAGAGGCCGTCGGGGTTGTGGCTGTACGTCGTCGCCACCAGGCGCTTGCCGTCCGGCGAGAACTGCACACCGCCCACGCTCTTGTCGACCTTGATCCAGCGCTGGACCTTGCCCGTGGACAGGCTCATCAGGCCGATGCGGTTGACGGGCAGACCGCGCTCCAGCACCGCGGCCGTCTTCATCCCGGGAGCGACATCGAGCCAGGCCCAGCCGGTCTTCTCGTACCGCTTGGTCGCGGCGTTGTACAGACTCCACTCACGCCCGTTCACCGCATCCCCGTTCGGCTGCTGCACGAGCTTCGTCGTGTAGTACGCCGAGACGGCGACCTGGCCTGCGGCTATCAGCTGGCGCGGCGGGGACTGGTCCGGACGGGCCACCACGTCCGAGACCTCGGACTGCCCTTCCTGATCACCGCCCGTCAGGGCCAACGACACCCCGATGACTGCGGCGACCACGGCGACCGCGGCGACCGCCAGGCTGCGGCTCCTGCGGTGGAGCAGCGACGGCCGCTCCCGCTCGGCGGAATCGTCGGACCGTGACACCTGTTCGAGCTTGATGGCCGTACCTCCTCGGCAGAGCACTTTCGGGGTCCCCAAGAAGCAAGGCAGCGGCCCCCGGCGGGGGCCGCTGCCTTGCTTTGCGAGCTGTTACGAACCGGGAAGCGCCGACATGGCCCGCTTCGTGACGTCCGCCACCTTCCCCATCGCGGAGACCGTGGTCACCAGGCCCTGGGCCTTGTAGTAGTCGATGATCGGCTCGGTCTGCGTGTGGTAGACCTCCAGCCGCCGACGCACCGTGTCCTCATGATCGTCATCACGCTGGTAGAGTCCACCACCGCACACGTCGCACACGCCCTCCGCCGCGGGCGGGTTGTACGTGACGTGGAAGACGTGCGCCGAGTCGTTGCGGCAGATCCGCCGGCCGGCGATCCGCTTGACGACCTCCTCCTCGGGGACCTCCAGGTCCAGCACCGCGTCGATCTTCATGTCCGCTTCACGCAGCATCACGTCGAGCGCTTCCGCCTGGGCGACGTTCCGCGGGAAGCCGTCGAGGAGGAAGCCCCCGGCCGCGTCCGGCTGCTGCATACGGTCGCGCGCCATGCCGATGGTGACCTCGTCGGGCACCAGCTGTCCCGCGTCCATGTAGGACTTCGCACGCAGCCCGAGCTCTGTGCCCTGGCTGATGTTCGCGCGGAACAGGTCGCCCGTGGAGATGTGCGGGATCGACAGGTTCTTGGCGAGGAACGCGGCCTGCGTTCCCTTACCGGCACCCGGCGGCCCGACGAGGACGATACGCATCAGCGGAGGAACCCTTCGTAATTGCGCTGCTGGAGCTGGCTCTCGATCTGCTTCACCGTTTCGAGGCCGACACCCACGATGATCAGGATGCTGGTCCCGCCGAACGGGAAGTTCTGGTCCGCCTCGAAACCAGCCAACGCCATCGTCGGGACGAGAGCGATCAGCCCCAGATACAGCGAACCCGGCCAGGTGATCCGGTTGAGCACGTACGACAGGTACTCAGCGGTCGGTCGGCCAGCCCGGATGCCCGGGATGAAGCCACCATACTTCTTCATGTTGTCCGCGACTTCCTCGGGGTTGAACGAGATGGCCACGTAGAAGAAGGCGAAGAAGACGATCAGAAGGAAGTAGAGGGTGATGTGCGCCGGAGCATTCGGCTTCGCGAGGTTCTGTTCGATCCAGGTCTTCCAGTCGGCGCTGCCACCGGCGAACTGCGCGATCAGTGCCGGAATGTAGAGCAGCGACGAGGCAAAGATCACAGGGATGATGCCAGCCTGGTTGACCTTCAGCGGAATGTACGTCGACGTGCCGCCGTAGGACCTCCGGCCGATCATGCGCTTCGCGTACTGCACCGGAATACGCCGCTGGGCCTGCTCGACGAAGACGACGAGGCCGATCATCACCAGGCCGATGACACACACGATGCCGAACTCGATCCAGCCGCCGGCCAGGGTGCCCTGCGTCTTGATGGCCCACAGGCCGGACGGGAAGGTCGCGGCGATCGAGATGAACATCAGGATGGACATGCCGTTGCCGATGCCGCGGTCGGTGATGAGCTCACCGAGCCACATCACGGTCGCCGTACCGGCGGTCATGGTGATGACCATGGTGACGGTGACGAAGATCGACTGGTCGGGGACGATCTGGCTGGCCACCGGGCAGCCCTGGAAGAGGGCGCCGCTGCGGGCGGTGGCGACGAGGCCGGTGCCCTGGAGGATGGCGAGCGCCACGGTCAGATACCGGGTGTACTGCGTGATCTTCGCCGTACCGGACTGCCCCTCCTTCTTGAGAGCTTCCAGACGCGGGATCACCACGGTCAGCAGCTGAAGGATAATGCTCGCCGTGATGTACGGCATGATGCCGAGCGCAAAGATCGTGATCTGCAGCAGCGCGCCGCCACTGAACATGTTGATCAGGCCGAAGATGCCCGAGGTGGCATTCGCCTGGTCGACACAGACCTGGACGGCCCTGTAGTCGACGCCGGGGATCGGAATGTGCGTACCGATCCGGTAGATCACGATGATGCCGAGCGTGAAGAGCAGCTTCTTGCGCAGGTCGGGCGTCTTGAACGCCCGGGCGAACGCGGTGAGCACGGTGCCTCCTGCGACCCCCGCGCAACTGCGTCAAGGGTGACGGTCTTGAGGTTCGACGAATAGGTAACGGTCAACTGCCGCTGTGAGTGCCCGAAGTGAAGCACCCAGTGAAAAGTGGGCAGTGCAGGCCACCTTACCGGCGAGACTGCCGCCCTAGGAACGACCAACCGGGGATACCCCATTTGTGGAGTATCCCCGGTCGGGATCGCTCAGGTCATCGAGACGCCTGTGGTGTTCAGACGAGCTCGGTGACGGAACCGCCGGCGGCGGTGATCTTCTCCTTGGCGGAACCGGAGACGGCGTCGACCGTCACCTGCAGCGCCACGGAGACCTCGCCCTGGCCGAGCACCTTGACGAGGCTGTTCTTGCGAACGGCACCCTTGGCGACCAGGTCCTCGACCGTGACCTCCCCGCCCTCGGGGTAGAGGGAGGCGAGCTTGTCCAGGTTCACGACCTGGTACTCGGTCTTGAACGGGTTCTTGAAGCCCTTCAGCTTCGGGAGGCGCATGTGGAGGGGCATCTGGCCACCCTCGAAGCGCTCCGGAACCTGGTAACGGGCCTTCGTGCCCTTGGTACCACGACCGGCCGTCTTACCCTTCGACGCCTCACCACGACCGACACGGGTCTTGGCGGTCTTGGCGCCCGGGGCGGGACGGAGGTTGTGGATCTTGAGCGGGTTGTTCTCCGCCATGATCAGTCGACCTCCTCGACCGTCACGAGGTGGCGGACGGTGTGCACCATGCCGCGGAACTCGGGGCGGTCCTCCTTGACGACCTGCGTGTTGATCCCCTTGAGACCAAGGGAACGCAGGGTGTCACGGTGGTTCTGCTTGCTGCCGATGTAGGACTTCACCTGCGTGATCTTGAGCTGCGCCATGATCACACACCCGCCCCGGCACGAGCGCGCAGCAGAGCCGCGGGGGCGACGTCCTCCAGCGGCAGACCGCGGCGGGCCGCGATCTCCTCGGGACGCTGCAGGCCCTTCAGGGCCTCCACGGTCGCGTGCACGATGTTGATCGCGTTGTCGGAGCCGAGCGACTTCGACAGCACGTCGTGGATACCGGCGCACTCGAGCACGGCACGCACCGGACCACCGGCGATAACACCGGTACCCGGGGACGCGGGCTTGAGCAGCACGACGCCGGCAGCCTTCTCACCCTGGATGGGGTGCGGGATGGTGCCCTGGATGCGGGGGACCTTGAAGAAGTGCTTCTTGGCCTCCTCAACGCCCTTGGCGATGGCGGCCGGCACCTCCTTGGCCTTGCCGTATCCGACACCCACGGTGCCGTCACCGTCGCCCACCACGACCAGCGCGGTGAAGCTGAAGCGACGACCACCCTTCACAACCTTGGCGACGCGGTTGATCGCGACAACGCGCTCAACGTACGCGGTCTTCTCGGCGGCAGCTGCGCCGCCGTCACGGCCCTTCCGGTCCCGCCGCTCGCCGCCACCGGCACCGCCACCGCGGCGCTGGGGTCCAGCCATTGGAATTACCTCTCTCTGTCTCCGCTAGCTACGCAGCAACAATCAGTCGCTGCGCGAGGGGCAGGACTCAGAACTTGAGTCCGGCCTCGCGGGCGGCGTCCGCCAGGGCGGCGATGCGCCCCGCGTACTGGTTACCACCACGGTCGAACACGACGGCCTCGACACCGGCGGCCTTGGCGCGCTCGGCGACCAGGGCACCGACCTGCTTGGCCTGCGCGGACTTGTCGCCCTCGCCACCACGGATCGACGCGTCCAGGGTGGACGCCGACGCCAGGGTGTGGCCCTTCAGGTCGTCGATCACCTGCGCCACGATGTGGCGGTTGGAGCGGGTCACGACCAGACGGGGACGCTCCGCCGTACCGTTGATCCGCTTGCGGATCCGGATGTGACGGCGCTTGATCGCGGCGCGCTTGTAGGCGTCGCCCTTCAGGATCTTCTGCCCGTATGCCATGGCTTACTTACCCGCCTTTCCGACCTTGCGGCGGATGACTTCGCCCTCGTACTTGACGCCCTTGGCCTTGTACGGGTCGGGCTTGCGCAGCTTGCGGATGTTGGCCGCAACCTCGCCGACCTTCTGCTTGTCGATGCCCTCGACCGAGAAACGGGTCGGGGTCTCCACCTTGAAGGTGATGCCCTCGGGGGCCTCGACCAGGATCGGGTGGCTGTAGCCGAGGGAGAACTCCAGGTTGGAGCCCTTCGCCACGACGCGGTAACCGACACCGCTGATTTCGAGCTTCTTGACGTATCCCGTGGTCACACCGGTGATCATGTTCGCCACCAGCGTGCGGGACAGGCCGTGCAGGGCCTTGCTCTGCCGCTCGTCGTTCGGGCGGAGCACCTGGAGGGTGCCGTCCTCGCCCTTAGCGATGTCGATCGGCGCGACAACGGTGTGGGTCAGTTCGCCCTTGGGGCCCTTGACCGAGACCGTACGGCCGTCGATGGTGACGTCCACGCCGGCGGGAACCGGGATGGGGAGCTTGCCGATACGCGACATTGTGTCTCTCCTCCGTTCCCGAATTACCAGACGTAGGCGAGGACTTCCCCACCCACGCCCTTCTTCTGCGCCTGCTTGTCGGTCAGGAGGCCGTGGGACGTGGAGATGATGGCCACGCCCAGGCCGCCGAGAACCTTCGGCAGGTTGGTGGACTTCGCGTACACCCGGAGACCGGGCTTGGAGATCCGCTTGATGCCCGCGATGGAGCGCTCACGGTTGGGGCCGAACTTCAGCTCCAGGACGAGGTTCTTGCCGACCTCGGCGTCCTCGACCTTCCAGCCCGTGATGAAGCCCTCCTGCTGGAGGATCTCCGCGATGTGCGACTTGATCTTCGAGTGCGGCATCGCCACGGAGTCGTGGTACGCCGAGTTCGCGTTCCGCAGACGCGTCAGCATGTCTGCGATCGGATCAGTCATGGTCATGAATTGGCCTTCGGCCTCTCTCGCCGGGGTTTCCTGGTGCGCCATCCCTCTCCCCGATCCGAGACGGGACGGGTGCGGCGCGGTGGACCTACGGCGTAGTAAGTCTTAAGGGCGGCGGCAGACGCCCAACCCCACAAGCCTAAGGCATGTGAGTTGGACGTCCTGCCGCCCCAGATGCTTACCGAGAGCCCTGCGAATCCCTTTTTAGGGGGATTACCAGGAGCTCTTGGTCACGCCCGGCAGCTCGCCACGGTGAGCCATCTCACGAAGGCACACGCGGCACAGGCCGAACTTGCGGTACACGGAGTGCGGACGACCGCAGCGCTGGCAGCGGGTGTACGCACGCACGCCGAACTTGGGCTTGCGGGCAGCCTTCGCGATCAGAGCCTTCTTCGCCATCTCGCTCACGCCTCCTTGAAGGGGAAGCCGAGGTGACGGAGGAGCGCGCGGCCCTCAGCGTCGTTGGTCGCCGTGGTGACCACGGTGATGTCCATACCCCGGACGCGGTCGATCTTGTCCTGGTCGATCTCGTGGAACATGACCTGCTCCGTGAGACCGAAGGTGTAGTTGCCACGGCCGTCGAACTGCTTGGGGGACAGACCGCGGAAGTCGCGGATGCGCGGGAGCGCCAGCGACAGGGTGCGGTCCAGGAACTCCCACATGCGGTCGCCACGGAGCGTGACGTGGGCACCGATCGGCTGGCCCTCACGCAGCTTGAACTGCGCGATGGACTTGCGGGCCTTGGTGACGGCCGGCTTCTGACCGGTGATCGTGGTGAGGTCGCGGATGGCGCCCTCGATCAGCTTGGAGTCGCGGGCGGCGTCGCCCACACCCATGTTGACCACGATCTTGACGAGGCCGGGGATCTGCATGACGTTCTCGTACTTGAACTCGTCACGCAGCTTGCCCGCGATCTCCTCGCGGTACTTCTGCTTCAGGCGCGGAGTGGTGGTGGTCGTCATCAGATGTCCTCACCCGTCCGCTTGGCAACGCGGATCTTGTTGCCTTCGTCGTCGAAGCGGTAACCGACGCGGGTCACGACCTTCTTGCCGTCCTTCTCCACGACCAGCTGGACGTTGGAGACGTGGATCGGCGCCTCGGTGGTGACGATGCCGCCGGCCTGCGAACCGCGAGCCGTCGGACCGGCCTTGGTGTGCTTCTTGACCCGGTTGACACCCTCGACCAGGACACGGTCCTCACGGGGGAAGGCCGCGATGACCTTGCCCTGCTTGCCCTTGTCCTTACCGGTGATGACCTGGACCAGGTCGCCCTTCTTGATCTTCATGCTCACAGCACCTCCGGCGCGAGGGAGATGATCTTCATGAACTTCTTCTCGCGCAGCTCACGGCCCACCGGGCCGAAGATACGGGTGCCACGAGGGTCGCCGTCGTTCTTCAGAATGACGGCGGCGTTCTCGTCGAAGCGGATGTACGAGCCGTCCGGACGGCGGCGCTCCTTGACGGTGCGAACGATGACCGCCTTGACGACGTCACCCTTCTTCACGTTGCCACCGGGGATCGCGTCCTTGACGGTGGCGACGATGACGTCACCGATACCCGCGTAGCGGCGACCGGAGCCGCCGAGCACACGGATGCAGAGGATCTCCTTCGCACCCGTGTTGTCGGCGACACGCAGTCGCGACTCCTGCTGGATCACGTCTATCTCCTGATCGTCTGCCGGTTCCCCGGGGGCCGCTCACCGAGCGGCCCCCGGAGCCTGGCGGAACTGACCTGCGGGTTTGCCCCGCAGGAATTACTTGGCCTTCTCGAGGATCTCGACGACGCGCCAGCGCTTGGTCGCGGACAGCGGCCGGGTCTCCATGAGGAGGACGCGGTCGCCGACACCCGCGGCGTTCTGCTCGTCGTGGGCCTTGAGCTTGTTCGTACGACGGATGACCTTGCCGTACAGCGCGTGCTTGACGCGGTCCTCGACGGCGACGACGACGGTCTTGTCCATCTTGTCGCTGACGACCAGGCCCTCACGGGTCTTGCGGAAACCGCGGTCCGTCTTGGTCTCTTCAGTCACGTTGCTCTCGCTCATGCGCTCTCCACCGTCTCGATGCCCAGCTCGCGCTCACGCATCAGGGTGTAGATCCGCGCGATGTCCTTGCGGACGGCCTTGAGCCGACCGTGGTTCTCGAGCTGGCCCGTCGCCGCCTGGAAGCGGAGGTTGAACAGCTCTTCCTTGGCCTCGCGGAGCTTCGCCAGAAGCTCCTCGTTGCCCAGCTCGCGCAGCTCCGACGCCTTGGTACCGGCCGACATCACGCTTCACCTGCCTCGCGCTTGACGATCTTGCACTTCATCGGCAGCTTGTGAGCCGCACGGGTCAGGGCCTCGCGCGCGATCTTCTCGTTGGGGTACGACAGCTCGAACATCACGCGTCCGGGCTTGACGTTGGCCACCCACCACTCCGGCGAACCCTTACCGGAACCCATGCGGGTCTCGGCCGGCTTCTTGGTGAGGGGGCGGTCCGGGTAGATGTTGATCCAGACCTTGCCGCCACGCTTGATGTGACGGGTCATCGCGATACGAGCGGCCTCGATCTGACGGTTCGTCACGTACGCCGGGGTCAGCGCCTGGATGCCGTACTCGCCGAACGCAACCTGCGTGCCACCCTTGGACATGCCGTTGCGCTTGGGGTGGTGCTGCTTGCGGTGCTTGACCCTACGGGGGATCAGCATGACGGTCAGGCCTCCGTTCCGGTGCTCTCAGCCGGAGCGGCGGCGGGAGCCTCGGCCTTGTGGGCCTCGGCGCCGGCAGCCTGCTGCGGCTTGCGACCGCGCCCGCCACGCTCGCCACCGCGGCCACCACGGGCCGGGCGGTCGTTGCCACCACGGGCCGGGCGGTTGCCGGCGCGGGCAGCGGCGTTCTCGGCGCGGACCTCGGCGATGTTCTTGACGTCGCCCTTGTAGATCCAGACCTTCACGCCGATGCGGCCGAAGGTCGTCTTGGCCTCGAAGAAGCCGTAGTCCACGTTCGCGCGGAGCGTGTGCAGGGGCACGCGGCCCTCGCGGTAGAACTCCGAGCGGGACATCTCGGCGCCACCGAGGCGGCCACCGCACTGGATCTTGATGCCCTTGGCGCCGGCCTTCATCGCCGACTGCATGCTCTTACGCATGGCACGGCGGAAGGAGACGCGGGAGGAGAGCTGCTCGGCGACGGCCTGGGCGACCAGCTGAGCGTCGGTCTCGGGGTTCTTGACCTCGAGGATGTTCAGCTGGACCTGCTTGCCCGTGAGCTTCTCGAGGTCACCGCGGATGCGGTCGGCCTCGGCGCCACGGCGGCCGATGACGATGCCCGGACGAGCGGTGTGGATGTCCACACGCACACGGTCACGGGTGCGCTCGATCTCGACCTTGGAGATGCCGGCGCGCTCCATGCCGGACGTCATCATCCGGCGGATGGCGACGTCTTCCTTGACGTAGTCCTTGTACAGCTTGTCGGCGTACCAACGCGACTTGAAGTCGGTCGTGACACCGAGCCGGAACCCGTGCGGGTTTACCTTCTGGCCCATTACCGGGTTCCTTCCTTGCTGCTGACGACCACGGTGATGTGGCTGGTCCGCTTGCGGATCCGGTAGGCGCGGCCCTGGGCACGCGGACGGAACCGCTTCAGGGTCGGGCCCTCGTCGACGTAGGCCTCGGAGATGTAGAGGCTGTCGACATCGGTGTGGTCGTAGTTGTGCGCGGCGTTGGCGATGGCGCTGTCCAGCACCTTGCCGACCGGCACGCTCGCGGCCTGCGGGGCGAAACGCAGGACCGCCTGAGCCTCCGTGGCGTTCAGGCCACGGATGAGGTCCACCACACGGCGGGCCTTCATGGGCGTGACGCGGATGTACCGCGCCTGGGCCCTGGCTTCCATGGTTGTCCCTTCGATGTTTGTCATGGTCATTCGCACCCCGCTGACTAGCGGCGCTTCGACTTCCGGTCTTCCTTGACGTGGCCCCGGAAGGTGCGGGTCGGCGAGAACTCGCCGAGCTTGTGGCCGACCATCGACTCGGTGACAAACACCGGGATGTGGGTCTTGCCGTTGTGCACCGCGATCGTGTGGCCGAGCATCGCCGGGACGATCATCGAGCGGCGGGACCAGGTCTTGATGACGTTCTTGGTGCCGGCTTCGTTCTGGGCGTCCACCTTCTTGATCAGGTGGTCGTCGACGAAGGGCCCCTTCTTCAAGCTACGAGGCATCTCAACCCGTCCTTAGCGCTTCTTGTTCGTCTTGCGGCGGCGGACGATGTACTTGTTCGACGCCTTCTTGGGCGAACGAGTACGGCCTTCCTTCTTGCCCCACGGGGACACAGGGTGGCGACCACCGGAGGTCCGGCCCTCACCACCACCGTGCGGGTGGTCAACCGGGTTCATGACCACACCACGGACGGTCGGGCGGACGCCCAGCCACCGCTTGCGGCCCGCCTTGCCCCAGTTGATGTTGCTCTGCTCGGCGTTGCCGACCTCGCCCACAGTGGCGCGGCAGCGGACGTCGACCAGGCGGATCTCACCGGACGGCATGCGCAGGTGGGCCATCTGGCCCTCCTTCGCGAGCAGCTGCACCGAGGCGCCGGCGGAGCGGGCGAACTTGGCGCCGCCGCCCGGACGCAGCTCGATGGCGTGCAGCGTGGTACCGACCGGGATGTTGCGCAGGGCGAGGTTGTTGCCCGGCTTGATGTCGGCCCCGGGACCGTTCTCGACGCGGTCGCCCTGCGACAGGCCACGCGGCGCGAGGATGTAGCGCTTCTCGCCGTCCGCGTAGTGCAGGAGCGCGATGCGCGCGGTGCGGTTGGGGTCGTACTCGATGTGCGCGACCTTCGCCGGCACGCCGTCCTTGTCGTGACGACGGAAGTCGATCACGCGGTAGGCGCGCTTGTGGCCACCACCCTGGTGGCGGACGGTCACACGACCGGAGTTGTTACGGCCACCCTTGCTGTGCAGGGGGCGGACCAACGACTTCTCCGGCGTGGACCGCGTGACCTCGACGAAGTCGGCGACGCTGGCACCACGACGGCCAGGAGTCGTCGGCTTGTACTTGCGGATACCCATTTCTCAGTCCTCGTCCGATTCCGGACGATCCTGACCGCTTACGCGGTCGGACCGCCGAAGATGTCGATACGGTCGCCCTCGGCGAGGGTCACGATCGCGCGCTTGGTGGACGCACGCTGGCCGAAGCCGGTGCGGGTCCGCTTGCGCTTGCCCTGGCGGTTGATCGTGTTGACCCCGGTGACCTTGACCGAGAAGACCGACTGGACGGCCTCCTTGATCTGGGTCTTGTTGGCACGCGGGTCCACGACGAAGGTGTACTTGCCCTCGTCGAGCAGCGCGTAGCTCTTCTCGGAGACGACCGGCTTGAGCAGCACGTCACGGGGGTCCGTGAAGGACTTGCTCAGCGGGGTCTCGACGGTGTTCTTGCCCTCGGCGGCGTGGCGACGCGCCTTGGCGACGCGAGCGGCCTTGGCCTTCTTCGCCGCCTTGGAGGCGATTGCGGGGTGACGGATAGCCATCAGACCTCGCTCCCTTCGGTGTCATTGGCCTTCGGGCCCGACACGAAGGACTCGAAAGCGGCCTTGGTGAAGACCACGTCGTCCGAGACGAGAACGTCGTACGTGTTCAGCTGGCCCGGCTCCAGGATGTGGACCTGGGGCAGGTTGCGGGCGGACAGCCACGCGGCCTCGTCGGCGCGGTCGACGACCAGGAGCAGGTTCTTGCGCTCCGAGATCTTGCCGAACAGCGTCTTGGCGGCCTTCGTCGACGGGGTCTCGCCCTCGACGACGCCGGAGACGACGTGGATGCGGTTGTGGCGGGCCCGGTCGGTGAGGGCGTGACGCAGGGCGGCAGCCTTCATCTTCTTCGGGGTCCGCTGCGAGTAGTCACGCGGCACGGGACCGTGCACGACGCCACCACCGGCGAACTGCGGCGCGCGGGTCGAACCCTGACGGGCGCGACCGGTGCCCTTCTGGCGGTACGGCTTCTTGCCACCGCCGCGGACCTCGCCACGGGTCTTGGTCTTGTGCGTGCCCTGACGGGCAGCGGCCAGCTGCGCGACGACGACCTGGTGGATCAGCGGAATGCTGACCTTCTCGACGTCGAAGATCTCCGCGGGGAGCTCGACGGAACCGGCCTTGTCGCCCGCCGGCGAAAGGATGTCAACAGTGCTCATTACCTCAGGCCCCCTTGGCCGCGGTGCGGACCAGGACGAGGCCGCCGTTCGGACCGGGAACCGCGCCCTTGATGAGCAGCAGACCCTTCTCCGCGTCAACGGCGTGGACGGTCAGGTTCTGGGTGGTGACCCGCTCGTTGCCCATGCGACCCGCCATGCGGAGGCCCTTGAACACACGGCCCGGGGTGGCGCAGCCACCGATGGAACCGGGGGAGCGGTGCTTGCGCTGGGTGCCGTGTCCGGCGCCGAGGCCACGGAAGTTGTGGCGCTTCATGACACCGGCGAAGCCCTTGCCCTTGCTCTTGCCGGTCACGTCGACCTTCACGCCGGCCTCGAACACCTCAGCGGTGATCTCCTGGCCGAGCGTGTACTCGGAGGCGTCCGCGGTGCGGATCTCGACGAGGTGGCGACGGGGGGTGACGTCGGCCTTGGCGAAGTGGCCCTTGAGGGGCTTGTTCACCTTGCGCGGGTCGATCTCGCCGAAAGCGATCTGGACGGACTCGTAGCCGTCGACATCGTTCGTACGGACCTGGGTGACGACGTTGGGGCCGGCCTTGACGACGGTGACCGGGACGACGCGGTTGTTCGCGTCCCACACCTGCGTCATGCCGAGCTTCTCGCCCAGGATGCCCTTGATCTGCTTAGCCATCTCTCAGATCACCGGCCTCAGAGCTTGATCTCGATGTCGACACCGGCCGGGAGGTCGAGTCGCATCAGAGAGTCAACGGTCTTGGGGGTGGGGTCGAGGATGTCGATCAGGCGCTTGTGCGTGCGCATCTCGAAGTGCTCGCGCGAGTCCTTGTACTTGTGCGGCGACTTGATGACGCAGTACACGTTCTTCTCAGTGGGCAGCGGCACCGGGCCCGCGACCGACGCACCAGTACGCGTCACCGTCTCGACGATCTTCTTCGCCGAGCTGTCGATGACCTCGTGGTCGTAGGCCTTGAGCCGGATGCGGATCTTCTGTCCCGCCATGGCTACTCAGTAGTCCTGTCTCTCTTACGCTCTGGAACCCGGTGGATTCCTTCTGCTGCCTTCGTTCCTCCGACCCACGCGGTCGGGCGTGTCGCGCTCCCGCTGACACGGATGTCCCTTGTTCGAACATCCCTGCGGGATTGCACACGGCCCTTCCGGAACCGCGAGCCGGGGGCGGAAGGCCCACCGGGTGCCTGGCCGGTGCCGCGCCGACGCTTCCCGGAAGATTCCCGTACGTCCGCCCCAGTGCTGCCGTGGTGGCAGTTAGGACGACGAGTACTGTGGGACTCGCTTCCGGTCCTCCCGGCGGGAGGCGCGCAGCATCAACACTCGACCGAGCAACTCGGACAGTCTGCCATATGGGGCAGGGGCGACGCCAATCGAGCCGGAGAGAATACCCCGAGGGTGACGTAGGTCAAACCGGGGACGCGCCCGGCGCACGCCGGAAGACCCGGGCCCGCCGGAGGAGCCGGCGATCACGGGGCCCCGGGAAGTCCTCCTCCAGGATCCAGTAGTCGCCCCCTTCGGTGTCCGCCCGCGCAGCCCCGGTGGCCACGCTCGGGGAGCGAGCGATGAGAAGCAGCTCGCCGTCCGGGGACCGCAGGGCAGAGACGTCGGAGCCCCGGTCAGCCGTACGGACAGCCAGCCTTGTGTCGTCCCGACGGCCACCAGACACATGACGTCTTCGGCCAGGAAGGACCACGCGCCGCGTCGTGGATCTCGAACTCGCCGGTCCGCGGAGCAGCTCCACACGGTCTCCGCGCCTGGGGCGCCGGCCCGCGCGGCGAGGTACGTCTTCCCTCTGCGGAAACCAGTCCCGCGTGCAGCCACCGGTCACTTACAACTCCGCCCGGACGCCTGGTTCTTCGAGAACGTGCCGGCACGACGGGCAGGCCGGTTCGGGCTGGCCGTGAACCGGATTGCCCGGCGCGCGGCGCCGGTCTCGGGCACCGATCGGGTCGCCGTTCAGGCACCGTCCCTCACCGGACTTGGCGCGGGCCGCGGCGTCTTCGGCTCCCTCCGGAGACCCTTCTTGCCGAGTCCCTTCGCCATGGCCGTGAGTTCGACCTTGTTCCGCACCGTCGCATGCACCCACCGCCCCTTGAACCACGGCGGCAACTTGCGGACAGGCACGAAAATCAGCGTGTCGTTGGCGGCGTCCTCAGCCAGGCCCTTGGGCCCCTCCACACGCCGCACGGCGTACAGGGACTTGCACTGCTCGTCGTCGCGGAACGAGAGATTGCCGCCGAGGATCCCCATGCACCCGTCACCCGTCACCCGAGCGCCCCTCGAGATATTCCTCCAGCGCTTTCTTGATGGAGGGTGTCGGTCTTCTGCGAGGTGATCACCAGGCGCACAGCGGCGGCTACCCTGCTGTCCCGGCCGCCCTCCTGAAGAGAAAGGGACCCGCACGACCGAAGTCGTACGGGCCCCTTCGAGCCACTCAGGTCAGTGGACCCTCAAGCCAGTCCGAAGACTCACTTGTTGATCTTGGTGACCTGGCCGGCGCCCACGGTCCGGCCACCCTCACGGATGGCGAACTTCAGGCCCTCCTCCATGGCGACGGGCTGGATGAGCTCCACCTTCATCTCGGTGTTGTCACCCGGCATGACCATCTCGGTGCCCTCGGGGAGGGTCACCACGCCGGTCACGTCCGTCGTACGGAAGTAGAACTGCGGGCGGTAGTTGTTGAAGAACGGCGTGTGGCGGCCACCCTCGTCCTTGGACAGGATGTAGGCCTGCGCCTCGAACTCCGTGTGCGGCGTGACCGAGCCCGGCTTGATGATGACCTGGCCGCGCTCGACGTCCTCGCGCTTGATGCCACGGAGGAGCAGACCGACGTTCTCACCGGCCTGGCCCTCGTCGAGCAGCTTGCGGAACATCTCGATGCCGGTGACCGTGGTGGTGGTCTTCTCCGGCTTGATGCCGATGATGTCGACGGTCTCGTTGACCTTCAGGACACCACGCTCGATACGGCCGGTGACGACCGTACCGCGACCGGTGATCGTGAAGACGTCCTCGATCGGCATGAGGAACGGCTTGTCGACGTCGCGCTCCGGCTCCGGGATCGCGGTGTCGACGGCGTTCATGAGCTCGAGGACGGAGTTGCCCCACTCCTTGTCGCCCTCGAGGGCCTTCAGAGCGGAGACCTTGACGACGGGAACGTCGTCGCCCGGGAACTCGTACTCGGAGAGCAGCTCACGGACCTCGAGCTCGACGAGCTCCAGGATCTCCTCGTCGTCCACCATGTCGGCCTTGTTCAGGGCGACGACGATGTACGGAACGCCGACCTGGCGGGCCAGGAGCACGTGCTCCTTGGTCTGCGGCATCGGGCCGTCGGTGGCGGCGACCACGAGGATGGCGCCGTCCATCTGCGCCGCACCCGTGATCATGTTCTTGATGTAGTCCGCGTGACCGGGGCAGTCGACGTGGGCGTAGTGACGCGTCTCGGTCTGGTACTCGACGTGCGCGATGGAGATGGTGATACCGCGCTGGCGCTCCTCAGGAGCCTTGTCGATCTGGTCGAAGGCCGAGGCCTCGTTCAGGTCCGGGTACGCGTCGTGCAGCACCTTGGTAATGGCGGCCGTGAGGGTCGTCTTACCGTGGTCGATGTGACCGATGGTGCCGATGTTGACGTGCGGCTTAGTCCGCTCGAACTTCGCCTTCGCCACTGGGGTCCTCCTGTGGAGTGGTTCTGGTACGCCTTACTCATCGGCGCCAGGTGATCTTTGCTGGAAAGCCCGGGCCCCTGGGGCACTCTCACCACGATTGCGGCGGAATGCCCCTCAAGGCTCCGGAGTCAAGCCTACGGCGTGTAGACGCGGTGCGTTACTCGCCCTTGGCCTTCGCGATGATCTCCTCGGCGACGTTCCGCGGAACCTCGGCGTAGGAGTCGAACTGCATGGAGTAGCTCGCACGGCCGGACGTCTTGCTGCGCAGGTCGCCGACGTAGCCGAACATCTCCGAAAGGGGCACGAGGCCCTTCACGACGCGGGCACCGGCCCGCTCCTCCATGGCCTGGATCTGACCACGGCGGGAGTTGATGTCGCCGATGACCTCACCCATGTAGTCCTCGGGCGTGGTGACCTCGACGGCCATCATCGGCTCGAGCAGCACGGGGCTGGCCTTGCGCGCGGCCTCCTTGAAGGCCTGCGAACCGGCGATCTTGAACGCGAGCTCGGAGGAGTCGACCTCGTGGTAGGCACCGTCGAGCAGCGTCACGCGGACACCGGTCATCTCGTAACCGGCGAGGATGCCGAACTGCATGGCCTCCTGCGCACCGGCGTCCACCGAAGGGATGTACTCCTTCGGCACACGGCCACCGGTCACCTTGTTGATGAACTCGTACGAGGCGTCGCCGCCCTCGATCGGCTCGATCGCGATGATGACGCGGGCGAACTGGCCGGTACCACCCGTCTGCTTCTTGTGGGTGAACTCGACCTTCTCGACGGCCTTGCGGATCGTCTCGCGGTAGGCGACCTGCGGCTTGCCGACGTTGGCCTCGACCTTGAACTCACGGCGCATGCGGTCGACCAGCACCTCGAGGTGCAGCTCGCCCATACCGCCGATGATGGTCTGGCCGGTCTCCTCGTCCGAGTGGACCTGGAAGGACGGGTCCTCCTCGGCCAGGCGCTGGATCGCGACGCCCAGCTTCTCCTGGTCGCCCTTCGACTTGGGCTCGATGGCGACCTGGATGACCGGCGCCGGGAAGTCCATGGACTCCAGGATCACCGGGTTCTTGTCGTCGGACAGCGTCTCACCGGTGGTGGTCTGCTTCAGGCCCATGACGGCGACGATGTCGCCGGCGCCCACCGACTCGATCTCCTCACGCTTGTTGGCGTGCATGCGGTAGATCTTGCCGATGCGCTCCTTCTTGCCCTTGACGGAGTTGAGCACCTGCGTGCCCGACTCCAGGCGGCCCGAGTAGACCCGGACGAAGGTGAGCTTGCCGAGGTGCGGGTCGCTCATGATCTTGAACGCGAGCGCGGCGAGGGGCTCCTCGTCCGACGGCTTGCGCGCGATGACCTGCTCCGGGTCCTTGACGTCGTGGCCCTCGATGGCCTCGACGTCGAGCGGGGTGGGCAGGTAGCGCACGACCGCGTCGAGCAGGGGCTGGACGCCCTTGTTCTTGAACGCGGTGCCGCAGAACACGGGGGTGACGGTGGTGCCGCCGCCCTTGCCGGACGCGATGGTGATGCGACGGATCGCGGCGTAGAGCTGCTCCACGGTGGGCTCGGTGCCCTCCAGGTACAGCTCCATCAGCTCTTCGTCGTTCTCGGCGACGGCCTCGAGCAGCTTGCCGCGGTACTCCTCGGCAGCCTCGACGTGGGTGTCCGGGATGTCGACGGTGTCGTACATCTCGCCCTTGGTCGCCTCGGCCGACCAGACCAGGGCCTTCATCGTCACGAGGTCGATGACGCCCTTGAAGTCCGCCTCCGCGCCGATCGGCAGCTGCATGACCAGCGGCTGCGCGCCCAGGCGGTCCGAGATCATGTCCACGCAGCGGTGGAACTCGGCGCCGGTACGGTCCAGCTTGTTGACGAAGCAGATGCGCGGCACGCCGTAACGGTCGGCCTGACGCCACACCGTCTCGGACTGCGGCTCGACACCGGCGACACCGTCGAACACCGTCACGGCACCGTCGAGCACGCGCAGGGAGCGCTCCACCTCGACGGTGAAGTCGACGTGCCCCGGCGTGTCGATGATGTTGATGGTGTAGTCGTCGCCCTCGAGCGGCCAGTGACAGGTGGTGGCAGCAGAGGTGATCGTGATGCCACGCTCCTGCTCCTGCTCCATCCAGTCCATGGTGGCAGCGCCGTCGTGGACCTCACCGATCTTGTACGAAACGCCGGTGTAGAACAGGATCCGCTCGGTGGTGGTCGTCTTGCCCGCGTCGATGTGGGCCATGATCCCGATGTTGCGGACCCTGGCCAGGTCAAGCGAAGTGGTAGCCATAAGGCTTCAGTCTTCTCTCGGTCTCGATGGGGTCTGCGACTACCAGCGGTAGTGCGCGAAGGCCTTGTTGGACTCGGCCATCTTGTGCGTGTCCTCGCGCTTCTTCACAGCGGCACCCAGGCCGTTGCTGGCGTCGAGGAGCTCGTTGAGCAGACGCTCGGTCATGGTCTTCTCGCGACGGGCGCGGGAGTAACCGACGAGCCAGCGCAGCGCCAGGGTGTTGGCACGGCCGGGCTTGACCTCGACCGGAACCTGGTAGGTGGCACCACCGACACGGCGGGACTTGACCTCGAGGGTCGGCTTGATGTTCTCGAGAGCGCGCTTCAGCGTGATGACCGGGTCGTTGCCGGTCTTCTCGCGCAGGCCCTCCATGGCGCCGTAGACGATGCGCTCGGCGGTGGAGCGCTTGCCGTTCAGCAGCACCTTGTTGATCAGGGAGGTCACCAGAGGAGAGCCGTAGACCGGGTCGATGATGACCGGACGCTTCGGGGCGGGGCCCTTACGAGGCATTCTTACTTCTCCTTCTTGGCGCCGTAACGGCTGCGGGCCTGCTTGCGGTTCTTGACACCCTGGGTGTCGAGGGAGCCGCGGATGATCTTGTAGCGAACACCCGGCAGGTCCTTCACACGGCCGCCGCGCACGAGCACGATGGAGTGCTCCTGCAGGTTGTGTCCCTCACCCGGAATGTAAGCCGTGACCTCGATGCCGCTGGTCAGACGCACACGCGCGACCTTACGGAGGGCCGAGTTCGGCTTCTTCGGGGTGGTCGTGAACACACGCGTGCAGACGCCACGACGCTGAGGGGAACCCTCGAGTGCGGGCGTCTTGTTCTTCTCGACCTTGTCCTGCCGGCCCTTGCGGACCAGCTGCTGGATCGTAGGCACTACTTCTCCGGTTTCTGTGTGCCGATGGGTACAGCTAACCTGGAACGTCGCCGACCCACGCGGTCGGGTGTGTCGAATCCCGCGGACTCCCGCCGCCAGGCAGAATTAAGCGCAGATTACGGTGGCCGGTATCAGCTCGCCGTGCGGTTTGAAGGCACGCACGGGAGCCAGGGCACACCCCAGGCACAAGGTCTGAGCGTACCTATCGCATTCGCTGCGGTCAAAACAAATGGACGCCGCCCGCATCGCCAGGCGGGACATGTCAAGACCCTGGGCCGTTGTCGATCTTCAATTCAGTGGCGGCCGCCCGATTTGCACACCGTCCTCGCAGGCGGCTCCTGCGGGGTCAGCCGGCCGCGATGGACACCACGGTGAGCAACACCAGGACGAGTGCCCAGCCTGCCGTGGACAACCATCCGAGCACGAGTCCGGTCAGCGCGAGCCCGTCCCCCAGCTCCCCGCGGCTGCGGATCTCGGCCCGCGCCACATGCCCGAGGACGACGGCCGGGATCCCGGTCAGCCCCATGCTCGGCACGCACAGCAGCCCGCACACCGCGGCGGCGACCGCCTTCCCGTTCGTCTGTGCCCGCGGCACCGGCAGGAACGCCGGCGGCACGGACACGGCCGGCACCGACTGCGGCACCGGCCCCTGCGGCAGATCGGCGACGAGCAGCGCCAGCTCCCCCACGGTCCGCGCGGCATACGCCCGCGCCACCCGCTTCTCGAACTCCCCGTGCTCCATCCGCCCCTCGCCGTACCCCGCTCTGAGCACGTCCACGGCCCGCTCCCGATCGGCGTGCGAGGCGAGCATCGACGGCACCCTGGACCCCTGCCAGGGCTGCCAGGACGGATAGGGCGGCTGCGACACGGAGCACCTCCCCGGGGCCGGAGTCCTTCCATGATGCGCCACACCTGGCAAAGATGCCCGTATCGCGCCGCGCTCCGTGACGGCAGGCCGGGCGAATCATGGCTGATTACCTTCCGTCTCCTCCTGCGTACCAGCGCTAGCATCTCACCGGACTTACTCGGTCACCTCAAAAGCTAGTGGGGGAACTTTTGGAGGCGGCGCGTGTTCTGTTCGGTCTGGCAGCACCACTGGTCGTGTCCTGGGAGCGCAAGTGGTTCTCGACTCGCCCCGGAATGACAGTTTGCTCCACAGTGGTGTACGGAAGTTACACGATCGCTCCATACGTGCGGGAACCCAGACCATGGTGCGCGTTGGCAGCAGTCACATTTCTGGCAATCGGCTGCATCCTACTGTCCCGCAACTCCTCCATAGCTGCCGCGGGATTCTCCGTAAAGACGCCGCTTTTCCCGGCACCTATCAGCGCCAGCAAAGGCGCAGGATACATTTCCATAACGCTTGCGATTATTGTCGGCCTATGGACTGCCTGGAGCAAACTCGTTTCAATGGGAAGCGACGTGTTACACAATGACACGCTGGCCGTGATGTTGTCCGCCTTGCTGATCGCTGTATTCGGCGGAGGCGCATTGGTCAAGAAGGCCACTGATCCGGTAGTCGAGGAGGTCTACGCACTCCCGGACGGCCAGAACAGAGACTCCGCTCTGGCACTGATCCGCAGCGGCGGCAGAGTCATCGGCCTCATCGAGCGGGGCCTCCTCTTCGCCTTCCTGGCCGCGGGCCAGCCAGATGCAGCGGCGCTGGTGCTGGCGGCCAAGGCGTTGGCGCGTGCTCCGGTCGATCACGTCAACCACGCATCCAAGTACTTCCTCGTCGGTACGCTGGCCAGCGTCATCGCGGCCTTGGCCATGAGCATCGCTGCACGCGCGGCAGTTGGGCTGCCAATACTCTAGGGGATTCTTTGGAACTCAGGCAGCACCCATTCATTCGGGAGCTAATTTCTCTGGGCCTGCCGTCGACCGACTATGTAGTTGCCGGCAGTGGGCCTCTGCTCGCACACGGCCTTCGCCAAGACATCGGCGATCTCGACATCGTTGCAAGAAATGATGCCTGGAAGATCGCACTCAGCATGGGGGAAGCGATGGTTCCCCCTTCTGGGCACGGTTTGATGGTAGTGCTCTTCGGTGGCCACGTCGAAATCTTCGATCGATGGCTCCCGGGGACACAGGATGCAGACACTTTGATCAGCTCGGCAGAGGTGACAGAGGGAATTCCTTTCTGCCCGCTCGTCGATGTACTTGAGTGGAAGAGAAGGTCCGATCGCCCCAAGGATCGAGAAGATGTCGAACTGATTGAAAACTACATGGGAACCGTTTGAGGGTGCCGAGAAACGCCGAAGGGCGGTCACCCCGCAGGATGACCGCCCTCGGATCAAGCGACTCGCTTACTGGTTGTACGGACCGTAGTCGTAGTCCTCCAGCGGCACGGCCTGGCCGGAGCCCGTGCCGAACGGCGAGTAGTCGATGTCGTCGTAGCCGACGGCCGAGTACATCGCGGCCTTGGCCTCCTCGGTCGGCTCGACCCGGATGTTGCGGTAGCGGGACAGACCCGTACCGGCCGGGATGAGCTTACCGATGATGACGTTCTCCTTGAGGCCGATCAGGGAGTCGGACTTGGCGTTGATCGCCGCGTCCGTGAGGACCCTGGTCGTCTCCTGGAAGGACGCCGCCGACAGCCAGGACTCCGTGGCCAGCGAGGCCTTGGTGATACCCATGAGCTGCGGACGACCGGAGGCCGGGTGACCGCCCTCCTGGACCACACGACGGTTCTCGTGCTCGAACTTCGAGCGCTCGACCAGCTCGCCGGGCAGCAGCTCGGCGTCGCCGGACTCGATGATCGTCACGCGGCGCAGCATCTGCCGGATGATGATCTCGATGTGCTTGTCGTGGATCGACACACCCTGCGAGTTGTAGACCTTCTGGACCTCGCCGACCAGGTGGACCTGGACGGCACGCTGGCCCAGGATGCGCAGCACGTCGTGCGGGTTGGTGGCACCCACGGTGAGCTTCTGGCCCACCTCGACGTGCTCGCCCTCGCTGACCAGGAGTCGGGCGCGCTTCGAGATCGGGTACGCCGTCTCGTCGCTGCCGTCGTCCGGCGTGATGACGATCTTCTTGGTCTTCTCGGTCTCCTCGATCCGGACGCGGCCGGAGGCCTCGGAGATCGGGGCGACACCCTTCGGGGTACGGGCCTCGAAGAGCTCGACGACACGCGGCAGACCCTGGGTGATGTCGTCACCGGCCACACCGCCGGTGTGGAAGGTACGCATCGTCAGCTGGGTACCGGGCTCACCGATGGACTGGGCGGCGATGATGCCGACCGCCTCACCGATGTCGACCAGCTTGCCGGTGGCCAGCGAACGGCCGTAGCACATCGCGCAGGTGCCGACGGCGGACTCGCAGGTCAGGACCGAGCGGGTCTTGACCTCCTCGACGCCGCGCTGCACGAGCTCCTCGATGAGGACGTCGCCCAGGTCGGTACCGGCCGGGGCCAGCACCTGCCCGTCCACGACGATGTCCTCGGCGAGGCAGCGCGCGTACACGGAGGTCTCGACGTTCTCCGTCTTGATCAGCGCGCCCTCGGCGTTCCGGTCGGCGATCTTCAGACGCAGACCGCGCTCGGTGCCGCAGTCCTCCTCGCGAATGATGACGTCCTGGGAGACGTCGACCAGACGACGCGTGAGGTAACCCGAGTCGGCGGTACGCAGAGCGGTGTCCGCCAGACCCTTACGGGCACCGTGCGTGGAGATGAAGTACTCCAGCACGGACAGACCCTCGCGGAACGAGGCCTTGATGGGCCGCGGGATCGTCTCGTTCTTCGCGTTCGACACCAGACCACGCATACCGGCGATCTGACGCATCTGCATCATGTTGCCTCGTGCACCCGAGTTCACCATCATGAAGATCGGGTTGGTCTTCGGGAAGTTGTCGTTCATCGCCTCGGCGACCTCGTTGGTCGCCTTGGTCCAGATCGCGATGAGCTCCTGCGTGCGCTCGTCCTTGGTGATCAGACCGCGCTCGTACTGCTTCTGGACCTTCTCGTCCTGCGCCTCGTACCCGCGGACGATCTCCTTCTTCGCCTCGGGAACGACGACGTCGGAGATGGCGACGGTGACGCCGGAACGGGTCGCCCAGTAGAAGCCGGCCGCCTTCAGGTTGTCGAGCGTCGCCGCCACGATGACCTTCGGGTAGCGCTCGGCGAGGTCGTTGACGATCTCGGAGAGCTGCTTCTTGCCGACCTCGTAGTCGACGAACGGGTAGTCCTCGGGCAGCAGCTCGTTGAAGAGCGCACGGCCCAGCGTGGTGTTCAGCCGGAAGCTGTCACCCTGCTGCCACTCGGGCTCGCCCTCCTCGCGCGCCGGCGGGGTCCAGCCGCGCGGCGGGATGGTGCCGACCGGGAAGCGGACGTCGATCCTCGACTGGAGCGACAGCTCGCCCGCGTCGAAGGCCATGATCGCCTCGGCGACCGAGGCGAAGGAACGACCCTCGCCCTTCAGCTCGCGCATCTCACCGTCGGTGGTGAGGAAGAACAGACCGAGGACCATGTCCTGGGTCGGCATCGTCACCGGACGGCCGTCGGCGGGCTTGAGGATGTTGTTCGAGGACAGCATCAGGATGCGGGCCTCGGCCTGCGCCTCCGCGGAGAGCGGCAGGTGGACGGCCATCTGGTCACCGTCGAAGTCCGCGTTGAACGCGGTGCAGACGAGCGGGTGGATCTGGATGGCCTTGCCCTCGACCAGCTGCGGCTCGAAGGCCTGGATGCCGAGGCGGTGCAGCGTGGGCGCACGGTTCAGCAGAACCGGGTGCTCCGCGATGACCTCTTCCAGCACGTCGTACACGACCGTGCGGCCGCGCTCGACCATGCGCTTGGCGCTCTTGATGTTCTGCGCGTGGTTCAGGTCGACCAGGCGCTTCATCACGAACGGCTTGAAGAGCTCCAGCGCCATCGCCTTCGGCAGACCGCACTGGTGCAGCTTCAGCTGCGGACCGACGACGATCACGGAACGCGCGGAGTAGTCCACACGCTTACCGAGCAGGTTCTGACGGAAGCGACCCTGCTTACCCTTCAGCATGTCGCTGAGGGACTTCAGCGGGCGGTTACCCGGACCGGTGACCGGGCGACCACGACGACCGTTGTCGAAGAGGGCGTCAACAGCCTCCTGAAGCATGCGCTTCTCGTTGTTGACGATGATCTCCGGAGCACCCAGGTCCAGCAGGCGCTTCAGACGGTTGTTCCGGTTGATCACACGGCGGTACAGGTCGTTCAGGTCGGAGGTCGCGAAGCGGCCACCGTCCAGCTGCACCATCGGACGCAGGTCCGGCGGGATGACCGGCACGCAGTCGAGCACCATGCCCTTGGGGCTGTTGCTGGTCTGCAGGAACGCGGAGACGACCTTCAGGCGCTTGAGCGCACGGGTCTTCTTCTGGCCCTTGCCGGTGCGAATGATCTCGCGGAGCTTCTCGGCCTCCTCGTCGAGGTCGAAGGACTCCAGGCGCTTCTGCAGCGCCGCGGCACCCATCGAACCGTCGAAGTACGTGCCGAAGCGGTCACGCAGCTCGCGGTAGAGCAGCTCGTCGCCCTCCAGGTCCTGGACCTTGAGGTTCTTGAAGCGGTTCCACACCTCGTCGAGACGGTCGATCTCGCGCTGCGCACGGTCGCGCAGCTGCTTCATCTCGCGCTCGGCACCCTCACGCACCTTGCGGCGCACGTCGGCCTTGGCGCCCTCGGCCTCCAGCTCGGCTAGGTCGGTCTCGAGCTTCTTTGCGCGGGCCTCCAGGTCGGCGTCGCGGCGCTGCTCGATCTGCTGGCGCTCGACGGAGACGTGGGCCTCCAGCGAGGGCAGGTCACGCGTACGGCGCTCCTCGTCGACGTACGTGATCATGTACGCCGCGAAGTAGATGACCTTCTCCAGGTCCTTCGGGGCGAGGTCGAGCAGGTAGCCCAGACGCGACGGGACGCCCTTGAAGTACCAGATGTGCGTGACGGGAGCGGCCAGCTCGATGTGGCCCATCCGCTCACGACGCACCTTGGCGCGAGTCACCTCGACACCGCAGCGCTCACAGATGATGCCCTTGAAGCGGACGCGCTTGTACTTGCCGCAGTAGCACTCCCAGTCCCGGGTCGGACCGAAGATCTTCTCGCAGAAGAGTCCGTCCTTTTCGGGCTTGAGCGTGCGGTAGTTGATGGTCTCGGGCTTCTTGACCTCGCCGTGGCTCCACTGACGGATGTCGTCAGCGGTGGCCAGGCCGATCCGGAGCTCGTCGAAGAAGTTGACGTCGAGCACTATGCGTCAATCCCTCTCAGGGTTGTAAGTCTGTGGTCTGAAACGGGGGTCCTGGGGCCGGCGGACCTTGGGTTTCCCAAGGTCCGCCGAACTCCCGTCAGACCTCTTCGACGCTGCTCGGCTCGCGCCGGGACAGGTCGATGCCGAGCTCCTCCGCAGCGCGGAAGACGTCCTCGTCGGTGTCACGCATCTCGATGGACATACCGTCGCTGGACAGCACCTCCACGTTCAGGCAGAGAGACTGCATCTCCTTGATGAGCACCTTGAAGGACTCGGGGATGCCGGGCTCGGGGATGTTCTCGCCCTTGACGATGGCCTCGTAGACCTTCACGCGGCCGGTGACGTCGTCGGACTTGATGGTCAGCAGCTCCTGGAGGGCGTAAGCGGCGCCGTACGCCTCCAGCGCCCACACCTCCATCTCACCGAAGCGCTGGCCACCGAACTGGGCCTTACCACCCAGCGGCTGCTGGGTGATCATGGAGTAGGGGCCGGTCGAGCGGGCGTGCAGCTTGTCGTCGACCAGGTGGTGCAGCTTGAGGATGTACATGTAGCCGACCGAGATCGGCTCCGGGAAGGGCTCACCGGAACGGCCGTCGAACAGCCGCGCCTTGCCGGACGGGAGCACCATGCGCTCGCCGTCGCGGTTCGGGATGGTGTGCTCCAGCAGACCGGCCAGCTCGTCCTCGCGGGCACCGTCGAAGACCGGCGTCGCGACGTTGGTCCGCGGCGGGACCTGGTCGGCGTCGATGGCCTGCAGACGCTGCGCCCAGTCGTCGGCGAGACCGGAGACGTCCCAGCCCTGGCTGGCGAGCCAGCCGAGGTGGATCTCCAGCACCTGTCCCGGGTTCATTCGGGACGGCACACCGAGCGGGTTGAGGATGATGTCGACCGGGGTGCCGTCCTCCAGGAACGGCATGTCCTCGATCGGCAGGATCTTCGAGATGACGCCCTTGTTGCCGTGGCGGCCGGCGAGCTTGTCACCGTCGGTGATCTTGCGCTTCTGCGCGACGTAGACGCGCACCAGCTGGTTCACACCGGGGGGAAGCTCGTCGCCCTCCTCGCGGTCGAAGACGCGGACGCCGATGACCTTGCCGGTCTCGCCGTGCGGCACCTTCAGCGAGGTGTCACGGACCTCACGGGCCTTCTCACCGAAGATCGCGCGCAGCAGGCGCTCCTCCGGGGTCAGCTCGGTCTCACCCTTGGGGGTCACCTTGCCGACGAGGATGTCGCCGGCGATGACCTCGGCACCGATGCGGATGATGCCGCGCTCGTCGAGGTCGGCGAGGACCTCCTCGGAGACGTTCGGGATGTCCCGGGTGATCTCCTCGGGGCCGAGCTTGGTGTCACGGGCGTCGACCTCGTGCTCCTCGATGTGGATCGAGGAGAGGACGTCGTCCTGCACGAGGCGCTGCGACAGGATGATCGCGTCCTCGTAGTTGTGACCCTCCCACGGCATGAACGCCACGAGCAGGTTCTTGCCCAGCGCCATCTCGCCGTTCTGGGTGGCCGGACCGTCGGCCAGGACCTGGCCCTCGATGATCCGGTCGCCCTCGTTGACGATGACCTTCTGGTTGACCGAGGTGCCCTGGTTGGAGCGGGCGAACTTGGCCAGGCGGTACGTGATGTACGTGCCGTCGTCGTTGGCGGTGGTGATGTAGTCCGCGGAGACCTCCTGGACCACACCGGGCTTCTCGGCCTTGACCACGTCGCCGGCGTCGACCGCGGAGCGGTACTCCATGCCGGTGCCGACGAGCGGGGACTCGGACTTAATCAGCGGCACGGCCTGACGCATCATGTTCGCGCCCATGAGGGCACGGTTGGCGTCGTCGTGCTCGAGGAAGGGGATCATGGCGGTCGCGACCGACACCATCTGGCGCGGCGAGACGTCCATGTAGTCCACGTCCTCGGGGCCGACGTAGTCGACCTCGCCGCCCTTGCGGCGGACGAGCACGCGGGCCTCGGCGAAGCGGAGGTCGTCCGTCAGCGGCGCGTTGGCCTGCGCGATGACGAAGCGGTCCTCCTCGTCGGCCGTGAGGTAGTCGACCTGGTCGGTGACCTGGCCCTCGAACACCTTGCGGTACGGGGTCTCGACGAAACCGAACGCGTTCACGCGGCCGTAGGTGGCGAGCGAGCCGATCAGACCGATGTTCGGGCCTTCGGGGGTCTCGATCGGGCACATGCGGCCGTAGTGCGACGGGTGCACGTCACGGACCTCGAAGCCGGCCCGCTCACGGGACAGACCACCCGGGCCGAGCGCGGACAGACGCCGCTTGTGCGTCAGACCCGACAGCGGGTTGTTCTGGTCCATGAACTGGGACAGCTGGCTGGTGCCGAAGAACTCCTTGATGGAGGCGACGACCGGCCGGATGTTGATCAGGGTCTGCGGCGTGATCGCCTCGACGTCCTGGGTCGTCATCCGCTCGCGGACGACACGCTCCATACGCGCCAGACCCGTACGGACCTGGTTCTGGATGAGCTCGCCGACGCTGCGCAGGCGGCGGTTGCCGAAGTGGTCGATGTCGTCGGTCTCGACGACCACGGACGTGCCGTTGTCCCCGACCGTCTCGGTCTCGCCGGCGTGCAGCTTCACCAGGTACTTGATCGTCGCGATGATGTCCTCGACGGTCAGGATCCCGGCGTCCAGCGGGGTGTCCGTGCCCAGCTTCTTGTTGACCTTGTAGCGGCCGACCTTGGCCAGGTCGTAGCGCTTGGGGTTGAAGTACAGGTTCTCGAGCAGCGTCTGCGCGGCCTCACGCGTGGGGGGCTCGCCCGGACGCAGCTTGCGGTAGATGTCGAGCAGCGCGTCGTCCTGGCCCTGGGTGTGGTCCTTCTCCAGGGTGGCGCGCATGGACTCGTACTCGCCGAACTCCTCGAGGATCTGCTCGGTGGTCCAGCCGAGCGCCTTGAGCAGGACGGTGACGGACTGCTTGCGCTTGCGGTCGATGCGGACACCGACCATGTCGCGCTTGTCGATCTCCATCTCCAGCCAGGCACCCCGGGACGGGATGATCTTGGCGGAGAAGATGTCCTTGTCGGACGTCTTGTCGATGGAGGAGTCGAAGTAGACACCGGGGGAACGGACCAGCTGCGACACCACGACACGCTCGGTGCCGTTGATGACGAAGGTGCCCTTGTTCGTCATGAGCGGGAAGTCGCCCATGAAGACCGTCTGGGACTTGATCTCGCCGGTCTCGTTGTTGGTGAACTCAGCGGTGACGAAGAGCGGGGCCGCGTACGTGAAGTCGCGCTCCTTGCACTCGTCGATCGAGTTCTTCGGCGGCTCGAAGCGGTGGTCCCGGAACGTCAGCGACATCGACCCGCTGAAGTCCTCGATCGGGGAGATCTCCTCGAAGATCTCCTCGAGCCCGGACTTGGTGGGGACGTCCTGACCGTTCTCCAGAGCCTCCTCGACCCGACTCTGCCAGGCCGTGTTGCCGAGCAGCCAGTCGAAGCTCTCGGTCTGCAGCGCGAGCAGGTTGGGAACCTCGAGAGGCTCCTTGATCTTTGCAAAAGAGATGCGCAGCGGGGCGGTGCTGGCGCCGTTGTTCGTATTCGCGGTCGAGGCGTTGCGCGAGGCGGCCAAGAGGGGGTCCTTCCGAGGGCTCGGACTCACTACGCGCGTACCGGCCCCTCTCCCGTACACGGAGACAAGCTGTGCCGACAGGACCGAAAGGCCTGGTCAGACGTGGTCTTGTCTCGATGCTCGGGCGAGGGCAGACCCCTGGTGACGGGCAGGGGACAGCTAACAGGCAGCGCAAAGGGTCAGTGTAGCCACTCGGCACACTGATGTCCAGTGCGGGTTCTGGAACCCGTGTTCACCCTCGTTGTTCCACTCCTGCGACAAGGCCCTGCCCTCAACGCACGTTGATACTGCCCTCTTCGTCGCCGATCCATGCCTCGGATTCGGATCCTTGTGACGACGCGTCCTGAGAATTGCGCGCTGCGTGCGGTTCGTCAAGGCCCCCCTGCCCGAACCGGGGCCGTCCCAGAGACACGACGAAGATCACCATACCCCCCGCCACAGAGGGTGCAAGGCAACCGTGGCCGGACCCCTGAAACGCCGAGAAGCGACCACCCGGATGGATGATCGCTCCTCGGCGCTTACGCGTTACACGTCCTGGTGGACGTGTCGTGGATCCTGGCGGATCCGGGAGGTCTTACTTGACCTCGACGGAGGCACCGGCGCCCTCGAGGGCCTCCTTGGCCTTGTCGGCGGCCTCCTTGTTGACCTTCTCCAGAACCGGCTTCGGCGCACCGTCGACCAGGTCCTTGGCCTCCTTCAGGCCCAGGGAGGTGAGCTCACGCACGACCTTGATGACCTGGATCTTCTTGTCACCGGCGCCGGCGAGGATGACGTCGAACTCGTCCTTCTCCTCCGGGGCCTCGGCACCGGCGGCGGCACCGGCGCCACCGGCCATGACGACCGGGGCGGCCGCGGCGGCGGTGACGTCGAACTTCTCCTCGAACGCCTTCACGAACTCGGAGAGCTCGATGAGGGTCATCTCCTCGAACTGCGCGAGCAGGTCTTCCTGGCTGAGCTTCGCCATGATGGCGGTCCTTCCACTAAATCGGCAGGTGCCGGATGTACATGTGAGGCGGGCGTACGTGTGGCCCGCTACGGTCGCCGCGTTCAGGCAGCGGCGGCCGGGATGCGAGCCGAGTTACTCGGCACCGCCCTGCTCGTCCTGCTTGGCACGGAGCGCGTCCACGGTGCGGACGAGCTTCGACGGCAGCGCCTGGAAGACAGAGGCAGCCTGCGACTGCTTGCCCTTCATGGCACCGGCCAGCTTGGAGAGCAGAACCTCGCGGGACTCGAGGTCCGCAAGCTTCTTGATCTCATCTGCGGACAACGCCTTGCCGTCAAGGACGCCGCCCTTGATGACCAGGTTGGGGTTGTCCTTGGCGAAGTCACGGAGACCCTTCGCCGCCTCGACCGGGTCACCGGTCACGAAGGCGACGGCCGACGAACCCGTGAAGAGGTCGTCGATCGCGGTGATCCCGGCCTCGTTGGCCGCAATCTTGGTCAGCGTGTTCTTCGCCACACGGTACTGAGCGTTCTCACCGAGTGAACGGCGCAGCTGCTGGAGCTGAGCCACGGTGAGACCGGTGTACGCGGTAACGACGGCGCCGTTGGAGTTGCGGAACTTGTCCCGCATCTCCTCGACGGCATCGACCTTGTCAGGCCTCGCCATGAGCCTCGGCCTCCTTCCGGGTGATTCGGACCGCGCGGACCCGAAGGAGGACTGGGGAAAACGAAACGCCCCGGCGCAAGCGCACGGGGCGTAGCTCGACCGGTTTCACGCACGCACGGGGCGGCGGACTCCGGGAGCTTCTCCTGTGTCACCTGCGCGGGTCGTCCGCCGTTCAGCGGATCCTTCGGCCACCGCGCCCTCGTCCGAGCGCGCGGTAACGACCAGCGGTCTTTGGCTTCTGTAGGAGGGTACGGGAACGAATCGCTGTCAAGCAAATCCGCCCGTACGACCGACCAGAGAGAAGCAGACGGATCAGCTCTCGTCGAGGCCCTTGAACAGGTCGGCGAGGTCGGCGACGTCCTTGGCGGGCGGGGCCTTGATCTCCACCGGCTTGTTGTAGTCGAGGAAGGTGATGGTCATGTCGAGCGGGCCCTTGTCGGTGTCGCCCTTGGTGCGGAACTGCTTGGTGTGGTCGTCACCGTCGATCCACATGTCCATCGTGAGCTTGTCGATGCCCATCTTCTCGTACTGCTTGATGCTCTTCTCGCGCCGCTCGCGGGTCTCCGCGTCGTCCTTCTTGAGGGAGGCGCGGAGGTCGGCGAGGGTGACCGTGCCCGTGTAGTGGGTCGTCTCGACGCCGTCGACCTTCTCGGAGCCGACCTTCTTCACGTCCTTGGCGCCCGTGAGGAACGTGGACTCGGCGGCCGGGTTCTGCTCGGCCTGGCTGGTGGAGCCCAGCTGGTCCAGTTCCTTGCCGGCGTCGGAGCCGGACAGGTCGAACTTCATCCAGGTCTTGCCGTCCATCTCCTTGGCCATCTCGGCTCCCCCACCGATGTACATGGCCTTGTCGACGAGACGGATCTCGGTCTCACCGGCGGTGGCCGTCTGGCCGGACGCCGAGACCTTCATGCTCATGGCGATCGTGGGCTTCAGGCGCATCGACGCCTCGCCCTTGACCTTGCCGGACTCCGGCGCCGTACCGCTCATGCGGTAGTGGAGGGACGTGATGTCCTCCGTGTTCTTCGCCGCCTTGGCGACGGCGGCGGCGGGCGTCATCTCCGGCGACTGCTCGGATCCGCAGCCGACGACGCCGGCGGCGAGGACCAGGGCACCCAGGCCGGCGACAGGTATGTGCTTCTTCATTGATTCCCCCCAAGGAATGCATGCTTGCTGCACAGCAAGGCCGTGAGCCTATCCCAGAGGGGCACAGGTGATCTATCCGCATTCTCCGGGAGGTCAGGGCGTACCGGTCCGCTTCCGCATCAGGTCCTCGAAGTCGCCGGTGTCGGACAGCGGGGGCCGCTCGGCCCGGACCCGCACGCCGTAGTCGCCGTAATGGGCGGTCTGGGTCATCAGGCCCGTCGTCGCCCGGGCCTTCTCCACCTTCTTGACGAGCAGGTTCCGCTGGTCGATCCAGATGTCGACGGTCTCGGTGGTGACGCCGGCCTCGGTGAGCTGCTTCCGCAGGGCGGTGTCGGTGACGTCCGTCGCCTCGACGGTGCCGGACCAGTGCGTGGCGGGCCGGCCGCGCACGGTCTCCTCGCCGACCTTCCTGACGTCCCCGGAGGCCAGCAGGAGTTTCACGGACTGGTTGGGCGTGCTGGTACGCATCCGGTCCCCGAGGTGCGCCCCGGAGCCGCCCGTGAGTGCGTCCAGGTCGTCGTACGCGTACCGGATCCAGTTCTTGCCGCCGGTCTGCTCGGCGAACTTCTCGCCCATGCGTGCGTAGTAGGCGTCGGGCAGGTAGCGGGCCTCCATCGAGGTGCTGCCGAGCCGGCGCATGGTGTCGGCGATCGTGCCGCCGGTGTACGTGATGGTCAGGGTGCCGGTGATGCCGTCGGTCCAGCCGAGGGTGCCGTCGGCGGTCATGGACATCAGCGAGCCCATGGTCGTCGTGGACTCGACCCGGGCGGATCCGGCCCGCTCGGTGGCGCGCTCGGCGGAGCGCAGGACGGCCCGGTGGCTGCCGCTCGGGGCGCGGTCGTCCGCGCGGGGGCGGTCTCCGGGGTCCGGGGAGGTGCAGGCGGCCGGTCCCGCCAGCGCGGTCACCAGCGCGAGCACCAGCCCCGCTCGGCGCACGGTCGTGCCCTGCATACGTCCCCCGTTCCCATCCGGTTCCCGCACGTTAACCCAGGCAGCGGACGCGCGTACCGGAAAAGGGGACGGGCCCCGCACCTGTGAGAGGTGCGGGGCCCGTGACCGGTTGGGTGAGCCTGAGGCTCAGACCGCGGCCGGGTCCTCCTCGACGAGGAGGTTGCGGGTGCGGTTCGGGTCGACCGGAATGCCGGGGCCCATCGTGGTGGTGATGGCGGCCTTCTTGATGTAGCGACCCTTGGCGGCGGACGGCTTCAGACGGAGGATCTCCTCCAGCGCCGCGCCGTAGTTCTCCACCAGCTTGGTGTCGTCGAACGACGTCTTGCCGATGATGAAGTGCAGGTTCGAGTGCTTGTCGACGCGGAACTCGATCTTGCCGCCCTTGATCTCGGTGACGGCCTTGGCGGTGTCGGGGGTGACGGTGCCGGTCTTCGGGTTCGGCATCAGACCACGCGGACCGAGCACGCGGCCGAGGCGGCCGACCTTGCCCATGAGGTCCGGGGTGGCGACGACGGCGTCGAAGTCCAGACGGCCCTTCGACACCTCGTCGATCAGCTCGTCGGCGCCGACGATGTCGGCGCCCGCGGCACGCGCGGCCTCGGCACGGTCGCCGGTCGCGAAGACCAGGACCCGGGCGGTCTTACCGGTGCCGTGCGGGAGGTTCACGGTGCCACGGACCATCTGGTCGGCCTTGCGCGGGTCGACACCCAGGCGGAAGGCGACCTCGACGGTGCCGTCGAACTTGGTCGTGGAGGTCTCCTTGGCGAGACGGACGGCCTCGAGCGGGGCGTAGAGCTTCTCCCGGTCGACCTTGGCGTCCGCAGCGCGAAGGGACTTGCTGCGCTTGCTCACTACTGCTCCTGTGGATTCTTAGGAGTCGTGGTCCGGGCCGAGCAGGCCCTGCCACTTCTGCTGATGGAGGTTGGGGCTCAGCCCTCGACCGTGACGCCCATGGAACGGGCGGTGCCGGCGATGATCTTCTCGGCGGCGTCCAGGTCGTTGGCGTTGAGGTCGGGCATCTTCGTGGTGGCGATCTCGCGGACCTGGTCACGCGTGATCTTCGCGACCTTGGTCTTGTGCGGCTCGCCGGAGCCCTTCTCGATGCCCGCGGCCTTCAGGATCATCTTGGCGGCCGGCGGGGTCTTGGTGATGAAGGTGAAGGAGCGGTCCTCGTAGACCGTGATCTCCACCGGGATGACCCAGCCACGCTGCGACTCGGTCGCGGCGTTGTAGGCCTTGCAGAACTCCATGATGTTGACGCCGTGCTGACCCAGCGCGGGGCCGACCGGCGGGGCCGGGTTGGCGGCACCGGCCTGGATCTGGAGCTTGATGAGCCCCGTGACCTTCTTCTTCTTGGGAGGCATAGCTCTCCGGGTCCTTTCGATTCGGGTCCTGCCCACGCCCGGGGACCACCCGGATGCAGGCATACCGCACAACGATAACGGGTATAGATGCGCGGCCAAAAACCGAGCAGGTCAGACAAGCGCCGGAGCGTTCGCCTGACCTGCGCGGAAGCGGTGGGTCCGGAAGAGAACCAGTTTCTGGATCTGGTTCTTCCGGAGCTAGTTCTTCTGGATCTGGTCGAAGGAGAGCTCGACCGGCGTCTCGCGGCCGAAGATCTCGACGAGGCCCTTGACCTTCTTCGAGTCGGGGTTGATCTCGTTGATGGTCGCCTGCAGCGTGGCGAACGGGCCGTCGGTGACGGTGACCGAGTCGCCGACCTCGAAGTCCAGCACCTGGACCTCGACCTTGCGCTGCGGAGCCGGCTTGCCCTCGGCCTCGGCGGCCTCGCGGGCGGCCTTCTCCTCGGCCTCCGGGGCGAGCATCTTGACGATCTCGTCCAGGGTCAGCGGGTACGGGTCGTAGGCGTTGCCCACGAAGCCGGTGACGCCGGGGGTGTTGCGGACGACGCCCCAGGACTCGTTCGTCAGGTCCATGCGGACCAGGACGTAGCCCGGGAGCTTGTTCTGCTTGATCGTCTTGCGGTCGCCGTTCTTGATCTGGACGACCTCTTCCTGCGGCACCTCGGCCTGGAAGATGTAGTCCTCGACGTTCAGCGAGACGGCGCGCTGCTCCAGGTTGGTCTTCACGCGGTTCTCGTAGCCGGCGTAGGTGTGGATCACGTACCACTCGCCGGGCAGGACGCGCAGTTCCTCGCGGAGCTTCTCGATCGGGTCGCGGTCGTCCTCGGGCTCTTCCTCGGCCTCGTCCGCGACCTCTGCGTCGGTCTCGGCCTCGGTCTCCGCCTCGGCGGCGTCGTCGTCCGCGACGGCGTCGGCAGCCTCGACCTCGGCGGAGGTCTCGGTGTCCTCGCTGTCCGCGCCCTCGACGGTGTCGAGCTCGTCCTCGACGGACTCGACAGGCTCGATGGCGTCGTTCACGTTCGGGTCAGACACGGTGGCTGCTTCTTCCTGGATACATAGGGGTGGAACATGCGAAAGGAGCGCCGGGTACCTCGGCGCTCTTCGCTGGCGACTCAGCCGAACACGTACTTGGCGGCGTTGCTGAGCCCATAGTCAATCACGGTGACCAGGCCGATCATGATGACGACGAAGATGATCACCACGGTCGTGTACGTCGAGAGCTGGTTGCGGGTCGGCCAGACGACCTTGCGCAGCTCGGCGACGATCTGGCGGTAGAAGAGGGCAAGCCGCTTCAGCGGGCCCTTCTTGCCGCGCTTGCCGCCCTTGCGGGTCTTCTTGGACTCCGGCGCCTCGTCCTGGGCATCAGGCATGTCGATGGAGCCCACGGCGTCCGTCACTCGTCCTCACCTGATTCCGGGTCGTGGCCGTGCCGCGCCCGGTCTGAGCCGCACGGCGGTGCATTGCTGTACGTACATGCGCACACATCCTGGCGAAGGTGTGTGTAGCAGGGCCGGAGGGACTTGAACCCCCAACCGCTGGTTTTGGAGACCAGTGCTCTACCAATTGAGCTACGACCCTTTGTGTGTCCCCCAACGTACCGCATCCGTCCGGATGCTTGGTGTGCACCGAACGGGCGCGGCCTGCGGGAGGCCAACGAGGTGAGAGTGTACGTGGTCTGCGGCCGGTCGTCGAACAGATAGGACCGCGGGAAGGGCACGTTGGCGGAAGATCGCCTGCCGGGAGGGCTTCGCAACCCGGGATATCGACTGAAGATCGACCTGGCGGCGCGGGGGATCCGGACTGTTGTTCAGGGGTTTGCCCGGCGTTGTTCAGTCTGTGAAACCCCCGTGCCGCCCGCGTTTCCTGTCTGAAACGATGGGGCCCATGAGCGCTGCAACCCCTCCCACCGAGCGCCGGGTCTCCGCCCGAGTCGGCGCGATCTCCGAGTCCGCCACCCTCGCCGTGGACGCCAAGGCCAAGGCCCTCAAGGCCGCCGGGCGGCCGGTGATCGGCTTCGGCGCCGGTGAGCCCGACTTCCCGACCCCGGACTACATCGTCGAGGCCGCGATCGAGGCCTGCAAGAACCCGAAGTTCCACCGCTACACGCCCGCGGGCGGTCTGCCCGAGCTGAAGGCCGCGATCGCCGCGAAGACGCTGCGCGACTCGGGCTACGAGGTCGACGCCTCGCAGATCCTCGTCACCAACGGTGGCAAGCAGGCCATCTACGAGGCCTTCGCCGCGATCCTCGACCCGGGCGACGAGGTCATCGTGCCCGCGCCGTACTGGACGACCTACCCGGAGTCGATCCGCCTGGCCGGGGGTGTCCCGGTGGAGGTCGTCGCGGACGAGACGACCGGCTACCGGGTGACCGTCGAGCAGCTGGAGGCGGCCCGTACGGAGAAGACGAAGGTCGTGCTCTTCGTCTCGCCGTCGAACCCGACCGGCGCGGTCTACAGCGAGCAGGAGACCGAGGCGATCGGCCACTGGGCGGTCGAGCACGGCCTGTGGGTGCTGACCGACGAGATCTACGAGCACCTGGTCTACGGCGGTGCCTCCGCGGTGTCGCTGCCGGCGGTGCTGCCCGAGCTGCGCGACAAGTGCATCGTGGTGAACGGCGTCGCGAAGACGTACGCGATGACCGGCTGGCGCGTCGGGTGGATCATCGGCCCCAAGGACGTCGTCAAGGCGGCGACGAACCTCCAGTCGCACGCCACGTCCAACGTCTCCAACGTCGCCCAGGCCGCGGCGCTGGCCGCGGTCTCCGGTGACCTGGACGCCGTCGCGAAGATGCGTGAGGCCTTCGACCGGCGCCGCAAGACGATCGTGCGGATGCTGAACGAGATCGACGGCGTGGTCTGCCCGGAGCCGGAGGGCGCGTTCTACGCGTACCCGTCGGTGAAGGCGCTGGTCGGCAAGGAGATCCGGGGCAAGCGGCCCAAGGACACGGTCGAGCTGGCCGCGCTGATCCTGGAGGAGGCCGAGGTCGCGGTGGTGCCGGGTGAGGCGTTCGGTACGCCGGGGTACCTGCGGCTGTCGTACGCGCTGGGCGACGAGGACCTCGTCGAGGGCGTGAGCCGGATCCAGAAGCTGCTGGCGGAGGCGCGGGACTGACGTCCGCTTCGCCGGCCCCCGGGCCTGGGGCACATACCGGATTCGGTATGTGCCCCAATTGTTTGTGCGAGCAAGACCACTAAAGGGGAAACCGCTACCGGGACGGCTGAGGCGTACGGCAGGATCCTGGGATGGAGCGTGTACGTGATGTCTCTGAGCTGCCGAAAGCCCATCTGCACCTGCACTTCACCGGGTCGATGCGGCCCTCGACGGTGCTGGAACTGGCCGACAAGTACGGCGTCCGGTTGCCTGATGCGCTGAGTGAGGCGCTGACCAGCGGGGAGCCGCCGAGTCTGCGGGCGACGGACGAGCGGGGCTGGTTCCGCTTTCAGCGGCTGTACGACGCGGCGCGCTCGTGCCTGCGGGAGCCGGAGGACATCCAGCGGCTGGTGCGGGAGGCCGCGGAGGAGGATCTGCGGGACGGGTCGGGGTGGCTGGAGATCCAGGTCGACCCGACGTCTTACGCGCCGCGGCTGGGGGGTCTGATCCCGGCGCTGGAGGTCATCCTGGACGCGGTGGAGACGACGTCGCGGGAGACGGGGCTCGGGATGCGGGTGCTGGTCGCGGCGAACCGGATGAAGCATCCGCTGGACGCGCGGACACTGGCGCGGCTGGCGGTGCGGTACGCGGACCGGGGCGTCGTCGGGTTCGGGCTGTCGAACGACGAGCGGCGGGGCATGGCGCGGGACTTCGACCGGGCGTTCGGGATCGCCCGGGAGGCCGGGCTGCTGTCGGCGCCGCACGGGGGTGAGCTGGCGGGGCCGTCGTCGGTGCGTGACTGTCTGGACGACCTGGGGGCGAACCGGGTGGGGCACGGGGTGCGGGCGGCGGAGGATCCCCGGCTGATGAAGCGGCTGGCCGACCGGCAGGTGACCTGCGAGGTGTGCCCGGCGTCGAACGTGGCGCTGGGGGTGTACGAGAAGCCGGAGGACGTGCCGCTGCGGACGCTGTTCGAGGCGGGGGTGCCGTTGGCGCTGGGCGCGGACGATCCGTTGCTGTTCGGGTCGCGGCTGGCGGCGCAGTACGAGATCGCGCGGGTCCATCACGGCTTCACGGACGCGGAGCTGGCGGAGCTGGCCCGGCAGTCGGTACGGGGGTCGGCGGCGCCGGAGGGGGTGAAGGAGGAGCTGCTGGCGGGGGTGGATGCGTGGCTGGTGTCGTAGCGCGTGCCGGGGCATGCCTTGCGGCTGTGTGGGGGTGCGCGCCTTCGCCTTCTCGCCGGGGGTGGGTCGGGGCCGCGCCGGGGGGTGTCCGTCCTCGGAACGGCGCGATCGACTTGCGTACCGACTGACTGTCCGTTGACGCGCCAACCGCTGCGGGCGGACACCCCCCGACACGTCCCCTTGCGTCGTACGGCGGCTGCCGGTCCGCTTAGCTGCGGGCAATCGTGCCGCTAAGGGCGGCACGGGTGGGCGCAGCGGCACCTCGTCGCGCCGAGCTGCGCAACGCCCCGGCCCCAGCACACCTACAGGCTGACCCCGACCGTCACCGGCTCGTTGACCAGCGTGATTCCGAACGCCTCGCGCACACCGGCCACGACCTCACGGGCCAGGGCGAGGAGATCCTCCGTCGTCGCGGCTCCCCGGTTCGTCAGCGCCAGCGTGTGCTTCGTGGAGATCCGGGCCGGACCGTCGCCGTAGCCCTTCTCGAAGCCGGCCTTGTCGATCAGCCAGGCCGCGGAGGTCTTGGTACGGCCCTCGCCGGCCGGGTAGGCGGGCGGTTCCACCCCGTCGCCGAGCCGGTCGTGCACGCGGGCACGGAACGTCTGGAAGTCCGCGTCCGTGAGGATCGGGTTGGTGAAGAACGACCCGGCCGACCAGGTGTCGTGGTCCTCGGGGTCCAGGACCATGCCCTTGCCGGCGCGCAGCTTGAGCACCGTGTCACGGGCCGAGGCGAGCGGGACGCGGTCGCCGGCTTCGACACCGAGGGCACGGGCCGTCTCGGCGTACCGGAGGGGGGCGGAGAGGCCGTCGGCGTCCTCCAGGGCGAAGCGGACGCGCAGGACCACGTACCGCTCGGGGTCGGACTTGAAGCGGCTGTGGCGGTAGGAGAAGGCGCAGTCCTCATTGGCCAGGGTGACCGTCTCGCCGGTGCGGCGGTCGTACGCGACGACCTCGGTGATCGTGGAGGACACCTCCTGGCCGTACGCCCCGACGTTCTGGATGGGGGTCGCGCCGGCCGAGCCGGGGATGCCGGCCAGGCACTCGATGCCGGCCAGGCCCGCCTCGACCGTGCGGGCGACGGCGTCGGTCCACACTTCTCCGGCCGCGAGCTCCAGCTTCGTGCCGTCGAGGGAGAAGCCCTTGGTGGCGATGACGAGGGCCGTGCCGTCGAAGCCCTTGTCGCCGATGACCAGGTTCGAGCCGCCGCCGATGAGCAGCAGCGGGGTGCCCGTCTCGTCGGCTTCGCGGACGACGGCGATCACCTCGTCGTCCGTCGTCGCGGTGATCAGCCGGGTCGCGGGGCCGCCCAGCCGGAAGGTGGTCAGCGGGGCGAGGGGGGCGTCGTGGAGTTCCTGCACGGGCTCAAGAGTACGAGACGGCACTGACGGCGCCGGGCACGCGTGCGTGCGGCCCTGCTCGCGGGGAGCGGGGCCGCACGCGCGCGTGGCGGCTTCCAGGGCAGGCGGCGGAGCCTCGTGCCGTCTTTCGGTCAGCGGGAGGCCGTCTCCAGTACCGGTGCCGGTTTCGCCGGGACCTGTCGGTGTTCCGTGCGGCGGCGGGTGGGGATCAGCAGGGCCGCGACGCCCGCGAGGGCGACCACCGCGGAGCCCGTCACCAGGGCGGGTCGCATGCCGTCGACGAAGGTCTGGCCGGTCTCGTAGCCGCCCTGGGCCGCGAAGATCGACGCCATGACGGCGATGCCGAGCGCTCCCCCGACCTCGCGCAGGGCGTTGTTGGCCCCCGAGGCGATGCCCTGCTCGTGGGGCCGGACGCTGGACATCACCAGGTGCGAGGCGGGCGCGAAGAACAGGGCCATGCCGATGCCGCTGACGATCAGGGCGGGCAGCTGGGCCGCGTAGGAGGCGTCGGCCGTGGCCACGACCGCCATGTAGCCGAGGCCCAGGGCCTGGAGGAAGAGGCCCGTCGCGACGACAGGGCGGCCGCCGACGCGGTCGGCCAGGATGCCGGCGATCGGGGCGACGAGCATGGGCATGCCGGTCCAGGGCAGCATCCTGAGCCCCGCCTCGGTGGGCGAGTAGCCGAGGACGCCCTGCATGTACTGGCTGAGCAGGAAGATCGAGCCGAACATGCCGAGGAACATCAGCAGGCTCGCCGCGTTGATGCCGGAGAAGGCCCGGGAGCGGAACAGCCGCATCGGGAGCATGGGGTTCTTGGCGCGGGTGCTGTAGAGGACGAAGCCGGCGAGCAGCGCGGAGCCCGCGAACAGGCCCGTCAGGACCAGGCCGCCGGTCCAGCCGTCGGCGGGGCCGCGGACCAGGCCGTAGACGATGCCGAACAGTCCGCCGCTGGCGAGGAGGGTGCCGGGGATGTCGAGCGGGGCTCCGGTGCCGTGGGACTCGGCGAGGCGGAGGCGGGCCAGGGGCAGCAGGGCCAGACCGAGCGGGACGTTCAGCCAGAAGATCCACTGCCAGGAGATGTGTTCGGTGAGGGTGCCGCCGACCAGCGGTCCGGAGGCGACGGCGAGTCCGTTGACGGCTCCCCAGATGCCGTAGGCCATGCCCCGCTTGGCGGCGGGCACGGCCGCGGTCAGCAGGGTGAGCGTCAGCGGCATCATCACCGCGGCTCCGGCGCCCTGGACCGCGCGGGCGGCGATGAGGGAGTCGATGCCGGGCGCCAGGGCCGCCGCGGCCGATGCCCCGGTGAAGACGGCGAGTCCGGCCATGAAGAGCCGGCGGCGGCCGAAGCGGTCGCCGAGGGCCGCGCCGAACATCAGCAGCACGGCGAAGGTGAGCGTGTAGGCGCTCACGGTCCATTCCAGGTCGTGCAGGCCCCCGCCGAGGTCCTCGCGGATGGAGGGCAGGGCGGTGGTGACGACGAGGTTGTCCAGGGCCGCCATGAATCCGGCGACGCTGGTGATGACGAGGGCCCAGGCGGCTCCCCCGCGGCGTGCGGTGTGCTGTGACATTGCTCCCCCAGAGCTTGATCCCATAACTGCTTAGTTATTGATCACTAACTTTCTCGATCATGAAAAGGCGCGGTCTCCTCACCCGCCCTCGTCAGTGCTCCAGCCGGCCCTTGGTGCGCGCCGAGGGGTACAGCCCCTCCCAGACGCGGTGCTCGGGCGGGAAGCCCATGCCGACCAGGCAGTTGACGAGCATCCCGTAGGCCAGGAAGGTCGTCGTCTCGTTGACGTCGGCGCCCAGCGGCAGATGGACGGTGTCCCACAGCCGCATCCAGCCGGCGCGCACCGACTCGCCGAACTCGTGGTCGCCCTCCTGCTCGGCGGCCGCGACGGCGACGTACATCTGCATCTGCATCATCAGCTGTTCCGGGTGCTCGGCGATGACCCTGGTGTACGCGTTCGCCATGGCGTGCAGGGCCTCTTCGCCGTGCAGGCCCTCGGAGGCCTCCGCGAAGGTGCGGATGGTGTCCTCCACGCAGCGCTCCGCCGCCGCCAGGAACATCGCCTTCTTGCCCGGGAAGAGCCGGAAGAGATACGGCTGCGAGACGCCGACGCGCCGGGCGATCGCCTCGGTCGACGTGCCGTGGTAGCCGCCGCGGGCGAACTCGGCCGCCGCCGCGCGGATGACGCTCTCACGCCGCTCTTCCGCACTCATCCTGACCATGCGGCTAAGTTAGTACTCAATCACTAACTAAGTCAAGCGCAGGTCCAGCGCCCTCCGCCCGACGAGTAAGGGGCGCCCCGCAAGGGAGAGCGCCCCTTACCTCGTACCTCGCGTCCGGTCTCAGGCCAGCCGTACGACCGCCCGCGACATGCCCAGCACCTTCTGCCCGGCACTGGTCGCCGTGAGGTCCACGCGGACCGTGTTGTCGTCGAGCTTGGCCGCGACCTTGCCGCTGACCTCGATCTCGGCACCCTTGTCGTCGTTGGGCACGACGACCGGCTTGGTGAAGCGGACGCCGTACTCGACGACCGCGCCGGGGTCGCCGGCCCAGTCGGTGACCACGCGGATCGCCTCGGCCATGGTGAACATGCCGTGCGCGATGACGTCCGGCAGGCCGACCTCCTTGGCGAACTTCTCGTTCCAGTGGATCGGGTTGAAGTCGCCGGAGGCGCCCGCGTACTGGACGAGGGTCGCGCGGGTCACGGGGAAGGTCTGCGCGGGCAGTTCGGTGCCGACCTCGACGTCGGAGTAGGAGATCTTCGCCGTCATGGGATCGCTCACGCCTCCTCGGCCGCGCGGGCCACGAGCTTGGTCCAGGCGGTCACGACGTGCTCGCCGGCCTCGTCGTGGACCTCGCCGCGGATGTCCAGGATGTCGTTGCCCGCAAGGGACTTGACCGACTCGATGGTCGAGGTGACCGTGAGCCGGTCGCCGGCGCGGACCGGGCGGCGGTAGGAGAACTTCTGGTCGCCGTGCACCACCCGGCTGTAGTCCAGGCCGAGCTGGGGGTCCTGGACGACCTGGCCGGCCGCCTTGAAGGTGATCGAGAACACGAAGGTCGGCGGGGCGATGACGTCCGGGTGACCGAGCGCCTTGGCGGCCTCCGCGTCCGTGTACGCCGGGTTGGCGTCCCCGACCGCTTCGGCGAACTCACGGATCTTCTCCCGGCCCACCTCGTACGGCTCGGTGGGCGGGTACGTCCGCCCCACGAAGGACTGGTCGAGCGCCATGGCCCGGCACCTCCTGGTTGCGCTACTGAACGGTACGGGTCATTCAACGACGCGAGGCCGCCCCCGATCACTCGGGAGCGGCCTCGCGTACGAGCCTGTTTTATCGCGTTTCGCGGTGCGCGGTGTGCGCGTTGCAACGCGGGCAGTGCTTCTTCATCTCAAGACGGTCCGGGTTGTTACGCCGGTTCTTCTTGGTGATGTAGTTCCGCTCCTTGCACTCCACGCAGGCCAGCGTGATCTTCGGGCGGACGTCGGTGGCAGCCACGTGAGTGCTCCTAAGACGAACGGATGGACATTTAACGCAAGAAGAGTAGCCGATCGAAGGACCGACCCCGCAATCGGCTACTGAGAGTAGCGGTGACCGGACTTGAACCGGTGACACAGCGATTATGAGCCGCTTGCTCTACCGACTGAGCTACACCGCTTTGATGTGGTCGGTCCCGCCTCGCGACGGGAGCCGTTCACACCAGAGCCCCAAAACGGAATCGAACCGTTGACCTTCTCCTTACCATGGAGACGCTCTGCCGACTGAGCTATTGGGGCGAGCGATGAAGACATTACACGCTCCGCCGCCGTTCACCCAAATCCGTTTCGAGGGCCCCGCCCCGCGCGCCCGGACCGTCCTCCCAGGCGTCCCGTGCGTGCCTCCCGCTACCGCACGGCGGACCACGCCGGTACGACTATTGCGCTCCTCCCCGCGACGGGCGGGAGGCCGTCCTAGGCTCGACTCACTCTGAGTGATCATGCGTCCTCGCGTGCGCAGCCCGAGCCCCTGGAGCGCGATGCCCGACAGCCAGCCGCAGCCACCACCGCCCCCGTCGTCCTCGCCGGGTCCGGCCGACGCGTCCTCGCTGCTGCTGTGCGGGGCGCGGCTCACCGACGGCAGGACGGTGGACGTACGGCTGGGCGGTGGGCATATCGAGGCCGTCGGCACGGCCGGCAGCCTGGCGGCGGGCGGCACGCGCGCGTGCGGGGCCCGGGTGGACCTCAGCGGCTACCTGCTTCTGCCGGCCCCGGCCGAGCCGCACGCGCACGCCGACACGGCCCTGTCGGCCGACGCCGAGGGACCGGTCTCGTACGAGCCCCAGGACGTCCAGCGCCGGGCGACCGAGGCCGCGCTGCTCCAGCTCGGGCACGGGGCGACGGCGGTGCGGGCGCACGTGCGCGTGGGGGACGTCCAGGGGCTGGGCGCGCTGGCGGCGGTGCTGCAGGCACGGCGGGCACTGCGGGGGCTCGCGGAGCTGACGACGGTGGCGGTGCCCCGGGTGCTGACCGGGGTGGCCGGGGCGGACGGGCTGGCGGTGCTGCGGGACGCGGTGAAGATGGGCGCCTCGGTAGTGGGCGGCCGGCCCGACCTCGACCCGGATCCGGCGGGGTACGTGGAGGCGGTGCTGGAGGTGGCCTCCGAGCACGGCTGCCCCGTCGACCTGCACACGGACGCGGGGGATCCGGCGCGGCTGGCCCGGCTCGCCGCCATGGCGGGCGGGCTGCGTCCCGGGGTGACGCTCAGCCCGTGCGGCGACCTCGGCAGGCTCCCGTCCGAGGTGGCCTCGCGGACGGCCGACCAGCTCGCGGCGGCCGGGGTGGCGGTGGTGTGCCTGCCGCAGGGCGGTTGCGGCGGTGTCGACCGGCGGGGGGCGGCTCCGGTGCGGCTGCTGCGCGCGGCCGGGGTGCGGGTGGCCGCCGGGAGCGGAGCGCTGCGCGACGTGTCGAACCCGGTGGGGCGCGGCGACCCGCTGGAGGCGGCGTTCCTGCTGGCCTCGCGCTACGGGCTGGCGCCCGAGGAGGCGTACGACGCGGTGAGCTCCTCGGCGCGGGCGGTGCTGGGACTGCCCGAGGTGCGGGTGGAGGCGGGGTTCCCGGCCGAGCTGCTCGCGGTGCGCGGGGACCGGCTGGCGGGGGCGCTTTCGCTGGCGTACAGCAGAGTGGTCGTGCACCGGGGGCGCGTGGTGGCGCGGACCAGCGCGGTGCGGGAGTACTGCAGTTCGGCGGCTTCGGTGGAGCTGGGGCTGCCGCGGCAGGGGCGGGGCGAGGTGTCGTAGGGCCCGTGGCAGGGTGTGGCCCAAGTCGTGCGGCGGACGGGGCTGTCCGGGCGTACGGTCGAAGGCATGCGCATTGTCATCGCTGGTGGTCATGGTCAGATCGCGTTGCGGCTGGAGCGGTTGCTCGCCGCGCGCGGGGACGAGGTGGCGGGGATCATCCGCAAGGCCGAGCAGGCCGACGATCTGCGGCAGGCCGGTGCCGAACCGGTCGTGCTCGACCTGGAGTCGGCGTCCGTGGACGAGGTCGCGGAGCGGCTGCGGGGTGCCGACGCGGCGGTCTTCGCGGCGGGCGCGGGCCCGGGCAGCGGGGCGGCCCGCAAGGACACGGTGGACAAGGCCGCTGCGGTCCTCTTCGCGGACGCGGCGGTGCGGGCGGGTGTGCGGCGCTTCCTGATCGTGTCGTCCATGGGCGCCGACCCGGAGCACGAGGGCGACGAGATCTTCGACGTGTACCTGCGCGCCAAGGGCGAGGCGGACGCGTATGTGCGCGGCCTGGACGCCCTGGACTGGACGATCCTGCGCCCCGGGCAGCTCACCGACGACGCCGGCACCGGCCTGGTCCGCCTGGAGGCGCACACGGGCCGCGGGCCGATCCCCCGCGAGGACGTGGCCGCCGTCCTGGCCGAGCTGGTGGACACCCCCGCGACGGCCGGGCTCACCCTGGAACTGATCAGCGGGTCCGCGCCGGTGTCGGTGGCGGTGAAGTCCGTGGCGGGGAACTGAGCCTTCCGGCACGGCGGTTGGCGGCGGGCTCCGGCTCCGGAGGCCGTCGGGACGTTCAGAACAGGGGCAGTTGGCCCGGGAACTCCGGTACCGCGTAGCCGTCCAGGGACGGTTGCTCCGGGGCGGGGCGGGCCTGGCGGCGGGAGCCCGGGCACGAGGTGAGTTCGCCGTGCTCGCGGGCGCCGGGCGGGTCGTGGCGCGCGTACCGCCCGGCGACGACGGCGATCTCTCGGCGGCACTCGGGGCAGGCTCTGCGGCGGGAGGACATGGGGTCAGTGTGCCGCGCGGGCGGCCCTGGCATGCCTCTCCCCCGGCCCCTGGGGGATGCGGTTGCTCAAGTCAGTGGGCCTGGCTCGGTCGGGTCGAGCTCGAGCTGCGCTCCGGCGCGCAGGTGCGGGGCACGGTGCGCGGCGGGGGCGCCCGCTGGGCGACGCGCGGGTGACGCTGGTGGACGCGGCGGGCAACGTCGTCGCCACGCCCCGGACCGGCCTCGACGGGGCGTACGCCTTCTCCGACCTGGACACCGGCGCGTACACGGTCATCGCGACCGGTCACCCGCCGCGGACGGCGTCGGTGACGGTCTCGGGCACCGGCGTGGACGACCACGACATCGAACTCACCCACGCGAACGACTAGGCGCCGGCCGGCGGGGTGGCCGGGAGGGCGCGTCTCATCCCACCGCCCCGGCCGGCCCCGCGGGGCATGTCGAGTCGGGGCTCGGTCCACCGCCCGGGCAGGGGCACGCCGGGGCGTGCTCGGTCGCCTTTCCTTTTGTCATCTCGGCCGTCTGTGTGTCTTTTGCCGGGGGCGGGTGTTCCCGTCGCTTCGCATACCCGGGTCCCAGATGATCGTTCCCATGGGATCTCGTATGTCCGAGGTGGAACTCCCACCTCTTTTCTGCCCCCTGGAATCCGCCATTCATCCGCGTGTCAGGAAGGTCGAAAAACGCGCCGAGGAGTGGATCCGCAACAGCGGAATGTGCGCAACCGAAGAGGAAAAAGCCTGGGTCATCGCCACGCACAGCGCCGACTTCTACGCGCGGTTCGCCCCGGGCGCCGACGACGACCGGCTGCTGGCGACGGCCCTGTGGGTGTACTGGGGTTTCGGCTTCGACGACGCACGCTGCGACAGCGGGCCGCTCAGCACCCGCCCGGCGCAGTTCAACGAGCTGGCCTGCCGGGTGCAGCGGGCGTGCGAGAGCGAGACGGCGTCCGGCGAGGACCGGTACATCGGCGCCCTGCAGGACATCCTGCGCCGCTTCCGGTCGCTCGCCACGCCCACACAGGTGACCCGGTTCACGCACGCGCACCGCGCCTGGCTGTCGGGCGTGGCCTGGCAGGTCGGCAACCAGGCGCTGGGCCGGATGCCGGGTCTGGACGACTTCCTGACGATGCGGGCGCTGGCGGCGGGCGGATACCCGACCATGGCGATGCTGGAGATCGCCAACGGCGCCGAGGTGCCCGACCGTGACCTGTACCGCCCGGCGGTCCGCGCGCTGACGGAGATGGCCGTCATGGTGGCCTCGCTCGACAACGACCAGCACTCCCTGCGCAAGGAGCTGACCCGGGACCAGACCGACCAGAACATCTACGCGGTCCTGATGCGGGAGCGGGACCTCTCCCTGCAGCAGGCGGTGGAGGCGGCGACCGGGCTGCGGGACCGCATCCTGCTCCGGTTCCTCCACCTGCACGACCGCGTCCGCCCGACGGCCGGCCAGGAACTCGCCACCTATCTGCAGGGGCTGCGGTACGGCATCCGCGGCAACAACGAGTGGGGACAGCGCGTGCCCCGTTACCTCAGCCTCGGCCACTGGCCCGACGCGATGGAGGACGCCGCGCTGACCTGGGCCAAGGAGCCGTCCGACACCCGGCCGGGCCCGCTGGAGGGCGCCCCCGGCATCGCCTGGTGGTGGGACGAGGACCTGGCCTGAGCCCGCCTCAGTGGCCGGTGGCCAGGTCCAGGGTCCACCAGGGACCCCCGCCGCCGTCCGCGACACCGACCCCCGCGTGGGTGTAACGGCAGGTGAGGATGATGTCCCGGTGCGGGGCGCTGTCCATCCAGGTGCGGACGGCGGCCTGCGGCGTGGCGACGCCCGCGGCGATGGTCTCGGCGGTGTGGCGGGGGTGGTAGCCGGCGGCCCGCATCCGGGCGGCCGGGCCGCTGCCGTCGGTTCCGGTGTGGGTGAGGCGCTGCCTGCGGGCCATGTCGGCGCTGTGCGCCTGCGCGGCGCGGTTGAGGGACGCCCGCAGCCGCACCGGCCCGCAGCCTGCCCGGGTCCGGTACCGGTTGACGGCGGCGACGACCTCGGCGGCCGTGCCGTCGCGGGAGTACGCGGTGCCGTCACGGGGCTCCTGGGACTCCTCGGGCTCGCGGGACTCCCAAGACCGCGGCGGCTCCTGGAAAGGGCGGGGCGCGGGCCACAGGGGAGCCTCGTAATGCGGCGGCGGAGTCGGTACGGGCGGCCCGGCCCAGGCGAGGAGAGCGCCTCCCAGGGCGAGAGCCGCCCTGCGCATCCCGGTCATCTTTTCTCTCTTCTTGATATTTATTTCCGCTGTTGTGTCCAGCCGTTCCTTCGGGGGAAAACGGCATTTCCCGGCAGGTCCGGGCGGCCTGGATGGCTAGGCTGGATCCGCTCATCCATTCTTTCCCGCTCTTCCCTTTCCTTTCTCTCCCGGAGGTTTCTCATGTCGCTGCGGGTTCGCCGCATCGCTGTCATTTCGCTCGCCGCGCTGGCTCTCACCGCGGGCGGGACGGCGGCGGCCGCCGGCGCCTCGGCACAGCCGGCGGCCACCACCATCGGCAACCCCAGCCCGGACGGGTTCGGCGGCGGCCACGGCGGCCACCACGACCGGCCGCTGCACTTCGGGCCGTTCGAGTTCCCCCGCTACGGCTCCGTCTCCGGCGGCTTCTCCTGGGGCGTGCGGGACTAGCGGAGACCGATCGCGCTGAGGGCCGCCCCTGGCGGCCCTCAGTCATGTGCGCGGGGCGGGCCCTCATTCATGTGCGCGGCCGACCGGCCGGCTCAGCGCTTCAGCGTGGTCGCGCTGGCGACGAGGACCAGGACCACACAGCCCAGGATGAGCAGCGCGTCGCGGACGAACACCCCGGTGACGCCGGTGTGCGTGGCGGCCTCGCCGGCGGCCTGGACGGCGTACGTCATCGGCATGGCCTTGGCCACGGCCGACAGGGCGCCGTGCATCTCGTCACGCGGCACGAACAGGCCGCACACCAGGAACTGCGGCAGCACCCCGGCCGGCAGGAACTGCACCGCCTGGAACTCGTTGCGCGCGAAGGCGCTCACCAGCAGCCCCAGCGCCAGCCCCAGCAGCGCGCCGAGCATGGCGATGACCATCAGCAGATAGGCGGGGCCCTTGATGTCCAGGCCGAGCGGGCCGAGGGACAGCAGTGTGGAGAGCACCGCCTGCAGCAGGGCCAGGAAGGCGAAGGCGAGGCTGTAGCCGAAGACGATGTCCAGTCGCCGTACGGGCATCGTCAGCAGCCGCTCGGCGGTGCCGGTGGTGCGTTCCCGCAGCGTGGACACGGACGCCACCAGGTACATCACGATGACCGGGAAGATGCCGAAGACCTGCGGCCCGACCCGCTCGAACGTGGCCTCCGAGTCGTGGAACATCAGCTTCAGCAGCACCATGAGCATGCACGGGATGCCCAGCAGCAGTGCGGTGCTGCCCTTGTCGCGGGAGACCTGCTGGAGCACCCGGACCGCGGTCGCGCCGGTGATCGTCGGCGAGAACGGCAGCCGCTCGGCCAGCCCGAGGCCGCTCACCGCGCCGTGTCCGCGGCGAAGTAGGCCCGTTCCGCTTCGGGGGCGCCGCCCTGGTCGAGGAGGCCCGGCAGCGCGGGCAGCAGGCTCTGCGCGGCGGCCCGCCGCCGGGCACGCTCCTCCGCCTCGGTCGCGGCCTGCACCAGGTGCATGAACGCCTCTTCCACGTCGTCGCAGCCGGTGTGCTCCAGCAGCGTCTCCCGGTCGGCACCGGCCAGCAGCCGACCGGAGCGCATCAGCAGCAGCCGGTCGCAGCGGTCGGCCTCGTCCATGACATGGCTGGAGACCAGCAGCGTCGTGCCCTCCTCGGCCAGCCGCTGGAACACCAGCCACAGCTCCCGGCGCACCATCGGGTCCAGGCCGACGGTCGGCTCGTCCATCACGAGCAGGTCGGGCTTGTTCAGCAGCGCCACGGCCAGCGACACCCGCGAGTACTGGCCACCCGACAGCCGTGCGACCAGCTTGTCCGCGTACGAGGCCAGGTCGACCTCCTTCACCACCCGGACCACCGCGTCCTCGCGGCGCCAGCCCCGCATGCCGAGGGCGGCGGCGAAGTAGCGCAGGTTCTCCAGCACGGTCAGGTCCGCGTAGACCGACGGCGCCTGGGTGACGTAGCCGACGCGGGTGCGCAACTGCGGGGCGCCGGCCGCGTAGCCGAGGACCTGGACATGGCCCGCCGTGGTCTGCTGCACGCCGACCACGGACCGCAGCAGCGTCGTCTTCCCGCAGCCGCTCGGCCCGAGCAGGCCGACGATGCAGCCCCGGGGGACGGTGAAGCTGACGTCCTGCAGGACCGTGTGGCGGCCGCGGACCACCCGCAGTCCGTAGGCGGCCACGGCGGGAAGGTCCCCCGGCGGCGCTGTGCTCGTCTCGGTCTGCTGCACGGCTCCACTGTGTTTCGTCACGATCGGTTCCGCTCGGAGCGGCCACGGCGCGGCCGGGGCCGCACCGGTGGGTTGTGGCCATCGGCCAGGACGTGGATCACGGCCATGGGCCGCCGCACAGACAACGGCCCACCCGGACCGAAGTCACGGCTTTTGTCCCCGACTGCCCGAGGTGGCCGTACTTGTGGCGCCCCAGGGCCGGACGGGCAGGGGCCGGCGTCAGGACTCCCGGTGGGTCATCGCCCAGGCGATGTCCCGCAGTTGCCGGTAGGTGTCGGGGGTCGGTCGCGCCCACGACAGTGCCCGCAGCGCGGCCGACACCTGGCGGCGGGCCTCCTGCTCGGCGGCCTCGCGGCCACCGGCCTCCTCGACGAGCTCGCGCGCCAGGGCGACGTCCCGCTCGTCCAGGGGGTGCGTGGCGGCGTACAGCGTGCGCAGCCGCTCGGCCGCCGTGCCCTCGCCGCTCAGTGCCGCCACGACGGGCAGGGACTTCTTGCGCGCCGCGAGGTCCGCGCCCACCGGCTTGCCGCTGCGGGCCGTGCGGCCCCAGATGCCGAGGATGTCGTCGGCGCACTGGAAGGCCACGCCCAGTCGCCGCCCGAACTCCCGGAGTCCTCGCACCCGTTCGCCGTCCGCTCCGGCCAGGATGCCGCCGAGAGCGCACGAACACCCGATCAGCGAACCGGTCTTGCCCTCCGCCATGGCGAGGTACTGGGCCACCGACACCTTGGGCGCCGTCTCGAACGTCACATCACGGCTCTGTCCCTCGACCAGCTCCAGCAGGGCCGTGACCAGCTCCTTCACCGCTTCCGCCGCCCGCGCCTGGGCCACGTCCGCGAGCACCCGCATCGCCGACACGAGCAGGGCGTCGCCGGTCAGCACCGCCGCCGGGGTGCCGAACACGGACCAGGCGGCCGGACGGTGGCGGCGCAGGGCGTCGCCGTCGATGACGTCGTCGTGCAGCAGGGTGAAGTCGTGCACCAACTCCACGGCGACCGCGCCCGGTACGGCGAGTTCCGGGCTGCCGCCGACCGCCGCGGCGGACAGCAGGGCCAGGGCCGGGCGGACCGACTTGCCCGTGCGGGACGCCGTCGCCATCGGGCTGCCGTCGGCCTCGCACCAGCCGCGGTGGTACCCCGCCACCCGGCTCTCGGCCGCCGGCAGTGCCGCCACGGCCGACCGGAGGGCCGGGTTCAGCAGGTCGTCGACCCAGCCCAGACGAGGAAACGTGCCGACCGGGGCCGGGTCGGTGATCTGCGCCATTACTGCTCCTCAGGACTCGAACAGGGACCGCGTACGGCAGGGACTGCCGGGCGCGCACCCGCCTCAGTCAATCGGTGGCCCCGCGCCCCGGAGAAGCCGCAGCGCACCGCCCGCCCAAAGATCACTTGGCCGGACGAGCCCTACTACGGTGCATCTAGCCGACAATCAGCCCATGCCACCGGGGAGTTGCGGGCCGGACCACGACAGCGGAGGTCAGGCCGCTCCTGGGGCAGGTGGGAGCACACGGACGCAGCCGCCGACGTCAACCTCCGGCTGACGCCCGACATCTGGGGCATCGTTTCTGCATACGACCGCCGAGTGATCTTCGTGCGCGTCCGACGGGCCCGGCGGCGCCGGTCGCCGATGCTGCTCGCGTGATCGTTTCCCTGGCACGAGCCTGTGCTGCCGCCCTGCTCGGCACCGCCTGCACCTTCGCCCTGTCCTGTCCCGCGCACGCCGCGAAATCCCTGCCGCTGGACCAAGCCGTCGCCGCCCTGCCTCAGGCCGCCGAGTCCCGGGACGGCTACGAGCGGACCAGCTTCACGTACTGGAACGCCGGCGCCAACCCCGACGACGGGTGCGACACCCGCAACGAGGTGCTGATCGCCGAGGCGGTCGAACCGCCCTCCACCGGCCCGGGATGCAAGCTGAAGGGCGGCACCTGGTCGTCCTACTACGACGCCCGCCAGGTGACCTCGGCCGCGGCCATGGACGTCGACCACATGGTGCCGCTGCCGGAGGCGTGGGACTCCGGCGCCTCCCAGTGGACGGCCGCCCGCCGCGAGGCCTACGCCAACGACCTCGCGGACCCGCGCACCCTGGTGGCCGTCTCCGCCGCCGCGCACCGCAGCAAGGCCGACCAGGACCCCGCCCAGTGGCTGCCGTCCAACACCAAGGCCACGTGCCGGTACATCGTCGAGTGGACGGCCGTGAAGCTGCGCTGGAGCCTCACCGCGGACACCGAGGAGCGCGAGTCCCTCGCCCGCCTCGCCGAGGCTTGCCCGGACACGACCGTGACGTATACGCCGGCGCCGTAGCCCCGGGTGTCTGAGTGATCATGCTCACCCCCGGGGGAGGCCTGGGGGGCACGCACTGATCAACCGTGGGATACGGGCGAGGTGAGACATGTCCACGCCCCGTCCGCGGCGAATCGAACGAGGCTGGACAACAAGAAACCCCCTCTGACCAGGTAAGTAACCTGATCAGAGGGGGTTTCCCTCAGCGTGGCGGCGCCAGGATTCGAACCTGGGAAGGCTGAGCCGGCAGATTTACAGTCTGCTCCCTTTGGCCGCTCGGGCACACCGCCGGGGTTGCTGCCCGGCGAGCCGCTTTCGGCGGCGCTCCGTGGCAACGACGTAAACAATACCCGATGTGGAGGGGTGCTTCGCCACCCGATTGATCGGCGCCCGGAGGGCGGGGGGTGGCTAGGCTTGTCCGGATGCGGCCAGGGACCTGAACGGGCCCGGCGGCCGCCACGTACGCCGGTACGCACGACACGCACCCCGATACAAGGAGCCACAGGACATGGCCGACTCCAGTTTCGACATCGTCTCGAAGGTCGAGCGGCAGGAGGTCGACAACGCCCTCAACCAGGCCGCCAAGGAGATCTCGCAGCGCTACGACTTCAAGGGCGTGGGCGCCTCGATCGCGTGGTCCGGCGAGAAGATCCTCATGGAGGCGAACTCCGAGGAGCGGGTGAAGGCTGTCCTCGACGTCTTCCAGTCCAAGCTGATCAAGCGTGGCATCTCGCTGAAGGCCCTGGACGCGGGTGAGCCCCAGCTCTCCGGCAAGGAGTACAAGATCTTCGCGTCCATCAAGGAGGGCATCTCCCAGGAGAACGCGAAGAAGGTGGCGAAGACCATCCGCGACGAGGGCCCGAAGGGCGTCAAGGCGCAGGTGCAGGGCGAGGAACTGCGGGTCAGCTCCAAGAGCCGTGACGATCTGCAGGCCGTCATCGCCCTGCTGAAGGGCAAGGACTTCGACTTCGCGATGCAGTTCGTGAACTACCGGTAGGACCGCTCGGGTCCCCTGGGGTTCCACGCTCTGCACGGTACGAGGAAGGGTGGGCGCCTGTCGGTGCCCACCCTTCTCGCCTGCTGGCTGCGGTCCGTGCGCGCGGTCAATCGCGCGAGTGGCCGAACAGGAGGCGGTAGGCGATCAGGAGGACGAGCGATCCGCCGATCGCCGCGGCCCAGGTGGTGCCGTCGTAGAAGTCCTTGGTGATCGGGTGGTCCATCCAGCGGGCCGATATCCAGCCGCCGATGAACGCGCCCGCGATGCCGATCAGGGTCGTGCCGATGAGGCCGCCCGGGTCGCGCCCCGGCAGCAGGAACTTCGCGATGGCTCCGGCCAACAGTCCCAGGATGATCCAGCTGATGATGGTCATGCCGTGAACCTGCCCTTTCACGCTGTGCCCGCACTGTCCCGGCCCTGTGATCTTGCTCCCGGCGGGCCGTGCTCGTGCGTCGTACGTCGGGCGTCCCGTGTGCGTCGTCCTTGCCGCGCGCGGTCACGCCGTCTTGCTGGGGAGGACGTCCCGGGGGTGCCCGCCGGTTGCGCTGATCACGGGGTGTGGCGCGTGGCAGCGGTTCGTCCCGGGCCCGGCCCTGGCGGCCGGCGTCGGTCAGGGGCCTCTCACTCCGTCTGGGCGCGCGTGCGGAAGTACGGCCCGGTCGGCGCGTGTTGCGGGTCCTGGCTGTCACTCGGGTCGGCAACTGCTCGGTCGCGGTCATGGGTTCATCATGCGGGCCGGCGCCGGAAGCCGGGCGGGCCTGTGGACAAGCGCCCGATTGTGGAAACCGGGCTGCCTCGGCTCGGCGTCAGCGCACCGCGAACGGCTCGTCCGTCCGCACGATGTCGCGGCCCAGCGGGAGCAGCGAGACCGGGATGAGCTTGAAGTTGGCGATGCCCAGCGGGATGCCGATGATCGTGACGCACAGGGCGATGCCGGTGGCGATGTGGCCGAGGGTCAGCCACCAGCCCGCGAGCACCAGCCACAGCACGTTGCCGACGCAGGACGGGGCGCCCGCGTCCCGGCGCTCGACCGTCGTGTACCCGAAGGGCCACAGGGCGTAGACGCCGATGCGGAACGCCGCGATGCCGAACGGGATGCCGATGATGGTGATGCAGAGGAGCAGGCCCGCGAGCATGTAGGCGAGGAACAGCCAGAAGCCGCTGAAGACGAGCCATATGACGTTCAGGATGGTCTTCATTGGTTGCCACCTGCCATCTTCTCGAGCCGGGCGATGCGGTCCGCCATCGGCGGGTGTGTGGAGAACATCTTCGAGAGGCCCTGGCCGGGCCGGAACGGGTTGGCGATCATCATGTGGCTGGCGGTCTCGATACGGGGCTCGGGCGGCAGCGGGAGCTGCTTCGTGCCCAGTTCGAGCTTGCGCAGGGCGCTGGCCAGGGCGAGCGGGTCGCCCGTGAGCTGGGCACCGGAGGCGTCCGCCTGGTACTCCCGGGAGCGGCTGATGGCGAGTTGGATGAGGGAGGCGGCGAGCGGGCCCAGGAGCATGATCAGCAGCATGCCGAGCAGGCCGGGGCCGTCGTCGTCGTCGGAGCGCCCGATCGGGATCAGCCAGGCGAAGTTGACCAGGAACATGATCACCGAGGCGAGGGCGCCGGCGACCGACGAGATGAGGATGTCGCGGTTGTAGACGTGACTGAGCTCGTGGCCGATGACGCCGCGCAGCTCGCGCTCGTCCAGGAGACGCAGGATGCCGTCGGTGCAGCACACGGCGGCGTTGCGTGGATTGCGGCCCGTCGCGAAGGCGTTGGGCGCCTCCGTCGGGGAGATGTACAGGCGCGGCATGGGCTGGCGGGCCTGCGTGGACAGCTCGCGGACCATGCGGTAGAGCCCCGGGGCCTCGAACTCGCTCACCGGGCGGGCGCGCATCGCGCGGAGCGCCAGCTTGTCGCTGTTCCAGTACGCGTACGCGTTGGTGCCCAGCGCTACCAGGACGGCGATGACGAGCCCCATGCGGCCGAAGAAGCTGCCGATGACGATGATGAGTGCGGACAGTCCTCCGAGGAGGACTGCTGTCCTGAGCCCGTTGTGCCGGCGGTGCACGGTACGCCCTCCAAGTGGTGCGGCAGGGGGACCCTTGCTTGCTGCGGTGCCACTGGTGCCGTGGTGTCACGTCCAGTGGACCCTCCCGTACTGGTCAACGCCAGGCGGGAGGTACGAGTTCCCTTGTGCGCGCGGGGCCGGCCGTGGACCGTACGGGTGACGGCCGCGGACGCGCCACGCACGCGTGCGGGGCCGAGTGCCCACACGCGCGTGGCGAAAGCGTGCCCGGTGTGGCTGCCGGGGTCTGACCGGGGTCAGAAGAGGCCGGTGTCGGTGAAGCGCAGGACCAGCTGGGGTGCTCCGGACAGGGCGATGCCGAGGACGCCGGTCAGGGCGATCGCGGCGGTGAGGGGGGCGGGAACGCGGTGCTTCGCGGCCTCGCCCTCGGGGGCGGCGCGGAAGAGCAGGGCCGTCCACTGGAGGTAGTAGAACAGCGCGATGACGACGTTCACGGCCATGACCACGGCCAGCCAGCCGAGGCCGGCGTCGACGGCCGCCGAGAAGACGGTGACCTTGGCGAAGAGGCCGATGACGCCCGGGGGCAGACCGGCGAGGCAGAGCAGGAAGAACGCCAGGAGCAGCGCGGACAGCGGGCTCGACGCGTAGAGGCCGCGGTAGTCGGAGACGCGGTTGAGGGACTTCGTCCGGCCGACGAGCGCGGCCACGGCGAAGGCGCCGAGGTTCACCGCGCCGTACATCAGGGCGTAGGCGACGGTGGAGCCGATGGACTTCTCGGCGTCCCCGGAGTACGCGGCGGCCGCGATCGGCACCAGCAGGTAGCCGGCCTGGCCGACGGAGGACCAGGCGAGCAGGCGTACCGCGCTGTACGCGCGCGTGGCCTGCTGGCGGAGGGCTCCGACGTTGCCGACGGTCATGGTGAGCGCGGCCAGGGCGGCCAGGGCCGGGCCCCAGACGTCGGCGTATGACGGGAGGGCCACGACCGTGACGAGGATCAGGCCGCTGAAGCCGACCGCCTTGCCGATGACCGACAGATAGGCGGCGATCGGCAGGGGCGCGCCCACGTAGGTGTCGGGGACCCAGAAGTGGAAGGGCACGGCGGCGGTCTTGAAGGCGAAGCCGACGAGAGTGAGGACGACGCCGGTGTCCGCGAGCGTGGTGAGCTGGCCGTCGACGCCCTGGATGCGGTCGGCGACCTGGGTCAGGTAGAGCGTGCCGGTGGAGGCGTACAGGAAGCTGATGCCCATGAGGCTGACCGCGGTGGCGGTGACCGAGGACAGGAAGAACTTCAGGGCCGCTTCGGAGGACCGCCGGTCGCCGTACTTCAGGCCGACCAGCGCGAAGGCGGGCAGGGACGCGACCTCCAGGGCGACGATCAGGGTGGCGAGGTCGCGGGAGGCGGGCAGGAGGGCGGCGCCGGCCGCGGAGGACAGCAGCAGGAACCAGTACTCCCCCTCCGGCAGCGCCTTCCGGGCGTCCTTCAGGGCGGTGACCGACAGCAGGGCGGCGAGGAGGGCGCCGCCGAGGACCAGGAACTGGATGACCAGGGTGAACCGGTCGGCCGTGTAGCTGCACACGGCGGCGTCGCCGGTCAGGCAGAAGGTGCTGCGGTCGCCGTCCAGGAGGGGCAGCAGCAGCAGCGTGGCGGCGGCCAGGCCCGCCACCGACGCCCAGCCGAGGAGCGCCTTGCGGTGCTCGGCGACGAACAGGTCGGCGACCAGGACGGCGAGTGCGACGACCGCCGCGATGGTGGGCGGCGCGACGGCGAGCCAGTCGACGGACTGGACGAGCGAGGCGGCCAGGGGCTGGGCCGGGGAGCTCATCGGGTGCCTCCTGCGAGGAGCTGCTGGACGGCCGGGTCGCTCAGGCCGAGGAGGGCCTTGGGCCACAGGCCAGCGACGACGGTGAGGACGACGAGCGGGGTCCAGGCCGCGAACTCGTAACTGCGGACGTCGGCGAGCCGGGGGGCGTCCTGGGGCAGGGCGCCCATGCAGACGCGGCGGACCACGACCAGCAGGTACGCGGCCGTCAGCAGCGTCCCGAACGCGCCGATCGCCATGAAGGTGAGGAAGGCCGGGCGGCTGAGGCCCTCGGCCGGCTGGAACGCACCGAACAGGGCGAGCATCTCGCCCCAGAAGCCGGCCAGGCCCGGCAGGCCGAGCGAGGCCACGGCGGCGAAGGCGAGGAGGCCGCCGAGGCGCGGGGCCTTGCCGTACAGGGCGGCGCCGGTCTCCTCGGCGAGGGTGTCGAGGTCGGTGGTGCCGGTGCGGTCCTTCAGGGCGCCGACCAGGAAGAAGAGCAGGCCGGTGATGAGGCCGTGGGCGATGTTGGCGAAGAGGGCGCCGTTCACGCCGGTCGGGGTCATCGTGGCGATGCCGAGCAGGACGAAGCCCATGTGGCCGACGGAGGAGTAGGCGATGAGGCGCTTGAGGTCGCCCTTCGCGCCCTGCTTGGCGAGGGCGAGGCAGGCGAGGGATCCGTAGATGATGCCGACGACGGCCAGGGCGGCGAGGTAGGGCGCGAAGGTGCGGAAGCCGTCCGGCGCGATGGGGAGCAGGATCCGGACGAATCCGTACGTACCCATCTTCAGCAGGACGCCGGCCAGCAGGACTGAGCCGACGGTCGGGGCGGCGGTGTGGGCGTCGGGCAGCCAGCTGTGCAGCGGCCACATCGGCGTCTTCACGGCGAGCCCGATCCCGATCGCCAGAACGGCGATGACCTGCACCGATGTGGTCAGCGACCGGCCGTTGTCAGTGGCGAGTGCCATCATGTCGAACGTGCCCGCCTTGAGCCCGATCAGGAGCAGGCCGAGCAGCATGACCACGGATCCGAGCAGCGTGTAGAGGATGAACCGCCACGCGGCCTGGCTCCGGCCCTCGCCGCCCCAGCGGGCGATGAGGAAGTACATCGGTATGAGGACCATCTCGAAGGCGAGGAAGAACAGCAGCAGGTCGAGGACGGCGAAGGTCGCCAGCGTGCCGGACTCGAGGACGAGCAGCAGCGCGACGAAGGCCTTCGGGGTCGGACCCGCAGGCATCTTGAAGTACGAGTAGAGCGCGCAGAGGAAGGTCAGCAGCGCGGTCAGGACCAGAAGGGGGAGGGAGATGCCGTCGATGCCGAGGTGGATGCGTACGTCGAGCGCGGGGATCCAGCTGATGTCGGTGCTGGCCTGCATCTTCGACGGCTGGTCGTGGTCGAAGCCGAGCGCGAGGACGATCGCCGCGATGAGGACCGCGCCGGTGACGGTGACGCCGTGCCGGAGCACGGCCTGTTCGGGTGACTTCCCCTTCAGCCCGGGCGGGGCCGGCAGGAGAGCCGCGGCGGCGCCGAGGAGCGGGCCGACGACGACGAATGCCAGAAGGAACTGCATCACGGACTCGTTGATATCGATCACGCCTGCTCACGCTCCCGTGGCGACGAGGACGACGGCGACCGCGAGGACGACGGTGCCGGCGAGCAGCGCGCTCACATAGGTCTGGACGTTGCCGGTCTGGGCGCGCCGTACGGCGGTGCCGAGCCAGCGGGGCAGCGCGCCCGCACCGCGCACGTAGGTCTCGACGACCTCGCGGTCGAGGAACCGGACGAGGCTCGCCCCGGCCTGGACCGGGCGGACGAAGAGGGCCGTGTACAGGGCGTCCAGGTGGAAGCCGGCGGCCGCGTGCCGGTGCAGGGGGCCGAGCAGCAGCCGTCCCGGGTCCGCGGGGTCGGGTGCGTAGGCGATGTCGCCGTAGGCGGGCTCGTGGCTGGCGATGGCCTCGGCCTCGACCTGGGCGGCGTCGCCCTCGGGGTGGGCCGCGACCGCGCCGAGCGGGACGCGGGCGGTGAGCGCGGTGGTGTGCCGCCAGGCGGCGTAGGTGACGATGCCGCCGACCAGGGCCACGCCCGTGCCGAGCACGGAGGTGGTCAGGGTCGGGCTGAGGTCACGGCCGTCGAACCAGTCGGGCAGCAGGCGGAACGCGAACCCGCCGAGGGCCAGGGAGGGGACGGCGAGCACCCACAGCACGACGGTCATCGTCAGCGGCTGCCTGCCGTGGTCGGGGGCTTCAGCGCCCCGGCCCCGGAAGGCCAGCAGCCACAGGCGCATCGCGTAGGCGGCGGTGAGCACGGCCGTGAGCAGGCCGGCGACGAGGACGATCCAGCCCGCTGCGGCGGGGGCGTGCTCGGTGTGCCCGGTGACGACGTGCTCGGCGACGCCGAGGACGGCCTCCTTGGAGAAGAAGCCGCTGAACGGCGGGATCGCGGCGAGCGCGAGGAGCGCCACGGTCATCGTCCAGTAGGCGTCGGGGATCCGGTCGCGCAGGTTCCGCATGCGGGACATCGCGGCGAGGGAGTTGGTGCCGGCGGCGTGGATGATCACGCCGGCCGCGAGGAACAGCAGCGCCTTGAAGGCGCCGTGGGACAGGAGGTGGAAGACGGCGGCTCCGCGGTCGCCGACGGCGAGGGCGCCGGACATGTAGCCGAGCTGGCCGATCGTCGAGTAGGCGAGGACGCGCTTGATGTCGTCCTGGGCGAGCGCGGCGAGCGCCGAGCCGGCCATCGTGACGGCGGCCATGACGGCGAGGACGATCATCGCGGCCTGGGAGGCCTCGAAGAGCGGGAGGAGACGGGCGATGAAGTAGACACCGGCGGCGACCATCGTCGCGGCGTGGATCAGCGCGGAGACGGGGGTCGGGCCCGCCATCGCGTCGGGGAGCCAGGTGTGCAGCGGGAACTGCGCCGACTTGCCCGCCACGCCCGCGAGGAGGAGCAGGGCGATGAGGGTCGGGTGGTCGAGCGAGCCGCTCGCGACGGCGCCGAGGACCCTGGTGATGCGGAAGGAGCCGGCGTCGGTGGCCAGGGCGAACAGGCCGATGAGGAAGGGGACGTCGCCCAGCTTGGTGACCAGGAATGCCTTGAGGGAGGCGGCGCGTGCCTCCGGGGTCTCCCAGTAGTGGCCGACCAGGAAGTAGGAGCAGATGCCCATGACTTCCCAGCCGACCAGCAGCACCATCAGGTCGCCGGAGTAGACGACCAGCAGCATCGCGGAGGTGAACAGGGAGACGAGGGCGGCGTACGAGGGGTAGCGCGGATCGTCGCGCAGGTAGCCCGTCGAGTAGATCTGCACGCAGGAGGCGACCAGGCCGACCAGGACGGCGACGAGGGCGGCGAAGCCGTCGACGTGCAGGGCGAGTTCGACCGGGACGGAGCCGGTGGGGGTGAGTTCCGTGGCCGCGTCGACGGCCGCGTCGCCGCCCTGGCGCACGGCGACCAGCGCGGCGAGCACCAGGGCGGTGAGCGTCGGCAGGACGGCGAGCGGGCGGACGAAGCCGGGGGCCGTGCGGCCCAGGAGCAGGCCGGCGACGGCGCCGAGGAACGGAAGGAGGGGGACGAGGACGGCGAGGGTGGTCGTGGTCACGCGGTGGCCTCAGCCTTCTGGGCCTCGCCGGACTGCTCGGCCGCGAGGGCGTCGCTGTCGGGGCCGTCGGGGTCGTGCCGCTCGGAGGTGTCGCGGAGCTTGTCGATGTCCGCGGTGCCGCGGTTGCGGTGGACGGCGAGGACGATCGCCAGGCCGATGCCGATCTCGGCGGCGGCGATGGCGATGGTGAACAGGGTCAGGGCCTGGCCGGAGTGCAGGGTCTCCTCGGCGGTCCTGCTGAGCCAGACGTCGAAGGCGACCAGGTTGAGGTTGACGGCGTTGAGCATCAGCTCGACCGACATCAGGACCAGGATCGCGTTGCGGCGGGCGAGGACGCCGTACAGGCCCGTGCAGAAGAGGAGGGCGGAGAGCACGGCGGGATAGGCGAGGTGCATCAGCGGGTCCCTTCCGTATCGCGCCGAGTGTCACGCCGGGTGTCCGCGTCGGACGGGGTGGTGGCGTCGGACGGGGTGGTGGCGTCGGCCTTGGCCTTGCGGGACAGGACGATCGCGCCGACCAGGGCGGCGAGGAGGAGGACGGAGAGGGCCTCGAAGGGGAGGACCCAGTTCTGGAAGAGGCTCGCGCCGGTGGCCTCGGTGGAGCCGGCGGCGGGGCCGCCCAGGTCGATCCAGGTGGTGCGGAAGGCGTCGACGACGACCCAGACCAGGGCGGCAGCGGCGGCGACGGCCACGGTCAGGGCGGCCCAGCGGTTGCCGGAGTCCGCGTCCGGGGAGCGGCCGATGGGGGCCCGGGTCAGCATCAGGCCGAACAGGAGGAGGACGACGACGGAACCGACGTAGATGAGGACCTGCACCCAGGCGATGAACTCGGCGGTGAGCAGGAGGTACTCGACGGCCAGGCCGCCGAGGGTCACCACCAGCCAGAGGGCGGCGTGCACGAGCTGCCGGGTGGTGACCGTGACGATCGCGGCGCCGAAGGTGACCAGGCCGACGAGGAGGAAGGCGATCTCGACGCCGGTCGGGGAGAGGAAGCCGTGGGTCTCGGCGGCGGCCGTGGTGGTCGGGCCCGTCGCGAGGATGCCGGCGGTTGCGGCGAGGGTCATTCCCGTCCCTCCTGCCCCGTGGGGCGGTCCGGCCTCGGCTGGTCCGTCTGCTGCTTGGAGGCGCCGTGCGGGCGGGTGGGGCGCTCGGCTGCCCGGGCCTGCTCGTCGGCGTGCGGTTCGGTGACCGGTGGGGTCTGCTGGGCGGCCAGCTTCTCGGCGGCCTTGCGGGCGGCGGCGAGTTCCTTCGGCTCCTCCGCGCCGGGGTCGAGGGCCGGCGGGGCCGGGACGGTCCACATCCACTCGCGGAGCTTGTCGCGCTCGTGGGTGAGGTCGCGGATGTCGGTCTCGGCGTACTCGAACTCCGGGGACCAGAACAGGGCGTCGAAAGGACAGACCTCGATGCAGATACCGCAGTACATGCACAGGGAGAAGTCGATGGCGAAGCGGTCGAGGACGTTGCGGCTGCGTTCACGGCCGCCCGGGGTCGCCGGCGGGACGGTCTCCTTGTGGGAGTCGATGTAGATGCACCAGTCCGGGCACTCGCGGGCGCACAGCATGCAGACCGTGCAGTTCTCCTCGAACAGGCCGATCACGCCGCGGGTGCGGGGCGGGAGGTCGGGCTGGGCGTCCGGGTACTGCGCGGTGACGGACTTCTTCGTCATCGTGCGGAGGGTGACGGCCAGGCCCTTGGCCAGGCCGCTTCCTGGAATGGGGGCCATGGTTACTGGATCACCACCTTGACGATGCCGGTGAGGGCGATCTGGGCGAGGGCGAGGGGGACGAGGAGCGTCCAGGCGAGCTTCTGGAGCTGGTCCTCGCGCAGGCGCGGGTAGGTGACGCGCAGCCAGATCACGAGGAAGGCGAGGACGGCGGTCTTCAGCAGGGTCCAGACCCAGCCGAGGCCGTCGGCGCCCCAGGGGCCGTGCCAGCCGCCCAGGAAGAGGACGGTGGTCAGACCGCACAGGACGACGATCCCGGCGTACTCGGCGAGGAGGAACAGGGCGAAGCGGAGGCCGGTGTACTCGGTGTACGCGCCGAAGATGATCTCCGAGTCGGCGACGGGCATGTCGAAGGGCGGGCGCTGGAGTTCGGCGAGGCCGGCCACGAAGAAGACGATCGCGCCGACGATCTGCCAGGGCAGCCACCACCACTCGAAGGCGTCGAGGATGCCGGGGAGCGAGACGGTGCCGGCCGCCATCGCCACCGAGGCGGCGGTGAGCAGCATCGGCAGTTCGTAGGCGAGGAGCTGGGCGGCGGTGCGCAGGCCGCCGAGGAGGGAGAACTTGTTCGCGGACGCCCAGCCGGCCATGAGCGAGCCGAGGACGCCGACGCCCATGACGGCCAGCACGAAGAAGACACCCGCGTCGATGACCTGGCCGACGGCTCCCTCGTCGGGGCCGATGGGGATGGCGAGCAGGACGAGGAGGTAGGGCAGGAGGGCGACGGCGGGCGCCAGTTGGAAGATGCGGCGGTCGGCGCCGGCCGGGACGACGTCCTCCTTCTGCGCGAACTTCACGCCGTCGGCGATCAGCTGGGCCCAGCCGTGGAAGCCGCCGGCGTACATGGGGCCGAGGCGGCCCTGCATGTGGGCCATGACCTTGTGTTCGGTCTGGCCGATGATCAGGGGGAAGGTGAGGAAGACGACGAAGACGATCAGGAGTCGCAGGGCGACGTCGAGCACGTCGTTCACCGCGGGCCTCCTGTGGGGTCGGTGGGTTCCGTGGGACCTGAGGGGTTTTCGGGGTCGTCGTCCGCGGGCTTCCGGGTGTTCTCCGGGGCCGGGTTCTCCGACGTTCCCGGGCTCTCCGAGGTCTTCGGGGTCTTCGGGGTCTCCGGGGACGGTTCGGGTTCCGGTTCGTCGAAGGCCGGGCGGGCGTGGTGCCAGGGGGCGTCCGAGCTGCGCGGCGTACGCGGGGCGCCGACCGACTGGCTGTCACGGCGCCTGTCGGAGCCGTTGTCGCTGTCGCTGTCGCCCTGGTCGGACGCGCCGCGTTGACTCGCGCTGCCCTCCGACGCGCTGCGCGCCCGGCGCGGGCCGGCCGGGCTGTCCGGCCGTGTCCGCTGGGACGCCGAGCCTTCGCTCGCACTCCGCGCACGGCGCGGCCCCACCGACGGAGTCGAGTCCCCGGCCTGGGCAGCCGAGGCCCCGGCCTCCGGGGTCGAGGGTGCAGCCTCCGCGGTCGAAGCCCCGGTCTCCACGGTCGAGGGCCCGCTGTCCCCGGCCGACGACTCAGGCCCGGTTGCCCCGGCAGCGGTCTGGCTAGCCGAGCCCCCCGCCGCCGAACGCGCGCGACGCGGCGCGGTCGGGGACGGCGTGGCCGTGCCACCGGCAACGGCATCACCGGCGACGGCGTCACCGGCAGCAGCGCCACCGGCAGTGGTCTGGCTCGCCGAGCCCTCCGATGCCGTGCGTGTCCGCCGTACCGGGCGCTCGCCCGCGGGGCGGGCCGTGCGGGGCGGGCGGTCGCCGGCCGCGCGGGCCGCGCCGCGGGCCGGGCGGGCGGGGGCCGGGGGGAGTTGGCCCTTCAGGGGGCCCCATTCGTTCGGGTCGGGGACGCCGGGCGGGAGCATCTGGCGGCGCTTGGGGCCGCCGTGTTCCGACTCGCCGGGTTCCTTCGCGCCGGGCCAGGCCTTGGCGACGCGGGCGGCCAGGACGAAGGCCTTGCGCAGGGGGTGGCCTTCGAAGTTCTCGGGCAGGAGCAGGTGGTCCAGCGCCGGGTGGCCTTCGAAGGTGACGCCGAACATCTCGTGCGTCTCGCGTTCGTGCCAGGCGGCGCCCGCGTAGACACCGACGGCCGAGGGCAGGGCGGGCGCCTCGTGCGGGACGGTGGTGCGCAGGAGGAGACGGCGCAGCGGGGACAGGGCGGCGACGTGTGCCGTGACGCGGAAGCCCGTGCCCGGTTCGTCGACCGCGCTCAGCCAGTCGAAGTAGGTGCAGCCCAGCCGGTCGCGGGCGGTCTCCAGGGCGGAGATCCAGGTCGCCGGGGGGACGTCGACCGTCAGGATCTCGTAGGACTCCTCGGCCGTGGCGTCCGGGCCGAAGAGTTCCCCGGCGTCGGCAGGCAGCCAGCCGACCGCGGTCATCGCCCCTCCCCCGGCTTCTGGCCGGAGGCCGGCGGCTGCACCAGGCCGCTCTGCAGCGCCGCCGCAGACGGGCGGGCGGTGCCGTACCGCTCCCCCAGCGACTCGCGGGCGATCTTCTCCTGGAGCTTGAGGATGCCCTGGAGCAGTGCCTCGGGCCGGGGCGGGCAGCCGGGGACGTAGACGTCGACGGGGATGATCTGGTCGACGCCCTTGGTGACGGAGTAGGAGTCCCAGTAGGGGCCGCCGCAGTTGCTGCACGCGCCGAAGGAGATGACGTACTTGGGTTCCGGCATCTGCTCGTAGAGGCGCTTCACCGCCGGCGCCATCTTGTCGGTGACCGTGCCGGAGACGACCATCAGGTCGGCCTGGCGGGGGCCCGGCGCGAACGGGATGACACCGAGACGGATGAAGTCGTGGCGGGCCATCGACGCGGCGATGAACTCGATGGCGCAGCAGGCGAGGCCGAAGTTGAAGACCCAGAGCGAGTAGCGGCGGCCCCAGTTGAGGATCACCTTCATCGGCTCGGGCGCGAGGCGCGCGAGGGCGCCGAGCCGCTTCGGCTCGGGAAGCAGCACGGGCTCGGTACCGGCGGGGGTCACGTCCATGCCAGGACGCCCTTCTTGTATGCGTAGAGCAGGCCCACGGCCAGGAAGCCGAGGAAGATGAACATCTCGACCAGGGTCGTCGCGCCGTAGCCGGGGGCGGCGAAGACGGTCGCCCAGGGGAACAGGAAGATCGAGTCGACGGCGAAGATCACGTAGAGGAAGGCGTAGACGTAGTAGCGGACCTGGGTGTGGGCCCAGCCCTCGCCGACGGGGTCGACGCCGCACTCGTACGTCAGGAGCTTCTCGGGCGTGGGGACGACGGGCCGCAGCAGGCGGCCGGCTCCGAAGGCGACGGCGACGAACAGCACGCCGACGACGGCGAGCAGTCCGACGACCGAATAGGACTGGAAGTAGTCCGCCGCGACGACGGTCGTGGTGACGACGGTCGGTTCCGGCACGTCCGTCCCTCGCTCCCTGAAACTCGGACTGGATCCTGTGACGAGACCGCGGCGCCCCGGTCCGGCCGGGAACACGGACGCCGCTGTTCGACGATCTGTACGCACGGGAGTCTAGGCCCTGATAAAGGCAGGGTAAGCAGCCCGTCACGCCCCGGCACGCGGGGGTGGGGTTTTCCTCAGGCGATCCTGGCGGCGCACCTCATGGCGCGGCCGCCCGCCGCCGGGCACGCTAACGCATATGACCCAACGCATCCCGCCCGCGGGCACCGGTCCGGCCATGACGGCGGCCGGGCCGGACGACCGTCCGCCGCCGGCCCGTCTCGCCTACGACCTGCACACCTGGAAGGAGATCGCGCACCTCCTGGCGAACCTTCCGGCCTCGCTGCTCGGATTCACCTACGTCGTCACGATGCTGGCCACCGGTTTCGGGCTGACCGTCACGGTGGTCGGCTTCCCGCTGCTCGCGGCCGGGCTCGTGGGCGCGCGGCAGCTGGGCAGGCTGGAGCGGGCACGGGCCAGGGCGCTGCTCGGGGTGCGGGTGGACGAGCCGAGCCGGCTGCGGCTGCGCGGCGGGGGCGGTTTCTTCCAGCGGTTGTGGATGCAGCTGAAGGACCCGGTGGGCTGGCGCACGGTCCTGTACGAGTTCATCCGGCTGCCGTGGGGGGTCCTCACCTTCACCATCACGCTGACCTCGCTGTTCGTGCTGTGGCCGGTGCTGCCGTTCATCGCGCGGGGACTGACCAACGCCGACCGGGCCATGGTCCGCGCGCTGCTGTCGCCCTCCGACGAGCTGGAGCGGCGCATCGCCGAGCTGGAGTCGGACCGGGGGGTCGTGGTCGACACGGCGGCGGCCGACCTGCGGCGCATCGAGCGGGATCTGCACGACGGGGCGCAGGCCCGGCTGGTGGCGTTGGCCATGGGTCTCGGCCTGGCCAAGGAGAAGGTGCTGGAGGACCCCGACGCGGCGGCCGCGATGGTCGAGGAGGCGCACGGCGAGGTGAAGCTGGCGCTCCAGGAGCTGCGGGACCTGGCCCGCGGGATCCACCCGGCGGTGCTGACCGACCGCGGCCTGGACGCGGCGCTGTCCTCGGTCGCCTCGCGCTGCACGGTGCCGGTGAAGGTGACGGTCGACCTGCCCGCGCGGCCCGCCGCGGCCATCGAGGGCATCGCCTACTTCACCGTCTCGGAGCTGCTGCAGAACGTCAGCAAGCACAGCCGGGCGAAGTCGGCGTCGGTGGAGGTGTGGCGGACGGCCGACCGGCTGCTCATCCAGGTGTGGGACGACGGCCGCGGGGGCGCGCGCCTCGACGGCGGTACGGGGATGAAGGGCCTGGCCGACCGGCTGGACGCCGTGGACGGCCTGTTCGTCCTGGAGTCGCCCGAGGGCGGCCCGACGACGGTCACGGCGGAACTGCCCTGGCGCGACCGCACGGACGCCCAGCCGGCGTCCGCGAACGGGCCCGGGATCCGGAGGTAGGGAAAACCCCCCGTCCAAGACGCCGACGGACTCCATGGTCCGCCGACCTGCGGCGGAGCAGGGTGGAGGTACGAGGGAACAGCCGCAGGACGAGGAGAAGGACGACGCCGATGGCCACGGAGTACGGACAGGGGTACGGGCTCGACAGCGGGCCCGGGTTCCCCGCGAGCACCGAACGGCGGCACCGGCTGCCCGCCGCGCTGCGGGCGCCCGTCGAGGGCCGCACCTGGCGCGAGCTCGGATATGTGCTGCTCAGCCTGCCGATCAGCATCCTGCTGTTCACCTACGCGGTCACGATGGTGTCGCTCGGGGCGGGCCTGCTGGTGACGTTCCTCGGCATACCGGTGCTGGCGGCGGCGCTCGCCGGCTGCCGCGGGCTGGGGGCGCTGGAGCGGATGCGGGCGCGGGCGCTGCTGGGCCTGGAGGTGGCCGAGCCGGAGCCGCTGCGGATGAAGAAGCCGGGCGTCATGGCGTGGATGGGTGCCGTCCTCAAGAGCGGCGCCTCGTGGCGGGCCCTGCTGTACTCGGTGCTGCACCTGCCCTGGGCGGTGTTCTCGTTCGTCGTCTCCGTGAACGTCTGGGCGCTGGGCTGGGGGCTGCTGACGTACCCGCTGTGGTTCTGGGTGTTCCCGACGTACGCCGGTCAGGACGGGATCCAGCTGTACGGCGACGAGACGCACCGGGTCTACCTCGACAACCCCTTCGAGATCACGGTGACCGCGCTGGTGGGTCTGCTGCTGACGATCGCCACGCCGTGGATCGTGCGGGCGCTGACGATGGTGGACCGGCTGCTGGTGCACGGGCTGCTCGGGCCGTCGCGGCTGGCCTCGCGGGTGGTGGAGCTGGAGTCGGACCGGGGGGTCGTGGTGGACACGGCCGCGGCGGATCTGCGGCGCATCGAGCGGGATCTGCACGACGGGGCGCAGGCCCGGCTGGTGGCGCTGGCCATGGATCTGGGTCTGGCGAAGGAGAAGCTCCACGAGGATCCGCAGGCGGCCCAGCGGATGGTGGACGAGGCGCACGGCGAGGTGAAGACGGCGCTGCAGGAGCTGCGGGACCTGGCCCGGGGCATCCACCCGGCGGTGCTGACCGACCGCGGCCTGGACGCGGCGCTGTCGTCGGTGGCGTCGCGCTGCACGGTGCCGGTGCAGGTCGAGGTCGATCTGGCGGAGCGGCCCGCGCCGGCGATCGAGGGGATCGCGTACTTCACGGTCTCGGAGCTGCTGCAGAACGTCAGCAAGCACGCGCGGGCGACCTGGGCGGGCGTGGAGGTCTGGCGGACGGAGAACCGGCTGATGCTGCAGGTCGTGGACAACGGCGTGGGCGGGGCGGACACGTCCCGGGGGTCCGGCCTCGCGGGGCTGGCGGAGCGGCTCGACGCGGTGGACGGGATTTTGGTGGTGGACTCGCCGGCGGGCGGTCCGACCCGGGTGACGGCGGAGCTGCCGTGGCGGGGGGAGCACGTGCGGTGATCCGGACGGCGGCCCGGCTCCCGGGCATGCGGTAACCGGCCGGGGGGCACCGCCCTCCGGCCCTTTCGGTGCCCGCCACCACCCGAATCGGTCGGTCGAGAAACCGGTCCCGCCCCCATGGACCGCCCGGGCCTGAAATGCTGGACCCGTCGCACGGGTGGGCGCGCAGCCGTCGTGGGCTGTGGACGGGCGGCGTCGGGCTGTGGGGGGCCGAAAGATCGTGGAGGACAGGGTGCGGGTGGTCATCGCCGAGGATTCCGTGCTGCTCAGGGAGGGCCTGACCCGGCTGCTGACCGACCGCGGGCACGAGGTCGTCGCCGGGGTCGGTGACGGCGAGGCGCTGATCAAGACCATCACGGAGCTGGACGCCCAGGGCGAGCTGCCGGACGTGGTCGTGGCCGACGTGCGGATGCCGCCGACGCACACCGACGAGGGGGTCCGGGCGGCGGTGCAGCTGCGCAAGGCGCATCCGGGGCTCGGCGTGCTCGTGCTGTCGCAGTACGTGGAGGAGCGCTACGCCACGGAGCTGCTCGCCGCGTCCAGCCGGGGCGTCGGCTACCTGCTGAAGGACCGGGTGGCCGAGGTGCGGGAGTTCGTGGACGCGGTGGTGCGGGTGGCCGGGGGCGGGACGGCCCTGGACCCGGAGGTCGTCGCGCAGCTGCTGGGCCGCAGCCGCAAACAGGACGTGCTGGCGGGGCTCACCCCGCGGGAGCGCGAGGTGCTGGGGCTGATGGCCGAGGGGCGGACGAACTCGGCGATCGCCCGGCAGCTGGTGGTGAGCGACGGGGCGGTCGAGAAGCACGTCAGCAACATCTTCCTCAAGCTGGGGCTGTCCCCGAGCGAGGGCGACCACCGCCGGGTCCTGGCCGTGCTGACGTACCTGAATTCGTGAAACTCCTGACATGTGTGTCAGGGCGCTCGAACGTCTCAAAGTCGTGTCCAACATGCGAATGACCCGAAGAACGCGACCCTTGCGGTCGTAGGGTTGATCCTGGGAGGGCCTGCGGGAAGGCCTGTCCCGGACAGCGTCCTCGAGGGAGGTCCAGTTCAGTGACCAGCCAGGTCAGTAGCCCAGCGGAGCAGGCCGACGGAGCAGTCGTAGGAGAGCAGCGCAAAGCGGCGGGCGCGAAGGACGTCCGGCGCCTCGACCGGGTGATCATCAGGTTCGCGGGGGACTCGGGTGACGGTATGCAGCTCACCGGTGACCGCTTCACCTCGGAGACCGCGTCGTTCGGCAACGACCTGTCGACGCTGCCGAACTTCCCGGCCGAGATCAGGGCGCCCGCCGGGACCCTGCCGGGTGTGTCGTCCTTCCAGCTGCACTTCGCCGACCACGACATCCTCACGCCCGGCGACGCGCCGAACGTACTGGTGGCGATGAACCCGGCCGCCCTGAAGGCGAACATCGGGGACCTGCCGCGCGGCGCGGAGGTGATCGTCAACACGGACGAGTTCACGAAGCGGGCGATGCAGAAGGTCGGCTACGCGACGTCCCCGCTGGAGGACGGGTCGCTGGACGGCTACCACCTGCACCCGGTGCCGCTGACCACGCTCACGGTCGAGGCGCTCAAGGAGTTCGACCTCAGCCGCAAGGAGGCCGAGCGCAGCAAGAACATGTTCGCGCTGGGCCTGCTGAGCTGGATGTACCACCGGCCCACGGAGGGCACGGAGAAGTTCCTGCGGTCGAAGTTCGCCAAGAAACCCGACATCGCGGCGGCGAACATCGCCGCGTTCCGGGCCGGCTGGAACTTCGGCGAGACGACGGAGGACTTCGCGGTCTCCTACGAGGTCGCGCCGGCGGCGACGGCGTTCCCGCCGGGCGTCTACCGCAACATCTCCGGCAACCTGGCCCTGTCGTACGGCCTGATCGCCGCCTCGCAGCAGGCGGATCTGCCGCTGTACCTGGGCTCGTACCCGATCACCCCGGCGTCGGACATCCTGCACGAGCTGAGCAAGCACAAGAACTTCGGGGTGCGGACGTTCCAGGCGGAGGACGAGATCGCCGGGATCGGGGCGGCGCTGGGCGCGGCCTTCGGCGGTTCGCTGGCGGTGACGACGACGAGCGGCCCGGGTGTGGCGCTGAAGTCCGAGACGATCGGCCTCGCGGTCTCGCTGGAGCTGCCGCTGCTGATCGTGGACATCCAGCGCGGCGGCCCGTCGACAGGCCTGCCCACCAAGACCGAGCAGGCGGACCTGCTGCAGGCGATGTTCGGGCGCAACGGCGAGGCCCCGGTGCCGGTGGTGGCGCCGCGGACACCGGCGGACTGCTTCGACGCCGCGCTGGAGGCGGCGCGGATCGCGCTGACGTACCGCACGCCGGTGTTCCTGCTCTCCGACGGCTATCTGGCCAACGGCTCGGAGCCCTGGCGGATCCCGGACCTGGAGGAACTGCCCGACTTGAGGGTGCAGTTCGCGCAGGGCCCGAACCACACGCTCGACGACGGCACCGAGGTGTTCTGGCCGTACAAGCGGGACCCGCAGACGCTGGCCCGCCCGTGGGCGATCCCGGGCACGCCGGGCCTGGAGCACCGGATCGGCGGCATCGAGAAGGAGGACGGCACGGGCAACATCTCCTACGCCCCGGCCAACCACGACTTCATGGTGCGCACCCGGCAGGCGAAGGTCGACGGCATCGACGTCCCGGACGTCCAGGTCGACGACCCGGACGGCGCCCGGACCCTCGTCCTCGGCTGGGGTTCGACGTACGGGCCGATCACGGCGGCCGTGCGGCGGCTGCGCAGAGCCGGGGAGTCCATCGCGCAGGCCCATCTGCGCCACCTGAACCCCTTCCCGCGGAATCTGGGCTCCGTGCTGGAGCGTTACGACAAGGTGGTGATCCCCGAGATGAACCTCGGGCAGCTCGCCACGCTCATCCGGGCGAAGTACCTGGTCGACGCCCACTCGTACAACCAGGTCAACGGCATGCCGTTCAAGGCGGAGCAGCTCGCCTCGGCTCTGAAGGAGGCCATCGATGACTGAGGCACTGAAGCTGGTCCCCAAGGCCGAGGCCAAGCAGTCGATGAAGGACTTCAAGTCCGATCAGGAAGTGCGCTGGTGCCCCGGCTGCGGCGACTACGCCATCCTCGCCGCGGTGCAGGGCTTCATGCCCGAGCTGGGGCTGGCGAAGGAGAACATCGTCTTCGTCTCGGGCATCGGCTGCTCGTCGCGCTTCCCGTATTACATGAACACGTACGGGATGCACTCCATCCACGGCCGCGCCCCGGCCATCGCCACGGGCCTGGCCAGCTCCCGCCGGGACCTGTCGGTGTGGGTCGTCACGGGTGACGGCGACGCGCTGTCCATCGGCGGCAACCACCTGATCCACGCGCTGCGCCGCAACGTCAACCTCAAGATCCTGCTGTTCAACAACCGGATCTACGGTCTGACCAAGGGCCAGTACTCGCCGACCTCCGAGGTCGGGAAGATCACAAAGTCGACGCCGATGGGCTCGCTGGACGCGCCGTTCAACCCGGTGTCGCTGGCGATCGGCGCGGAGGCGTCGTTCGTGGCGCGGACGGTGGACTCCGACCGCAAGCACCTGACGGAGGTGCTGCGCCAGGCCTCCGCGCACCAGGGCACGGCGCTGATCGAGATCTACCAGAACTGCAACATCTTCAACGACGGCGCCTTCGACGCCCTGAAGGACAAGCAGCAGGCCGAGGAGGCCGTGATCCGGCTGGAGCACGGCGAGCCGATCCGGTTCGGCGCCGACCTGGCCAAGGGCGTCGTACGGGACCGGCTGACCGGGGACCTGAAGGTGGTCGCCGTGACGCCGGAGAACGAGGCGGAGGTCCTCGTCCACGACGCGCACTCGGCGTCCCCGACCACGGCGTTCGCGCTGTCCCGGCTCGCCGACCCGGACACCCTGCACCACACCCCGATCGGCGTGTTCCGCTCGGTCGACCGGCCCGTCTACGACACGCAGATGGCCGACCAGCTGGACAGCGCGATCGAGCAGCACGGCAAGGGCGACCTGGCGGCGCTGCTGGCGGGCGGCGACACCTGGACGGTCGTCGGCTGACCTGCCGCAGGACCTGAGGGGCCCGGGACCGCTAGGAGGCGGCCCGGGCCTCGTCGTATGCCCGGCGTGCCCGCTCCACGTCGTCCATGCGGTCGCGCGTCCACTGCGCGAGGGCCCGCACCTGCTCGGCGGCCTCGCGGCCCAGCTCGGTGAGGGAGTAGTCGACGCGGGGCGGGATGACAGGTCGGGCGTCGCGGTGGACCAGCCCGTCCCGTTCCAGGGTCTGGAGGGTCTGGGTGAGCATCTTCTCGCTCACGCCGCGGCCCCCGTACGTGCCGATCGCCCGGCGCAGCTCGCTGAACCGGTACGGGCGGTCCAGGAGCTGGATCAGCACGAGCACGCCCCAGCGGCTGGTGACGTGCTCCAGGACGAGCCGGTACGGGCACAGCGCCTCGGTTTCACTTACTGCCATGCCAGTACCTTACTTCAAAGTGGGTACTTTCCAAGAGTTAGCGCTTCTCCTACGTTAGTGCCATCGCACCCCACAAGGAGAGTTCTCACCATGAGCATCGTCGTCACCGGAGCCACCGGACACCTCGGCCGCCACGTCGTGGAGCAACTGCTGGAGAAGGTCCCCGCCGAGCAGATCACCGCGGTCGTGCGCAACGCGGAGAAGGCCGCCGACTTCGCGGACCGCGGTGTGAAGATCGCGCTGGCCGACTACAACGCCCCCGCCTCCTTCGACGGCCTCTTCTCCGCCGATGACAAGGTGCTGCTGGTCTCCGGCAACGAGTTCGACAAGGGCCGCGTGCAGCAGCACAAGGTCGTCATCGACGCCGCCAAGGCGGCCGGTGTCGCCCTGCTCGCCTACACCAGCGCCCCGGGCACCCTGTCCGCCGCGCTCGCCGACGACCACCGCGGCACCGAGGAGATCCTGCTGGACTCCGGCGTGCCCTACACGCTGCTGCGCAACGGCTGGTACCACGAGAACTACACCGAGAACCTCGCCCCGGTACTGGAGCACAACGCGGTCGTCGCCGCCGCGGGCGAGGGCAAGGTCTCCTCGGCCTCCCGCGCCGACTACGCCGCCGCCGCCGTCGCCGTGCTCACCGGCGAGGGCCACGAGAACAAGACGTACGAGCTGGGCGGCGACACCCCGTGGAGCTTCACCGAGTACGCGGCCGAGCTGAGCCGGCAGACCGGCAAGGAGATCGCCTACAACGCGGTCTCCCCCGAGGTCCTGGTCGGCATCCTGACCGGCGCGGGCCTGCCGGAGCCGTTCGCTCAGATCCTCGCGGGCGTCGACGCCTCCATCGAGAAGGGCGAGCTGGTCGTCTCCACCGGTGACCTGTCCCGTCTGACCGGCCGCCCGACCACCCCGTTCTCCGAGGCCATCGCCGCCGCGCTCAAGGGCTGAACTCCCCCGGCGGGCCCTTGAGCCACCCCACCCCCGGCTGTCATGACCGTATGCCGATACGGGCATGACAGCCGGGGGTACGCGGCGTTACCGTCGTGAACGCGGACGCGACGTGTGGAGGAGGGCCCGTGACCGGCAAGCCGAGGGGTGAGCGGCACATAGGACTGCTGAACGGCTTCGCGGCCTACGGGATGTGGGGGCTGGTGCCCCTGTTCTGGCCCCTGCTGAAGCCCGCCGGCGCGGTGGAGATCCTGGCCCACCGGATGGTGTGGTCGCTGGTCTTCGTGGGCGCCGCCCTGCTGGTGCTGCGCCGCTGGGCCTGGGCCGGCGAGCTGCTGCGGCAGCCCCGCAAGCTGGGGCTGATCACGATCGCCGCGGCGGTCATCACCGTCAACTGGGGCCTGTACATCTGGGCCGTGAACTCCGGGCACGTCGTCGAGGCCTCGCTCGGGTACTTCATCAACCCGCTGGTCACCATCGCGATGGGCGTGCTGCTGCTGAAGGAGCGGCTGCGGCCCGTGCAGTGGGCGGCGGTCGCGACCGGCTGCGTCGCGGTCGTCGTGCTGACCGTCGGCTACGGCCGGCCCCCGTGGATCTCCCTCTGCCTCGCCTTCTCCTTCGCCACGTACGGCCTGGTGAAGAAGAAGGTGAACCTCGGCGGCGTCGAGTCGCTCGCCGCCGAGACCGCGATCCAGTTCCTGCCCGCGCTCGCCTACCTGGCGTGGCTCACCGCGCGGGGCGGCTCCACCTTCGCCGCCGAGGGCGCGGGGCACGCGGCCCTGCTCGCCTCGGCCGGCATCGTCACCGCGCTCCCCCTGGTCTGCTTCGGCGCCGCCGCCATCCGCGTGCCCCTGTCCACCATCGGCCTGCTGCAGTACCTGACGCCGGTCTTCCAGTTCCTGCTCGGCATCCTCTACTTCCACGAGGAGATGCCGCCCGAGCGCTGGGCCGGCTTCGCGCTGGTGTGGCTGGCGTTGACGCTGCTCACCTGGGACGCGCTGCGCACCGCCCGCCGGGCCTCCCGCGCGCTCACCACCGAGATCAGCGCGCCCAGCGCGACCAGGACGACCGGCACGGTCAGCGCCGCGCGGAAGGCCGACAGCGTGGCCTCGGGGCCGGACCCGGTGGACGCCAAGCCGTAGACCGCGGTCACCGCCGAGATGCCGATCGCGGAGCCGAACTGCGTGGCGGTGGTCAGCAGCCCGCCGGCCAGGCCCTGCTCCGACCCGGTGACGCCGTCCGTCGCCGCGATCGTCAGCGGCCCGTAGGCCAGGGCGAAGGCGAGGCCGGACAGCAGCAGCGTCGGGAACATCATCGCGTAGGACCAGTCCATGCCGACCGGCAGGAACAGTGCGTAGGCGGCCACGGCCAGGACGAAACCGCCGAGGATCACCCGGGCGTTGCCGAAGCGGGCGACCAGCCGCGGGGTGAGCGTCGGCGCGAGGACGGCGTCGATGCCCATGACGAGCAGGGCGAGGGCCGTCTGGAGGGACGACCAGCCGCGCAGTTCCTGAAGGTAGAGCGTGACGACGAACTGGAAGCCGAAGAAGGCGCCGAGGAAGAGCAGCGCCCCCAGGTCGGCGCGCACGACCGGGCCCTGGCGCAGGATGCCGAGGCGGACGAGCGGGTCGGGGCAGCGCCGTTCGACCACGACGAAGGCCCAGGCCGAGAGCAGCGCCGCGACCCCGGCGGCCACGGTGAGCGGCCAGTCGTGCAGGCCGTGCTCCAGGCGTACGACGGTGTAGGCGGCCAGCAGCATGGCGCCCGCTGCGGTGATCGCGCCGGGCACGTCGAAGGTGCGCCGGCGGGCCGGCGGGGCGTCCAGCCGGGGGATGAGGCGGACGGCGGGGACGAGCAGGGCGGCGGCCATCAGCACGGGCGCGAAGAACACCCAGCGCCAGCCGATCTCGGTGAGCAGGCCGCCGATCACCAGGCCGAGGGAGAAGCCGGCCGCGCCCGTCCCGGCGAAGACCAGCAGGGCCTTGTTGCGCTGCGGGCCCTCCTCGTACGACGTGGTGATCAGGGAGAGCGCGGCCGGGGTCATGAACGCGGCGGCGACGCCGGTGACGAACCGGGCGACGATCAGCATCCAGCCCTCGGTCGCGAAGCCGCCGAGCCCCGAGAAGGCGAGGAAGACGGTCAGCCAGAGCAGGAACATCCGCCGCCGGCCGAGCAGGTCGGCGGCTCTGCCGCCCAGCAGGGTGAAGCCGGCGTAGCCGAGGACGTAGGCGCTCATCACCCAGGCCGCGGTGCCGGTGGTCAGGCCGAGGTCGGAGCGGACGGCCGGGATCGCCACCGCCATCATCGCGACGTCGATGCCTTCGAGGAAGATCGTTCCGCACAGGACGAGCAGCAGCGCCCAGGCACGCGTGCCCATGAGTCAACACTCCTCTGGTAGGGATCGGTTACGCAAGCGAGGGCCAGTTATGCAAGGGAGCGCCGGTTCCCTCTTGTAACCACGACCACCCTGCGGCAGCATCGGCAGACATGGAAGAAGGCACTTCGAAGTCACCGAGTTACTGCGAGAGCACCGTCGACTACGGCGACACCGACCCCTTCCAGTGGGACACCCGCGAGGACTGCCAGGTCCGGCAGATCCTCGACCGGATCGCCGACAAGTGGTCGCTGCTGGTCATCGCGCTGCTGGCGAACCGGCGGCTGCGCTTCACCGAGCTGCGCCGGGAGATCGACGGGGTCAGCCAGCGCATGCTGACGGTGACCCTGCGCTCGCTGGAGCGCGACGGCCTGGTGAAGCGGACGGTGCACCCGGTGGTCCCGCCGCGGGTCGACTACGAGCTGACCTCCCTCGGCCGGACGCTGCACACCACGATCCAGTCCCTGGTGACCTGGACGGAGGAGCACCAGGACGAGATCGCGGCGGCCCGGACCGCGTACGACACGCGGGAGGCCCGGGCCGCACAGGCCGCTACGGCCTCCTAGGCACCTGGCGGGCCCGGTGCGCCCGCGCCTTCTCGCGGTTGCCGCAGTGCTCCATCGCGCACCAGCGGCGGCGGCCCGGGCGGGAGGTGTCGACGAAGAGCAGGAAGCAGTTGTGCGCGCCGCACTCGCGGACGCGGTGGGCGTGGGGGCCGGTGAACAGGTCGATGGCGTCGCGGGCGACCGTGGAGAGCAGCTGCCTGCCGGTGGCGCCCGGGGCCCAGGCGCGGCTGCCGTCCGGGGCGAAACGGGCGACGAGCGCGGGTTCGGCCGCGGCGGCGTTGACGGCGTCCAGATGGGCGGTCCGCAGCGGGCGGTCGTGGGCGCGGTCGGCGGCGAGCAGGAACACGGCGTCCCGCAGGGCGCGTGCGCGCGCCAGTTCCCCGGCGGACACGGTGAGGTCCAGTCCGGCCGGCAGACGGCTGCGTGCGGCCCAGGCGACCAGGTCGGCCGGCTCGTGCAGCACCTCCCAGCGCGCGAAGGCGCCGGGGCCGCCGGTCGTCGTCAGCTCCAGGCACAGGGCGCCCGGGTCGAAGCGGTAGGGCTTCCCCTCGGACGAGACCAGCGTCAGCCCCGGGGGCTCGTTCGGCGTTTTGGCCGCGCGTCCACTCACCTAACCAGTATAAGTGGTTACATGACGCAGACACCGGCATCGGATGCCCCCGTCCACTGGAAGGTCGTCATCGACGCGAACGACCCGCACGCGCAGGCCGGCTTCTGGGCCGCCGCCCTGCGGTACGAGGTCGAGGACAACAGCGCCCTCATCGAGAGGCTGCTCGGCTTCGGCGCCCTGCCGGAGGAGGCCACGGTCGCGTTCCGGGGCCGCCGCGCCTTCCGGGACCTGATCGCCGTACGGCACCCCGAGGACCCGTTCGAGGAGGAGAGCGGGACCGGGCTCGGGCGGCGGCTGCTGTTCCAGCGGGTGCCGGAGGCCAAGACGGTGAAGAACCGGCTCCACCTCGATCTGCACCCGGGCGAGGGGCGCCGCGACGAGGAGGTCGCCCGGCTGGAGGGGCTCGGGGCGAGCGTGCTGCGGCGGGTGAAGGAACAGGGCGGCGAGTGGGTCCTGATGGCGGACCCGGAGGGGAACGAGTTCTGCGTGCAGTGACGCTGTCCGGCAACGCCCTGGCCGGATCACAGTCTTGACGGAGAGTCAGTAACAGCTTCACCATCCAGGCACCCCATTCACTGTGGGCTGCCTGTGGACACCCCACGGGCTTCCCAAGGAACTCGGAGCCCCCACATGAAGCTCTCCGTTTCCGCGCGTGCCGTGGCGGCAGGCGGCCTGGCGACAGCCTTGCTCCTGGCCGGCGGCGCCGTGGCGGACGCCGCGTCCTCCGCTCCCTCCAGAGCGGCGGCCGCGCCGGACATACCCCTGGCGGGCGTCAAGGCCCACCTCTCCCAGCTCCAGTCCATAGCCACCGCCAACGGCGGCAACCGCGCGCACGGCCGCCCCGGCTACAAGGCCTCGCTCGACTACCTGAAGGCCAAGCTGGACGCGGCCGGATACACCACCACCGTCCAGCAGTTCACCACCTCCGGCCGCACCGGCTACAACCTGGTCGCCGACTGGCCGGGCGGCGACCCGAACCAGGTCGTGATGGCCGGCTCGCACCTCGACAGCGTCTCCTCCGGGCCCGGCATCAACGACAACGGTTCCGGCTCGGCCGCCGTCCTGGAGACCGCGCTCGCCGTGTCCCGGGCGCAGTACAAGCCCGCCAAGCACCTGCGGTTCGCCTGGTGGGGCGCGGAGGAACTCGGCCTGGTCGGCTCCCGCCACTACGTCAACCGGCTGGCCACCGGCGACCGTTCGAGGATCAGCGCCTATCTGAACTTCGACATGATCGGCTCCCCGAACCCCGGGTACTTCGTCTACGACGACGACCCGGCGATCGAGAAGACCTTCAAGGACTACTTCACCGGCATCGGCGTCCCGACCGAGATCGAGACCGAGGGCGACGGCCGCTCCGACCACGCGCCCTTCAAGAGCGCGGGCGTGCCGGTGGGCGGTCTGTTCACCGGGGCCGGCCGGACGAAGACGGCGGCGCAGGCGGCCAAGTGGGGCGGTACGGCCGGGCAGGCCTTCGACCGCTGCTACCACTCCTCCTGCGACACCACCGCCAACATCAACGACACGGCCCTGAACCGCAACAGCGACGCCCTCGCCCACGCGGTGTGGGAACTGTCGGAGTAGCCACCGCGGCTACTGGACGCGGGCGCGTTCGGTGAGGCGGCCCACGCGCTACTGGACGCGGGCGCGCTCGGTGAGGCGGCCCATGCGGGCGCGGGCCGACTCCAGTTCCTCGATCTCCTCGGCGGCCGGGCCGTCCTCGGCGGCGAGTTCCGTCCACAGGCCGATCAGGCCGCGCCCCAGCTCCAGCCCGAGCGCCGGGTCGCGCACCGCGCGCCAGGCGGTCGCCGCGCTGCGCACGTTGCCGTAGGCGCCCTCCGCGTCGCCGCCGCGGCGGTGGGCACCGGCCAGGTCGAGCGACAAGTGGAAGGCACGGAGCGGGTCGCCCGCCAAGTAGGCGATGTACGCGGCCAGTTCGCGCAGCCGGAGCACCTCGGGGTGCTCCGGCCCCAGCGTCCCCGACGCCTGGGCGACGGTCTGGTCCGCCAGCCCGGCCGCCACGTCGATCCGGCCCTCCTTCACGGCCTCGTTGATCCGCCCGACCGGCTCCGCGAGGAGCGCGGGGGCGGTGGGGTCGCCCGGGGCGGTGAGGGGTTCGTCGCCGAGCACGGCCTCCGCGACGGCGTCGAAGCCGCGGGCGGGGGTGGGCCTGGCCTCGGCCTCGGCGGCTGCCAGGGCGGCCGCGTCGGGGAGCGGCTCACGCCGTGGGGCCGGTGCGGCCTCGGGGACGGGCAGCGGCCGCGCGTCCATGGGCGGGGGCGGGCCGAACTCGCCGGTGGGGGGCGCGACGGTCCCCGGGGGCGTGGCCGAAGCCGGCGGCGCGTCCTCCGGTACGGCCCGCAGCCGGAACGTGGCCGGCTCGTCCGCCGGCTGCGGCTCGGGCACCGCCCGCAGCGGAAACGTCGGGGCCGCGCCGCCGGACTCCGGTTCGGGCCACAGGACGTGGGTGGCGCTGTCGCTCCGCGGGGGCTCCTGCTCCGCCGGGGCCGTGCGCACCGGCTCGGCCGTGAAGCGGCTGGAGCCGTCCGGGTCGACCTGGAGCGGGACGACGTAGCCGATGCGCTCGTCGCGGACCGTGGCGAGCACGGGGTGGCCGGTGGCGAGGGCGAGGTGGTGGAGGCGGTTCAGGACGGCCTGCTGGATCTCCTCGCCGGGGCCCGCGAAGACCGGGACCCCGCCGACGGACGCGGCGTCGGACGCCCCGCCCGCGCCCTCTCCGGTGTCCGCTGTGCCCCAGGGGACATGGACGTCGATCGGCGCAGCCGGGGTCGCCGCGCGTGCGGCCTGCTTCTGTTCCCGCTTCTTCTCGCGGCTGAGTCGAGCCATCGTCCCCTCACTCGGCGTCGTACACCTACTGTCGAGTGTGTCCGCTCGCCCCCGTTTCTCACGTCACCGCGGTGTCACAGGCTCGTCCCAAGGGCCACCGGCACCGGTGTCGATCGTTCCGGATGGCATGGGGACCGGGAGCACCAGGGAGGAGAAGGGCATGCACACAGGCATGCACACAGGCATGCGACAGGGGCCGGAGATCTGGATCCGCGGCCCGGTGACCAGGCCAGGGCCAGGATCGCCGGAGCCCGCCCACGCCCATGCCGCGACACGGCGTTTCTCCTGGGTCGGCACGCACGGCGGCGCCGGCGTCTCCACCCTCGCCGCGGTCTACGGCGGGCATGACAGCGGCCGCGCCTGGCCCGGGCCAGGCGAGCCCACGTCGGTGCTGCTGGTCGCCCGGACGCACGCGGCCGGGCTCGACACGGCCGCCGGTGCCGTCGAGGTCTTCCGGCGCGGCCAGGCCCCGCCGGGGCTCGACCTCGACGCCGTCGTCCTCGTGGCGGACGCCCCGGGCCGGCTGCCGCGCCCGCTCGCCCAGCGGGTCAAGTCCCTGGAGTCGGTCATCGACGTGTACCGGGTGCCGTGGGTGCCGGCCTGGCGGCTCGGCGAACTGGGCCGGCCGCCGCGCGAGACGGAGCCCCTGCTCCGGCTGACGGGGGCGGCGCGCTGATCACCGGAGTTGAGGGTCACCCCTGGCGGACTTTGCTTGCATGTGCATATGATGCAGGCGCCTGTAATTGACGTACGCCGAGCATTCAGGGGGATCCCCATGACCCGCCGCTTCCTCTTCGTCCTGGGCAGCGCCCGTGCCGACGGCAACACCGAGCTGCTGGCCCGCCGGGCCGCCGAGCAGCTGCCGCCGGACGTCGAACAGCAGTGGATCGACCTCACCGAACATCCCGTGCCGGACTTCGAGGACCTGCGGCACGACAGCGACCACGTCCGGCCGACCGAGGGCAACGTGGCCCTGCTGCTCGACGCCACGCTCGCGGCCACGGACATCGTGATCGCCTCGCCCCTGTACTGGTACTCGGTCTCCGCGCACACCAAGCGCTACCTGGACTACTGGTCGGGCTGGCTGCGCACGCCCGGCCTCGACTTCAAGGACACCATGGCCGGGCGCACCCTGTGGGGCGTCGCCGCCCTCGCGCACCGGGAGCAGGTGGTCGCCGACCCGCTGGTGGGGACGCTCAACAACTCGGCCGCGTACATGGGGATGCGCTTCGGCGGCGTGCTGCTCGGCAACGGCAGCAAGCCCGGCGACGTGCTGAACGACACCGAGGCACTGGCCCGCGCGAAGACGTTCTTCGCCCAGGAGCCCCCGCTCGCCCGGTTCCTGTACGAGGAGTGAGTTCCCGTACCTGCCGGGGCCTTAGGCGGTGATGTCCTTCGCCGTGAAGCGCGCCCACGCCGCCGAGCCGAACACCGCCGCGTACAGGGCCTGCAGTCCGAGGTTCCTGGCGAGTTCGTCCCAGTAGACCGGCTCGCGCATCAGGTCGGCGAAGGACAGCCAGTAGTGCGAGAAGAAGTACGGCTGGAGCGCGTGCAGTTGCGGGATCTGGTCCAGGATCTGGACCGTGATCAGCAGGCCCACCGTCGTCGCCATGGCCGCGATGCCGCTGTTGGTCAGCGTCGAGACGAACAGGCCGAGCGCCGCGACGCCGATCAGTGACGCGGCGACGGCCAGGGCGATCAGCAGGGCTCTGCCCAGGCCCTCGGCGAAGCTGATCTGCGTACCGGAGATGGTCGTCAGGTCACCGAGGGGGAACAGGAGCGCGCCGACCGTCAGGGCCGAGACGGCGACCACGAGCGTGGCGGCCAGGCAGAACAGGACGACCGTCGCGTACTTGGTGAGCAGCAGACGGCTGCGGCCGGCCGGGGCGACCAGCAGATAGCGCAGCGTGCCGGCGTTCGCCTCGCCGGCGATCGCGTCGCCCGCGACGACACCGACCGCCATGGGCAGGAAGAACGGGAGGGTGGCGGCCAGGGCGGTGAAGACCAGGAACAGGCCGTTGTTGGTGATCTGCGAGATGAAGGCCGGTCCTCCGCCGCCCCCGCCACCGGGCGAGGAACCGTCACCCGTCTCGATCTTGACGGCGATGCCGACCAGGATCGGCACGCCCGCCAGGACCGCCAGCAGCGCGAGGGTGCGCCAGCGGCGGAAGGTGGTGGTGAGCTCGTTGCGCAGCAGCCCGAAGGTCCACAGCGGACTTACCGGCCGTACGCTCTGGGCGACTTCAGCCCGCGACATCGAATCCCTCCCCCGTCAGCGCCACGAACGCGTCCTCCAGCGAGGCCCGTTCGACCGTGAAGCCGCGCACCCGGACCCCGGCGGTGACCAGCGCGGCGTTCACCTCGGCCAGGTCGCGGTCCGGTGGCTCGCCGGTCACCCGGTCGTCGGTGACGGCGATGTCCGCGACACCCTGCTCCTTCAGCACCCGGGCCGCCTCCGCCGGGTCGGGCGTGGTCACCACCAGTCGGCCCCGCGCCCCGGCCGCCAGCTCGGCGACCGGGCCCTGCGTGATCAGCCGGCCCCGCGCCATCACGGCCGCGTGTGTGCAGACCTGCTCGATCTCGTCGAGCAGGTGGGAGGAGAGGAAGACGGTCGTGCCGTCGGAGGCCAGCTCCCGTATCAGGGTGCGGATCTCGCGCATGCCCTGCGGGTCGAGGCCGTTGGTCGGCTCGTCGAGGACGAGCAGCCGGCGCGGCTGGAGCAGCGCGGCCGCGAGGCCCAGGCGCTGTTTCATGCCCAGCGAGTAGGCCTTGGCCTTCTTGCCCGCGGCGGCCGTGAGGCCCACGCGGTCCAGGGCGGCGGCGACCCGGGCGCGCCGGGTGCGGGGATCGGCGGCCGGGTCGGCGGAGTCGTAGCGGATCAGGTTGTCGCGGCCGGAGAGGAAGCCGTAGAGGGCCGGGCCCTCGATGAGGGCGCCGACGTGCGGGAGCACGGCGCGAGTGGCGGGGGGCATGGGCTGCCCGAGGACCCGCGCCGTGCCGGAGGTGGGCTCGATGAGGCCCATCAGCATGCGGATGGTGGTGGTCTTGCCGGAGCCGTTGGGGCCGAGGAAGCCGAAGACGCTGCCCGCCGGGACGGTCAGGTCGAGACCGTCGACGGCGAGCTGTCCGCCGCGGTAGCGCTTGGTGAGCGCGCGGGTGGCGATGACCGGTTCCCCGGCCTGCTCGCCCCGCTGCTCCGGCTCCGTGGCGGACGGTTCGCCCATCGGCTTCCTCGTTCTCTCTGCGCTGCGCTGCGGGACTACTTCGCGGCGTCGGCCGCCTTCACGAGCGCGTCCTTGGTGACCATGCCGACGTAGACCTTGCCGTCGTCCGTCATCAGGGCGTTGACCAGTCGGGTCGAGAAGACCGTGCCCGAGCCGAACTTGCCGGTGACCTTGTCGCCGAGCGAGTCGAGGAAGCCGCCGAAGTCGCCGCCGCCCGCCTTGCCGGAGGGCATGCCCTCGCCGCCGGTGTCGAAGACGGCTATGGAGTTCCAGCCCTCGCCGATGGTCTTCATGCCGTCGGGGCCCTTGCCGTGGCCCTCCCCGGCCTTCGGGGCGTGCTCGCGCGCCTCGCCCTTGCCGAAGCCCAGCCCCAGGCCCTCGCCGAAGCCCTCCTCGGACGCCTTGCCGGACGCCTTGCCGGAGTCCTTCTCCTCGGTGACCTTCGCGCCCTTGGGCGGTGTGAAGTCGAAGGTCGACGCGGCCGGCTCGGCGAAGCTCACCTGCGTGAAGCCCGCGTCGACGACGGCGGCACCGCCGCCCGCCGGGGTCAGCGTGAACTTCAGCGGCAGGCCCGTCTCGGAGTCCACGGCCACCGTGATCGCGCCGACCGTCGAGCCGGACTGCTTGGGCTTGACGACCAGCTTGTAGGCGTCCCGGCCGGCGACCTGCGCGGTGCCGTCCACGGTCACGGAGGTCGTGTCGCCGACGGCCTTCAGGGCCTCCTCGGCGAAGTCCTTCGGCAGGGCCGGCGGCTGCTGCTCCCGGTCGCCCTTCGGGCTCTCGGAGACGGTGCCGTGGTAGACCTCGTTGGACTTGCTGTCGTAGCCCCAGACGTCCTTGCCGTTGTGGATGAGGCTGTACTCCGCGGCGTTCTCCAGCAGCGACAGCTTCTGCTTCTCGGGGCCGTCGGCGGCGACGCGCAGGGTGTGCGTGCCGGAGGCCAGTTCGGTGAGCTTGGCCGTCGGGTCGGCGGAGGAGCCGCCCTCGCCCTGGCCGGCGGCGCCGGACATCAGGCTGGACTCCAGGCCGCCGAGGTTCGGCAGACCGAGGTCCGTGCTGATCTTCACCGTGCCGGAGAGCTGCTCGACGTCCGACTTGGCGATCTTCTCGATGAGCTGCTGTGCGGTGATCTTCGGGAGGTCGGGGTCGCCGGAGTCGGCGAGTGCGGGGACCAGGCCGATCGTCGCGGCGGCCACCCCCATCACCGTGACCGGGACGACGTACCGAGCGGCTTTGCGGCGCCCGGAGCGCTGCTCGTCGACCTCCCCGGCGATCGTGTTGTCGTCGGATGCGTACGGTGCCATGTGTGCCCTACCTCCGTGGTCGGCGGCGGCTGTCCGTGTCGTCCACGCACTCGTCCCTGAGCCGCCATTCTCACCCGAACTGGTGAGGAGTGGTGTGTTCCGTGGTTTCCATCTGACCAAATCGGCCAGGGAGATACGTCAGACCCCGGACTCAACTCCACGTACTGCTGCGGTATGACACGAGGGGGCGGCTTCTCCCCCGACCCGTAGGGGTCGTGCGGGGATCGCCCGGCTAACCGGCCCGGTGCACCACCGCGTCGCACAGCTCCACCAGCGCCGTCTTCGCGGCACATTCGGGCAGCGGGGCCAGCGCCGAGCGGGCGTCCTCGGCGTAACGGACGGTGTCCCGGCGGGCCTGCTCCAGCGCCGGGTGGGCGCGCAGCAGGCGCAGCGCCTCGGCGTGCCGGGCGTCGTCGGTGAGGTCGGAGTCCAGCAGCTCGCACAGGGCGATGTCCTCGGCGAGCCCGAGCCGGGCGGCCCGCTCGCGCAGCCGCAGCACGGGGAGCGTGGGGATGCCCTCGCGCAGGTCGGTGCCGGGGGTCTTGCCGGACTCGTGGGAGTCGGAGGCGATGTCCAGGACGTCGTCCGCGAGCTGGAAGGCGACGCCGAGCCGCTCGCCGTACTGGGTCAGGACGTCCACGACCGTCTCGTCGGCGCCGGACATCATCGCGCCGAACCGGCAGGAGACCGCCACCAGCGAGCCCGTCTTGCCGCCCAGCACGTCCAGGTAGTGCTCGACCGGGTCCCGGCCGTCCTGCGGACCGGCCGTCTCCAGGATCTGCCCGGTCACCAGCCGCTCGAACGCCTCGGCCTGCACGCGCACGGCCTCGGGACCGAGGTCGGCCAGGATGTGCGAGGCGCGGGCGAAGAGGAAGTCGCCGGTGAGGACCGCGACGGAGTTGCCCCAGCGGGCGTTCGCGCTCGCGACGCCGCGGCGCACGGCGGCCTCGTCCATCACGTCGTCGTGGTACAGCGTGGCGAGGTGGGTCAGCTCCACGACGACGGCCGAGGGCACGATCCCGGGCGCGTACCGGTCACCGAACTGGGCGGAGAGCATCACGAGCAGCGGCCGGAACCGCTTGCCGCCGGCCCGCACCAGATGCTGGGCGGCCTCCGTGATGAAGGGCACCTCGCTCTTGGTGGCCTCGAGCAAGCCTTCCTCGACAGCCGCCAACCCGGCCTGGACATCGGCTTCCAGAGCCTGGTCCCGCACGCTCAGCCCGAACGGCCCGACGTCGGTCACGAGGGGTCTCCTGTCTGCTGGTGTCTGCCGGTGATCAAACGGATTGTCGATAGGTCGCTGCCATCACTCGAGTCAGCGTATCCGGTCACGTTTCGATCACCTCCAGCGCCCATGGTTACAGGCCGGGCGGCAGCAGACATTTATCGACTTTCCCGGAAGTAACCGCTCATATGCGATTTGCCGTAATAGAGAAGCAAATTCCCCTTGCGGGGCATTGCGCCCCGGGTCGCGATCAGTGAGTTGAATCACTTCGCCCCCTCGGCGGCCACACCCCGACACCGTCCCGTACCCCCATCCGCGGAAAGCAAGTTGAGCCTTGGCTCCCGCAAAGGATCAAGCGCCTCATATCCCCCCGATCAAGGTCACCGGAGTCGATATGTGACGCCGGTGCTTGTTCCCGGCATGTGCTCTCGCATACGTTCCGGGCTTGTCCGGCGGACGCCGAATCCTGCCGCCGCCCGGACTCCCCACACACACCGACTCACTCACGCAGGGCAGGAGCGGGGGACCCAGGTAAGTCGCCGGTCCATGACAAGGAACGGCTCGGGGTGAAGCCGCGCACGGCAGCACAGCGCCGTACGCGGCCGGGCACCTCCCGGCCCGAACCCGACAGCTCACCTCGCAGGCGCCGGAGAGGAACATCGCCATGCCCGGACGAGGTAAGCACCGTCGCCCCAGAACCAGCCCGCTCACCCGAGGTGTCGTCGCCGCCGGCACCGGCGGAGCGGCCCTGACCCTCCCGCTGCTCGGCGCGACGCAGGCCAGCGCCGCCCAGCCGGCCCAGAGCGCCCCCGCCGCCCAGACCGCACCCCAGGCGGCCCAGCCCGCCAAGTCCCTCACGTACACCGTGACCAAGGGCGACACGCTCTACCGCATCGCGGACAAGTACGACGTCTCGGGCGGCTGGAAGCAGCTCTACAAGGACAACCGCGCCGCCGTCGGCGACGACCCGAGGCTGATCCACCCGGGCCTGAAGCTGAAGGTGAAGACGGCGAAGGCGGCCGCCGGGCCGAAGGCCGCCACCCAGAAGAAGGCGACGCAGTCCTCCGCCCCGGCCGAGCCGGCCGACGGCGTCACCAAGGCCACCCCGGCCGCCGCGAAGACCTACGCGAACAACCTCGACGGCTGGATCCGCGAGGCGCTGGACATCATGGCCCAGCGGGGCATCCCGGGGTCGTACGACGGCATCTACCGCAACATCATGCGCGAGTCGTCCGGCAACCCCCAGGCGATCAACAACTGGGACTCCAACGCCGCCAAGGGCACGCCCTCCAAGGGCCTGCTCCAGGTCATCGACCCGACCTTCGCCGCCTACCACGTGCCCGGCACCCCCTACGACCCGTACGACCCGGTCGCCAACATCACGGCGGCCTGCAACTACGCGGCCGACCGCTACGGCTCGATCGACAACGTCTTCGGCCCGTACTGAGCCGACCCGCCCAGCAGTCGCTCGAGGACGACGGCGATGCCGTCGTCCTCGTTCGACAGGGTGACCTCGTCGGCCACGGCCTTGAGTTCGGGATGGGCGTTGGCCATCGCGACGCCGTGGGCGGCCCAGTCGAACATCGGGATGTCGTTGGGCATGTCACCGAAGGCGATGGTGTCCGCCGGCCGCAGCCCCAGGTGATCGGCGGCCAGCGCCAGGCCCGTCGCCTTGGTGACACCGCACGGCTGGAGCTCGACCGTGCCGGGCCCCGACATCGTCACCGTCGCCAGTGAGCCGACCACCGAGCGGGCCGTCGCCGCCAGCTCGTCGTCCGTCAGGTAGGGGTGGCGCAGCAGCACCTTGCTGATGGGCTCGTCCCACAGCTCGTCGCGCCGGTCGACCCGTACCGCGGGCAGGGTCGGATGCGGCATGAGATAGCCCGGCTCGATCAGCGTGAGCCCGTCGACCCCGTCCTGGTCGACCGCCGCGTACACCTGCCCCACCTCCGCCTCGATCTTGCCGAGGGCGGTCTCCGCCAGCTCCCGGTCCAGGGTGATGGACCACAGCAGCCGGTCCGCGCCGGCGTCGTACACCTGCGCGCCCTGCCCGCACACCGCGAGCCCCGTGCAGCGCAGGTCGTCCAGGAGCGGCCGCACTCTCGGCGCCGGCCGGCCCGTCACCACGAGGTGCTGGGCACCGGCGTCCGCCACCCGCGCGAGCGCGGCGAGGGACCGGTCGGACAGGGTGTCGTCGCCGCGCAGCAGCGTCCCGTCCAGGTCGGTGGCGATGAGTGAATATGCGATGGGTGCGGCCATGATCAGAGAATACGGACAGCGCGCCCTTTCGTTTCATCGCACGGCGCACGCCGATTGCCCGGTTGAAGGCCTCTGCACCAGTTGGCAACAACATGGTCCGCTACCTACCGTCGGGGCCGTCTCGGGCGGTACCTTCCAAGTGTCCAGGGGGGACTTGATCGGGGGGTCAGGTTGAGCAGTGGGCGCATTCACGTGATGGGGCCCGGGGAGCTCGGCGAAGGGGAAAAGGAGCGCTGGCGCGCACTGCGCGCCGCCTCGGAGGCACCGCGCAACCCTTTCATGGAACCGGAGTTCACCGACGCCGTCGGCCGGGTGAGGCCGCAGGCCCGGGTCGCGGTCGTGTACGAGGGGCGGGAGCCCGCCGGGTTCCTGCCGTACGAGCGCGGGCCGTTGGGGCAGGGCCGGGCGATCGGACTCGGCGTCTCGGACGTCCAGGGGGCGATCCTGCGGCCGGGTCTGGCGCTGGAGACCGGTGAACTGCTGCGGGCCTGCGCGCTGTCGAGCTTCGCCTTCGACAACCTGGAGGCCGAGCAGCGGCTGTTCGTCCGGTACGCGGCGGAGGAGCACGCCGGTTACGTCATCGACGTGGAGAAGGGCTACGAGACGTACGAGTCGGCGCTGCGCGCCCAGTCGCCGAAGTTCCTGAAGACCACCCTGGCCAAGGAGCGCAGGCTGGGCCGGCAGGTCGGCGAGGTGCGGTTCGTGTTCGACGAGCGCGACCCGGCCGCGCTGCGCACGCTCATGGAGTGGAAGTCCGCGCAGTACCGCCGGACGGGCCGCCGCGACCGGTTCGCCCAGGAGTGGATCACGCGGCTCGTCGGGCAGCTGGCCCGGACCCGGGCGCCGGAGTGCGGCGGCACCCTGTCCGTGCTGTACGCCGGCGACCGGCCCGTCGCCGCGCACTTCGGGCTGCGGTCGGCGTCGGTGCTGGCCTGCTGGTTCCCGGCGTACGACCCGGAGTTCGCGAGGTACTCGCCGGGTCTGGTGCTGCACCTGCGCATGGCCGAGGCGGCGGCCGCCGAGGGCATCGGCCTGCTCGATCTGGGGCGGGGCGCCGCCGAGTACAAGGAGGCGCTGAAGACGGGCGAACGGCCCGTGTACGAGGGCGCGGCGACCCGGCCGGGGGCGGGCGCGGCGCTGCACTGGCTGAGCCGCGAGCCGGCGCGCCGCGCGCACAGCTTCGTCCGCGGCCGGCCGCGGCTCGCGGCGCTGGCGGCGCGGACCCTGAAGGGCGCGGCTCGGCTGCGCGGTGCCTAGAGGAAACCGAAGCCGAAGTCGCTACCCGGCACAGTTCGTACCTGACGACGAGGGGGGAGGGCGCATGGCCCGTTCGGCGCGTGCGCAGGAGGAGATACGGCGCTTCCTGGACATCGGGGCGGTGCAGGTCGCGGAGCTGGACCTCGACGGTGACGAGGCGGTGCTCAGACCGGGTCCGGGCAGCCCGCCGGTGACGCACGGGGAGGTGTTCGTGCTGGTCAGACGGCAGGGCCGGCCCGTGGGCACGCTGCTCGGGCGGGTGCCGGAGGGGGCGGACGCCAGGGCGGTGCTCGCGGCGCGGGCGCGGGCGGAGTGCCCGCCGGGTGCGGTCGAGGGCCCCGGGGAGCCGCCGTTCACGAGTGTCGTCGTCGCCACCCGGGAGCGCGCGGGGCAGCTCGCCCGCGCGCTGGACTCGCTGCTGGCGCAGGACCATCCGCGGTTCGAGATCGTCGTCGTCGACAACGCGCCCGTGACGGGCGAGACGCGGCAGCTGGTCGAGCGGAAGTACGCCGAGCGCGTGCGGTACGTGTGCGAGCCGGTGCCCGGTCTGGCGGTCGCCCACAACACCGGCCTCGCGGCCGTGGCGGGCGAGGTGGTCGCCTTCACCGACGACGACGTGGTCGCCGACCCGCGCTGGCTGACCGAGCTGACCGCGCCCTTCGCCGCCGACGCCGGACTCGGGTGCAGCACCGGGCTGATCCTGCCCGCGCGGCTGACGACCCCGGCCCAGGTGCTGCTGGAGAGCCACGGCGGCTTCGCGAAAGGCTTCACTCCAAGGACGTACGACCCGGCGCACCCGCCGGTCGACGAGCCGCTGTTCCCGTTCACGGCGGGGCGGTTCGGCTCGGGTGCCAACATGGCGTTCCGTACGCGGGTCCTGCGCTCCGTCGGCGGTTTCGACCCGGCCACCGGTGCCGGGACGGCCGCCCGGGGCGGCGACGACCTCTACGGCTTCGTCCGCGTCCTGGCCGACGGGCACCGGCTGCGGTACACGCCGTACGCCCTGGTGTGGCACCACCACCGGGAGACCTGGCGGGACCTGGAGACGCAGGCGTACGGCTACGGCGCCGGGCTCACGGCGTATCTCACCGCGGTGCTGGTGAACCGGCCCGCGCTGCTGCCGGCGTTCCTCGCGAGGCTGCCCCGCGGCCTCGTCCACGCCCGCGCGCTGACCGCCGTGCGCGAGACGGAGGGGACGGGCGGCGGGGGCATGCCGGGCGATCACGACGTGCGGACGCATCCCTGGCCGCGGCGGCTGTCGCGGCTGCAGCGCCGGGGGATGGTGTACGGGCCTGTCGGCTATGTGCGGGCGCGGAGGGCGCTGCGCCGGACTGGTGTTCAGGGGGCGGGATGAAGACATCGGCACGCGAACGGGGCGAGGGGCAGGGGGACGGCAGAGGCCGGGCGGAACGGGGGGCGCCGGACGGTGAGGGCCCGATATCCCCGGGGCGTTCAGCGGCTCCGGTGAGCCGGGCTGACGTCCGCGCTCCGGCCATCCCCGTGTTCCTGTACCACTCCGTGATGGACGACCCGCCGGACTGGATCGCGGAGTTCACGGTCACGCCGCGGCAGTTCGCGGCGCATCTCGACGCCGTCGTGCGCAGCGGGCGCACGCCCGTCACGATCAGCGCGATCGCCGACCATCTGGCCGGGCGGGCGCCGCTGCCGGCCCGGCCGGTGCTGCTCACCTTCGACGACGGCTTCGCCGATCTGCCCGGCCCCACCGCCGAGGCGCTGGCCGAACGCGCGCTGCCCGCCACCGCCTACCTCACCACCGGCGCCATCGCCCCGGGCGGCCGCAGTCTGCTGCCGCCCGCCCCGATGATGACCCTGGCCCGGGCGGCGGAGCTGGAACGTTACGGCATGGAGATCGGCAGCCACACGGTCACCCACGCCCAGCTCGACACGCTGTCCGCGAAGGACCTGGCGTACGAACTGCGCACCTCGAAGGCCGTGCTGGAGGACGCCCTCGGGCACGAGGTCCGCCATCTCGCCTACCCGCACGGCTACAACAGCCCGCGGGTGCGGGCCATGTCGGCCCGGGCCGGCTACGAGACGGCGACCGCCGTACGCCACGCGCTCAGCTCCGACCGCGACGAGCGGTACCGCATCGCCCGGCTCATCGTCCGGCGCACCCACACCGTCGCCGACGTCGAGAACTGGCTGGCGGGCGCGGGCGCCCGGGTCGCGCCGTACCGGGACGGGCCGAAGACGATCGCGTGGCGGTGGTACCGGCGGGCCCGCGCGATGGCGCACGGGCCCGAGTTCGCGGGCTGACCGGGCCTACTTCAGGGGCTGGTTGAGGTACGGGTCGGCGACCGCCTTGCGCAGGCTGTCCCAGGCCGCGTCGTTCGCCAGCGCGAGGTTGCAGTGCGGTCCGGGGTCGCGGTAGTTCCACTGGAGGGCGGCCTTGACGCCCTCCAGGCCCTTCAGCACCCCGGGCACCTGCGCGTACCACTCGGCCTGCCGCTGCGGGCGGGCCGAGTCCGCGGCCGTGCCGAACTCGGAGAGCATCAGCGGCTTGTCGTCGGAGATGTTCTGCCGGATCCAGTCGTGCGTGGCGTTCTGGGTCTGGGCGAAGGTGAGCCAGCCCGCGTCGTGGCAGCGGTAGTAGTTGTACTGGTTGTAGCCGATCCAGTCGACGTAGTCGTCGCCGGGATACATCTTCTTGATCACGTCGGCGTGGTCGAGGTACCCGGTGGTGATCCACGTCCACACGACGTTGTCGACGCCCAGCTCGCGGAACCGGTCGTGGATGTGCCGGTACGCCCGGACGAAGTCGGCGGGCGTGCCGTTGGCCGGGGTGCGGGTGTCCATCTCCAGGTCGAAGGAGAGGAACACCTTCTTGCCGTAGTCCTTGATGCGCCGGGCCTGGACGTCGATGACCCGCTCGTCCAGCTCGCCGGCCGCGATCTGCTTCCAGGTCGGCTGCTGCTTCTTCGTGCCGCCCCACCACTTGCTCTCCCAGGACAGCAGCAGCAGGTGGTCCCGGCCGACGCGCTGCTCCTCCGGGGTGAGCAGCTGGCCCTCGCGGCGGGTGCCCTCGGCCAGGGACATGTCGTGGTACGTGTACACGATGTCGAGCGCGCGGCCCACGCGCTTCTCGTAGGCGCGCACCTTCTCGGGCAGGTCGTCCCGCTCGTGCGGCACGAACGCGCCGAACCAGGCGCCGCAGGGCGGTTCCAGCAGGGCCGTGGGGCGGCAGTCGGCGCCGGCCCCGGCGGCTCCCTGTTCCGGTCCGGAGGCGTTCCGGAGGGCGAGTACGGCGACCAGGACCGCGCTGACGACCGTGGCGGAAGTGATCAGCAGGCGGCGCCGGCTCGAGGCGAAGGGGCCGGCGGCCCGCTCCTGTTCTCCGGGTGGCTTCCTGCGGTGCTGTCCGGTCGTGAGCGGGTCGCGGCGCAAGGGGCGGTGGCTAAAGGGACGGTGGGGACGGTTGAACCTCACTGAGCAGAACCCTTCGGTGTCCTCGGCGTCGTCCTGGGCGGCGGGGAGGCGCGCAGCGGCGGACAGAACGCGGCGAGCGTGGTCAGCAGCGTCAGCGTCAGCAGCACCCGCTGTGCGCTGAAGGTGTGCGTGGCGATCAGCACGGTGGCGACGAGCATCACGGCGCCGATGCTCAGGAACAGCACCAGCATCAGCCGTTCCAGCAGGTCGGAGTGGCGGGCGAAGTCCGGGTCCCGGCGCTCTACGGGCCCTTCGGCGGGCCGTGCTCCCAGCGCGGGGGCGCAGACCCTCACCACGGCCGCGCCCGGGCCCGCCGCCAGGAAGAGCACGACCGCGGCGCCCCGCAGCGGCGATCCGCCGGGCAGGGCGAGCGCGGCGAGCGCCAGCCAGCCGCCGAACGGCGGTGCCATCCTGACCACGAGCTCCTGCGGTGTCATCGCTCCGCTCCCCCCGCCTGCTTCAGTTCGTAGAGCCATCCGGCGCTGTTCTCCGCCACGAGCCGGAACCGCGGCGAGACGTCGACGGACGTCCGGATGCGGTCCAACTGCGCCCCGGTGAGCTGCCCGTTCATCTCGGAGTTGGCCAACTGCCCCTGTGTGAGGAGGAAGTAGGCCCGGGCCGGCCGCTCGATGCCGGCCATGTCGCTGGCGAGGGTGGCGGCCGGGTCGCGGACGATCCGGTCGACGTGACTGCGGGCGTCGTCCAGGAACCAGTAGTGGTCGATGCTCCAGTAGGAGGCGTACGCGTGCGGGTAGTTGCGGTTGGCCGCCACCACGAGCGACCCCTCGGGCGCCTGGTCGAAGAGCTGCCGTACGAGGGCCACCTCCTGGGGCGGGAAGTAGTTGATCCGGTCCTTGCCCGAGTAGCTCGGCACGAACGCCAGGGTCCCGAGGAGCAGGGCGGCCGACGGCACCCACGCGACCAGCCGCCACCAGCGGCCTTTCGCGGGCGGCGCCTGTCGGCCGCCGGCCTCCTGCGCGGCGGCGTCGGCGGCCAGGGTGCGGACCTTGGGCAGGATCGCGGCGGCGGCGAAGAAGGCGGCGCCGGGCAGCATGAACAGCAGCACCCGGAAGATCATCTCGCTGCCGTAGCTGCTCGCCGCGAACATCGGCAGCGGGGCGGCAGCGACCAGCAGCAGGGGCCGGGCCCGGTGACGCAGCACCCGCTGGCGCAGGACGCCGACGGCCGCGAGCAGCAGCACGGAGCCGGACAGCAGCCGGGCCGCCCAGGACGTCGCGATCGCGCCGGCGCCGGTCGGGGTGGCGCCGTAGCCGGTCTCGACGTTGGCGCCGACGTCGCCGACGGAGCGGATCATGTCGGGCATCGCCGCGGACAGGAAGGGCAGCGCGGCCGTGAGGCACCAGGCCAGGAAGATCACGACCGTGGTGACCACCGGGACCCAGTCGCGGTAGCGGCGGCTCAGGCCCAGGGCGAGCAGGCAGACGACCAGCATGCCCGGGGTGAGCTGGTGGGAGATGACGATCGCCGTGATCATGACGGTGATCACCACCGTCCACACGGCCTGTCGCGGTCGCCCTCGCCGCACGGCGGTCCGGCCGAAGCGGCGCAGCACCACGGCCAGGACGCCCACGTGCAGCGCGTACGCCACGGACTGGGGCGAGAAGTAGTCCTGCCCGACCCAGTTGGCGACGTAGAAGAGCCAGACCGCCGTCCAGATCAGCCGCCGGTCCTCGGTGAAGGTGCGGTAGATCAGCAGCAGCGGGAGCAGCAGCATCAGGCTGGAGACCAGGGGCCACCAGGCCATGAACATCGCCGCCGACTCCACGCCCAGCAGCCGCACCAGGGCGGCCTGGGCGGCGAAAAAGCCGGGCCACTGGTCGTACACCGCCATGTCGCCGACCTGGTCGGCCGTCTGCAACCCGCCGGCCGTCAGCAGGTGGTCGATGACCGCCTCGTGCTTCCACGCCCAGGCGTACAGCGGGGTCGGGTAGACCACGGCCTGCGTGGCCCGCTCCATCACCAGCAGCCCGAGGACGTACGCCGCCGCCCAGGCACCCGGGCGGCGCGGATCGCGGACCGTGCACCAGAAGCCGGCCGTGAGCACCACGAGTCCGGCCCAGAACGCCGGGTGCAGCGCGGTGACCAGCCCGTAGTCGTCGAGCCGGGAGACGTCGGTGTGCCGCACGGCGTACACCCACAGCGCCATCGCGACGAGCAGCGGCACCCCGGGCCAGGTGAGAGCGCGGCGCCGGGACCAGGCGGGGGGCAGGTCGGACAGATCCGTCACGGGCTCGTGGGCGGGGCTCGACGACTCCGAGGAGGAGGGGCTGGAGGACTGGCTGGAGGTCTCGGGGTCGCTGCCGGGCATGTCCGCGCCGTCCTGTGCGGGTGTGGGCTCTGGCGTGGATCTCTCCCGTGGAGTTGCTGGCGGACGCACGGCGGTTCCCCCCTGGCGGTTCGGCTCTGTTCGGCTCTGGGTCGGTCAGTCGCTGGATCGGCCGTTCGGTTGTCTGCGATGCGGTGGCCCCCAGGCCGTCGCGGCACGGCGGCAGAGCGGCAGGAGCAGGACGGTTGCGGCAAGGACGACGAGCAGGGGCGGCGCGACCGGTGCGAGCGCCTCGCGCCACACCCAGCCGCCGACCGCGACGAGATACAGAACCCCCCAGCGCCCCGCCCACGACAGTCGCCGGCCCGCGCTCGCGAGCAGCAGCCACAGCGGCACGAGGCACAGCAGCAGGCAGACCGGCGGTGCCCAGCGCAGCAGCGGCTCGGGGCCGTCGAGCCCCACCGCGTCCGCGAGGAAGCCGGCCGTCTTCTCGTACAACGCGCCGTCCACCGGCCGCGGTTCCCGACCGAGGGCGACCGGTGCGGCGTACAGGGCGAACAGCGCGGCGTACAGCGCCGTGCCCGGCAGCCACGCCTCGCGCCGGGTGCACAGGGTGACCGCGGCGGCGAACACCACGAGCAGCAGGCCGCCCGCCGTGAGCGACGGCAGCGGCAGACCCTCCAGCAACCGGCGCCCCGTCAGCGGCGTTTCGGAGGCGCCGTCGAGCCAGGGCAGGTCGCGCAGCGGCGCCCAGAAGAAGACGGCGGCGACCCCGAGCAGGCTCCACAGGGCGCCTCGCAGCCGCCGCTCCCGCGTCCGGTCGTCGGCCCCGGCCGGTTCCTCGCGCAGGAGCGTGCCCTCCCGCGCCGCCCCGGGGCCCTGTCGGTCCTCGGCCGCGTCCGCCATCGCCTCCGCGGCGACCTGCTCGGCACCGGTCCCCTTCTCCCCCGCTTCCGCTTCCGGGTGGTGCGGCCGGACGATCAGCGCCAGGGTGTCCGCCTGCAGCGCCTCCCGCTCGTATCCGGGGCGGCCGATGAACAGCGTGACCGTGTCCTCGTCGCCGTCCTTGGGCTGGTAGGCGGCCCGGCGGGCCCAGGCCGTGCCGTACCCGGCCGTGGTGTTCAGCCGCGCCCAGCGGGTGCCGTAGGAGGGGGCGGCGGGCGTACGGACGCCGGGCGCGCCGTCGTTGTGGCGCAGCGCCGCGCGCAGTCCGACCGCGGAGACGACGGCGATCAGCGTCATGCTCAGCAGCACCGCCCAGCCGGCGCCCGCGATCCCGGCCGGCGTGAACAGCACGGCCGCGCTGCCCAGCACCAGGGCGCACATGGCGCCTTGGAGCGCGGCCAGCACACCCGTACGCCCCTGGACGCGCAGTACGCCGATGTACAGCTCCACCACCACCCGGGGCAGCGCGCCGAGGGCGAGCAGCCGCAGCACGGTCGAGCCGTGCTCGGCGTAGTCCGGGCTGAACGGCGTGAGGATGTACGGGGCGAACAGGACGAGCACCAGCACGACCGGGACCAGCAGCAGCGTCATGCGCCGCAGGGCCCCTTTGACGCCGTCGGCGAGTTGGCGCGGGTCATGCGAGGCGTGCGCGGTGAGCGAGGAGGCCATGTTGATGGCCATGAACTCCATCGTGCCGCCGACGGTGTACGCCACGTAGAAGTAGCCGTTCTCCGCGGCGCTGAAGCGGACCGCGACCATCACCGGCAGCAGGTTGATCATGGCCAGGCTGAACAGGGCGCCCAGCGAGTCACCGGCCAGGAAGCGGCCCATCTCCCGGACTTTCGGGGGGTCCTTGTCGCGGTCGGCGGCGGCCTGGCGCGGGATGAGCCGGCGGAAGATCAGCCAGCCGAGCGGCAGGGTGGAGAAGGCGATCGCCACCGCCCAGGAGACGAAGATGCCGAGGACGGGCAGCGTGCCGGCGAAGACGGCCAGCAGGGCCAGCTTCCCGACCGAGAACACCGCGTTCCCCGCCGGGACCCACTCGGCCTTGCGCAGCCCGGTGAGCACCCCGTCCTGGAGGGTGAGCAGCGCCCAGGCCACGCACGCCGCGACGAACACCGCCCCCGCCATGGGCGTGCTCAGCGGCGCGTACGACGCGCCCCACGCGTCGAGCGTCAGCAGGAAGACGGCCGCGGCGAGCGCCACGACCAGCGAACTCGCCGCGTACGTGCCCCACACCAGGCGTCCGGTCTCCCGCCCCGCGCGCGGGACGAAGCGGACGACGGCCCCGATCATCGTCGTCGCCGTGATGCTGGCGAGCAGTCGCATCGCGGCGATCGCGGCGGAGCCCTGGCCGACGGCCTCCTCGGAGTAGTAGCGGGCGGCCACCAGCCAGAACCCCAGGCCCAGCACGGCGGACACGCCGGTGCTGAGCATGAGGAAGTAGGCGTTCTTGAACAGCGAGTCGTGGCTGTGCTCGCCGTCGGCAGGCTTCGGTCCGCCGCCGCTCTCGGCGCGCGCGGCGGCGGGCTCGTGCACCTGGATCTCAGCCACGGGACTAACCCAGCCCTCCCGGTGTCGGCCTGCTCCGGGACAGCTCTCCCGGTGCTTCGACCGGTCGTGCCCCCGACCGCTCCAGCACCTCGACGACCGTCCGCGCCCGCAGCGGGTCCACGGGCAGCGCGTGCCGCGCGAACCAGCGGGCCGCCTCCGGGGCCGGCGAGGGGTCGGTGAACTCCGCGCCAGCGTAGTCGTCCAGGGGCGGGTCGTAGAGGTAGCCGACGACCACGCCCCGCCGCGCCAGGGCGGCCATGGCCGCGTCCCGGTCCGCCACGAACAGCGGGACGCGGAACAGCGGCTGCGTCCCGTACGCCGCCCTCGGTTTGGCCCAGGGCGTGGACAGCAGCAGCTCGGTGCCCGCCCGGCAGGCGTCCAGCACGTCGTCCAGGTCGTCGAGCTTGTGTCCGATGCGCCGCAGCCGCAGCCGGCCGGACCGCAGGCGGTAGTCGTGCATGTCGACGCGCACCCACGGGTGGTGCGCGTCGAGCCCCGGCGCCCGGCGGGCGGCCCGCGCGAGTTCGTCCGGGCGCAGCGGCATCCGGATCTCCTCGCGGTCCGCCAGCCCCAGCAGCCGGACCGCCGCCCAGGCGGCGCGCCGCAGCCGCAGCCCGCGCACCGCCGCCTCCGCGTACGGCCGGACCGCGAAGGCCAGTTCGGAGCTCAGCCGACCCGGAACGAGCAACTCCGAGCAGGTTCTCTCCACCGCGTCCCGCAGCCCCGGGTCGGCGAGCGACAGCATGCCCCCGGCCTTGGCGCCCACATGCTTGGACAGGCTGAACACGGAGGCCTCACCCCACGCCCCGACCGGCCGGTCGCCGACCCGGCTGCCGATCGCGTGCGCCGCGTCCTCGAACAGCGGGATGCCCAGCGCGTCGCACTTCTGCCGCAGGCGCGGCGCCGGATCCGGGTTCCCGTACAGGTTCGTCGTGAGCACGGCCGACACCGAGCCCCAGACCTCCTCGGGGACGGCATCGATGTCGATCGACGCGTCGAGCGGGTTCAACGGCGCCTGCACCGGGCGCAGTCCGGCCGCGAGCACGACGAAGAAGATCACGTCGTCGTTGACCGGCGACATCAGTACCCGGCCGCCGGGCGGGCACCAGTGGCGCAGCGCCACGTACAGCCCGAGACGGCACGACGGTACGTACACACATTCCCGGCCGAGCCGGACGCGCATGGCTTCTTCCAGCCGCTTCGGCTGTACGCCACGCCGCACCGAACCCGGACCGGCCTCCCCAATGGCCATCCGCCCCCCTGGTGTGCCGTCGGAACGCCCCCTCCCCGAGGCCTTCCGGCACCCGCCCAGAGTCGCCCCGTTCGCACCGCTCCGTCAAGATTGCGTCGCGTCCTGTGGATAACTTCCGGCACGTACGCATGTGCGGTCCCGCCCGCCGCGCCGGTCGGGGTCGTGCGGGCCCGTCCGATCGCACCCTGGCCCACCTGCCCCGTTCGCCCGTCCGAGCCTCCTCGGACTCTGCCCGGGACCGCCGTGTCACCCGTAACGTGTGGCACAACCACGAACACGTGGCGACGACATGGCACACCCGAAAGCGAGGCAGCACCCGATGCCCCCCTTCGATGTCCCCGAGGGCGATCCCTTCGGTCCGCACAACCTGCCGTACGGCGTGTTCTCCCTGCCCGGCTCCTCGCACCGGACCGTGGGCGTCCGGCTCGGCGACCACGTCCTGGACGCCGGCGCGGCGGCCCACGCCCTCGGCTCCCCGTACGCCTCCCTGCTGGCCCGGCCGTCCCTCAACCCGCTGCTGGCCGCGGGGCGCACGGCCTGGTCGGACGTGCGCCGGGCGCTGACGGCCTGGGTGACCGTGCCGTCCCACCGCGAGACCGTCGAGCCGCTGTTCCACCCCCTGTCCGCCGTGACCCTGCACCTGCCGTTCGAGGTCGCGGACTACGTCGACTTCTACGCGTCCGAGAACCACGCCCGGAACGTCGGGCAGATCTTCCGGCCCGACGCCGAGGACTCCCTCACCCCCAACTGGAAGCACCTGCCGATCGGCTACCACGGCCGCTCCGGCACGGTCGTCGTCTCGGGCACGGACGTCGTACGCCCCTCGGGCCAGCGCAAGGCGCCCACCGACGCGGCTCCCGTCTTCGGCCCGTCCGTGCGCCTGGACATCGAGGCGGAGGTCGGCTTCGTCGTCGGCGTGCCGTCCCGGATGGGCGAGCCGGTGGCCCTCGCGGACTTCCGCGAGCACGTCTTCGGGCTGTGCCTGCTGAACGACTGGTCCGCCCGCGACATCCAGGCCTGGGAGTACGTCCCCCTCGGCCCGTTCCTCGGCAAGTCCTTCGCCACGTCCGTGTCGGCGTGGATCACCCCGCTGGACGCCCTGGAGGAGTCCCGGGTGGCCCCGCCGGCCCGGACGCACGGGCTGCTGCCCTACCTCGACGACGGCGACGAGGAACCCGGCGGCTACGACCTGCGGATCAGCGTCGCCGTCAACGGCCACGTCGTCTCCGAGCCGCCCTTCTCCACCATGTACTGGACGGCCGCCCAGCAGCTGGCCCACATGACCGTCAACGGCGCCTCCCTGCGCACCGGCGACCTGTACGGCTCGGGCACGGTCAGCGGCCCGGCGGACCGCGAGCGCGGCTCCCTCCTCGAACTGACCTGGAACGGCCGCGACCCGCTCGAACTCCCCGACGGCAAGCGGACGTTCCTGGAGGACGGCGACGTGGTGACCCTCTCGGCCTGGGCGCCGGGCCCGGACGGCGTGCGGGTCGGGCTGGGCGAGGTGACGGGGCGGGTGGTCCCGGCCTGACCCCGCTGGACGGCCCGGGTCCGGCCGGCAGTCGCCCCTTCCGGAACTCCCGATCGCGTTCGGCCCCTGACGCACACCGCCCGGCCCGTCATACTGTGCGTCGGGCGGTGTGCTCGCACGGGCGCGGTACACGGCACGTTCGCCGCGCTCACCGCGTTCCCTGGTGCGCTCGGCAGCCGCGTCCTCGGTGGATACGGCAACGGCTTCACCGGTGTGTACGACGCCTGCGTCCTCGGGGCGCAGGGCGACGGCATCACCGGTGCACCCCGCTGCCGCGCCACCGGCGGACACGGCAGTCGTGGCAACGGCAGTCGTGGGAACGGCCACCGGGTCACCGGCAGTCGTGTCACCGGCCACCGGGTCACCGGCAGTCGTGTCACCGGTGCGGGCTGCGACCGCCCTCCACCGCACGACCCGTAGCCGCCCTTCTTCCGACCAGGAACCGGAGTCCGTGGCCATGACCGTCTGCCTGCTCCTGCTGAGCGTTGTCGCCGTGACGGCCGCCGTACCCGTGCCCCGTGCGCTGACCCGGGCCACCTGGCCCGAGCGGGAACCGGTGGTCGCGCTGTGGGTGTGGCAGTGCCTGGTCGCCACGGTCCTGCTGTGCTGCGTGACGGCGCTCTCCCTGGGCGCCGCCGCCGTCTTCGGCACCGTCCGCGCCCAGCTCTTCGCCCCGGCCCCGCCCGCCGTGACCGCCGCGTACGACCTGTCCACGGCCCCGCCGTGGGCCGCCGCGCTCACCCTGCTGCTGGCCTGCGGTGCCGCCTGGACGACCGCGATGCTCGCGCGGGAACTCGTCGAGGCACGCAGGCGCCGCGCCCAGGCCCGCGCCCACCTGCGCGAACGCGCCCCCGACCTGCCGGCCGGCCTGCCCGCCGCGAAGGGGCCCCTGCTGGTCCTGGAGGACGAGTACCCGGACGCCTGGTGGCTGCCCGGGAGCCCGCCCCAGCTGATCGTCACCACGGGCGCCCTGCACCGCCTCACCGGCCACCAGCTCGACGCCGTCCTCACCCACGAGCGCGGCCACGCCCGCGCCCGCCACGACTGGCTGCTGCACCTGTCCACCGCCCTGGCCACCGGATTCCCCCGCATCCCGCTGTTCGCCCACTTCTGCGACCAGACCCACCGCCTGGTCGAACTCGCCGCCGACGACACGGCCTCCCGCCGCTGCGGCCACCTGACCACGGCCCTGGCCCTGATCGAGCTCAACCAGCACCGGGGCGTGCTGTCCTGCGCCTCCAGCCACCGCCTGCTGGGCGAGCGGGTCGACCGGCTCCTGGAACCGCCGCCCCGGCTCGGCCGCCGGCACCGCACCCTGACGACCACGACCGCCGCGCTGGTGCCGCTGCTGCCCCTGCTGATCGCGTTCGCCCCGGGGCTGACGGCGCTGTCGTAGCCGCACCGGCCCGGCGGCCGGTGGCGGAACTGCCGGCGGACACCGCGAAAACCCAGGTCAGCCAGGGAACCGGCCGCCCGCCCGGTGGCGCAACATTTCCGCAACACCCCTTTTCCTATCGGATAGGTATGGTTCGATCCATGCCGACCGACCGCATCCGAGACCACGCCGGGCAGGGCGCCGCGACCACCGTCGCCGCCCACCGCGCGCGGCGCCGGCTGCGCGCCGACCGGGCCCGGCAACTGGCCGACCTGCTCCGCCGGCAGCTGCTCAGCGGCGACTTCGCCGAGGGCGTCCTGCCCCACGAGTCGGCTCTCGCGGCCGACTACGGCACCAGCCGCAACACGGTCCGCGAGGCTCTCGACCTGCTGCGGGCCGAAGGGCTGGTGGAACGCCAGCCGGGTGTCGGCACCGTGGTCGTGGCCCGCAAGTACCCCCACGGCCTCGACCGTCTGATGGGCCTCGCGGAAACCCTGCGCGAACACGGCCACGTCACCAACGAGGTCCGCACCATGGGCCCCGCCCCGGCGCCCGCGCCCGTCGCCGCACGCCTCGGACTCGCGCCCGGCACGGACGTCCTCTACATCGAACGCCTGCGCCGCCTCAACAGCCTGCCCCTGTCCCTCGACCTCACCTACATCCCCCTCGACATCGGCGCGGGACTGCTCGGCGCCGACCTGGAGAACACCGACGTCTTCCGCCTGCTGGAAGCCGTCACCGGCCATCGCCTCGGCCACGCCGAGATCACCCTGGAAGCGGTCAGCGCGGACACCCACTCGGCCGCCGTGCTGGAGGCTCCGCGCGGCGCCGCCGTCCTCATGCTGGAACGCCTCACCCACCTCGCCGACGGCCGCCCCGTCGACCTGGAGTTCATCCGGTTCCGCGGCGACCGCATCACCATGAGCGGCCTGCTGCACCGGTCCGTCTGACCCACCCGCTCGCGCACACTCCTGGAGACAGCCATGCCCTTGGCGCCCCAGCGGGCCGACGTGCCCGTGACCATCGACGAGTCGAAGTGCATCGACGGCTGCACGCTCTGCGTGGACATGTGCCCGCTGGACTCCCTCGCCATCGACGAGCGCAACGGCAAGGCCTACATGCATGTCGACGAGTGCTGGTACTGCGGCCCGTGCGCGGCGCGCTGCCCCACCGGAGCCGTCACCGTCAACATGCCCTATCTGCTCCGGTGAGAGGCCCGAACCGTCATGTCCCGAACCACCCTGAAACGCACGGCGGTCGCCGGCTCCGCGGTCGTCCTCCTGCTCCCGCTCAGCGCCTGCGGCGGTGACGCCGAGGCCGGCAGCGGCTCCACGGTCACCGTCGGCTACCAGTCCCGGACGATCAACACCGTCACCGCGGGCACCCTGCTGCGCTCCCTCGGCTCCTTCGAGAAGCAGTTGAACGCCCTGCACGACGGCGTCCGCTACAAGGTGAGCTGGCAGGACTACGCCACCGGCGCCCCGATCACCGCCCAGATGACCGCCGGGAAGATCGACATCGGCTCGATGGGCGACTTCCCGCTGCTCATCAACGCGGCCCGCGGCAAGCAGCTCAACCGCCCCACCCGGCTGGTGTCGGTCACCGGCTACAACCTGCGCGGCGGCCTCAACACCATCGTCACCGCGCCCGGTTCGAAGCTGGCCTCGCTGGCGGACCTGACGGGCAGGAAGGTCTCCACCAGCGTCGGATCGGCCGCCGACGGCACCCTCGTACGGGCCCTGCGGCGCGCCGGCATCGACCCGGAACGCGGCATCGAGAAGCTCAACCAGCAGCCCGCCGTAGGCGCCTCGGCCCTCTCCGCGGGCAGTACGGACGCGCTGTCGCAGTTCGTCGCCTGGCCCGGCCTGCTCACCTACCAGGGCAAGGCGAAGGCGCTCTACGACGGCGCCCGGCTGAACCTGCCGACCTTCCACGGCGTCACCGCCCGGGAGGACTTCGCCGAGCGGCGCCCGGCCGTGCTGGAGGCGTTCCTGAAGGCGCAGGCGGAGGCGACCGACTACCTGAACGAGCACCCGGTGGACGCCGCCGAGAAGGTCGCGAAGGCGACGGGCCTGCCCGCCGAGGTCGTCTACCTCTACAACGGCGCTCACGGCATCGCCACCTTCGACCCGGCGATCAAGCCCCGGCTCGTGGCCGCCCTGAAGCAGGACGTGTCGATCCTGAAGTCGGCCAGGCTGACCGGCGACGTGGACGTCGACTCCTTCGTCGACGACCGGTACGTGAAGAAGGCCCTGGGACCGGCGGCGTACGCCGACCGGCTGGCCGCGCGGCCCGCACCGGCCGCGAGCGAGGCCTGGCCCAAGGGCGCCTCGAAAACCGTCACCTTCAACTCCCCCTCCGCACTGCTGCGCTACGTCGCCGGACACCGCGACGCCCTGCGCGCCGCCTACGTCCCCGACACCACCACCGGCACGCTCTGGTTCGCCGACAAGGCCGTGTGGGTGGCCGACGGCGGAAAGCTGCTGCCCTTCGTCGCTCCCGACACCGCGCGGGCCTACGTCGCCGGGCACGCCGGGGCGCGGGTCGTCTCCTACACCGACGCCCTGGAGCGGGCCTCATGAGGCGGTATGCGCTCCGCCTGGTCTCGCCGGCCGCCGCCCTCGGCCTGTGGCAGGCGCTGACCAGCTGGAACGTCGATCTGTGGCTGCGGTTCTCGCAGTTCCCGACGGTCGCCGACGTGGCCCGGGCCTTCGCCGCCCGGCTGTCCGGGCCGGACTACTGGACGGACCTCACCGACAGCCTCACCCGGATCCTCACCGGTTTCCTGCTGGCCGCCGTCCTGGGCGTGGCCACGGGCGTGCTCGTGGCGCGCTCGCGTCTCGCCGAGGACCTGCTCGGCCCGGTGCTGGAGGTGATCCGCCCGGTCCCGGCCATCGCCCTGGTTCCCGTCGCGATCCTGCTGTTCCCCTCCAACGAGCAGGGCATCGTCTTCATCACCTGCACCGCCGCCTTCTTCCCCGTCCTGGTCTCCACCCGGCACGCCGTGCGCGCGCTGACCCCCGTGTGGGAGGAGGCGGTGCTCACCATGGGCGGCGGACGGTGGCGGATCCTCTGCTCGGTCGTCCTGCCGGGCGCGCTGCCCGGCGTCTTCGGCGGTCTGTCCGTCGGCATCGGCGTCTCGTGGATCTGCGTGATCTCCGCCGAGATGATCTCCGGCCAGTACGGCGTCGGCTACCGCACCTGGCAGGACTACACCGTCGTCGACTACCCGGGCGTCTTCGTCGGCATGGCCACCATCGGCGTGCTCGGCTGGCTCACCTCCACGGCCGTGGAACTGCTGGGCCGCCGCCTCACGCGCTGGCTGCCGCGCACCGCCTACGAGACCGGTGCCCGGGCTCCCAGGTCCGCGCGGTCGGGCGGGGCCCGGCAGCCCGCCGGGTCCGGGCAGCCTGCTGGATCCGGTCAGCCCGCGCCGGCCGCGTCCACCGCCCTGCCCGACGGGGCCCGAGCCGAGGAGACACGTGATGAGCACCTCGTCTGAGACCGTGCTGAGCACCTCGCCCGGGACGGAAGCCGTCACCGCCGGAGCGCCGGTGCGCGGCACCCGGCTCGCCCTCGCCGGCGCCTCCCTCGGCCGCCCCGGCGCTCCCGCCCTGGACGGCGTCGACCTGGACGTCGCATCCGGCGAGATCCTCACCGTCGTCGGCCCGTCCGGCTGCGGCAAGTCGACCCTGCTGCGCACCCTGGCGGGCCTGCTCGCGCCGCTGGCCGGGCAGCTCACCCAGGACGGCCACCCGCTGACCGGCCCCGCGGCCGACCGCGCCCTGGTCTTCCAGGAGGACGCCCTGCTCCCCTGGCGCACCCTGCGCGCCAACGTCGAACTGCCGCTCGCCATCCGGGGCGTGCCCCGCGCCGAACGCCGGGCACAGGCCCAGGCCTGGCTGGAGCGGGTCGGACTCGGCCCGCAGGCCGGGCAGTTGCCGCACCGGGTCTCCGGCGGGCAGCGCCAGCGCGCCCAGCTGGCCCGCGCCCTGGCCGCACGCCCGCGCGCCGTCCTCATGGACGAGCCGTTCGGAGCGCTCGACGCGCAGACCCGCGCCGGCATGCAGGACCTGCTGGTGGAAGTGCTCCAGGGCACCGGCGCCACCGTCGTCTTCGTCACCCACGACGTGGACGAGGCGCTGTTCCTCGGCGACCGCGTCGCGCTGCTCGCCGCGGGCGGCCTCGCCGCCGTCCGGGACGTGCCCCGCCCCCGCGACCGGAGCGCGCACGACGACCCCGCGCGCCTGGCCCTGCGGCGCGACGTCCTCACCTCGCTCGGTACGTGAAAGGCACCCCGGTGACCACCTCCGTGAACCCCCCGGCGGACCCTGTCCTGGCCGTCCCCGCCCTCGCCGACGCCGAGGAGCTGACCTGCGACGTCCTCGTCATCGGCGGCGGCACCGCCGGCACCATGGCGGCCCTGACCGCCGCCGAGCACGGCGCGGACGTCCTGCTGCTGGAGAAGGCCCACGTCCGCCACTCCGGCGCGCTCGCCATGGGCATGGACGGCGTCAACAACGCGGTCATCCCCGGCCGCGCCGAACCGGACGACTACGTCGCCGAGATCACCCGCGCCAACGACGGCATCGTCGACCAGTCCACCGTCCGCCAGACCGCCACCCGCGGCTTCGCGATGGTGCAGCGGCTGGAGTCGTACGGCGTGAAGTTCGAGAAGGACGAGCACGGCGACTACGCGGTCCGCCAGGTGCACCGCTCCGGCTCCTATGTGCTGCCCATGCCGGAGGGCAAGGACGTCAAGAAGGTCCTCTACCGGCAGCTGCGGCGGCGCGAGATGCGGGAGCGGATCCGCATCGAGAACCGGGTGATGCCGGTGCGTGTCCTCACGGCGCGGGGGCGCGCTGTCGGGGCGGCCGGCTTCAACACCCGCACCGGGCAGTTCGTCCAGGTCCGCGCGGGCGCGGTCATCCTCGCCACCGGCGCCTGCGGCCGCCTCGGCCTGCCCGCCTCCGGCTACCTCTACGGCACCTACGAGAATCCCACCAACGCCGGTGACGGCTACGCCATGGCCTACCACGCCGGCGCCGAGCTCACCGGTATCGAGTGCTTCCAGATCAACCCGCTGATCAAGGACTACAACGGCCCGGCCTGCGCCTACGTCGCCAACCCCTTCGGCGGCTACCAGGTCAACCGGCACGGCGAACGCTTCGTCGACTCCGACTACTGGTCGGGCCAGATGATGGCCGAGTTCGCGGCGGAGGTGGCGTCCGACCGGGGCCCGGTCTACCTCAAGCTGAGCCACCTCCCCGAGGAGTCCGTCTCGGCCCTGGAGACGATCCTGCACTCCACCGAACGCCCCACCCGCGGCACCTTCCACTCCGGCCGCGGCCACGACTACCGCACCCACGACGTCGAGATGCACATCTCCGAGATCGGCCTCTGCGGCGGGCACTCCGCCTCCGGCGTCCGCGTGGACGACCACGCCCGCACCACCGTGCCCCGCCTGTACGCGGCAGGCGACCTGGCCTGTGTGCCGCACAACTACATGATCGGCGCGTTCGTCTTCGGTGACCTCGCGGGCGCGGACGCGTCCCGGTACACGGCCTACGAAGGGGAGCTGCCGGCCGACCAGCTGCGCGAGGCGCACGAGTTGATCTACCGCCCGCTGCGCAACCCCGACGGCCCGCCGCAGCCCCAGGTCGAATACAAGCTGCGCCGTTTCGTGAACGACTACGTCGCCCCGCCCAAGTCCGGTGCCCGGCTGTCGCTGGCCCTGGAGGCGTTCGAGCGGATGCGCGCCGACATCGCGGCGATGGGCGCCCGCACCCCGCACGAACTGATGCGCTGCGCCGAGGTCACCTTCATCCGCGACTGCGCGGAGATGGCCGCGCGCTCCTCCCTGGCCCGCACGGAGTCCCGCTGGGGTCTCTACCACGACCGGCTCGACCACCCCCGGCGTGACGACGCGTCCTGGTTCCATCACCTCGATCTGCACAAGTCCCCCTCTGGTGCGATGGAGTTCACGGCTCGTCCCGTGGCTCCCTATCTCGTTCCGGTCGACGGTTTCGATCCGGTCGGCGGCGCGTCCCGTCACCTCGGCGAGGTGCACGCCGAGGACGTCACGACGGCGGGGTCGCGCGATGTGGCACCGGTCGCGGCCCGGGCCGGGGTCGCGGAACCGGCCGAGGGAGCAGAGCCGGCCGAGGGCGCGGAGCCGGAGCGGACCGCGACGCCGCGCACCTCACCCACGTCTCCTCCCGGCGAGCGGTCCTCCGCCCGCCTCCTCGAACTCGTCGCCCTCGCCGACGAGGAACCCGAGCTCGACGCCCTCCGGCCGTACCTGACCGACCCCGCGCCCGCCATCCGGCGCGAGGCGGTCGCGGTGCTCACCGAGACGCTGCCGCCGGGGACGGGGCCCGCCCTCGCCACCGCCCTGCGGGACGACGCCGCCGAGGTCCGTGCCGCCGCGGCCGCGTCCCTGCGCGAGCTCGTCGAGACACTCCCGCCCGAGCCCGGTCTGCGCGACGGCCTCGCCGCCGCCCTCGCCGAGCCCGACCCCGTGGTCCGCGCCGCCGCGCTGGACGTCCTGCGCGCCCTGCGCCTCGGGGACACGGGTCTGTTCGCGGCCTCCCTGACCGACTCGGACATCGCCGTCCGGATCGAGGCCGTGCGCGCCCTGGTGTCGGTCGACGCCGCCGAAGCGCTGGCGGGCGCGGCGGCCGCCGACCCGTCCCGCGAGGTCCGGGTGGCGTTCGCCAAGGGGCTGGCCACGGTGGGGGCGGAGCGGCTGGGTGCCGGAGCGCTCCCGCGTGAGGACGACACGGTCGAGGCCGCCACGAGCGAGGCCGGCCAGATCGAGACCCGCCAGATCGAGACCCACACGATTGTGAACGCCCTCGCCGGGCTCCTCGACGACCCCGACGCCCTCGTCCGCGCGGCGGCCTACGGAGCACTGGGCACGACCGGTTGCCCGGGACCCCTCACCGCACGTGCCGTCGCCGCCCTGTCCGAGTCGGCCTGGCAGGTGCGGGCCGGTGCCGCCACGGCGCTGTCCGTCGCCGACCCGGACGTGGCCGTCCCCGCGCTCGCCAAGGCCCTGGCGGACTCCAACGCCGATGTCCGCAAGGCCGCCGTCCTGGCCCTGACCCGGCACGGAGCCTCCGCGGAGGCCCGGGCGGCCCTGGCCACGGCGACGACGGACTCCGACGCGGATGTCAGGGCGTACGCGGCGCGGGCGCTGTGACCTGACCCCCTCTCGGGCCGATGCACCCCGGCCGAGCCAGGAACCAGACGATCCGGCCGGGGGCCTGTCGAGCCACACGACCCGGCCGGGGTCCTGCCGAACCCGCGACCCGGCCGCCGCTGTGCCGAGCCACACGCCCCGGCCGAAGCCCGGCCCGGCCGCAAGGCCCGGCCGCAAGGCCCAGCCGCAGCCCGGCCTATATCCAGTCGTCGGGCTCCGGCTCCGCGTCCATCTCGGGCCAGTAGTCCGGCCCGCCGGTGTCCTGGCCGGGTCCACGACCCGGGGTCGGACCGGCCTCCGAAGCCGGGTCGGCCGCCGCAGCCGGGTCGGTCACCGGAGCCGCCCCGGGCCGTCCGCCCAAGGACGCCAGCACCTCCAGCACACCCTCCCCATACGTCGCGAGCTTCTTCTCGCCGACCCCGCTGATCCCGCCGAGTTCACGCACCGACGTCGGCCACACGGTGGCGATCTCCCTGAGCGTGGCGTCGTGGAAGATCACGTAGGCGGGGACGCCCTGCTCGCGGGCCTGCTCGGCGCGCCAGGCGCGCAGGGCCTCGAACGCCGGCAGCAGTTCCTCGGGCAGCTCGGCCGCGGCCGTCCTGGCCTTGCGCTCGCTCCGCCCGGAGCCGGAGGACGAGGAACCCGACCGGGAGGTCACCGGCTTCTTCGGCTCCTTGCGCAGCGGCACCTCGCGCTCCCGCCGCAGCACCGCCCCGCTGGCCTCGGTCAGCACCAGCGTGCCGTACTCGCCCTCGACCGCGAGCAGCCCTTGAGCCAGCAACTGCCGTATGACGCCCCGCCATTCGCCCTCGGTCAGGTCCTCGCCGATGCCGAAGACCGACAGCTGGTCGTGGTCGAACTGGATGACCTTGGCGGTGCGCTTGCCCAGCAGGATGTCGACGATCTGCACCGCGCCGAACTTCTGCCCGCGCTCCCGCTGCAGCCGTACCACCGTCGACAGGACCTTCTGCGCCGCGACCGTGCCGTCCCAGGTCTCCGGCGGGGTCAGGCAGGTGTCGCAGTTGCCGCAGTCGGCCGGGTCCGGGTCCTGGCCGAAGTAGGCGAGGAGCTGGCCCCGGCGGCACTGGGCCGTCTCGCACAGCGCCAGCATCGAGTCCAGGTGGGCCTGGGCCCGGCGCCGGAAGGCCTCGTCGCCCTCCCCGGACTGGATCAGCTTGCGCTGCTGTATGACGTCGTTCAGCCCGTAGGCCATCCAGGCCGTCGACGGCAGGCCGTCCCGCCCGGCCCGGCCCGTCTCCTGGTAGTAGCCCTCGACCGACTTGGGCAGGTCGAGGTGGGCGACGAAGCGGACGTCCGGCTTGTCGATGCCCATGCCGAAGGCGATGGTCGCCACCACGACCAGGCCCTCCTCCCGCAGGAAGCGGGACTGGTGGGCCGCGCGCGTCCCCGCGTCCAGGCCCGCGTGGTAGGGCACCGCCTCGATGCCGTTGCGGCTGAGGAACTCGGCGGTCTTCTCCACCGAGTTGCGCGACAGGCAGTAGACGATGCCCGCGTCGCCCGCGTGCTCCTCGCGCAGGAAGGCCAGCAGCTGCTTCTTCGGGTCGGCCTTGGGCACGATCCGGTACTGGATGTTGGGCCGGTCGAAGCTCGCCACGAAGTGACGGGCCGACGGCATGTTCAGCCGCTCGGTGATCTCCTGGTGCGTCGCACGCGTGGCCGTCGCCGTGAGCGCGATGCGCGGCACGTCCGGCCAGCGCTCGCCGAGCAGCGACAGCGCCAGGTAGTCGGGCCGGAAGTCGTGGCCCCACTGGGAGACGCAGTGCGCCTCGTCGATCGCGAAGACGGAGATCTTGCCGCGCGAGAGCAGATCGAGCGTGTTCTCCAGCCGCAGCCGCTCCGGCGCCAGGTACAGCAGGTCCAGCTCGCCGGCGAGGAACTCGGCCTCCACCATCCGGCGCTCGTCGAAGTCCTGCGTGGAGTTCATGAACCCGGCCCGCACGCCCAGTGCCCGCAGCGCGTCCACCTGGTCCTGCATCAGGGCGATGAGCGGGGAGACGACCACGCCCGTACCGGGCCTGACCAGGGACGGGATCTGGTAGCACAGCGACTTGCCGCCGCCGGTCGGCATGAGCACGACGGCGTCGCCGCCCGCGACCACGTGCTCGATGACCGCTTCCTGCTCGCCGCGGAAGGCCCCGTAACCGAAGACCCGGTGCAGCGCGGTCAGCGCCTCGCTCGCGTCGGCACCGAGGGGCCCGGCGGGGCCGCTGCCCGCACCGGCACCGGCCCCCGTCTCGGTCACCGCGTCCAGTTCCGTCATCACACTCGTCCCGCCCGTAGCGCCCATCGTTCCGTCCCCCGTGCGTCGCGCCTCGACCACTGCGTCCACCATAGGCGTCCGCACCGACAGCCCCGGAGTTATCCACAGGTCCCGCCCGGTGAGTGCGACGTGCCCACACTCGCGTTCGACTCAGCCCAACGGACGGCCCGCCTGGCACGCCCCCACCGGCGGGGCGATGCTGCTGACGCGGGCCGGGTGGGGATCACACCCCCTGTCCGCGCTTTCCCCCACCGGGCGCCAGCGCGCCCTCACGACGGGCGCCCTCCCGCGGGCGCCCCTCTCCGCAAGGAGCGACTCGACATGTCCCCCCTCAAGGCCGCCTGCGCCCTCGCCCTGACCACCGCGCTCGCCCTCACCGCCGCTCCCGCCCAGGCCGCCGGACACGGCCACGACTCGGAGCCCGAGCTCGTGCAGACCTACGCCGCCACGCGCCACTACCAGCACGTGAAGCGCGCGGTCAGAGACGACTACCTCCCCGCCGGCCCGTGCACCGCCCTGCCCGGAGAGGGCGCCATGGGCTACCACTACATCAAGCAGCGGCTCATCAACTCCACCGATCCGGTGAAGCCCGCCGCGGTCGTCTACCACAAGGACAAGCAGGGCCGGCTGCGCGCCGGAGCCGTGGAGTGGATCGTCCGTGACGCCGACCAGAAGGTGGAGACGGACTGGGACCGCCCGGTGATGTTCGGCGACCGGCACTTCGACGGGCCGGAGGAGATCCCCGGTCTGGGCGTCGTCTACACGCTGCACGCCTGGATCTTCAAGGACAACCCCAGGGGCGTGTTCCACCCCTGGAACCCCAGGGTGCAGTGCCCCTGACCCGTACACGCGAAGGGACCCGGCCCTCCGAGGAGAGACCGGGTCCCACACGCACGCGGGGCGTCAGCGGACGAACACGCCCGCCTGCCCCGCCAGGTCCAGGAAGTACTGCGGCGCCACACCGAGCACCAGCGTGACCGCCACACCCACCCCGATCGCCGTCATCGTCAGCGGCGACGGCACGGCCACCGTCGGGCCCTCGGGCCGCGGCTCGCTGAAGAACATCAGCACGATGACGCGGATGTAGAAGAACGCCGCGATCGCCGACGAGATCACACCGATGACGACGAGCGGGGCGGCCCCGCCCTCCGCCGCCGCCTTGAACACGGCGAACTTCCCGGCGAAGCCGGACGTCAGCGGAATGCCCGCGAAGGCCAGCAGGAACACCGCGAACACCGCCGCCACCAGCGGGGACCTGCGTCCGAGCCCCGCCCACTTGGACAGGTGCGTCGCCTCACCGCCCGCGTCACGCACGAGCGTGACCACCGCGAAGGCGCCGATCGTCACGAACGAGTAGGCCGCCAGGTAGAACAGCACCGACGAGACGCCGTCGGGCGTGGTCGCGATGACACCCGCGAGGATGAACCCGGCGTGCGCGATCGACGAGTACGCCAGCAGCCGCTTGATGTCGGTCTGCGTGATCGCGACGATCGCACCGCCCAGCATGGTGACGATCGCCACGGCCCACATCACCGGCCGCCAGTCCCAGCGCAGCCCCGGCAGGACGACGTACAGCACCCGCAGCAGCGCGCCGAACGCCGCCACCTTCGTCGCCGCCGCCATGAAGCCGGTCACCGGGGTCGGCGCGCCCTGGTACACGTCCGGCGTCCACATGTGGAACGGCACCGCGCCCACCTTGAACAGCAGGCCCATCACCAGCAGCGCGGCGCCGACCAGCAGCAGCGCGTCGTTGCCCATGGTGTCGGCGAGCGCCGGGTTGACGTCCTGCACGGTGCCGTCGACGACCTGCGCGATCGTCGCGTACGACATCGAGCCCGCGTAGCCGTACAGCAGCGCGATGCCGAACAGGGTGAACGCGGAGGCGAAGGCGCCGAGCAGGAAGTACTTGACCGCCGCCTCCTGCGACATCAGCCGCTTGCGGCGGGCCAGGGCGCACAGCAGGTACAGCGGGAGGGAGAAGACCTCCAGCGCCACGAACAGCGTCAGCAGGTCGTTGGCCGCCGGGAAGATCAGCATGCCGGCGACGGCGAACAGCAGCAGCGGGAACACCTCGGTGGTGGTGAACCCGGCCTTGACCGCCGCCTTCTCGCTCTCGCTGCCCGGCACGGACGCGGCCTGCGCGGCGAAGGAGTCGACCCGGTTGCCGTGCACCACCGGGTCCAGGCGCCGCTCGGCGAAGGTGAACAGGCCGACCAGGGCCGCCAGCAGGATCGTGCCCTGGAGGAAGAGGGCCGGTCCGTCGACCGCGATCGCGCCCATCGCCGCGATGCGTGCCTTGGTCGTGCCGTATCCGTCGGCCGCGAGGGCGACGACCGCGGCGAAGGCGGCCGCGAGCGCGACGACGGACACGAACATCTGGACGTAGTAACGGGATTTGCGCGGTACGAACGCCTCGATCAGGATCCCGATGATCGCCGCACCGACGACGATCAGGGTGGGCGCCAGCTGTCCGTACTCGAACTTCGGCGCGTCGATCTTGGTGATCGGCTCGGCCGCGTTTGTCCACAGGCTGTGGACGGCTGTTGCGCTCACTTGGCCGCCTCCACCTCGGGCTGGGGGTCCTTCTTCTGTACGTCGGACATGGTCTGCTTGACCGCCGGGTCGATGATCTGCGTGACGGGCTTCGGGTAGACGCCCAGGAAGATCAGCAGGACGATCAGCGGGGCGACCACCACGAGTTCCCGCACCTTGAGATCCGGCATCGCACTGACCTGCGGTTTCACCGGGCCCGTCATCGTCCGCTGGTAGAGGACGAGGGTGTAGAGCGCGGCGAGGACGATGCCGAAGGTGGCGATGATGCCGATCACCGGGTAGCGCGTGAACGTGCCGACCAGGACCAGGAACTCACTCACGAACGGCGCGAGACCCGGCAGGGAGAGCGTCGCGAGGCTGCCGATCAGGAACGTGCCGGCGAGCACCGGGGCGACCTTCTGCACTCCGCCGTAGTCGGCGATGAGCCGCGAGCCGCGCCGGGAGATCAGGAAGCCCGCGACCAGCATCAGCGCGGCCGTCGAGATGCCGTGGTTGATCATGTAGAGCGTCGCCCCGGACTGGCCCTGGCTGGTCATCGCGAAGATGCCCATGATGATGAAGCCGAAGTGGGAGATCGACGCGTAGGCGATCAGCCGCTTGATGTCGCGCTGGCCTACCGCGAGCAGCGCCCCGTAGATGATGCTGATCAGGGCGAGGACGAGGATCGCGGGCGTCGCCCACTGGCTGGCCTCCGGGAAGAGCTGGAGGCAGAAGCGGAGCATCGCGAAGGTGCCGACCTTGTCGACGACCGCCGTGATGAGGACCGCGACGGGAGCCGTGGACTCCTGCATCGCGTTGGGCAGCCAGGTGTGCAGCGGCCACAGCGGCGCCTTCACCGCGAAGGCGAAGAAGAAGCCCAGGAACAGCCACCGCTCGGTGCTGGTCGCCATGTCCAGCGAGCCGTTGGCCCGGGCCTCGGCGATCTCCTGGAGCGAGAAGTTCCCGGCGACCACGTACAGGCCGATCACCGCGGCCAGCATGATCAGGCCGCCGACCAGGTTGTAGAGGAGGAACTTCACCGCGGCGTAGGAGCGTTGCGTCGCCGCCGCCTTCTCGCCGTGCTCGTGGGCACGGTCCCCGAAGCCGCCGATGAGGAAGTACATCGGGATGAGCATGGCTTCGAAGAAGATGTAGAAGAGGAAGACGTCGGTGGCCTCGAAGGAGAGGATCACCATCGCCTCGACGGCCAGGATCAGGGCGAAGAAGCCCTGCGTCGGCCGCCACCGGCTGCTGCCGGTCTCCAGCGGGTCGGCGTCGTGCCAGCCCGCGAGGATGATGAACGGGATCAGCAGCGCCGTGAGCCCGATCAGCGCCACCCCGATGCCGTCCACGCCCAGTTCGTAGCGGACGCCGAAGTCGGCGATCCAGGCGTGGGACTCGGTGAGCTGGTAGCGGTCGCCGTCCGGGTCGAAGCGGACCAGGACGACGATCGCCAGGACGAGCGTGGCGAGCGAGAAGAGCAGCGCCAGCCACTTGGCGGCGGTGCGCCGCGCGGCCGGTACGGCGGCCGTGGCGATCGCCCCGACGGCCGGGAGCGCCGCTGTCGCTGTCAGCAGAGGAAAGGACATCGGTATCAGACCGCCCTCATCAGCAGGGTCGCGGCGACGATGACCGCCGCGCCGCCGAACATCGAGACCGCGTAGGAGCGGGCGAAGCCGTTCTGCAGCCTGCGCATCCGCCCGGAGAGGCCGCCGACCGAGGCCGCCGTGCCGTTGACGACGCCGTCGACCAGGGTGTGGTCGACGTAGACCAGGGACCGCGTGAGGTGCTCGCCGCCGCGGACCAGGACGACGTGGTTGAAGTCGTCCTGGAGCAGGTCGCGCCGGGCGGCCCGGGTGAGCAGCGAGCCGCGCGGGGCGACGGCCGGGACCGGGCGGCGGCCGTACTGCGACCAGGCGAGGGCGACGCCTAGGACCATGACGGCGACCGTGGACAGCGTGACCGTGAGGGCGCTGATCGGCGGGTGGCCGTGGTCGTGGCCGGTGATCGGCTCCAGCCAGTGCATGAAGCGGTCGCCGATGCTGAAGAACGCGCCGCCGGCCACCGACCCGACGGCCAGCACGATCATGGGGATCGTCATGACCTTGGGCGACTCGTGCGGGTGCGGCGGGGTGTACTCGCCGCGCGTCTCGGCGGCGGGCTCCACGTCCGGCTCGGCCGGGGACGGCGTCGGGGCGTGGCGCCAGCGCTCCTCGCCGAAGAAGGTCATCAGCATCACGCGCGTCATGTAGTACGCCGTGATGGCCGCGCCGAGCAGGGCGCAGGCCCCGAGGATCCAGCCCTCGGTACCGCCCTTGGCGAACGCCGCCTCGATGATCTTGTCCTTGGAGAAGAAGCCGGACAGGCCCGGGAAGCCGATGATCGCCAGGTAGCCGAGGCCGAAGGTGACGAAGGTGACCGGCATGTACTTGCGCAGGCCGCCGTACCTGCGCATGTCGACCTCGTCGTTCATGCCGTGCATGACCGAACCGGCGCCGAGGAACAGCCCGGCCTTGAAGAAGCCGTGCGTCACCAGGTGCATGATCGCGAAGACGTAGCCGATGGGGCCGAGGCCCGCGGCGAGGATCATGTAGCCGATCTGCGACATGGTCGAGCCGGCCAGGGCCTTCTTGATGTCGTCCTTCGCGCAACCGACGATCGCACCGAACAGGAGCGTGACCGCGCCGACGATCGTGACGACCAACTGCGCGTCGGGTGCGCCGTTGAAGATGGCTCCGGAGCGGACGATCAGGTAGACGCCCGCGGTCACCATCGTCGCGGCGTGGATGAGGGCCGAGACCGGGGTGGGGCCCTCCATCGCGTCCCCGAGCCAGGACTGCAGCGGCACCTGGGCGGACTTGCCGCAGGCGGCGAGCAGCAGCATCAGGGCGATCGCGGTCAGCTTGTCCTCACCGGCGGCACCGGCGAGTCCGGCCTCCCCGTGGCTGCCGAGCACCGGCCCGAAGGCGAAGGTCCCGAACCACAGGAACATCAGCATGATCGCGATGGACAGGCCCATGTCGCCGACGCGGTTGACCAGGAAGGCCTTCTTCGCGGCCGTGGCGGCGCTGGGCTTGTGCTGCCAGAAGCCGATCAGCAGGTAGGAGGCGAGACCGACGCCCTCCCAGCCGACGTACAGCAGCAGGTAGTTGTCGGCGAGGACGAGGATCAGCATCGCCGCGAGGAACAGGTTCAGATAGCCGAAGAAGCGGCGGCGCCGCTCGTCGTGCTCCATGTAGCCGACGGAGTACAGGTGGATCAGCGATCCGACGCCCGTGATCAGCAGCACGAACGTCATGGACAGCTGGTCCAGGCGGAAGGCGACGTCCGCCTGGAAGCCCTCGACCGGGATCCAGCTGAACAGGTGCTGGCCCATGACGCGGTGTTCGGCGTCCTGGCCCAGCATGTCGGTGAACAGGACGAGACCGAGCACGAAGGAGACGGCCGCGAGCAGCGTGCCGATCCAGTGGCCGACGGCGTCCAGTCGGCGTCCGCCGCACAGCAGGACCGCCGCTCCGAGCAGGGGCGCCGCCACCAGCAGCGCAATGAGGTTCTCCACGATTCTTCCGACCCCTTACAGCTTCATCAGGCTGGCGTCGTCGACCGAGGCCGAGTGGCGGGCGCGGAACAGCGACACGATGATCGCGAGCCCGACCACGACCTCCGCGGCGGCGACGACCATCGTGAAGAAGGCGATGATCTGGCCGTCGAGGTTGCCGTGCATCCGGGAGAAGGCGACGAACGCGAGGTTGCAGGCGTTGAGCATGAGCTCGATGCACATGAACACCACGATCGCGTTGCGCCTGATCAGCACGCCGGTGGCGCCGATCGTGAACAGCAGGGCCGCGAGATAGAGGTAGTTGACGGGGTTCACTTCGACGCCTCCTCGGGCCGCTTGAACGTGGCCGGCTCGATGGCCTTCCGCTCCAGGCGCTCCTCGGCACGCTGCTCCAGGGCCTTGAGGTCGTTGAGCGCCTCCTGCGACACGTCCCGGACCTGGCCCCGCTCGCGCAGGGTCTTGCTGACCGTGAGGTCGGAGGGGGTGCCGTCGGGCAGCAGGCCCGCGATGTCGACCGCGTTGTGCCGGGCGTAGACACCAGGGGCCGGCAGGGGCGGCAGTTGCTTGCCCGCGCGGACCCGCTCCTCGGAGAGTTCGCGCTGCGTCTTGGCGCGCTCGGTGCGCTCGCGGTGGGTGAGCACCATGGCGCCGACGGCGGCCGTGATGAGCAGGGCGCCGGTGATCTCGAACGCGAAGACGTACCGGGTGAAGAGGAGGGCGGCGATGCCCTCCACGTTGCCGCCGGCGTTCGCCTGGCCGATGCCGTTGAACTCCTTCAGGGAGGCGTTGCCGATCCCGGCGATCAGCAGGACGCCGAAGCCGAGTCCGCACAGCAGGGCGAGCCAGCGCTGGCCCTTGATGGTCTCCTTCAGGGAGTCCGCCGCGGTGACGCCGACGAGCATCACCACGAACAGGAACAGCATCATGATCGCGCCGGTGTAGACGACGATCTGGACGACGCCCAGGAAGTAGGCGCCGTTGGCGAGGTAGAACACCGCCAGGATGATCATGGTCCCGGCGAGGCAGAGGGCGCTGTGCACGGCCCTCTTCATGAGGATGGTGCACAGGGCGCCGATCACCGCGACCGTGCCGAGGATCCAGAACTGGACGGCCTCTCCGGTGGAGGTGGAGTAGGCGGCGAGCTGGGTGGTCATCGGCCGATCACCTTCTCCGACGCCGGTTCCGTCCCGCCGAAGGTCGAGTCGGCCTCCTGCACCACCTCGCCCTTGGAGTGGGCGACCTGGCGCTCCGTACCGGGGGCGGCCTCGGTCACCAGGCCCCGGTAGTAGTCCTGTTCGTCCGTGCCCGGGTAGATGGCGTGGGGCGTGTCGACCATGCCCTCCTCAAGACCGGCGAGCAGCTGCTCCTTGGTGTAGATGAGGTTGGCGCGGCTGGAGTCGGCCAGCTCGAACTCGTTCGTCATCGTCAGCGCGCGCGTGGGGCACGCCTCGATGCACAGGCCGCACAGGATGCAGCGGGCGTAGTTGATCTGGTAGACGCGGCCGTACCGCTCGCCCGGCGAGTAGCGCTCCTCGTCGGTGTTGTCCGCGCCCTCGACGTAGATGGCGTCGGCGGGGCAGGCCCAGGCGCACAGCTCGCAGCCGACGCACTTCTCCAGGCCGTCCGGATGGCGGTTGAGCTGGTGCCGTCCGTGGAAGCGGGGAGCCGTGGTCTTCTGCTGCTCCGGGTACTGCTCGGTCAGCCGCTTCTTGAACATGGCCTTGAAGGTCACGCCGAAGCCGGCCACCGGGTTCATGAAACCGGGCTTGGTGTCCTTCGGTTCCTCGGCCTGTGAACGCTCGAGTTCCTCAGCCATCGGACGCCTCCTTTCCATCCGTAGATCCGCCCAGAGGTCCGTCACTCTGAGTATCGAGGCCACCACTGACAATCAGCTCCCGCTCACGGCGCGAGCGGCGTCGCGGGACGGGCGGAAGTTCCTGCCCCGGCAGGGGCGGTACGGGGAATCCGCCCGCCATCGGGTCGAAGGCGGCCGGGGTCTCGGCCGGCGGTTCGGCCTGCTTCGCCTTCTCGCGGAACATGTCGGCGACGAAGGAGAGCAGCAGCACGGCGAGGACGCCGCCGCCGACGTAGAGGGCGATGTCGGCGAAGTCGTAGCCCTCGTTCCGGAAGGCGCGGACGCTCGCGACGAGCATCAGCCACACCAGCGAGACCGGGATGAGGACCTTCCAGCCGAGCTTCATCAGCTGGTCGTAGCGGACGCGCGGGAGGGTGCCGCGGATCCAGATGAACATGAACAGCAGCAGCTGCACCTTGACGGTGAACCACAGCAGCGGCCACCAGCCGTGGTTGGCGCCCTCCCAGAAGGTGCTGATGGGCCAGGGAGCCCGCCAGCCGCCGAGGAAGAGCGTGGTGGCGACGGCCGAGACGGTCACCATGTTGACGTACTCGGCGAGCATGAACATCGCGAACTTGATCGACGAGTACTCGGTGTTGAAGCCGCCGACCAGGTCGCCCTCGGACTCCGGCATGTCGAAGGGGGCGCGGTTGGTCTCGCCGACCATCGTGACGATGTAGATGACGAAGGAGACCGGCAGCAGCAGGATGTACCAGCGGTCGGTCTGCTGCTCGACGATCGTCGACGTCGACATCGACCCCGAGTAGAGGAACACGGAGGCGAAGGCGGCGCCCATCGCGATCTCGTAGGAGATCATCTGCGCGCAGGAGCGCAGGCCGCCCAGCAGCGGGTAGGTAGAGCCGGAGCTCCAGCCCGCCAGCACGATGCCGTAGATGCCGACCGAGGCGACCGCGAGGATGTAGAGCATCGCGATCGGCAGGTCGGTGAGCTGCATCGTGGTGCGGTGGCCGAAGATCGAGATCTCGTTGCCGGCCGGGCCGAAGGGGATCACCGCGATCGCCATGAAGGCCGGGATGGCCGCGACGATCGGCGCGAGGACGTACACCGCCTTGTCCGCGCGCTTGACGACGACGTCCTCCTTCAGCATCAGCTTGATGCCGTCGGCGAGCGACTGGAGCATGCCCCAGGGGCCGTGCCGGTTGGGGCCGATGCGCAGCTGCATCCAGGCGACGACCTTGCGCTCCATGACGATGGAGACGAGCACGGTCACCATCAGGAAGGCGAAGCAGAACACCGCCTTGATGACGACCAGCCACCAGGGGTCGGTGCCGAACATCGAGAGGTCTTCAGCGGCGAGGTACGGACTCATGCCTCCACCTCCTTGGGCGCTCATGCCTCCACCTCCTTGGGGGCCTCGCCGGCGAGCGTCGCCGGGCCGATGCGGACGAGGGAGCCGGGCCGCGCCCCGGTGTCGGAGGCGACGCCACCGCCGGTGGAGTTGAGCGGCAGCCACACCACCCGGTCGGGCATGTCACTGATCTGCAGCGGCAGTTCGACGACGCCCTGGGGACCCGTCACCGCCAGGAGGTCGCCGTCCTTGACGCCCGCCTCGGCCGCCGTGGGGGCCGACACCCGCGCGCGTGCGGCGTGCCGGGTTCCGGCGAGTGCCTCGTCGCCCTGCTGGAGGACGCCCTGGTCGAGCAGCAGCCGGTGTCCGGCGAGCACGGCTTCCCCCGCGGCCGGCCGGGGCAGCGGGCCCGCGGTCTCCAGGGGTTCGCCGGCTCGCGGGCCGTCCCAGGCGCCGAGCCGGTCGATCTCGGCCCGTACGGTGCGCAGGTCCGGCAGCCCCAGGTGGACGTCCATGGCGTCCGCGAGCATCTGCAGCACGCGCGCGTCGCCGGGCGCGAGGCGGCGGGTCATCTGGTCGGGCTTGAGCGCCGCCTCGAAGAAGCGGACGCGGCCTTCCCAGTTGAGGAAGGTGCCGGCCTTCTCGGCGACCGCGGCGACGGGCAGGACCACGTCGGCCTTGCGGGAGATCTCACTGGGCCGCAGTTCGAGCGAGACCAGGAAGCCGACCTCGTCGAGCGCGGCACGCGCGCGTGCCGGGTCGGGCAGGTCGGCGATCTCCACGCCCGCCACCAGCAGGGCCTGGAGTTCACCGGTCGCGGCGGCCTCCACGATCTGGCCGGTGTCGCGGCCGTAGCGGTGCGGCAGGCCGGCGACGCCCCAGACGGCGGCGACCTCGTCCCGCGCGCGCGGGTCGGTGGCCGGACGCCCGCCCGGCAGCAGCGACGGCAGCGCACCCGCCTCGACGGCGCCGCGCTCCCCGGCCCGGCGCGGGATCCACACCAGCCGGGCGCCGGTCGCGGCGGCGGCGCGGACGGCGGCCGTCAGACCACCGGCCACCGCGGCCAGCCGCTCGCCGACGACGATCACCGCGCCCTCGGCGCGCAGCGCCTCGGCGGCGGCAGCGCCGTCACCCTCCAGACCGACGTTGCTCGCGAGCGCGTCCAGCCACTCGGTCTCGGTGCCGGGAGCCGCCGGCAGCAGCGTGCCGCCGGCCTTCTCCAGACCCCGGGTGGCGTGCGTGGCGAGCGAGAAGGTCCGCTGCCCGTGCTTGCGCCAGGCCTTGCGGAGCCGCAGGAAGACGCCGGGCGCCTCCTCCTCGGCCTCGAACCCGACCAGCAGGACGGCCGGTGCCTTCTCCAGCGCGGTGTACGTGACGCCCGTCCCGTCGAGGTCCCGGCCGCGTCCGGCGACCTGGGCGGCGAGGAAGTCGGCCTCCTCGCCGCTGTGCACGCGCGCGCGGAAGTCGATGTCGTTGGTGTCGAGCGCCACGCGCGCGAACTTGCTGTACGCGTAGGCGTCCTCGACGGTGAGGCGGCCGCCGGTCAGCACGCCGGTGCGGCCCCGGGAGGCCAGCAGCCCCTGGGCCGCGATCTGCAGCGCCTCGGGCCAGGAGGCCGGTTCCAGCTCGCCCTCGGCGTTGCGCACCAGGGGCGTCTCCAACCGGTCGCGCTGCTGGGCGTACCGGAAGGCGAACCGCCCCTTGTCGCAGATCCACTCCTCGTTGACCTCGGGGTCGAGGGCCGCGAGCCGCCGCATCACCTTGCCGCGCCGGTGGTCGGTGCGGGTGGCGCAGCCCCCGGAGCAGTGCTCGCACACCGACGGGGAGGAGACCAGGTCGAAGGGGCGGGAGCGGAATCGGTACGCCGCCGAGGTCAGCGCTCCCACGGGGCAGATCTGGATGGTGTTGCCGGAGAAGTACGACTCGAACGGGTCGCCCTCGCCGGTGCCGACCTGCTGGAGCGCGCCCCGCTCGACCAGCTCGATCATCGGGTCGCCCGCGACCTGGTTGGAGAACCGGGTGCAGCGGGCGCACAGCACGCACCGCTCACGGTCGAGCAGCACCTGCGTGGAGATCGGGACGGGCTTCTCGTAGGTCCGCTTGCGGCCGTCGAAGCGGGACTCGGCGTCACCGTGCGACATGGCCTGGTTCTGCAGCGGGCACTCGCCGCCCTTGTCGCAGACGGGGCAGTCCAGGGGGTGGTTGATGAGCAGGAGCTCCATCACACCCTTCTGGGCCTTCTCCGCGACCGGCGAGGTCAGGTGCGTCTTCACCACCATCCCGTCGGTGCAGGTGATGGTGCAGGAGGCCATGGGCTTGCGCTGGCCCTCGACCTCGACGATGCACTGGCGGCAGGCGCCGGCCGGGTCCAGGAGGGGGTGGTCGCAGAACCGGGGGATCTCGATGCCGAGCTGCTCGGCGGCCCGGATGACCAGGGTGCCCTTGGGCACGCTGATCTCGACGCCGTCGATCGTCAGCGTCACGAGGTCCTCGGGCGGGACCGCCGCCTCTCCCCCACCCGCGGGAGCGTTGGTGGTCACGGTCATGCGTTCACCTCCGTGCGGTCGGCCCAGGCCGTCGACTTGGCCGGGTCGAAGGGGCAGCCCCGGCCCGTGATGTGCTGCTCGTACTCCTCGCGGAAGTACTTGAGCGAGGAGAAGATCGGCGAGGCGGCGCCGTCGCCGAGGGCGCAGAAGGACTTGCCGTTGATGTTGTCGGCGATGTCGTTCAGCTTCTCGAGGTCGGACATCTGTCCCTTGCCGGCCTCGATGTCGCGCAGCAGCTGCACGAGCCAGTAGGTCCCTTCGCGGCAGGGCGTGCACTTGCCGCAGGACTCGTGGGCGTAGAACTCGGTCCAGCGCGTGACGGCACGGACCACGCAGGTCGTCTCGTCGAAGCACTGCAGGGCTTTCGTGCCGAGCATGGAACCCGCGGCGCCCACTCCTTCGTAATCAAGAGGGACGTCGAGGTGCTCGTCGGTGAACATCGGGGTCGAGGAGCCGCCCGGCGTCCAGAACTTGAGGCGGTGCCCGGGCCGCATGCCGCCGCTCATGTCGAGGAGCTGGCGGAGCGTGATCCCGAGCGGCGCCTCGTACTGACCGGGATTGGCGACATGGCCGGAGAGGGAGTAGAGCGTGAAGCCGGGCGACTTCTCACTCCCCATCGACCGGAACCATTCCTTGCCCCGATGCATGATCGCGGGAACCGAAGCGATCGACTCGACGTTGTTCACCACAGTCGGGCACGCATAGAGGCCCGCGACAGCAGGGAAGGGGGGACGGAGCCGCGGTTGACCCCGGCGGCCTTCGAGCGAGTCGAGCAGTGCGGTCTCCTCACCGCAGATGTACGCGCCCGCGCCCGCGTGCACGGTGATGTCGAGGTCGAGTCCGCTGCCCAGGATGTTCTCGCCGAGGAAGCCCGCCTCGTACGCCTCGCGCACGGCAGAGTGCAACCGCCGCAGCACTGGGACGACTTCACCACGCAGATAGATGAAGGCATGCGAAGACCTGATGGCGTAACACGCGATGATCATGCCCTCGATGAGGCTGTGCGGGTTCGCGAAGAGGAGCGGGATGTCCTTGCACGTCCCCGGCTCCGACTCGTCGGCGTTGACAACTAGATAGTGCGGCTTTCCATCTCCCTGAGGGATGAACTGCCACTTCATCCCGGTGGGGAATCCCGCGCCGCCGCGCCCGCGCAGACCGGACTCCTTGACGTACGCGATCACGTCGTCCGGCGACATGGCGAGCGCCTTGCGAAGCCCCTCGTAGCCGTCGTGCCTTCGGTACACGTCCAGCGTCCAGGACCTGTCCTCGTCCCAGAAGGCCGACAGCACCGGTGCGAGCAGCTTCTCGGGGCTCATGTCTTTCAGCTCGGGTGCCAAGGTCATCACTCCCCCTCCTCGGCGACAGGCCCGGCCGGGTGGGCGGGGTCGGAGGCCGACGTGTCCTGCGGCGCGTCGTGCGAGCTCAAGTGCTCCGTCGGTGACGGGTCGTGCGGCGCGTCGGTCCGGGCCGTCTCGCCGCGCGGGTGCACCACCCGGGCGGGAGCGCCCTCCCCCTTGGCGAGCTTCAGGCCGACCAGGGAGGCGGGTCCCGCGCTTCCCCCGGACTCGACGGCCCCGTCCCGCTCGTCGGGGAAGCCGGCCAGGATCCGGGCGGTTTCCTTGAAGGTGCACAGGGGCGCCCCGCGCGTGGGCGCGACCGGCCGTCCCGCGCGCAGGTCGTCGACGAGGCGCTTGGCGCTGCTGGGGGTCTGGTTGTCGAAGAACTCCCAGTTGACCATCACGACCGGCGCGAAGTCGCAGGCCGCGTTGCACTCGATGTGCTCCAGGGTGACCTTGCCGTCGTCGGTGGTCTCGCCGTTGCCGACGCCGAGGTGCTCCTGGAGCTCCTCGAAGATCGCGTCCCCGCCCATGACGGCGCACAGGGTGTTGGTGCACACCCCGACCTGGTAGTCACCGCTCGGCCGGCGCCGGTACATGGTGTAGAAGGTGGCGACGGCGGTGACCTCGGCCGTGGTCAGGCCGAGCATGTCCGCGCAGAACCGCATGCCGGTGCGGGTCACGTGCCCTTCCTCGGACTGCACGAGGTGCAGCAGCGGCAGGAGGGCGGACCGGGAGTCCGGGTAGCGGGCGATGACCTCGCGCGCGTCCGTCTCCAGCCGGGCCCGGACGTCGTCCGGGTAGGCGGGTGCGGGCAGTTCGGGCATGCCCAGGCTGACGCCCCGCTCGGAAGACGATGTGGTCACCGGTCGACGCCTCCCATCACGGGGTCGATGGACGCGACGGCGACGATGACGTCGGCGACCTGGCCGCCTTCGCACATCGCCGCCATGGCCTGCAGGTTGGTGAAGGACGGGTCGCGGAAGTGGACCCGGTAGGGGCGGGTGCCGCCGTCGGACACGACGTGCACCCCGAGTTCGCCCTTCGGCGACTCGACCGCCGCGTACGCCTGTCCCGGCGGGACGCGGAAGCCCTCGGTGACCAGCTTGAAGTGGTGGATCAGGGCCTCCATGGAGGTGCCCATGATCTTCTTGATGTGGTCGAGGGAGTTGCCGAGTCCGTCGGGTCCCAGGGCGAGCTGGGCGGGCCAGGCGATCTTCTTGTCGGCGACCATGACCGGGCCGGGCTGCAGCCGGTCCAGGCACTGCTCGATGATCCGCAGCGACTGGCGCATCTCCTCCAGCCGGATCAGGAAGCGGCCGTAGGCGTCGCAGGTGTCGGCGGTCGGGACGTCGAAGTCGTACGTCTCGTAGCCGCAGTACGGCTGGGCCTTTCGCAGGTCGTGCGGCAGGCCGGTGGAGCGCAGGATCGGGCCGGTGGCGCCGAGGGCCATGCAGCCGGCCAGGTCGAGGTAGCCGATGTCCTGCATGCGGGCCTTGAAGATGGGATTCCCGGTGGCGAGCTTGTCGTACTCCGGGAGGTTCTTCTTCATCTTCTTCACGAACTCGCGGATCTGGTCCACCGCGCCGGGCGGCAGGTCCTGGGCGAGTCCGCCGGGGCGGATGTACGCGTGGTTCATCCGCAGGCCGGTGATCAGCTCGTAGATGTCGAGAATGAGTTCACGATCACGGAATCCGTAGATCATGATCGTGGTGGCGCCGAGTTCCATGCCGCCGGTGGCGATGCACACCAGGTGCGAGGAGAGCCGGTTCAGCTCCATCAGGAGCACGCGGATGATCGAGGCGCGGTCCGGGATCTGCTCCTCGATGCCGAGGAGCTTCTCGACGCCGAGGCAGTACGCCGTCTCGTTGAAGAACGGCGTCAGGTAGTCCATGCGCGTCACGAACGTGGTGCCCTGCGTCCACGTCCGGTACTCGAGGTTCTTCTCGATGCCGGTGTGCAGGTAGCCGATGCCGCAGCGGGCCTCGGTGACGGTCTCGCCCTCGATCTCCAGGATCAGGCGGAGCACACCGTGCGTGGACGGGTGCTGCGGGCCCATGTTGACGACGATGCGCTCGTCGTCGGCGCGGGCCGCGGACTGGACGACCTCGTCCCAGTCGCCGCCGGTGACCGTATATACGGTGCCCTCGGTGGTCTCCCGAGGGGAGGCGTGGGAAGTGCTCATGAGTACGACCTCCGCTGGTCCGGAGCCGGGATCTGGGCGCCCTTGTACTCGACGGGGATGCCGCCGAGGGGGTAGTCCTTGCGCTGCGGAAAGCCCTGCCAGTCGTCCGGCATCATGATCCGCGTCAGGGCGGGGTGGCCGTCGAAGACGATGCCGAAGAAGTCGTACGTCTCGCGCTCGTGCCAGTCGTTCGTCGGATAGACCTCGAACAGCGACGGGATGTGCGGGTCGCTGTCGGGGGCGCTGACCTCCAGGCGGATCAGCCGGTTGTGGGTGATCGAGCGCAGGTGGTAGACGGCGTGCAGCTCGCGGCCCTTGTCGTTCGGGTAGTGGACGCCGCTGACGCCGGTGCACAGCTCGAAGCGCAGGGCCGGGTCGTCGCGCAGGGTGCGGGCGACGCGGACCAGGTGCTCGCGCTCGATGTGGAAGGTCAGCTCGTCGCGGTCGACGACCGTCTTCTCGATGGCGTTCTCGGGGAGCAGTCCCTGTTCCTCCAGGGCGCCCTCCAGTTCGTCGGCGACCTCGTCGAACCAGCCGCCGTAGGGGCGGGTCGCCGGTCCCGGGAGCCGGACCGAGCGGACCAGGCCGCCGTAGCCGGAGGTGTCGCCGCCGTTGTCGGCGCCGAACATGCCGCGCTGGACGCGGATCTCCTCGCCGCCCTGGCCGCGCTGGCCGGGGAGGTTGGAGGCCGACAGGTCCTTCTCGGGGTTGACCTCGTTGCCGTTCGCGTCGCTCACCGCAGCAGCCCCTTCATCTCGATCGTGGGCAGGGCCTTGAGCGCCGCCTCCTCCGCCTCGCGGGCCGCCTCCTCGGCGTTCACGCCGAGCTTGGAGGACTGGATCTTCTGGTGGAGCTTGAGGATGGCGTCCATCAGCATCTCCGGCCGTGGCGGGCAGCCGGGGAGGTAGATGTCGACCGGCACGATGTGGTCGACGCCCTGGACGATGGCGTAGTTGTTGAACATGCCGCCCGAGGAGGCGCAGACCCCCATGGAGATCACCCACTTGGGGTTCGGCATCTGGTCGTAGACCTGCCGCAGCACCGGCGCCATCTTCTGGCTGACCCGGCCGGCGACGATCATCAGGTCCGCCTGGCGCGGCGAGCCCCGGAAGACCTCCATGCCGAAGCGCGCCAGGTCGTAGCGGCCGGCGCCGGTGGTCATCATCTCGATGGCGCAGCAGGCGAGGCCGAAGGTGGCGGGGAAGACCGAGGCCTTGCGCACCCAGCCCGCGGCCTGCTCGACGGTGGTCAGCAGGAAGCCGCTCGGCAGCTTTTCTTCGAGTCCCATGACGTGTGGCCCCTCAGTCCCATTCCAGGCCGCCGCGCCGCCATACGTACGCGTACGCGACGAAGACGGTGAGCACGAAGAGCAGCATCTCCACGAGCCCGAAAATCCCCAGGGCGTCGAAGGTGACGGCCCAGGGGTAGAGGAAGACGATCTCGATGTCGAAGACGATGAAGAGCATCGCCGTCAGGTAGTACTTGATGGGGAAGCGCCCGCCGCCGGCCGGCGTGGGGGTCGGCTCGATACCGCACTCGTAGGCCTCGAGCTTGGCCCGGTTGTACCGCTTGGGCCCGATCAACGTGGCCATGACCACGGAGAAGATCGCAAAGCCTGCCCCGAGGGCTCCCAGTACGAGGATGGGCGCATAAGCGTTCACCGCTCCTCGCTCCTCTCAGTCGGCACTGACTGCTGGCGGTTTGCATCGGGCTCACATCCGCCCCACCCGTCACCCGAACCCCGCCCGCCCCGGCGAAGATCGGGAACATGTGAAGCAGGTCACAAGCCCAACCGCGTGCATCTTATGCCCGACGCTCTGTGATCTGCGACACGGGGTATTGCACAAGCTTTGTGATCTCCACCACCTGACGATCGATCATGAAGTCGGATGAGCGGTGATCTTCACACCCGAAGCGTCCGAGTGATCACCAGAGGTGACATTTTGGCTTGTCAGTGCAGGCCGGAGGGTATGCGGAGAGCGCGTCTCAATATCAAGAGAGTTCCCTTGCATGCAAATTGGTGCTGGACTTGATCTCTTGATAGTGGCGCGTTCACACCTCAGGGGGTGTGTGAAACGGGGCGTGAACGCGTGCACGCGTTCACGATCTTCGCGAGGTCGTGACCCGGCCGTGATCTACGCGCCGGGACGCGACCGTCGCGGCAACCGTTCCGTGACCTCCGTCACACGGATGAGAGGCGCATGAGAACGGGGCTTGGCCAATCAACGCAACCAGTGGTAGGCGCGGGGCAATTCGGGCGTATTGATCAAACACCGTGATCACAGGCCGGTTACGCCGCGCCCGCAATGTCCGTTACGGCGTCAATAAAGGGCCTCGTTCGGGGGTTTTGGGGGCCCGGTTGAACAACTGTGGCGCAGCACACGTTTCTTGAAGATATGAAGGAGCCCCTGGTACCGGTTGTTCCCATGTCCCACACCGCTCACATACGCAGCCACCGGAAGCCCCGCCGCAGCGCGACCTCGACGATCGCCATGCGTGCCGGAGTTGCCGGTGGCGTTCTCAGCATGGCAGCGGCGGGTGCGTCGGCCTCGGCGAACGCCGCCGAACCGGTGACGCAGACCATCGAACTGCCCACCCTGACGGCGGACATGTCCGCCCAGGTCGCCGAGTCCGCGGCCGCCACGCAGCAGGCCGCCGCGAACTACGAGCTGCGCGCAGAGCGTGACGCCGCCGCCGCCAAGGCCGCCGCGGAGGCCAAGAAGGACCTCGCCGAGGCGAAGAAGAAGGCGGAGGCCAAGAAGAAGGCCGCCGAGGCCGCCCGCAAGGCCGCCGCCGAGCGCGCCACCCGCAGCGCCGAGCGTGCCACCCTGTCCGCCTCCGCGTCCGCGTCCGCCTCGGCGTCGGTGTCGGCGCCCGCCAGCGGCAGCGTCGCGACGGTCATCTCCTTCCTGAAGGCCCAGCTGGGCGACGCCTACGTCATGGGCGCCACCGGTCCCAACGCCTGGGACTGCTCCTCCCTCGTGCAGGCCGCGTACAAGCAGGTGGGTGTGGACCTGCCGCGCGTCTCGCAGGACCAGTCGATGGCCGGCACGGACGTCCCGCTGTCCAGCATCCAGGTCGGCGACATCCTGTACTGGGGCGGCAAGGGCTCCGCGTACCACGTGGGCGTCTACATCGGGAACGGCCAGTACCTGGACGCGGCCAACCCGTCCAAGGGCGTCGTCATCCAGGACCTGTCGGGCTACCCGGCGTCGGGCGCGGTGCGCGTCCTCTGACGTCGCGCACGCGCCGCATTCACACATAACGGGCAAGAGGGCCGCTGCCGCTCGGGGGCAACGGCCCTCCCGACCGTCCGGGGATCCTCCCGGCCGTCCAGGACGCCCTCCCGGCCCGCCTGGAGCCCCTCAGGCCCCCGGGGTCCCCTCAGACCCCCCGGATCCCCCCAGGGCCCGCTCACGGCCTCTAGCCGAGGTCGAACGTGTTCGGCAACCCCAGCCGGTACCGCAGTTCGTCCACGCGCTTCAGGGGCTCCAGCTCCGGCGGCCGGTACAGCTCCCAGACCCGGCAGCGCTCCGTGTCCGAATCGTCCGCATCGAGCAGTGCGTTGACGGCGTGTCGCGCGGACTCGTTGGCGCCCTCCATCGACGCGAGGTCGACGTCGGTGCGGACGTAGTCGCCCGCGAGGAAGAAGTTGGGCACCTTCGTGCGGGCGGTCGGGCGGTTGTGGAGCGTGCCCGTGGGGTGGACGAGAAGCTGTTCGCGGTTCTGCGGGTCGGGGCCGCCCAGGCCCGTCACCGCCGGGTCCATGAACCAGCCCAGCCGGTCCTCGTCCCTGAGGACCGTCCTGCCGGTGTCGTTCAGGCCGTCCTTCAGCTGGGCCCACAGCTCGGCGACGACCTCCTCCTTCGTGCACTCCTTTGCTGGCTTCCCGTACAGGATGCCGGGCTTGTCCCACTCCGAGATGATCGCGGAGAGGCAGTCGCGGGCCCGCCCGTCGCCGTAGTCGCGCGGGAAGTCCCGTCCGTCCCAGAACTGGGCCTGGCCGACGGCCGTCACCGACCAGGGCGAGTCGAGGCAGTTGATGTGACCGTGCACGACCGGGGTCGGGGTGCGCAGGTAGAACATCACGCCGGTCATCCAGTCGGTCTGCAGCGCGTCGCAGCGGGCGAGCTGCGGGTCGGCGGCGCGCAGGGCCCGGCCCCAGGTGCGGCGGGCGTGTTCCACGGGCAGGGCGCTGACGTAGTGGTCGGCGGTGACCACGCGCTCCTCACCACCGTCGCGGCCGGAGACCCGTACGCCGGTCACGCGGCCGCCGTCGTAGAGGACCTCGTGGACGTGGGTGCCGAGGGCGAACTCGACGCCGAGGGAGCGCAGGTGGGTCTCCCACGGGTCGATCCACGCCTCGCTCGTGGGGGCGTTCAGCACGCGGTCGACGTCGGCGTCGGCGCCGTCCATGCCGCGGCCGAGCAGGCCCCACAGCAGCAGCGCCTCGATGATGACCCGGCCGACGGTCCGCGTGGACGCCACCTCCGCGCGCGTGGCGACGAGGTTGCGGGTCTGGCCGATGCCGAGGACGGTGCGGTACTCCTCGCTCATCTCCTCGGCGCGGATGAAGTCCCACCAGGCGACCTTCTCCCACTGGCCCTCGCGGCGGGCCTCGCAGCTGGTGAGGTGGACGAGGAGGCGGTTGGCGAAGTAGGCGGCCTCGTGGGCGGGCAGGCGGGTGCCGAGGTCGAGCACGGACAGGATCTGGTCGCGGATCCAGGACGGGGTCAGGTCGCCGGGGCGGGGCGGGGTGGTGGCGCGGCGGAGCGGGAAGTGCAGGTCGGGGCGGCCCGCGCCGCGGGCGAACAGGGCCTCGGTGCCGGAGCGGAGGTTGCCGCGGACGCCGTCGGCGTTGCCCGCGAAGGGGATGCGGCGCATGGTGTCCGGCAGGTTCCGGTAGAAGCCGGGGAAGAAGCGGAAGCCGTGCTCGCCGGGGAGGGGGCGGCGGCCGCCGGTGCCGGTGCCGGGGACGTCCATGGAGCGGGCCTTGCCGCCGAGGGCGTCGTAGTACTCGTAGACGGTGACGGCGTAGCCGCGCTCGGCGAGTTCGTGGGCGGCGCTGAGGCCGGAGACGCCACCGCCGAGGACGGCGACGCGCTTGCCGGCGGAGGCGGGCGCGGCGTTCACGACGCCGACACCCGGGCCTAAGGCCGCGACGCCGACACCCGGCCCCGAGGCCACGGCGCCCGCCGCTCCCCCGGTCGCGGCGAGGAAGCGTCTGCGCGTGTGGCCGGACCGCCCCTGGGACTGCTGCGCGTGTTCTGTTGTCATGAGTCCCGGAGGGTAGGGAGGGACTCCCGGTGCCGGAAGTCGGCTTCCCGCCACCCTCAGCATCCTCACCCACACAAGGAGAGACAGCAGATGCCGAGTGTCTTCGTGCAGGGACGGCCCGTCGACTCGTACCCGCGGCTCGCGCCCGAGGCGCGGAACGGGAAGGTGCGGCGGATCACCGAGGTCGGCGAGGAGGTCCTGCACAAGCCGTGCCGGGACGTCACCGAGTTCGGGCCGGACCTCGCCGCGCTCATCGACGACATGTTCCTGACCATGTACATCGCGGACGGGGCCGGACTCGCGGCCAACCAGGTCGGGGTCGACCTGCGGCTGTTCGTGTACGACTGCCCGGACGACGACGGGGTGCGCCATGTCGGGCACGTCGTCAACCCGGTCCTGGAGCCGCTCGACGCCTCGCGCAGGAGGCTCCTCGACGAAGCGGAGGGCTGCCTGTCGGTGCCGGGCGCGACCATGGGCGTACCGCGTCCGGACCGGGCGGTGGTGCGCGGGTACGACCGGGACGGCGAGCCGCTCGTGATCGAGGGCACGGGGTACTTCGCCCGCTGCCTGGCCCACGAGACCGACCATGTGAACGGGCAGGTGTACCTGGACCGGCTGTCCGGGCGGGAACGCAAGGACGCGCTGCGGCAGATGGCGGACCGGCGGGAGGCGGTGCTCGCGCGCCGGGCCGCCAACATCCAGGCCCTGACCGGCTGATCAGGCCTTCGGCGCGACCTTGCTCAGGCCGTTGATGATGCGGTCCATCGCGTCGCCGCCCGTCGGGTCGGTGAGGTTCGCGAGGAGCTTCAGCGTGAACTTCATCAGCAGCGGGTGCGTGAGGCCGCGCTGGGCGGCGATCTGCATGACCTTCGGGTTGCCGATCAGCTTCACGAAGGCCCGGCCCAGCGTGTAGTAACCGCCGTAGGTGTCCTTCAGGACGCGCGGGTAGCGCTGGAGGGCCATCTCCCGGCCGGCCGGGGTGGAGCGCGCGTGGGCCTGGACGATGACGTCGGCGGCGATCTGGCCGGACTCCATGGCGTAGGCGATGCCCTCGCCGTTGAAGGGGTTCACCAGGCCGCCGGCGTCGCCGACCAGCAGCAGGCCCTTGGTGTAGTGGGGCTGGCGGTTGAAGGCCATGGGGAGCGCGGCGCCGCGGATGGGCCCGGTCATGTTGTCGGGGGTGTAGCCCCAGTCCTCCGGCATGGACGCGCACCAGGCCTTGAGCACCTCGCGCCAGTCCAGCTCCTTGAAGGACTCCGAGGTGTTGAGCACGCCCAGGCCGACGTTCGAGGTGCCGTCGCCCATGCCGAAGATCCAGCCGTAGCCGGGCAGCAGACGGTCGACGGGGCCGCGGCGGTCCCACAGTTCGAGCCAGGACTCCAGGTAGTCGTCCTCGTGACGGGGGCTGGTGAAGTACGTGCGCACCGCCACGCCCATCGGGCGGTCCTCGCGGCGGTGCAGGCCCATCGCGAGGGAGAGCCGCGTGGAGTTGCCGTCGGCGGCGACGACCAGCGGGGCGTGGAAGGTGACCTCCCGCTTCTCCTCGCCGAGCTTGGCGTGCACGCCGGTGATGCGGCCGGTGCGGTCGTCGATGATCGGCGCGCCCACGTTGCACTTCTCGAACAGCCGGGCCCCTGCCTTCTGGGCCTGCCGGGCGAGCTGCTCGTCGAAGTCGTCGCGCTTGCGGACCAGGCCGTAGTCGGGGAAGGAGGCGAGATCCGGCCAGTCGAGCTGGAGGCGCACTCCCCCGCCGATGATCCTGAGGCCCTTGTTGCGCAGCCAGCCGGCCTCTTCCGAGATGTCGATGCCCATCGCCACGAGCTGCTTGACGGCGCGCGGGGTGAGGCCGTCACCGCAGACCTTCTCGCGCGGGAACTCGGTCTTCTCCAGGAGCAGTACGTCGAGTCCGGCCTTGGCGAGGTGGTACGCGGTGGTGGAGCCGGCTGGCCCCGCGCCGACGACGATGACATCGGCGGTGTTCTCGGAGAGGGGCTCGGTCACGACACTCACGGCGGGATCTCCCCAAGGTTCGGAATCGGTGTGCCGCCCGGGCACAGGACATGGGCAGTCTATGCAGCGGCATCGATCACCCGGTTGAAGGGCTGCCTCCGGGCTGCCTCCTCATCCGCACCCAACCAGTCGGCGACGTACAGTAATCGACTGTCACAGAAAGACACCTGTCGCTTCCGGCCGGTGCGGGGCGGGAGTTACCCTTCCTGTACCGCTGGGGGTGACATCTGTGCATATATCCCGCAAGACACCCGAAATGCGCGTACCGCGTCTGGTCGGTCTGATGGCCGTCGACGCGCGCGAGACGGCCCGGGCGCGGGGGCTGTCCCTCACCGCGCCGGACCGGCCCGACTTCCACCTCGCCGTCGTCGACTACGTCGTACGCCAGTACCCGCAGCCCGGAGCCGAGGTGCCGCGGGACGCGATGGTCTACGTGTGGTTCGACTTCGGTCCCGGCGAGGGCGGCGGAGGCGTGCACGAGCCGCGGGTTCCGCGACCGCCGAGGGGCGGACTCCAGCGCGAGCTGGACGAGCCGGGGGACCCGTCCATGGTCCTCAGCCCCCCATAAGGCCTCAGCTGTCCTTGAAGCCCCGGTGCAGGGCCACGATCCCGCCGCTCAGGTTGCGCCAGGCCACCCGCGACCAGCCGGCCTTGCCCAGGCGCTCCGCCAGGGCGGGCTGGTCGGGCCAGGCGCGGATGGACTCGGCGAGGTAGACGTAGGCGTCGGGGTTGGAGGAGACGGCCCGGGCGACCGGCGGCAGGGCGCGCATCAGGTACTCGGTGTAGACCGTGCGGAACGGTGCCCACGTCGGGTGGGAGAACTCGCAGATCACGATCCGCCCGCCGGGCCGGGTCACCCGGTGCATCTCCCGCAGCGCGGCGTCCGTGTCCTGCACGTTGCGCAGCCCGAAGGAGATGGTGACGGCGTCGAAGGTGTCGTCCTTGAAGGGCAGCCGCGTCGCGTCGCCGGCGGTGTAGGGCAGCCAGGGCTGCCGCTGCTTGCCGACCTGGAGCATGCCCTGCGAGAAGTCGCACGGGACGACGTAGGCGCCGGTGCGGGCGAAGGGCAGCGAGGAGGTGCCCGTGCCCGCCGCGAGGTCGAGGACCTTCTGCGCGGGGCGCGCGTCGACCGCCTTGGCGACCTCCTTGCGCCATCGCCGGTCCTGGCCGAGGGACAGCACGTCGTTGGTCAGGTCGTACCGTTCCGCCACGTCGTCGAACATCGAGGCGACTTCGTGCGGCTGCTTGTCCAGGGATGCGCGGGTCACGGGCCCATTGTTGCAGCACCCCCTCACGGCAGGAGCCTGGGCTTCCGCCGTGCCGCCACGTCCTCCACCCACCCGCACAGCAGCACGAACACGGCGATCAGCACCCAGCCCACGCCGAACAGGAACCACTGGCTGTCCAGCGGCAGGTACGCCTCGAAGGCCGGCACCTCCCAGAACCGGTCGATCAGCGGTACGGCGAGGACGAGCGCGATCTCGTGCCAGAGGTAGATCGTGACGGCCCGCGCGTTGAAGAGGGTCACGAGCCGGTCGAGGCGCCGGTGGCGCGCCGGCAGCGCGCGGGGGAAGCGGCCCTTCGCGTACATCAGCAGCGTCACGAACCCCGCCGACCAGAAGGCCTGCGCGAGCGGGTTCTCGTCGAGGTCGTACGTGCCGTACTCGGCCTGGTGCGCGAGGGCGTACCAGCCGCCGCAGGCCAGGGCGGCCAGCGCGAGCGGCACCACCGCGGCGGGCTTCAGCCGGGCCAGGACGCCGTCGTGGTGGGCGAAGCCGAGGAGCCAGCAGCACAGGAAGGTCGCCAGGTCCCACAGCGCGGCACCGAGCCGGTCGTCCGGCGGCTGCCACGCGAACCGGAAGACGAGGACCGGGGTGAGGGACAGCAGCAGCGCTGTCAGGGGCGCGAGCCGGAAGATCCGCAGCAGGAGCGGGGAGAGGAGCACGAACCACAGGTACGTCCGCAGGTACCAGACGATCTCCCAGGCCTGCTCGCCCCAGGCGTTGCCCGGCGGGTCGCCGAGCGGCACGACCCAGTAGAGGATCTGCCGGCCCGGCATCCAGCCGTGCACCAGCATCGCGCCGACGACGAAGACGCCCCAGAACCAGAAGGGCGGCAGGAGTCTGCGGATCCGGCTCCTGATCACCGTGAGCGCGGGGCGCCGGAGGGACCGGGCCATCAGGGTGCCGGCCAGGCCGAACATCACGCCCATGGAGGGGAAGACCAGTCCGGCCCAGGCCCAGCCGAAGGTGTGGTACGCGACGACCCGGACGAGGGCGACCGCGCGGAGGGCGTCGAAGTAGCGGTCGCGACCGGCCGGGGTCGACGGGGACGGGCCGACGACCGGCTCCTCATCGTCCGCCTTGCGGTTCGCCAGTTTGCCGACCGGCTCCTCACCGGGCCTCGCCCTCTTGCCGGCCGCCTCGCCGACCGACGGAGACGAACCCGCTACCGCCACCTCACCGGCGGCCGCCTTGCGGTTCGCCGCCTTGCGGTAGGCCCGCATGCCGTGGGCCCGCATGCCGTGGGCCCGCATGCCGTGGGCCCGCTTGCGGTGGGCTCCCATCAGCCCGCCCCCGCCGGGGTTCCGACCTCGCCCGTGCGCTTCAGTTTCTGCCAGCGCAGCCGGCCGCCGGTGAGGGCGGTGACGCAGGAGTGGATGAGGACGAGGTACATCATCTGCCGGTAGGCCAGCTGCTGGAGCGGCATCATCAGCAGGTAGCGGTACCGCTCGCGGTCGAGGCGGAAGGCGTACGCGGCGCACAGGAGCTGGACGCCCAGCACCGCGAACCAGGCCAGCAGGGACGCCTGGAAGTCCACGAAGATCATCGCGTAGAGCGTGAACACGTCGATGAGCGGCGCGAAGACGGGCGTGACGATCTGGAAGAGCACCACCAGCGGCATGCCGACCCGCCCGAAGCGGCCCGAAGGCCCCTTGTCGGTCAGGGACTTGCGGTGCTTCCACAGTGCCTGCATGGTGCCGTAGGACCAGCGGTAGCGCTGGGACCACAGCTGCTTGAGCGAGCCCGGCGCCTCGGTCCACGCGCGCGCGTGCTCCTGGTAGACGACCCGCCACCCCGCGCGGTGCAGGGCGATGGTGATGTCGGTGTCCTCGGCGAGGGTGTCCTCGCTCATGCCGCCCACCTGGAGCACCGCCTCACGGCGGAACGCCCCGATCGCGCCGGGGATCGTCGGCATGCAGCGCAGCAGGTCGTACATGCGCCGGTCGAGGTTGAAGCCCATCACGTACTCGATGTGCTGCCAGGCGCCGATGACGGTGGTGCGGTTGCCGACCTTGGCGTTGCCCGCGACCGCGCCGACCTCCGGGTCGGCGAAGGGCTGGACGAGCTGCCGCACGGTGTCCGGCTCGAAGACGGTGTCGCCGTCCATCATCACGACGATGTCGTACCGGGCGCTGCGCACACCGTTGTTGAGCGCGGCCGGCTTGCCCGCGTTGGCCTGGCGGATCACGCGGACGTTGGGCATGCCGAGGGACTCGGCGATGTCGGCCGTGCCGTCCGTGGAACCGTCGTCCACGACGATGATCTCGATCGGATGGGTGCTCCGCGCCAGCGAGTCGAGGGTGTTGGCGATGCACTCCTTCTCGTTGTACGCGGGGACGATCACACTCACCGGCCGGGTGACGGTCGGTCCCCAGCTGAAGCGGCGCCGGTTGCGCTGCCGGTGGTGGCGGCGGGCGAGGAGGAGCATCAGCCCGAAGCGGCCCATGACGGCGACGCCGACGACCATGAGTCCGACGGACAGCGTGGGCACGGCGGCCTCGGCGACGGCGACGGCCGCGACCAGGGCCTTGCCCTCGTAGAGGATCGTGCCGGTGGCCTCGCGGTGGGCGGCCTGGAGCCGGGCTCCCCGGTGCTGCGGCGCCCCGGCCGGCGCCTGCTGCCGCTCGGCGAGAACGCCGCTGACGGTGGTGAAGGTGTAGCCCTTCGCCCGCATCTTCTCGATGTACTTCGGGAGCGCGGCGATGGTCTGCGAGCGCTCGCCGCCCGCGTCGTGGAAGAGGACGGAGGCGCCCTTGTTCTTCTCGGGCGTCGCCCACTGGACGATCTTCGTCACGCCCGGCCGCTTCCAGTCGTCGCTGTCGGTGTCGACGAAGACGCTGGTGTAGCCGTCCTGGCCGAGCTTCTTGTAGACGGGCCAGCTGTAGTTGTCGATGGCGTCCGTCCGGGAGGAGTACGGCGCCCGGAACAGGGTGGTGGTGATGCCGGCCGCGCCCGCCAGCGCGAGCTGGGTCTGCTCCATCTCGCGCCGGACGCGGGCGTCGCTCTGGTACGACAGGTCGACGTGCGTGAAGGTGTGGATGCCCACCTCGTGGCCCTGCTCGACCATGTCCGCCACGATGCCGGGGTGGCGCGACACCATCGAGCCGACCAGGAAGAACGTGGCGGGCACGTCGTACTTCTCCAGGATCGCCAGCACCTCGGGTGTCCAGGTCGGGTCGGGGCCGTCGTCGAAGGTGAGCGCGATGGTCTTGTCCGGGACGGAGACGGTCGTGGCCTGTCCGCCGCGGAAGGTGACGATCGGCCCGCCGTTCAGGATGTCGTCCGGTACGTCGCTGGAGCTGGCGCCGGTGCGGACGCGCTGGTCGCCGCCGACCTCGGCGCGCAGGTAGCCGTCGAGGAGCATCACGCAGACCAGCGCGAGCAGGAGCAGCAGGGCGAGGATGACGCGCGGCCGCTGCAGCGCGGCGGCCTTGCCGGCGGCCCGCTCCATCCGGGAGGGGGCGCGGCGGCGGCCGCGGGAGGGGGTGGTCGTGGTCATACGGCGGCCCCGGTCAGTCGGTGGCCGCGGAGGACGCGGAGGGGAGCGGTGTGGGAACGACGGTTCCGGCGCCGGGCGGTGCCGTCCGAGCCCCCGAGCCTCCGGGCGCCCCGGAGCCTCCGGGCGCTCCCGAGGCTCCGGGCGCTCCTGGCCCGCCGGGCACACCGGGGCCGCCCTCCGGGCCCGCGCCCGCGAACGGCAGCAGCTGCGACGGCGTGAGCGACGTCCCCCAGCCCATGAAGGCCGCGCCCAGCACGGCCGCGTACCCGAGGCAGCCGGCCCCCAGCAGGAGGCCGATCCGGCGCAGCAGCCGGGCCCGGCGCCCGGAGTTGTCAACGAACACGGGTCCTTCGGCGGACTCGTTGCCGCGTTTGCGGCGGCGACCGCGAGGAGCGCGGTTTTCGATGGCAGGCTCGGAATGCATTCCCCGGACACTAGGGCGCCTTTATGTGCCCCAAACGCGGGTTTCCATGTGAGAGACCCATGAGAAACGGCCCAAGCTGTCCTTTCTCTGAGAGTTCCCGGGAATGCCCGCGGAACGCGCCGTCAGCGACCGGCCTCGTGAGACGTTTGCTGCCGGGAAACGTACTTCCCGTCGACCCCCAGACCTCGCGAGAACGGGAGCGCACCTCATGAGGAGTTACCGGAAACCGGCGGCGATCGGGCTGGGCTGCCTGCTCGCCCTCGCCACCGCGGGCTGCTCCGGGCAGGGCGACGCGGCCCCGGCGTCCCCCACGACTCCCCCGGTGACAACCGCGGCCCCCGGCACCTCGACGCCCACCGAGGCCGACACGGCGTACGCCCCGTACGTCAGCTCCACGGACGCCGCCGGCACCGACTCCGCGGGCTCCCCCACGACGTACAACCTGGCCTTCGTCATAGCCGACGGCAGCGACTGCACCCCGCGCTGGAACGGCACGCACGCCATCGGCGATTCGGCGGTCGCGGCCCGGATCGCGCGGCTCAAGGAGGACGGCGGCCAGGTCCGGGTGTCGTTCGGCGGCGCCTTTGGCAAGGAACTCGCGGCGAACTGCGACAGCGCGTCGGAACTGGCGGCGGCCTACGGCAAGGCCCTCGACGCGGCCGGCACCGGCCTGGCCGATTTCGACATCGAGGGCGACGAGCTGGCCGACTCCGCGTCCATCGCCCTGCGTTCGCAGGCGATCGCCCGGTTGCAGGCGGAACGGGAGGACCTGGAGGTCTCGTTCACGCTCCCGGTCATGCCCTCGGGCCTGGGGCAGGACAGCCTGGCGCTCCTCGCCTCCGCCAACGACAACGGCGTACGGGTCTCGACCGTCAACCTGATGACGATGAACTACGGCACGTCGTACGACGGCGACATGGGCGGCTACGCCCGCACGGCCGCGCAGGCCGCGCACACCCAGCTGAAGAAGGTGTTCGGCACCTCGGACGCGGCCGCCTGGCGGGGCATGGCGCTCACCTCGATGATCGGCGTCAACGATGTCGACGGTGAGACCTTCACGCTCGCCGACGCGGCCGAGGTCCGGGCCTTCGCCGAGGAGAAGGGCATCGGCTGGGTATCGATCTGGTCGGCCGCCCGGGACCGGCAGTGCGCGAGCGGCTCCCGGTCGGACCGGCCGGCGACCGACTGCAGCGGGGTGACGCAGAGTTCGGGCGCGTTCGGGAAGGCGTTCGCCGGCTGACGCGGGCCGTTGCCTGAGGCCGACTTCCGCTCAGCGCCGCCGGTGCACCAGCCGTCCCGCGCACACCGTCGCGAGGCACTCCCCCGCGTCGTCGAAGACGGCGAGGTCGGCGCGGCCGGTCGGGACGATCGCGGTGCGGCGGGCCCGCGGCAGGACGACGACGTCGTTCCGCTCGGCGGCGGCCCGGAGTTCCGCCGAGTCGACGTACTCCTCCAGGACGGCCACCGCGCCGAGTTTCAGCACGGCGTGGACGCGTTCGCGCGGGCTCGGGGCGTCCGGCAGCGGGCCCTCGTGGACGCGGGCCGGGCCGAGGGTGCCGGGCCAGCTGCGCACCCGCGCGTTCGGGAACGCCTCGCGCACGTCGTCGAGGGTCCCGACGGCACCGATCCGGTCCCGTCCGACGACGACGGCGCCGCCCTTGACGGGATCGGAGTCCCAGGTGACGCGGACCGCGTCCGCCGTGTGAATGGTCTCCAACTCTTCTCCCGGGCGGGCTAGTTGGAGGCGATCAGCTTGAGCTCGGGGTGAGCCGTGCCGCCCTCGATGGCCGTGGACGAGATGTGCGAGGCCACGCGGTCGTCGACGGGGTCGTTCGCCGGGTCGTCGTGGACGACGAGGTGCTCGTACGTGGTGGACCGCTGCGCGGGCACCCGCCCCGCCTTCCGGATGAGGTCGATGATCTCCATCCGGTTGGACCGGTGCTTGGCGCCCGCGGAGGAGACGACGTTCTCCTCCAGCATGATCGAGCCGAGGTCGTCGGCGCCGTAGTGCAGGGAGAGCTGGCCGACCTCCTTGCCCGTGGTCAGCCACGAGCCCTGGATGTGGGCGATGTTGTCCATGAACAGCCGCGCGATGGCGATCATCCGCAGGTACTCGAAGATCGTCGCCTGCGTGCGGCCCTTCAGGTGGTTGTTCTCGGGCTGGTAGGTGTACGGGATGAAGGCGCGGAAGCCGCCCGTGCGGTCCTGGACGTCCCGGATCATGCGCAGGTGCTCGATGCGCTCGGCGTTGGTCTCGCCGGTGCCCATGAGCATCGTGGACGTGGACTCCACGCCCAGGTTGTGCGCGATCTCCATGATCTCCAGCCAGCGCTCGCCGGACTCCTTCAGCGGGGCGATGGCCTTGCGGGGCCGCTCGGGCAGCAGCTCGGCTCCGGCACCGGCGAAGGAGTCGAGCCCGGCGGCGTGGATGCGCCGGATGGCCTCCTCGACGCTGACCTTGGAGATCCGGGCCATGTGCTCGACCTCGGACGCGCCCAGGCTGTGGATGACCAGCTGCGGGAATTCCTTCTTGATCGCCGCGAAGTGCTTCTCGTAGTACTCGACGCCGTAGTCCGGGTGGTGTCCGCCCTGGAACATGATCTGGGTACCGCCCAGCTCGACCGTCTCGGCGCACCGGCGCAGGATGTCGTCGAGGTCACGGGTCCAGCCCTTGGCGGTGTCCTTGGGCGCGGCGTAGAAGGCGCAGAAGCGGCAGGCCGTGACGCAGACGTTCGTGTAGTTGATGTTGCGCTCGATGATGTACGTCGCGATGTGCTCGGTCCCCGCGTACCGGCGCCGCCGTACGGCGTCGGCGGCGGCGCCCAGTGCGTGCAGCGGGGCGTCCCGGTACAGCACGAGCGCCTCGTCCGGGGTGATCCGCCCACCGGCGGCAGCACGGTCGAGGATGGGCTGAAGGTCGGCCTTCTCGGTCACCGGGCGTCCCTTTCGTAAGGGTTGTGGACGGACCAGCCCAGCGTACGCCAGGGGTTCGGGGGGCTGGACGTCAGGCCGTGTACGCCCCCGCCAGGAGGCCCAGGAGCGCGCCCGTGATCAGGAACGGGCCGAAGGGGATCGCCGTCTTGCGGTCGGCTCGGCGGGCGAGGACGAGGGCGGCGCCGTACAGGGCGCCCAGCAGGAAGCCGGCGAAGGTGCCGAGCAGCACCGTCGGCCAGCCGTACCAGCCGAGTACGGCGCCGGCGCCGAGGGCGAGCTTGACGTCGCCGAAGCCCATGCCCGCGGGGTTGATGAGGAAGAGGACGAGGTAGCCGCCGCCGAGGGCCAGGGAGCCGAGGAGGGATGTCGTCCACTCTCCCGCGTGCTCGGGGACCAGGGCGGTCAGCCCGAGCAGGGCCAGGGCCGCAGCGGCGAAGGGGAGGGTGAGCGGGTCGGGGAGGCGCCGGACCCGGAAGTCGACCACCGTGAGCAGGACACCGACCGGGGCGAGCAGCAGCCAGACGCCGATCTCGGGGCGGGTGCCGGTCGCGGCGGCGAGGGCGGCGCAGACGGCAGCGGTGGCTACGGCCAGGGGGGTCGTACGAGGACCGTGTCCGTGTCCGTGTCCGTGTCCGTGTCCGTGTCCAGGGTCCTCGCAGTCCCGGCAGGAGGCCGGGCCCAGCCAGCCCCGGACGGCATGCCCGCCGGGGCACGCCGCACGCCACGGCTCCCCCGAGGGCGCCGAGAACCGGTACGCCGCGCGCGGCAGCAGCGCTCCCGCCGCCGCGCCCCACAGCGCGGCGACGGCGACCAGCAGCCCGGTGCTCATCCCGCCGCGGCGATCGTGTCGCGCCAGGTCGGCAGCAGCTCGTCGAGCAGCGCCTCGGTGCGCGGCGGCAGCCCGCGGGCCCCGCTGCGGCCGACGAGGTCGGTGGCGAGCACGGCCAGCCGGTCCGGGTCGCCGGTCTCGGTGCCGACGAGGCAGCCGATGCCCAGCCGGCTGGCGTCCGCGGCGAGTTCGGCGAGCCTGACGGCGTCCTCGGCGGACGGCTCGGCGGCGAGCAGCACGAGGTGCGGGGCCCAACGCGTGTGCTGGGCAGGGCCGGTGCGCCCCGTGAGCACGGAGTCCTGCCCGGCGGCACCCGGCGCCCCGCGCCGCTGCCGGGTCTCGGCCTCCATGGTCTCGACGAGGGCGGAGGCGGCGCCGGCGGCCTGCTCCTTCTGCTGCGCGAAGAGCCCGGAGATCTGCTGGGCCGCGGCGACGGCCGGCCTCTGGTGGACGTCATAGCCCTGCCCGAGCTGCGACAGCCCGGGCGTGGAGCTGGCCGCCGTGGCGCCGACGAGCAGCAGCGCGGCGACGAGCTGCCGGGCGAGCAACTGGCTGGGCCCGGCGCCCGGGACCCAACCCGGCACGCCGACACCCGACAGCGCGGCCTTCATCTCGACCAGCACGCACGCCGTGAACTGCGCCCAGGCCAGCCACACCACGACGGTGAGGATGTTCAGGAACGCCTGGACGGTGATCGCCTGCCGCAGCCGGTCGAGGCTGGGCACCTCGTTCGGCAGCGGCCAGCCGATCTGCGTGGCCAGCGCGAAGGGCACACCCACGAGCAGCACGAACAGGGCGACGAACGCCAGGAACGCCTTGACGACGTCCCCGAACGACCGCTGCCGCACCCGGACCGGCTGCGGCGTCCTGTTCCTCGGGGCCGTGGTTCCCGTCGAGCTTGAGGTGGGGCGTCGCGGCATGGCGGGTGTCCTGGGGTCCTGTGTGAGGAGTGAGAGATGTGCTGAGCCTACAGAGATCTTATGGACTCTCCTGGGGGCGTCGAAGGGCGAAGGGAAACAGCCCCTGTTGACGTCCAGTTGACGTCCAATTTGCCACCTTCGCGTTCGCTACGACGGCTTCGACCCGAAGGTCACGCTCGCCGGGAACGGCAGGGGCGCGTCACTCGGCTACTGCACGGACGAGACCGACGCGAAGACCATGAACCGCCAGTAAGGCTCCCGCAGCCCACACGGATCGGTGCGGGTACGTTCCGGAATCAAACCGAGAATAATCCGTCGGCCGGAATAGCGGCATACGGGCCGTACGGGTATACGGGCATACGCAAAGGCCCCGGATCCCAGATCCGGGGCCTTTCGCGTGCGTGTCGTCAGGAAGCGACGGCGGCGTTGAGGTGCAGGTCGGCCGCGACGCCCTGGGGCGAGACGGCGAGGCCCAGGCCGCCGCCGACGCCCGCGGTCAGGCCGGCGGCCGTGGTCTCGACGTAGAGACCGGCCGCGGCGCCGGCACCCGCGGCGACGCCGCCCGCCTGGCCACCGGCGATGCCGTCCAGCTCGGCGTCGGACATCTGGACGGTCTCGATCTGCGGGGTGAAGGCCATGGGAGGCGGTTCCCTTCGTTTCAAATAATTCGAAGTGCTCGAGCGCGACCGATCAAAGCACGTGGGGAGAAGGGACGGCCAGTCAGTGGTTTGCCGCGTGCGATGGATTTCGTGGGGCGTATTCATGAGTGTGCCCATTCCGTCACCGGGCAGCGCACCCTCTCCACATATCCCGCCACTTCGCGGTACAGAAATGTACGGCGCACGGTGGGAGATGAGCCGTGCTCTACTCCTGCCCGCCTTTCCTCCGACCTCTCGGTGAACGGTGTGCAGATCCGTCGAAGGTTCCGGATCACGGCCGGCGGGCGTCAACCGACCTCGTTCCGCGCCACCGCCTGGCCGTGGACGACCACGTCACCGCCGTAGAACATCCCGGTGAAGACCGGGGAGTACGTGAGCTGCACCTCGACCTCGACCTGCTCGGCGTCGGCCGCGACGCAGTGGGTCGCCGCGATGTCCGGACCCGTCATGTCCATCTCGCGGGCGATGGCCTTCACACGGGCGTCGCAGTTCTGAAAGCGTGTGGTTCTCGCAGCACCTCGTCCGTCACCGCTGCGCGATCTGGAGGGTGAGGACGGTGTCCTGAAGGTCTTCACCGGCGGCCCGGCCAAGCCGGAGGACCCGGTCGTCCTGGTGGACGACGCCGAGGTCTTGGAGGACTGCGATGCCGAGGACGTCATGAAGCGCATCATCGAGCGCGGCGCCGAGGAGGGTCTGGCCCTCGTCATCGCCGGTGACGAGGACGAGATCTGTGACGGCTTCTCCGGCTGGCAGGTCGACGCGAAGAAGGCCCGCCGCGGTGTGCTGCTCTCCCCGCAGGAGACGTCGTCGGGCGAGCGCCGGGCAAGGGCATGCTGCACCTGGGCAGCGGGGACCCTCTCACGGTCACGACGCCGGCCTGACCTGCGCCGGCACGCCGGCCATCGGCACACGGGCCACGGACGACGGGCCACGGGCCACGGGCGACGGGCCACGGGATCGGCCGGATCCCGTGGTCCGTCGCCGTCCAGGCTCACACCGCCGGCAGCGCGTAGATCTCGGCCCCGTGGGTCGTGAGCAGCCGGTTGCCGGCCAGGGCGGCCTGCCACGGCTCGCCCGTCTCCTTGTTGTCGTCGTACACCCAGCGGGACTTGCCCGTCCTGGCGTTCAGGGCGAAGACGCCGCCGCCGTCCAGCGGCCCCGAGGCCCCGTACAGGGTCGTCCCTGCCTTCAGGAACGTCTGCGGAGGCTCGTCGGCGCCTGGGTCCTCGCACAGCCAGAGGCGTTTGCGGGTCTTGACGCTCACGGCCCAGACGCCGCCGTCGAAGTCGGCGGCGTAGAGCACACCGTCGATGACGGCCGGGTTGTGGAAACCGCGCCGGCCGTTCGGCGACAGGGCCCACTGCCTCTTCCCCGTCTCCACGTCGACGGCGGTGAGTTGCTCGCCGGGCAGGAAGACCAGTCCGTTCGCGACGGTGGGCCGCCAGCTCCACTCGTCACCGATCTTCTGGGTCCACAACTGGTCCCCGGTGGCGGTGTCGCGCACGGTGACGTTCTGGTTGGAGTCGGTGTAGACGAGGTACTTGCCCGAGACCGTGCCCTGGACGTCGTAGTCCCTGGTGCCCCAGTCGCGCCGCTGGACCCACACCTTTTTGCCGGTGGTGTGGCTGATGGCGGCAACGGCCGTGCGGTACTTGGTGGCGCTGCGGGACTCGCCGTAGTCCTTCGCCGTGACGTACACGTTGCTGTCGTCGATGGCGATCGTGCCCTCGACGGTCAGTGTCCTGCCGAGCCGACTGCGCCATGCCTCCGCACCGGTCCGTACGTCGTAGGCGACGAGGACGCCGTCGTAGTCGCCGTCGGCCAGGTACACCTTGCCGCCGTGGAACAGGAGCGGGGCGCCGGGGCGGCAGATGCCCGGCTTGGACCAGCGGGCGTCGCCGGTCTTCACGTCGTACGCCACCAGTGGGTCGCCGCTGACCAGCAGCAGGCCGCCGTGCGTCAGGAGCGGCACGTCGGTGGCGGTGCTGTCCGGGGTCGCGCTCTCATGCCACAGGGGCTGCGGCGCCACCCCGGCCGGAGGCGTCGTGAAGTTCTCGCCGACGGGCTCGGCCACGCCTCCCTTGCCGCCTGCCGTGTCGGGCACGTCCCCGTCCCGGCCGAGCAGCCATGCCGTACCGCCGCCGATCGCCGCGACGGCCGCCGCGCCGCCGAGGGCGAGCGAGAGTGCGCGTCGGCGGGAGGGGCCGGAGCCGGTGGGGGCGGCGGGGCCCACCTGCGCGGCGCCTGGCGGGGGCGCGCTGTAGGCAGGGGTCGGGGTGCCGTAACCAAGGGGGGTGTTGCCGCCGGGGGGCGTGCCGTAGGCGGGGGCGGGCGTGCCGCCGTAACCGGGGGCGGGCGTAGTGCCGTAGCCGGGTGTCTTCGGGTAGCCGTATCCCGGTGCCGGTGTGGTGGTGGGCGTCGGCCCGCTGTCCAGCGTCGTCGGCGCGGGACCGAAGGATCCTCCGGCGGGTGCCGGTTCCTGAGGGGCCTCCAGGTCCAGGATTCCCGCCGCGTGGGTGGCGATCGTCGACGCCACCGCTGACGGCAGCCAGTCCTTGAGCAGGCCCTCGACGCCCTGCGGGGCCAGCGCTGTGACGATCTCCGAGGGCGTCGGCCGCCCGGCGGGATCCTTGAGCAGACAAGCGCGGATGAGTCCCAGCACGGACTGCGGTACACCGGTCAGGTCCGCCTCGCCGTGCACCACTTGGTAGAGCATCGACGCGTGCGAGGCGGTGCCGTCACCGAAGGCCGCGTGTCCGGTCGCCGCGAAGGTGAGGACGGCCCCGAGCGAGAAGACGTCGCCCGCTGTGCCGACGTCCTGCCCCAGTGCCTGTTCCGGCGGCATGTAGCCGGGCGAGCCGACCACGACACCCGTCTGCGTCATCCGGTTCCCGTCCACGGCCCGCGCTATGCCGAAGTCGATGACGCGCGGCCCGTCTGCGGCGAGCAGGACGTTGGAGGGCTTGAGGTCTCGGTGAATGAGGCCGGCCGCGTGGATCTCCTGGAGGGCGGCGGCAAGGCCCGCGGCCAGCGCGCGTACCGTGTGCTCCGGCAGCGCGCCGTGCGCGGCGACCACGTCCGTGAGGTCCGGGCCGAGCACGTACGACGTCGCCAGCCACGGCAGCGGCGCGTCCGGGTCGGCGTCCACGACCGGCGCGGTGTAGCGGCCGGACACCGCCTTGGCTATCTCGATCTCGTGCCGGAACCGGGCGCGGAAGTCGGTGTCCGCGGCAAGGTCCTGCCGTACGACCTTCACGGCCACGGTCCGGCCACCGGGCGACCGGGCGAGGTAGACGCGGCCCATTCCACCGGCGCCGAGTCTTCGCAGAAGGCGGTAACTGCCCAACTCCCGCGGATCATCCGGTTGCAGTGTTTCCATGACGGGCCTTCCCCGTTGCGAACCGTTCCTGGAGCACCCGGTTCATGTGATGGTCTTCGCTATCGCAGACACAGTAGTGACCATGGGGAACGGGCCGGGCAGGTGGGAGTGCCGGCCGGGGACACCTACTCGACCTTCGACATCCGAGCCTGCGGACGGCCCGACTCCGCGCTCTCCGACCGGTATTGGAGGTCGTCGCCGACCCGCGTGAGGTGGACGGTCGTGGGGGCCGGGTTGCAGCCCCCGTGGTTGGTCTTCGCTCCGACGGACGTCGCGACGAGCTCCTTCTTCGTGACCTGCTTCAGGGTCAGTACGTCGACGCAGACGCCGCCGATCTGGTCGGTCTGGCGGAGCCGGCCCAACTCCTGGCCGACCGTGGCTCGTTCGACCGTGATCCGGAACGTGCCGAGGGGCAGCCTGCCGTCGAGGGCGGTGCCCTGGCCCTCCCAGGTGCCGAGGTAGGCGGCGGGCACCGTACCCGAGGGGGCGGAACTCGCGGTCGCCGCCGGTGGTGAGTCGTTGCCCGCTCCGGAGCCGCCCGAGTCGTCGTCCTGGGAGATCCGGCCCGGCAGCAGGTCGAAGACGAACACCGACCCGATCGTCACGGCCGCCATCGCCCCCGCGACCGCCAGCGCCACGGAGCAGCTCAGCTTCCGCACCCGCCCGCCGCCCTCCGGCACGGACGTGGCCGACACGGAGACGGAGACCTTGCCGGGGCGCCGCCCACCGGCGGGGACAGCCGTGTCGACCGTGTCGACCGCGTCCTGCCGGTGCCCGTCACGGGGTTCGGGTACGGCGGAGGGAGGCGCCGGGGTGGATACGGACGGCGGCGGGGGTGGCGTGGCCCGTCCCCCTTCCGCCGGTGCCGGCATCGCCGGTGGTGGGCCGAACACCCCGGCGTGACCGTCCCCGGCGTCACCGCCCCCCACACCACCGCCCCCGGCCGTCTCCGGCGCCCCCACCGAGGGGCTGCTGAAGGCGATCGGCAACGAGGGGTCGCTGAAGGCGATCGGTCCCGAGGGGGCTTCGGGCGCCCCCGGCCCCGTCGCCTCCAGGTTCAGCAGGTGCACGGCGCTCCGGCTCACCTGCTCCACCAGTGCCCCGGGGAGCCACCCGCCCGCCACCAGCCGGGCCGCGCCGTCGGGGGCCAGTCGGCGGGCCACCTCCGTGGGGGTGGGCCGGGCGGCCGGGGCCTTGGTGAGGCACGCTGCCGTGAGGTCCCGCAGCTCCCCGTCCAGCGCGCCGAGTTCCGGTTCCTCGTGGACGACCTTGTAGTGCAGGGCGGCCGAGGAGTCGCCGGGGAAGGGCGGGGCGCCGGTCGCCGCGTACGTCAGGACCGCGCCCAGCGAGAAGACGTCCGCCGCGCCCGTGACGCCGTGGCCCAGGATCTGCTCGGGCGACATGTAGCCGGGCGAGCCGATCGACACGCCCGTGGACGTCAGGGACGCCGTGCCGTCCGTGGCCCGCGCGATGCCGAAGTCGATCAGCAGCGGGCCGTCGAGCGTGAGCAGGACGTTCGACGGCTTCACGTCCCGGTGGACGAGGCCCAGCTCGTGCACCGCCGCCAGCGCCTCGGCGAGCCCCGCTCCCAGGGCCCGTACGGTGGGGGCCGGCAGGGGACCGACGTCGGCGACCGCCGCGGACAGCGACGGGCCCGCCGCGTACGCCGTCGCCACCCACGGCACGCGCGCCTCCGGATCGGCGTCCAGCACGGGTGCCGTCCAGGCGCCGCCCACCCGGCGCGCGGCGTCGACCTCGCGCCGGAACCGGGCCCGGAACTCGTCGTCCAGCGCGAAGTGCGGGTGCACGATCTTCACCGCGACCGTGCGGCCGCCGGCGCTGCGGCCCAGGTAGACCCGGCCCATGCCGCCGGAGCCCAGCCGGCCGAGCAGCCGGTAGGGCCCCACGGCCGTGGGTTCGTCGACGTCGAGCGGCCGCATGGGCGTCACCCCTCCCCCGTAGGCGCGCGCAGGCCTTCGCCGGCCCCCGTACGCGCGCACTGCACAGCAGAGTAGTGCCGGAGCGGCGCCCGGCTCACGGCTGGAGCAGGTCCACCTTCACGTCCGCCGGGAAGCCGGTCGTCGGGCCGACGCGGCGGGCGAACTCGGCGACGGCCGCCAGCTGCGGGCCGCCGAAGCGGAAGTCGAGGGTCGTGAAGTAGCGGGCGAGGGTCTCCTCGTCGAAGGCCTCCCAGCGGGCGGCCTGCTCGGCGACCTTGCCGACCTCTTCGAGGGAGAGGTTGCGGGAGTCGAGGAAGGCCTCGTGCACCCGGCGGGTGAGGACCGGCTCGCGCTCCAGGTAGTCGCGGCGCGCCGCCCAGACCGCGAAGACGAACGGCAGGCCCGTCCACTCCTTCCACAGCGCGCCCAGGTCGTGCACCTCCAGGCCGAAGCGCGGCCCGTCGAGCATGTTGGCGCGCAGCGCCGCGTCGCCGATGAGGACGGCGGCCTCGGCCTCCCGCATCATCAGGCTGAGGTCGGGCGGGCAGGTGTAGTAGTCCGGCTGGACGCCGTAGCGCTCGGCGAGGAGCAGCTGGGCGAGACGGACGGAGGTGCGGGAGGTCGACCCGAGGGCGACGCGGGCGCCGTCGAGCCGGTCCAGGGGGACCTGCGAGACGATCACGCACGACATGACCGGGCCGTCGCAGCCGACGGCGATGTCGGGGAAGGCGACCAGCTCGTCGGCGTGCTTGAGGAACTCGACCAGGGTGATCGGACCGATGTCGAGATCGCCCTGCACCAGCTTCTCGCTGAGCTTCTCCGGGGTGTCCTTGGTGAGCTCGAAGTCGAGGAGCGTGCCCGTTCTGGCGAGCCCCCAGTACAGGGGCAGGCAGTTCAGGAACTGGATGTGGCCGACGCGCGGCCGGGTGCGAGGATTGTCCACATCGTGAGGCTAGCCCGCACGGCGTACGGACCGGCGCGCGACCCCGGTGTCGGCGCGCGAGCGGGGGCCACGCGCCTTCACCGCCAGTCGGCGGGGGGATGTTCAAACATTCGGGTGACGTGATCTTGACCCCTATTGCATTCCGGTGTCCGCGTGCTAGGCTCGTCGCAAGTTGCAGTTTGGTTTCCCTTGCAGTACAGAGCCTGCGGAGCATGTGACCGCGGGCTCTCGTCATTCTCAGACGTATGCAGTTGTGCAGAATTCATCTTCACACTTGCTGGTTCTGGAGCAGGGCAACCCTTTTGGGCCCAAGGAGGGCTTATGGCTACCGGAACCGTTAAGTGGTTCAACGCCGAAAAGGGCTTTGGTTTCATCGCCCAGGAGGGCGGCGGCCCCGACGTCTTCGTCCACTACTCCGCGATCAATGCGACCGGATTCCGGTCCCTCGAGGAGAACCAGCAGGTGTCTTTCGACGTCACGCAGGGCCCGAAGGGCCCGCAGGCTGAGAACGTCACGCCGGTCTGATAGCAGTACCCAAGGAGCCCCGCGCCGTCAGGCGGCGGGGCTCCTGCCTTTTCCCGGCCCGCTTGCGGCCCGGCCTTCCGTGAATTCTTGGCGAATTCTCCTCCTCGACGGCCGGACTCGGGAGAATGTTCGGATGCGGAACGACGAACAGAACGGTGGCTCCCCCGGGAACAGCCACCTCGCGACCGGCCTGTCACTCGGCCTCTCACTCGGCACGGCGACCGGGCTGGTGCTCGGTATCACGGTCTTCGACAACCTGGGTCTCGGCCTGGCCCTGGGCCTGGGACTCGGCACGGCGATCGGCGCCGGAGCGGGCCTCGGCGCCGCACGGGCCCGAGAAGGCCGGGAGACCGAATCGCCGAGTGAGGGATAGGCCCCCAGGAACGCCGGGCGGAGGCCAGGGCGGTGTGGACAGCCAGGCCGGAAACGTGCGGTCGGGCGGTCGGGCGGTGAGCCCTGGTCCTAGGCTCCGCGCATGACCGATGCCGACTTCCTCATCGAGACCCGTACCTTCTACGACACCGTCGCCGAGGACTACGCCGAGCACTTCCGGGACGTCGGCGTGGGCACGGCCTTGGACCGGGGACTGCTGGCCGGTTTCGCGGAGCTCGTCGGCGTCGGGGGCGAGGTCGCCGACCTCGGGTGCGGGCCCGGCCGGGTGACGGCGTACCTGGCGGCCCGGGGGCTGTCCGTCTTCGGCCTGGACCTGTCGGAGTCGATGCTCGCGATCGCCCGCCGCGAGAACCCCGGCCTGCGGTTCGTGAAGGGCTCGATGCTGGAGCTGGACCTGCCCGACGGTTCGCTGGACGGTGTCGTGTCCTGGTACTCGACCATCCACACCCCGCTGGACCGGCTCCCGGACGTCTTCGCCGAGTTCGGCCGCGTGCTGCGCCCCGGGGGCCATCTGCTCGTCGCCTTCCAGGCCGGTGACGAGCCCCGCCGCTACGAGGAGGCCTTCGGCCACAAGGTGGCCCTGGACTTCCGCCGCCGCCGGCCGGAGCGGATCGCCGCACTGCTGGAAGCCGCCGGGTTCGCCCTGCGCTCACGGACGGTACGGGAGCCCGACGAAACCCTCGGCGAGCCGGTCGCCCAGGCCTGCCTCGTGGCCCGCAAACCGCCGACGGCTGTCGCATAGGGCCCAGGCAGGCCCCGGCGGCGGTCGCGTAGGGCCCAGGCGGCAGGCCCCGGCGGCCGCCACATAAGGTTCAGGCGGGCCCCGGCAGCCGGCGCGGACGGCCCTCGGCGCAGCCACCCGGGAAAGCGACCAGAGCCCCTACAGCACCCCCGCGACATCCCTCGCCGCGATGTACCCGAACGTCATCGCCGGGCCGATCGTCGAGCCCGCCCCGGCGTAGCTGTGGCCCATGACCGCCGCGCTCGCGTTGCCCGCGGCGTACAGGCCCGGGATCGCCGAGCCGTCCTCGCGCAGCACGCGGGCGCGGGCGTCCGTGCGGAGGCCGCCCTTGGTGCCGAGGTCGCCGGGGACGATGCGGAAGGCGTGGTAGGGCGGGAGCCGGAGGGGGGCCAGGCAGGAGTTCGGGAGGACCGACGGGTCCGTGTAGTAGTGGTCGTAGGCGCTGTCGCCGCGGTGGTGGTCGGGGTCCGCGCCGCGCAGGGCGTGGGTGTTGAAGCGGTCGACCGTGGTGCGCAGGGCCGCCGGCGGGACGCCGATCGACGCGGCCAGGGCGTCCAGCGTCCAGGCCTTGTGCGCGGCGCCGGAGTCGTACCACCCGGCGGGCAGCGGCAGCGTCGGGGCGATGTCCTTGAAGAGGTACCGGTTGCGGTAGTTCTGGTCGACGATCAGCCAGGACGGGATGGCCGGGTCGGTGTCGTGGACGTCGTACATGGTGTGGACGACGTCGCCGTAGGGGGCGGCTTCGTTGACGTAGCGCCGGCCCGAGGCGTTGACCAGCAGGCCGCCGGGGAGTGTGCGTTCCGCGAGGCAGAAGTACGGCTGGCCGGGCAGCGGGATCATCGGGCCCCACCACGCGTCGTCCATCAGGTCGAGGGCGGCGCCGAGCCGCTCCCCCGCCCGGATGCCGTCGCCGGTGTTCTCCTTCGCGCCGATCGTCCAGTCCGTGCCGATGGGCGGGCGCTGGAAGCGTTCGCGCATCGCCGCGTTGTGCTCGAAGCCGCCGGAGCCGACGATCACGCCCCGGCGGGCGCGGACCAGGCCGGGGGCGCCGTCGCGGGTGACGACGGCTCCGGTGACGGTGCCGTTCTCGACGTGCAGGTCCGTCAGCGGGGTGTTCAGCCACACCGGCACCCGGGCGGAGGCGAGCCCCGCGCGCAGGCCCGCCGCGAGGGCCTGGCCCATGGTGAGGGGTTTCTGCCCGAGCAGCGCCGCCTTCGTGCCCCGGGCGAGGCACTGCGCGGCGACCGCTGCGCCCCGGGCGTTCACGGCGGCCAGGGCGAGCCACTTGTAGTCGGCGCTGAAGACGACCATGCCGGCGGGGACGTCCATGTACGGCGGGTTGAGCCGGGCCAGTTCGGCGCCGAGGACCGTGCCGTCGAGCTGGTCGGGTTCGATGGAGCGGCCGTTCGGCAGGCCGCCGGGCAGCTCGGGGTAGTAGTCGCTGTAGCCCTCCATCCAGCGGAAGCGCAGGGGGCTGTGGGCCATGACGAGGGAGAGCGCCGCCGGGCCGTGGGCGAGGAAGGCGCGCTGCCGGTCGGCGGGGACGTCCGGGCCGACGACCGCGGCGAGGTAGGCGGCGGCCTTGGCGGGGGTGTCCGGGACGCCGGCCGCGAGGATCACCGGGTTGTTCGGGATCCAGATGCCGGCGCCGGAGCGGGCGGCCGATCCGCCGAAGGCCGGCGCCTTCTCCAGGACGACGCAGCTCAGGCCCTGCCGGGCCGCGGTCAGCGCGGCGGTCATCCCGGCGGCGCCCGACCCGATGACGACGACGTCGTACGTGCCGAGCGGGCGTAAGTCGGCGGCTCGGGCGCCCTGTTGGACTCCCGCGGCGACGGCGAGCCCGGCCCCGGCGGCGCCGGCCAGCAGTCGTCTTCGGGACGGCGTTCCCGGCGGTCCGGGAGTTGCTGCGGAGTTCGTACCTGCGGTCATGGCGGCTCCAGCCCGGCTCGGGAAGGTGAGAGGGGTGGGGACTGTCGCGCGGGGGTCTTGTGAAGTCAAGGCCCGTTGAACATCAAGGGAGTTCGGCCGCGACACCGGCAGGCGTCCTGGATCGCCCGGAGGTGAACTCCGGCAGCAGGGTCGCCAGTCCGAGGACGGCCATGCCCGCTCCGAGCCAGAGGGCGGCGCGCAGCCCCCAGGCGTCGATGGCGACGGCGCCGAGGGAGGAGCCGAGGATGACGCCGAGGGTGATGAAGGAGGAGTGGACGGTGTTGACCAGGGGGCCCGCGTTGGCGGTCCGCTGGACGCGGGTGACCATCGCCGGGTTCATGGTGACGCCGGCCAGCCCGATGCCCAGCATGCAGACGACGGCGGGGACGGGCAGCTCGGCGAGGAGCGCGAAGCCCGTGAGGAACAGCGCGTTGAGCAGCAGGCCGGCGGTGAGGACGGGTACGGTCCGCCGGTCGGCGAGGCGGCCGACGACGGTGTTGCCGACGACGGTGGCGGCGCCGTAGGCGATGAGCAGGGCGGGGACGGTGCCGCTGGAGAAGCCGGTGACCTCGGTGAGGATCGGGTTGAAGTAGCTGAAGGCGGAGAAGGTCGCGCCGATGATCAGGGTGCTGGTGGACAGCGCCAGCCACAGCTTCGGGTTCCGGAAGACGCCGAGTTCCTCGCGGAGTCCGCCCTCGCTGCCGGGGCGCTCAAGGCGCGCTACGCCGACGAGGGTCACGGCCGCGGCCACCAGGGCCAGGCCCGAGATCGCCCAGAACGCGGCGCGCCAGCCGAACCGCTCGCCGACCAGGGTGGACAGGGGCAGGCCGAGCAGCGTGCCGAGCATCAGGCCGTTCATGACGACCGCGATGGCCCGGCCGCGCAGCTCGGGGCGGGCGAGCTGGACGCACAGGGAGACGGCGACGCCGAAGAAGGCCTGGGAGGCCACGCCGGTGATGATCCGGGCGGCCGTCATCACGGCGTAGCCGGGTGCGGTCGCGGCCAGGACGTTGCCCGCCAGGAAGATCGCGAAGAGGGTCATCAGGGCGGTGCGGGGGGCGAGTTTCCCCACCGCCATGGTGAGGAAGGGGCCGCCGGCCGCCATGGCCGCGGCGAAGACGGTGATCAGGTAGCCGATCTGCGGGACGGTGACGTGCAGGCCCTCCGCCATCTGGGGCATCAGCCCGGCGACCACGAACTCGCTGGTCACCATGGCGAAGATGCCGAGCGCCAGGACGTATACGGCACGGGGCACGGTGAGGCTCCTTCTCTTCCGCGGCAGTTGTGTATCGAGCAGTTCAAAAGTTATGTATCGATCAGTTCAAAACATGGGCGTGCGAAAGCCCGAGGGCTCCCTCGGGGCGGGTTCAGGACGTCAGCGCGCCCATGGCGGTCTCGGCGATCATCTCCAGCTCGGCCCGGCCGGCGCCGCCCTGGCTGGAGACGCGCAGCCCGGCGACCGTCGCGTTGAGGAACCGGGCGAGCGCCTCCGGGTCACGCGCGGCGGTGATGCTGCCGTCGCGCCGGCCCTGCTCCAGCACGGCCCGGTAGGCGGCGAGGCGCCGCGCGGTGTCGCGCTCCAGCACCGCGGCCGCCGCGGGGTCACGGCCGGCCAGCTCCACGACGGTGTTGACGCCCAGGCAGCCGAGGGCCCGCCCGGAGTCGATCCGGCACTCCGCCTCGCTCTCGACGACCTGGGCGAGCAGCGCGCGCACGCGGTCGGCGGCCGGCCGCTCCACGTCGTCCAGCACCGCCGTCTGCACCGCCGTCATGGTGTCCAGGTAGTGCGCGAGCGCCCGTTCGAACAGGTCGTGCTTGCTCTGGAAGGTGTTGTAGATGCTGCTGCGCCCCAGACCGGTGGCGTCGCACAGGTCCTGGGTGGAGGTGGCCTCGTAACCCCTCTCCCAGAACACGCGCATCGCCGCGTCCAGGGCCCGCTCCTCGTCGAACTTCCTCGGCCGGGCCATGGCGGCACGCTAGCACGTTTTGAACTGATGGTTCCAATACCCTGGGGGCCGCCCCATGACCGCCCTATGACCGCCCAGCGGTCGCCCTACTTCAGCCCGATCGCAGCGCAGTCCGCCTTGTACTTCGGCGTGCAGATGTCCTTCACGGTGTACACGCCGTCCGTGATCACCGTCTCCTTGATGTTGTCCTTGGTGAGGGCGACCACCGGCACCAGCATCGCCGGGATGTTCTTCTGCGTCGGGCTGTCCACCGTCTCCCGGGTCAGCGCGGCGAACTCGATCGAGCGGCCCTGGACCTTCGCCACGGCGATCTTCGCGGCGTTCGTCGCCTCCAGCAGGAAGGACTTGTACACCGTCATGTACTGCTCCCCGGACACGATCCGCTGCACGGCGTCCAGGTTGGCGTCCTGCCCGGTCACGGGCGGCAGCTTGGTGGCGCCCGCCTCCTTCATCGCCTCGATGACGGCGCCCGCCATGCCGTCGTTGGCGGAGTAGACGGCGGCGATGTTGTTCAGCCCGATGGCCTTGATCGCCTTCTCCATGTTCGCCTTGGCGATCGCCGGCTTCCACTCCTTGGTGTCGTACTGCCGGACGATGTCGACCTGGCCCTGGAGTTCGCCGAGCGCGCCCTGCTTGAACCGTGCCGTGTTCGGGTCGGCGGGGTCGCCGTTCATCATGACGATCTTGCTCTTCTCGGCGTTCTCGCCGAGTTCGCCCAGGATGGCGCGGCCCTGCACCTGGCCGACGAGTTCGTTGTCGTGGGAGACGTAGGCGTCGATCGGGCCCTCGGCGAGCCGGTCGTAGGCGACGACCGGGATGCCGGCGTCCTTGGCCTTCTGCACGTCCGGGGCGATGGCCTTGGCGTTCAGCGCGTCGACGAGGATGACGTCCACCTTGTCGTCGATCATCTGCCGGAACTGCTCGCTCTGCCGGGCGACGCTCGCCTCGGCGTTGGCGTAGCGGACCTTGCCCTTGTTCTCGGTGAGGGAGGCGACCTCCTGCTTGATGAGCGGGTAGTCGAACTTCTCGAAGCGGGCCGTGTCCCGGTCGGGCAGCAGGAGGCCCACCGTGATGTCGTTGCCCTTCTTCACGACGGCGTCGTCACTCCCCTCGCCTCCGCACGCGGCGAGGGACAGGACCGACACGGAGACCGCCAGGGCTATCGCGACGGGGCGCACAGCGGTCCGGCGGGTGTTACGCGCTTTCACTGGTGGTGCCTTCCGATGGGGGGGCATCGCTACGAGGTGGCTGAAAGCCAACGGGCATACGCCTTGCGCCGTCAAGAAGCACGTGTGAAGGGATCGCAAAGGTGCGTCACCGCGTGTACAGGGCTTCCACCTCCGCCGCGAACGCGCGCAGGACCGCTTCGCGGCGGAGTTTCATCGACGGGGTCAGGTGGCCCGCTTCCTCGGTGAAGTCCTGGGGGAGGACGGCGAAGCGGCGGATGGACTCCGGGCGCGAGACCAGCTTGTTGGCCTCGTCGACGGCGCGCTGGAGGACGGCGCGGAGTTCCTCGTCGTCGACGAGGAGTGCGGGCGGCACGGGGTGTTTGCCGTTCATGCGGCGCCAGTGGGTGATACCGGCCTCGTCGAGGGTGATCAGGGCGGAGACGTAGGGGCGGCCGTCGCCGAGGACGAGGCACTGGGAGATCAGCGGGTGGGAGCGCAGCCAGTTCTCCAGGGGCGCCGGGGCGACGGACTTGCCGCCCGCGGTGATGAGGAGTTCCTTCTTGCGGCCGGTGATCGTGAGGTAGCCCTCGTCGTCCAGTTCGCCGAGGTCGCCGGTGGCGAGCCAGCCGTCGGGGGCGGCGGGGACGACACCGCCGGCCTGGGGGTCCCAGTAGCCGCGCAGGACGTGGTCGCCGGCGACGAGGATCTCGCCGTCGGCGGCGATGCGGACGCGGGTGCCGGGCAGCGGCCAGCCGACCGTGCCCAGGCGGGGTTTCAGGGGCGGGGTGACGGTCGACGCGCCGGTGGTCTCGGTCAGTCCGTAGCCCTCGAAGATCTCGATGCCGGCACCGGCGTAGAACGCGGCGAGGCGGCGGCCGAGCGGTGAGCCGCCGCAGATGGCGTAGCGGACCCTGCCGCCCATGGCGTTGCGGATGCGGCGGTAGACCAGCGGGTCGTAGAAGGCGCGGGCGGCCTTCAGGGCACGGGTGGGGCCGGGGCCGGTGCCCGTCTGGCGGGCCTCCATGGCCTCCCCGTAGCGCTGGGCCACCGCCACCGCGCGGTCGAACGACGTCAGCCGGCCGCCCGCCTCGGCCTTGGCGCGGGCCGTGTTGAAGACCTTCTCCAGCATGTACGGGATGGCCAGCAGGCAGGTCGGCCGGAAGCTCGCCAGGTCCGGCAGCAGGTCCTCCGCCTTGATGCTCGGCGCGTGCCCGAGCCGTACCCGGGCCCGGATGCAGGCGATGGCCACCATGCGGCCGAAGACGTGGGACATGGGCAGGAACAGCAGGACGGAGGCCTCTTCGCTGGTCCTGGCCCGGAAGACGGGGTAGAGCAGCTCGATGGCGTTGTCGACCTCGGCGAAGAAGTTGCCGTGGGTGAGCGCGCAGCCCTTGGGGCGGCCCGTGGTGCCGGAGGTGTAGATGAGGGTGGCGAGGGTGTCGGGGCCGAGCATGCCGCGCCGCACCTCCACCTCCTGGTCGGGCAGGTGCGCGCCGGCCTCCGCGAGCCGGTCCACGTGTCCCTTCTCCACGACCCACACGTGCTTGAGGTCGGGCAGGCGCTCCCGCTCGGGGCCGAGGGCGGCGGCCTGCCCGGCGGTCTCGGTGACGAGGGCGACCGCGCCGGAGTCCTGGAGGATCCAGCGGGCCTGGAAGACGGAGGAGGTGGGGTAGACGGGGACGGTGACCAGACCGGCCGCCCAGGCCGCGAAGTCCAGGACGGTCCACTCGTAGATCGTGCGGGCCATCACGGCGACCCGGTCGCCCGGCAGCAGCCCCTCGGCGATCAGCCCCTTCGCCACGGCCAGCACCTGGTCGGCGAACTGCGTCGCGGTGACGTCGCTCCAGCGGCCGTCGGCGTCCTTGCGGCTGAGCACCACGGCACCCGGGTGCGCGCTCGCGTTGTCGAACGGCAGGTCGGCGAGCGACCCGTGCGTCCACGGCGGCGCCAGCGGCGGCACGGACGCCTCCCGCACCGCGCCGTCGAGCCGCCGCACCTCGGGGGCGACCAGGGCCGGTCCGCCGTACACGTCGCCGTAGGCGGAGGAGGGATAGGCAGTGGACACGGGCGGCTCCTGGGGCGTGCAGCGGTGAAACTGCTTGCTGCATGACGTACGTGCCTCGCACGCCGAGGCGCTCAACCGGCGGAACCCCAAAAAAAGTGGTTACTGACGGTAGGAACGGGATCGTACGGCCCTTGCGTGGCGGGTCTGTGCGGGTTCGGGGGTGGTCCGGAGCCAGGCCTGTGCATTCTCGGGGGTTACGTGAGGGTCTCTCAGGTTCGGTTTGCCGTGCGGTCAGGCGCGCTCCAGGATCGCCGTCACGCCCTGCCCGCCCGCCGCGCACACGGAGATCAACCCCCGGGCGGGCGCGTCCCGTTCGGCGAGCAGCTTGGCCAGGGTGGCGACGATCCGGGCGCCGGTGGCGGCGAAGGGGTGGCCGGTGGCGAGGGAGGAGCCGGCGACGTTCAGCCGGGCGCGGTCCACCTGGCCGAGGCCGCGCTTCTCCCAGGCGGCGAGCGTGGCCAGCACCTGGGAGGCGAACGCCTCGTGGATCTCGACGAGGTCGAAGTCGTCCAGGCCGAGTCCGGCCCGCTCCAGCATGCGCGGGACCGCGTACGCCGGTGCCATGAGCAGCCCGTCCTCGCCGCCGGCGACATCGCCGCCCACGAAGTCGACGGCAGCCGTCTCGTACGCCGTCAGGTACGCCAGCGGTTCCAGGCCGCGCTCCCGGGCCCACTCCTCGCTCGCCAGCAGGACGGTCGCGGCACCGTCCGTCAGGGGTGTCGAGTTCCCGGCCGTCATGGTCGGGTCGGGGTGGCCGAGCCCGAACACCGGCTTCAGGGGGGCCAGTTTCTCCGGGGTCGAGCCGGGCCGCAGGTTCTGGTCGCGGGCCAGGCCGCGGAAGGGGATCACGAGGTCCTGGAAGAAGCCGCGTTCGTACACCGCCGCCAGCCGCTGGTGGCTGGTCGCGGCGAGTTCGTCCTGGGCCGCGCGGCCGATGCCCCAGGCGCGGGCGGTGACGGCGGCGTGTTCGCCCATGGACAGGCCGGTGCGCGGCTCGGCGTTGCGCGGGATGTCGGGGACGAGGTGGCCCGGGCGCACCTTCGCCAGGGCCTTCATCCGGCCGCCCAGCGTCTTCGCCCGGCGGGCTTCCAGCAGGATGCGGCGCAGGGAGTCGTTGACGCCGAGGGGCGCGTCGCTCGCGGTGTCGGCGCCGCCCGCGATCGCCGAGTCGGTCTGGCCGAGGGCGATCTTGTTGGCGGCGGCGATGACGGCCTGGAGGCCGGTGCCGCAGGCCTGCTGGATGTCGTAGGCGGGGGTGCGGGGGTGGAGTTTGGAGCCGAGGACGGTCTCGCGGGCGAGGTTGAAGTCGCGGCTGTGCTTGAGGACCGCGCCGGCGACGAACTCCCCGACCGCGCCCGGCTCCGTCAGGTCGTACCGCTCGACGAGGCCGTCCAGGGCGGCGGTGAGCATCTGCTGGTTGGAGGCGGTGGCGTACGGGCCGTCGGAGCGGGCGAAGGGGATGCGTGCTCCGCCGATGACCGCCACGCGCCGCACCGACATCTTCTGGGGGCTCATCTCGACCTGCTCCTCGCCTGTGACGTAGCCTTACCTCCGGTAACCTTACTCCAGAGTAAGCATGTGTGAGCAGTCATCCGAGCTGGGAGTCGCCATGGCCGACCGTTATCTGAGCTTCACCGCCACCGGGCCCGGCCGTTTCCTCACCCGCCGGCTCGGTCTTCCGCAGCCCGCGGCCCTGGCCCGCTGGTCCCCCGAGCGGCCCGCCCTGGACGGCGGACTGCGCCACCTCACGGCCGGCGCGTCCGGCCTGGACCTGGCGCCGGTCCTCGCCCGCACCAGGATCGGCCCGGCCGGCGCCGACCGGGCGGGCGCCGTCGTCCTGGACGCGACCGGGGTGCGGGACGTGGAGGGGCTGGCCGAGGTCCACGCCGCCCTGCACCCCGTCGTCCGGTCGGTCGCGGCGAGCGGCCGCGTGGTCGTGCTCGGCGCCCCGCTCGACCCGGCCGACCACCACCAGGCGGCGGCCCAGCAGGCCCTGGAGGGCTTCACGCGCTCGCTCGGCAAGGAGATCGGCCGGGGCAGGACCGTGAACCTGGTCCGCCTCACGGACGCCTCGGCCGCCGAGTCCACGCTGCGGTTCCTGCTGTCGCCCAAGTCGGCGTACGTGAGCGGGCAGGTGATCGACGTGGGCCCGTCCCAGGAGACCGCCGACCCCGTCGACTGGGACCGCCCCCTGACCGGCCGCACCGCGCTCGTCACCGGCGCCGCCCGCGGTATCGGCGAGGCCGTCGCCGAGACGCTCGCCCGGGACGGCGCCCGGGTCGTCGTCCTCGATGTGCCGCAGGCCGGGCAGGACGCCCGGCGCGTCGCCGACCGGCTCGGCGGCACCGCCCTGCTCCTCGACATCACCGCCGCCGACGCGGGAGCCCGGATCGCCGAGGCCCTGCCCGACGGCCTGGACCTGCTGGTCCACAACGCGGGCATCACCCGCGACCGGCGGCTGGTGAACATGCCGGCCGAGCGCTGGATCTCCGTGCTGGAGGTCAACCTGGCGAGTGTGCTGCGCACGACGGACGCCCTGCTGAAGGCGGGGACGCTGCGGCGCGGCGGCTCGATCGTGGCCACGGCCTCGATCGCGGGTCTCGCCGGCAACGCGGGGCAGACCAACTACGGGGCGAGCAAGGCGGGCGTCGTCGGCCTGGTCCGCTCCCTGGCGCCGCGCGCGCTCGCGGAGCACGGCGTGAGCGTCAACGCGGTCGCGCCGGGCTTCATCGAGACGAAGATGACGGCCGCGATCCCGCTGTTCATCCGCGAGGCGGGCCGCCGCATGAACTCCCTCGCACAGGGCGGACTCCCCGTCGACGTCGCCGAGACCACCGCCTGGCTCGCGCACCCGGCCTCGGGCGCGGTCAACGGCCAGATCGTCCGCGTCTGCGGGCAGAGCCTGCTGGGGGCGTGATGGCCGGCCCCACCGCTCTCGTCCTCACCGGGTCCCCCTCCCTGGCGCCGCTCCTCGCCCGCGGCGCCCTGCTGTCCCCCTTCAAACGCCCGGCCCCCGACGCGGAGTTCCCCCGCGCCCGGCTCGTCCTGCCCGGCCTGCGCGTCGACCTCGCGCGGCTGGCGGCGTACGAACGGGTCTGCGGGTTCCCGACCGGGGCGGACGCGCTGCCGGTGACGTATCCGCACGTGCTGGGTTTCCCCCTGGCGATGCGGCTGATGAGCGGCCGGGGCTTCCCGCTGCCGCTGCTCGGCCTCGTCCACACGTCGATCACGATCACGCGGCACGCCCCCATGCCGGCGTCCGGCGTCTACGAACTCTCCGTCCACATCGAGAGGTTGGCCCCCCACCGGCGCGGCACCCAGGCCACGGTCGTCACCGAGGCACGCGGCGCCGGGGACGTCGTATGGGAGTCGAAGAGCACGTACCTGGCCCGGCACCGCACGGGACGCCCCGCCGAGGAACCCGTCAAGGAGATACGCAAGCCGCTGCCCGCGGTCGCCGAGTGGCGGCTCGGCGGCGATGTCGGACGGCGTTACGCGTCCGCCTCCGGCGACCGCAACCCGATCCACCTCCACCCGCTCACCGCCCGGCTGTTCGGCTTCCCCCGGGCCATCGCCCACGGCATGTGGACGGTGGCCCGCTGCCTGGCCGCGCACGGCACGCCGGACTCCTGCCGGGTACGGGCGGACTTCAAGGCGCCGGTCCTGCTGCCCGGAACGGTCACGTACGCGGCGGAGGGCGGCCGCTTCGAACTACGCGGCCGGGAGGACCGGCCGCATGTGACAGGGGACGTCTACCCGACGTGAGCCTCCGGCGGCTCCTCCGGGGGCGACCAGGGCCGGTCCGCCATGAGGTCGCCGAGGCCGGCCCAGGCGAAGTTCATCATCGTGGCCGCCGCCTGGCGGGCGGTGACGCCCGGGGTGGCGTTGGCCCAGGCGGCGAGCGACTCGGCGGCGCCGACCAGCGCTTCGGCGAGCCCGGCGACCTCGCGCTCGGGGAGGTCGGGGTCGCGGTGGGCCTCGCGGGCACCGGCGAGGATCAGCTGCGTCACGAACGCGACGATCTCCTCGCGCATCGCGGCGACCTCGGCGGCGAACGGCTCGCCGTGCGTACGGGCCTGGAGGTGCAGGACCGACCAGGCGTCGGGGTTCTCGGCGGTGTGCGCGAAGAACGCGCGGAGGCCTTCCCACAGTTGCCGGTCGGCGGGCAGGTCGCGGCGGACGCCGGCCCGTACCGCCTCGACGAGGGCCCCCGCCTCCCGGCGGATGCAGGCGGTGAAGAGGTCTTCCTTCGAGTTCAGATACAGGTAGACCAACGGCTTGGAGACGCCCGCGAGTTCGGCTATCTCGTCCATCGACGCGGCCATGTAGCCGCGTTGGCCGAAGATCCGCACGGCGGCGTCCAGCATCTGCTGTTCACGGACCGCACGCGGCATCCGCTTCGTCTTCACGGCACCCATACCGCTTAGCGTACGGGCCTCCCGGCCGGCCCTCGGCCGGGAAAGCGCCAAGGCCGGCCCTCGACGGGGAAACCCGCCCAGGACCGGCCAGGGGGCCGTCGGTGCGTCAGGCCGCCGCGGGCACCTGCTCGGGCCGCGCGTCCCGCGGCTCGTCCAGGGAGGAGCCGTCGGCCGTGGCGTAGGCGTCCCGGTCGAGGAGGTTCTCGCGGGCCGAGACCAGGACCGGGATCAGCGCCTGCCCGGCGACGTTGGTCGCGGTGCGGATCATGTCCAGGATCGGGTCGATCGCGAGGAGCAGGCCCACGCCCTCCATCGGCAGGCCGAGGGTGGAGAGGGTGAGGGTCAGCATGACCGTCGCGCCGGTGAGGCCGGCGGTGGCGGCGGAGCCGACGACCGAGACGAACGCGATCAGCAGGTAGTCGCCGACGCCCAGCTGGATGTCGAAGATCTGCGCGACGAAGATCGCGGCGATGGCCGGGTAGATCGCGGCGCAGCCGTCCATCTTGGTCGTGGCGCCGAACGGCACCGCGAAGGAGGCGTACTCCTTCGGCACGCCGAGCCGCTCGGTGACCTTCTGGGTCAGCGGCATGGTGCCCACGGAGGAGCGGGAGACGAAGGCCAGCTGGATCGCGGGCCAGGCGCCCTTGAAGAACTGGACCGGGTTGGCCTTGGCGACGGTCGCGAGCAGCGTCGGGTAGACGCCGAACAGCACGATGAGGCAGCCGATGTAGATGTCGGCGGTGAACGTCGCGTACTTGCCGATCAGGTCCCAGCCGTAGGTGGCGATGGCGTGGCCGATGAGGCCGACCGTGCCGATCGGGGCGAGCCGGATGACCCACCACAGCGCCTTCTGGAGCAGGCTGAGGACGGACTCGCTGAGGGTGAGGATCGGCTGGGCCTTCTCGCCGAGCTGGAGGGCGGCGATACCGGCGACGGCGGCCATGAAGACGATCTGCAGCACGTTCAGCTCGGTGAACGGCGTGATGACGTCGGTCGGCACGATGCCGGTCAGGAAGTCGATCCAGGAGCCGGTCGTCTCGGGCTTCGCGCCGTCCTTGGGCGTGAGGCCGGTACCGGCACCGGGGTTGGTCACCAGGCCGATGATCAGGCCGATGCTCACCGCGATCAGCGAGGTGATCATGAACCACAGGAGGGTGCGCGAGGCCAGGCGGGCCGCGTTGTTGACCTTCCGCAGGTTGGTGATCGACACCAGGATCGCGAAGAAGACGAGCGGGGCGACGGCGAGCTTCAGCAGCCCGATGAAGGTGTCGCCGACCTTCTCCAGGGTCGTGACCAGCCAGGAGAGGTCCTGGTCACGGGCGAGCCACCCGAGCAGCACACCGAGGACGAGACCGGCGATGATCTGGGCCCAGAAGGGCACCTTGAAAGAATTCAGGCGTGAGGACACGGACTGACTCCGTTGGGGGACGCGTAGGGACTGACGTGGGAGACGACGGGGGTTGCGTTACGTCAGGGACGACAGAAAGCGGACGCGCACCGACAGAGATCCACGTGCAGACGCGCCACGAGCGGAAGGCTCCGGGGCGGAAGAGACGCGACTGCTGACTTCATAGCATCGACCTTAACACCTGAACTTTGAGGACCCCAAAGCCTGGCTTTGACAGGTGACGGGGCACACACACCCATACAAGGCAAAGCGCCCTGTTTCCGAGCAAGTACGGAAACAGGGCGCTGCGAGGCGTGTGTGCGGGGGGGACGTTACGAGGTCTGCCCCTGGGCCCGGGCGGTGTCGTCGGCCACGTCCTCCTGGCTGCGGTTGGCGTCCAGGTTGGCCTTCATCCGGTCGACCCGCTGGGCGACCTGGATGGACGCCCGGTCCCGCTCCTTGCGCAGCACGACGAAGCTGATCGGCGCGGAGATGAGCAGGGCGAGCAGCACGACCCACAGGCCGTTGCTCGCGCCGAGGCCGCGCGGGGCGAGGCCGGAGTAGACGGCGCCCCAGACGACCACGAGGCAGCCCACGAAGATTCCGAGGCGCATCAGCGTGTAGCGGAGCATCTCAATCCACTCTTCCGATTCCAAAAGGGGCCGGTGTTCAGTGAAGCACGCCGCACGGCCGATCTTGCACGGGGGTCAGCTCAGCGGCAGGAGCATGATCACGTCATCGCGGTCGTCGCCCGGCGCGACCCGGATGGCGCCCGGGATCCGGCCGACCTCCTTGTAGCCGCACGCCTCGTAGAACCGCTCCAGCCCGAGCCCGCCCCGGCACGTCAGCCGGATCGCCTCGATGCCCTCGCAGCCCCGGGCCGCGTCCGCCGCCGCGGCCAGCAGATCGCGGCCGTACCCCTTCCCCTGGTGCCGCGGATGCACCATCACGGTGTACAGCCACAGCCAGTGGGTCATCAGGTGGTGCGTGTTGAAGGTGAGGAACGCGGTCGCCGCGACCCGCCCCTCCTCGTCATGTCCGACGAGGAGCCTGACCCGCCCTTCCGCCATCGACGCGAAGTGCGTCAGCAGCTGGGGCCGAACCTCCTCACGCGTCACCGGGGGCACGAAGCCGACGGCCCCGCCGGCGTTGGACACGTCGGTCCACAGATCGAGGATGCCGTCGCGAAGATCCGGGGTGACGGCCGGGTCGAACGTGAAGGTAAGGGGCATGCAGGGATTCTAGCCATTACCCCAGGGCCTGTGCGGCCACTTTCAGATCGGAGACCAGCCCTCGGTAGGCGGCCTCGCGGTCGTCGGCCCGCAGCACGGAGGACGGATGCACGGTCGGCACCAGCCGCTCGGGCCGCCCGTGGATCTCCTCCTCCAGCACGGTGCCGCGCACCTGCGTGACCCGGAACGAGGAGCCGAGCAGCGCCTTCCCGGCGGTGGCCCCCAGCACGACGATCAGCTCCGGCTCGACGACCGCCAGCTCCGCGGCCAGCCAGGGCCCGCACGCGGTCATCTCGCGCAGGTTGGGCGCCTTGTGGATCCGCCGCTTGCGGGGCTCGGCCTGCGTGAACTTGAAGTGCTTCACGGCGTTGGTGACGTAGGCCTCGGCGGGATCGATCCCCGCCTCCGCCAGGGCCCGGTCCAGCAGCCGACCGGCCGGCCCGACGAACGGCTTGCCCTGCCGGTCCTCCTGATCCCCGGGCTGCTCCCCCACGAGCATGACCCGGGCATCCTTGCTGCCTTCCCCGAACACGGTCTGGGTGGCGTCCCGGTGCAGCGGACACCCCCGGCACTCGGCAGCGGCCCGCCGCAGCGCGGGAAGCCCACCGCGACCGGGAACGAAGGGCTCAGCGGTATAGGCGTCCTCAGGCGCCTCGGTCCTGACCATGCCCTCCGGGTACCCACCCCGGCTTCACACCCGCATGGGCTGAGGTGATTCCCTGCGCTCGGGGTCGGGCCCGTCGTACTCCCGGATGATCTCGTACCGCGTGTTCCGCTCCACGGGCCGGAACCCGGCGTCGCGAATCAGATCCAGCAGATCCTCTCGGGTCAGCTTGTTCGGCGTCCCGTAGTTGTCCGCGTCGTGCGTGATCTTGTACTCGACGACCGAGCCGTCCATGTCGTCCGCACCGTGCTGCAGCGCCAGCTGAGCCGTCTGCACCCCGTGCATCACCCAGAAGACCTTCACGTGCGGCACGTTGTCGAACAGCAGCCGCGACACGGCGAAGGTCTTCAGCGCCTCCGCACCGGTCGCCATCTGCGTCCGCGCCTGCAGCCGGTTGCGGACCTTCCCGTCCTGCATGTCGACGAAGTCGTGCTGGTACCGCAGCGGGATGAAGACCTGGAAACCGCCGGTCTCGTCCTGCAGCTCGCGCAGCCGCAGCACGTGGTCCACCCGGTGCCGGGGCTCCTCGATGTGCCCGTACAGCATCGTGCACGGGGTCTTCAGACCCTTCTCGTGCGCGAGCCGGTGGATGCGGGACCAGTCCTCCCAGTGGGTGCGGTGGTCCACGATGTGCTGCCGGACCTCCCAGTCGAAGATCTCGGCGCCGCCACCGGTCAGCGACTCCAGACCCGCGTCGATCAGCTCGTCCAGGATCTCGGACGCGCTCATCCCGGAGATCGTCTCGAAGTGGTGGATCTCCGTGGCCGTGAACGCCTTCAGCGAGACGTCCGGCAGCGCGGCCTTCAGCTCGCGCAGCGACCGCGGGTAGTACCGCCACGGCAGGTTCGGGTGCAGCCCGTTGACGATGTGCAGCTCGGTGAGGTTCTCCGACTCCATCGCCTTCGCGAGCTTCACGGCCTCCTCGATGCGCATCGTGTACGCGTCCTTCTCCCCCGGCTTGCGCTGGAAGGAGCAGTACGCGCAGGAGGCCGTGCACACGTTCGTCATGTTGAGGTGCCGGTTGACGTTGAAGTGCACGACGTCGCCGTTCTTGCGCGTGCGCACCTCGTGCGCGAGGCCGCCGAGCCAGGCCAGGTCGTCCGACTCGTACAGCGCGATGCCGTCCTCACGGGTCAGGCGCTCACCGGCCCTGACCTTCTCCTCCAGCTCGCGCTTGAGCCCGAGATCCATGCCCACACCTTTCTACGACGACGTCCCAACCGTACGACTACGCCTCTTCGGGCAGTTCCCCGACCCGGTTCTCCCACTTCGTGGACAGCACGATGGTCGTACGGGTCCGGGAGACGCCCTTGGTCCCGCTGAGCCGCCGGATGATCTTCTCCAGGCCGTCCACGTCCGCCGCCCGCACCTTGAGCATGTACGAGTCGTCGCCCGCGATGAACCAGCAGTCCTCGATCTCCGACAGGTCCCGCAGCCGCTGCGCCACGTCCTCGTGGTCCGTGGCGTCGGAGAGCGAGATGCCGATCAGGGCGGTGACGCCGAGGCCGAGCGAGGCGGCGTCGACGGTGGCCCGGTAGCCGGTGATGACACCGGCCGCCTCCAGCCGGTTGATGCGGTCGGTGACGCTGGGTCCCGACAGTCCGACGAGGCGGCCCAGCTCCGCATAGGAGGCCCGGCCGTTCTCCCTCAGGGCCTGGATGAGCTGCCTGTCCACCGCGTCCATTGCGATCGAAGCCTTCCGCTGAAGTTGTCTGTGAGTCCGATGGGGTCCGGGGTCGTGCTCAGTCGGCGCGGTGCGCTCCGCCGCCGAGCTCACCTTGCCAACGGCGGTAGAGCCGGTGCGGCACGCCCGCCGCGTCGAGTACGCGTCCGGCGACGAAGTCCACCAGGTCCTGGATGTGCGTCGCGCCCGCGTAGAAGGCGGGTGAGGCGGGTACGACGGCCGCGCCCGCGTCGTCGAGGGTGACCAGGTGCCGCAGGGTCTGGCCGTTCAGCGGGGTCTCGCGCACGGCCACGACGAGGGGGCGGCCCTCCTTCAGGGTCACGCTCGCCGCCCGCTGCAACAGGTCCTTCGACAGCCCGAGCGCGACCCCGGCCACGCTCGCCGTCGAGGCGGGCACGATGAGCATGCCCTTGGTGGGGTACGACCCCGAGGAGGGGCCGGCGGCCAGGTCGCCGGCGCTCCAGTGCCGTACGGCGTCGATGTCCACGGAGAACGTGGCGGGCTTGCCGTCGGCGCCCCGGGACAGCCATTCGCGCAGGTCGTCCTGCCAGTGGGCGTCCCGGAAGGAGATCCCGGTCTCGTCCAGCAGGGTGAGCCGGGAGGCCCGGGACACCACGAGGTCGACGCTCTCGCCGGCGGCGAGAAGCGCGCGCAGCACGGCAGCGGCATACGGGGTGCCGGAGGCGCCCGACACCCCTACGATCCAAGGCGTACGGGGTGTCTCGCCTGGCTTGACTGGGTTCACAACACCGAGCCTATCCGGCGTCGCAGGGTGGGAACCGGCCAAGGGGTGCGGGCCGTTGCACAGACGGGATGAGCGAGCACTGGGGGTCGCCATGTCGAACGTGGGAACCGGGTGGTCCCGGAGCGACCGTGCGCTGGCCGCGGGCAAGCTGATGCTGGCCTGGATCGCGCTGCTGTGGCTGCTGGAAGTGGTGGACGCGGCGACGGGTCACGCGCTGGACGGCTTCGGCGTCACGCCACGCGACCCGTCCGAGCTGGTCGACGTCGTCCCGTCGGCCTTCATCCACTTCGGCTTCGCCCATCTGGCGGCGAACACCCTGCCGCTGCTGGTCCTGGGCTTCCTGGCGGCCCTCGCGGGTCTGCGCCGCTTCGTCCTCGTCTGCGCGCTGATCATCCTCGTCGACGGCCTGGGCGTCTGGCTCATATCCCCGGCGCACACGAACACCGCGGGCGCCTCCGGCCTGATCTTCGGCCTCTTCGGCTTCCTCCTGGTCAGCGGCTTCGTCGAGCGCCGCCCCTGGGGCATCCTGGCCGGCGTCCTCATAGCCGCGATCTGGGGCGGCTCGATCCTGGCGGGCCTGGCCCCGACGCAGAGCGGCGTGAGCTGGCAGGGCCACCTGCTGGGACTGCTGGCGGGCGTCGCGGCGGCGTTCGTACTGCGCCGCCGGCCGGCTCGGGGCCCACGGGAAGCCGACTGGTCTCGACGGTGACTCAGCAAGACACCGAACCCCGCACCGGCGGGGATCACGAACCACCCCCGCGTCGGCGGGGACCACTTGACCGTGAACGGGTTCATGGGAATCGCCCTCGGACCACCCCCGCGTGGGCGGGGAACGCATGGCGAGGCTGCTCGCCGTGCGCGCCGCACAGGACGCGCCCGCCGCTGATCACCCGATCAGGTCACACCGTGAGCCCGCGCACCAGCAGATCGATCAGGGCGCAGATGAAAAGACTGATGCCGATGAAGCCGTTCGTGCTGAAAAACGCCCTGTTGAGGCGCGACAGGTCGTGCGGGCGGACGATCGTGTGCTCGTACACGAACGCGGCGGCGACGATGAGCAGGCCCAGCCAGAAGAAGGCGCCCGCGTCGGTGGCCAGGGCGTACCAGACGAACAGGGCCGTCGTGAGGGCGTGGCAGACCCGGGCGCTCCAGATGGCCGCCGGGATGCCGAAGCGGGCCGGGACGGACATGACGCCGATCTCCCGGTCGGTCTCCACGTCCTGGCAGGCGTAGATCAGGTCGAAGCCGCCGATCCAGATGCCCACGGCGAGACCCAGTATCACCGCGTCCCAGGACCAGGAGCCGGTGATCGCCAGCCAGCCGCCGACCGGGCCCATCGCCTGGGCGAGACCGAGGATGGCCTGCGGGAAGTTCGTGAACCGCTTGCCGTAGGGGTAGACCACCATCGGGATCACGGCGATGGGGGCCAGGGCCAGGCACAGGGGGTTGAGCAGGGCCGCCGCGCCCAGGAAGACCGCCAGGGCGATCAGCGCGCCCGTCCACGCGTGCTTCACCGACATCGCGCCGGTCACCAGCTCGCGGTGCGCCGTGCGCGGGTTCCGCGCGTCGATCTCCCGGTCGATGATCCGGTTGACGGCCATCGCGAACGTCCGCAGCCCGACCATGCAGACGGTGACGAGCAGCAGCCGGCCCCAGTGGATGTTCTTGTCCCACTGGTACATCGCCGTCAGCGCGGCGATGTACGCGAAGGGCAGCGCGAAGACCGAGTGCTCGATCATCACCAGCCGCAGGAACGCCTTGGTGCGTCCCGGCCGGGGGATCGCGGCGGAAGCGGAGGTCACAGGCCGTACTCCTTCCAGCGGCGGTCCACCTTCGCCGCCGTCTCCGGATCGGACTCCACCATGTCGGGCCAGCCGCCGTCGCGCGTGTAGCCCTCCTCGGGCCACTTCTTCGTCGCGTCGATCCCGGCCTTGCCGCCCCAGAACTGCTGGTAGGAAGCGTGGTCGAGGTGGTCGACGGGGCCTTCGACGATGCTCAGGTCCCGGGCGTAGTCCGTGTTGCCCAGCGCCCGCCACGCCACCTCGTGCAGGTCGTGCACGTCGCAGTCGGAGTCGACGACCACGATCAGCTTGGTCAGCGACATCATGTGCGCGCCCCAGATGGCGTGCATGACCTTCTGCGCGTGCTTCGGGTACTTCTTGTCGATCGAGACGATCGCGCAGTTGTGGAAGCCGCCCGCCTCGGGCAGGTGGTAGTCCACGATGTCCGGCACGATGATCTTCAGCAGCGGCAGGAAGAAGCGTTCCGTCGCCCGGCCCAGCGGCCCGTCCTCCGTCGGAGGCCGCCCCACCACGATCGACTGGAGCAGCGGCCGCTTCCGCATCGTCACGCAGTCGATCTTCAGCGCCGGGAACGGCTCCTGCGGCGTGTAGAAACCGGTGTGGTCGCCGAAGGGCCCCTCGGGCAGCATCTCGCCCGGCTCCAGCCAGCCCTCGATCACGACCTCCGCCTGCGCGGGCACCTGGAGCGGCACGGTCTTGCAGTCGACCATCTCGATCCGCTTGCCCGCGAGGAACCCGGCGAACAGGTACTCGTCGATGTCCCCGGGCAGCGGCGCGGTGGAGGCGTACGTCACGGCGGGCGGGCAGCCGAAGGCGATCGCGACGGGCAGCCGCTCGCCGCGCCTGGCCGCCACCTGGTAGTGGTTCCGGCTGTCCTTGTGGATCTGCCAGTGCATGCCGATGGTGCGCCGGTCGTGCCGCTGGAGCCGGTACAGCCCGAGGTTGCGGATGCCCGTCTCGGGGTCCTTGGTGTGGGTGAGCCCCAGGTTGAAGAACGACCCGCCGTCCTTGGGCCAGGTGAACAGGGCGGGCAGCTGGTCGAGGTCGACGTCGTCCCCGGTGAGGACGATCTCCTGCACCGGGCCGTCCTTCACCTTCTTCGGCGGTACGTGCGTCATCGCGCCGAGCTTCCCGAAGGCCTCGCGCACGCCGACGAACCCGTGCGGCAGCTCGGGCTTCAGCAGCCCGCCGATCCGCTCCGAGATCTCCGCGTACGACTTCAGGCCCAGGGCCTTCAGCAGCCGCCGGTCCGTGCCGTACACGTTCATCGCGAGGGGCATGGTCGACCCGCGTACGTTCTCGAAGAGCAGCGCGGGGCCGCCGGCCTTCTGCACCCGGTCGACGATCTCCCCGACCTCCAGATACGGGTCGACCTCGGCCTTGATGCGCTTGAGGTCTCCCTCGCGCTCCAGTGCCCTGAGCAGGGAGCGAAGATCGTCGTAAGCCATGGGGTCCAGTATCCCCGAGCGGCTACCCTGGCCTGGAACCGCCCACCGCTTTCGCTGAGAGGCCGCGCATGCTCCGGGTACTGATGTTCCTCGTGCCGCTGGCGCTGAGCGTGTACGCGTTCATCGACTGCATCAGCACGAAGGACGACGACATCCGTCACATGCCCAAGCCGTTGTGGGCGATCCTCGTGCTGCTGTTTCCGCTCGTCGGCTCGATCTCCTGGCTGATCGCCGGCAAGAAGCGGACGCCGGCGGGCCGTCCCCGTCCCGGGCAGTGGGTGGCGCCCGACGACAACCCCGAGTTCCTGAAGTCCCTGGACGACGAGAAGAAGGACGAGGATCCCAAGCGGGACGAGCCGTAGCGCTCAGAGAGCGGCCGTGAACGCGGACCAGGCGGACCGGGTGACGAGCAGGACGGGCCCATCAGGGTTCTTGCTGTCGCGGACGGGGACGGTTTCGGGGAAACCGGGGGCTATTTCGATGCAGTTGCCGCCGTTGCCGTCGCTGTAGCTGCTCTTGACCCAGGTGATCGCGCCGAGCTCGTTCCGGCCCATGATGCTCGTACCTCTCCATCGTTTCGTGGATCAGAGCGGCGGACTGGGGAGCTGACAGGGCGTCCGCCCTGAGCACATCATAGAACTGGTTATAGCGCTCGTAGAGGGCCGGATCGTTCGTGAAATGGCCGCGGTCGAGCGACTCCGAATACAGCCAGTGGCGCCCTTCGGGCAGCGTGATCAGCGACATGGAACCACTGGGGCGGACGATTTCGACGGGCCCTGCGGGGGCGACCTGGATCCGGATGTTGGGACGCCGCCCGAGGTTCAGCACGTGCGCGCACTGCTCTCGCATGACAGCCGGACCGCCCACCACGTTGCGCAGGCAGCTCTCGTCGAGAACGACGACGTACAGCGGTCCGCCGTCGGCGAGGAAGCGCTGCTGTCGACTGAGTCGAGCCCGCACACGTTCCTCCAGCTCCAGACCGCTCACGTAACGCGAGGACAGCGCCCGGGCGTACGCAGAGGTCTGCAACAAACCCGGCATCACGCGCTCCTGGTACTCCCGGAGGGTCACGGCCTCCTCATCCATCTCCGCCCGCCGCCGGAACCAGTCGGGATGCTCCACCTGCGGATACCAGTCGATCCGGCCCCACAACCGGAACAACACCCCACCCGTGCCCAGGAGTTCGTCGCAGGTCTTGGCGAACGAGTCCTGCGGCACCCGCGTGCCCGCCTCCACCCGCGCCACATGCGACCGGTCGCACGGGATCTGCCGCGCCAGACCCTCCTGCGTGAGCAGCGCCGCCTCGCGGAAGTGCCGCAGCACCTCCCCGAACACGGCCGCCGTACTCGCCCCCGACTCCGCCCCGCCGTTCCGTCGGCTCACCGCTCCCCCCCTCCGTGACAGTGCACCGGTGTCACACGCCAAGCATTGAACCGGACCATTCCCGTGCGCAACGCTCAGTACACCGAGAGTGACGGAGGTGCACGAAATGGAACCGGGAACGCTCGTCTACGACCAGCGGGCGCGCAGGGTCGGCGAGTACCAGGACAGGTCCGGCCCGCACGTGATGCTGCGCCCGGTCGGCGGCGGCCGCGAGTGGCAGGCGGACGTGGCCGAGATCCGGGTGGCGACGCTGGACGAACGGCTCAGCGCGGGCGTCCGCGCGCTCAACGAGCGGTCGAGGGAAGGGCTGTCGGCCGATCCGACCCGGCCCCCGGTGCCCGTGCCGGGGTGCGCGGCGTGTGAGGAGCTGGCCGTCCGGCGGGACAAGGCACGGGCGGCGTTCGACGGAAGTGCCGTGACGGACGCGAACGTCCTGCTGCGCCAGCACCAGCGCAAGGAGCACGGCGGGGAACCGGCGTCCGGCCGCAGGGTGTTCCGGTACGTGCCGTACACGATCGTGCAGGACGCGTCGGCCCTGCCGGAGTACCAGGCGTACTGCGTCTCCGGTGAGGACGCGGACTGCGGGGCGAGTTCGGGGCCGTGTCAGTCGCCCGGCGAGGTGGAGGAGTGGCAGCGCAGGCACACGCAGGAGACGCGGCACCTGCGCTACCGCCGCAGTTTCGCCGACTACGCGGTGCTGGAGCGGCAGGGCTGAGGCGCGGACGGGTGTCAGGAGCGGTCGGTCAGTTTCCGCAGCTCCGGCGGGAGTTCCTCGACGGTGTCGGCGACGACGAGACGGTACTCGCCGGGGTCCTCGGCCACCGCGATGGCGACCGCGGGGTCCACGCCCGGCAGGGCGAACGCGGTCATCGGGGCCGGGCCCTCCCCGTCGTCGCCGTCGCCGGGTGTGTCGTCGCAGGCCGCGCGGGTGGCGGTGCCGAGCGACTCCGCCACGGGGACGTCCGTCTCCTCTCTCCCGAGGTAGCTGCGGCTGTCGTACTCGACGACGTAGGCGCAGGACGCCTCGGGCCGCGCGCCGTCGCCGTCCGGGGACGCCGGCGCGCAGGCCACGGACAGCGGGGCGAGGGCCGTCGCCAGCAGGGCCCAGGCGGGTCCGCGGCCCGCGCGCTGGGGTGACGCCTTCATCGGTACGCCTTCATCGGTTCCATCGGTCCGCCTTCATCGGTACGCCTCCTTCTGGAGCCTCGGCTCCGGCCGGGTGATACGCACCGAAGACGCGCGGGCGGCCCGGTCGGTTCAGTTTCCGGGCGCTCCCTGCGCCACCAGCTGTCCCCCGCCCGCACCGCCCTGCGGTCCCAGGTCGATCAGCCAGTCGGAGGCCCGGATGACATCGACGTTGTGCTCGATGGTGACGACCGAGTGCCCGGCGTCGACGAGGCGCTGGAGGACGTCGAGGAGGCGGGCGGTGTCGGCGGAGTGCAGGCCCGTCGTCGGCTCGTCCAGGAGGTACAGGGCGCGGCCCGTCGTCCGCCGGCCGAGTTCCTTGGCGAGTTTCAGGCGCTGGGCCTCGCCGCCGGAGAGAGTGGTGGCGGGCTGGCCGAGAGGCAGGTAGCCGAGGCCGACATCGGCCATGCGGCGCAGCCGGGCGGCGACCGGCGGCACGTCCGCGAAGACGCCCAGCGCCTCGTCCACCGTCGCTTCGAGCACCTCGGCGATGTCGTGTCCCTCGTACCGGACCGACAGCACCTCCGGCCGGAACCGGCGGCCCTTGCACCCCGGGCAGCGCACCTCCACCGCCGGGAGGAAGTGCATCCGGACGGTGAGCACGCCCGCGCCCTCGCAGCGTTCGCAGCGTCCGCCCGGGACGTTGAAGGAGAAGTGCCCGGCGGTGAGGGCGCCCCGGCTGCGGGCCGCGAAGACCTCGCGAATCGGGGTGAAGACGTCCGAGTAGGTCGCCGCGTTGGAGCGTGGGAGGCGGCTGATGGGCTCCTGGTCGATGAGGACGGCCTTGGACAGGTGCTCCCAGCCGTCGATGCCGTCGTGCTCGGCGGGCAGTTCCCCGGCCCGGTGGAAGTGCCGGCGGGCGGCCCGGCCGAGGATGTCCAGCAGCAGCGTCGACTTGCCGGAGCCGGACGGGCCGGTGACCGTGACCAGGCGGCGCAGCGGTATCCGTACGGTCAGGTCCTTGAGGTTGTGGGCGCGGGCCCCGCGGATCACCACGGCCGTGTCGCTGTCGCCGCGTGCGCGGGACGGGGGTACGGAGAGCCGGCCCGACAGGTACGCGCCGGTCACCGAGCCCTCGGTCCGGGCGACCTCCTCGGGCGTGCCCGCGGCGACGATCCGGCCGCCGTCGCGGCCCGCGCCCGGGCCGACGTCGACCACGTGGTCCGCGGCGCGCAGCACCTCCAGGTCGTGCTCGATGACCAGCACGGTGTTGCCGAGGTCGCGCAGGCGGCGCAGGACGTCGACGAGGCGGGTGGTGTCCGAGGGGTGCAGGCCGATGGTGGGCTCGTCGAGGACGTAGAGAACGCCGGTCAGTCCGGAGCCGAGCAGGGCGGCCAGGCGCAGGCGTTGCGTCTCCCCGGCGGAGAGGCTGGGCGTGGCCTGGCCCAGGGTGAGGTAGCCGACGCCGACGTCCACCAGGCGCCGTACCCGCTCCTTGAGGTCGGCGACGACCGGCTCCACGAGCAGCCACTCGTCGCCGTCCGACCGGTGGCGCAGGCCGGTCAGCCAGGTGGCGAGGTCGGTCAGCGGAAGTCCGGCCGCGTCGACGATGGAGAGGCCGTGCACGGTCACCGCCCGGCTCTCCGCCCGCAGCCGCGTCCCTCCGCACTCCGTACAGGGCTGCTTCACCAGGCCCTGCTGCTCGGCCCGTTCGCGGTAGTCGGGGTCGTCGGCGCGCTCGGTGTAGCGGCGCAGCAGGGCCGTCGCGACGCCTTCGAAGCGGCCCGCGGAGACGGTGGCCGGTGGGGCGGTGTCGGGGAAGTGCCGCCGGAACTCGGGGCTTTCGACACCGTGCAGCAGCAGGTCCCGTAGCGGTGCGTCCATGTCGTCGACCGGCCGGTCGGCGTCGAAGGCGAGGCCGTAGTGCGCGGCGGCGGCGCGCAGCACGGGCAGGGCCCACTCGGTGTACTTGGCGTTCCAGCCGCGTACCGCCCCCTCGGCGACGGACCGGGAGCCGTCCAGGAGGCGCTGGGGGTCGGGCCGGATGACCTCGCCGAGGCCGGTGCAGGCCGGGCAGGCGCCGGCGGGCTTGTTGAAGGAGAAGGAGCCCATGACGAGTTCGGGCACGAGGGTGCCGCAGTGCGGGCAGGGCCGCTGCTCGGCCTCGGCGTCCTCGTCGGGTTCGGTGTCGTCGGCGTACGCGGGCGGGATGCCCTGCCCGCAGCCCGGGCACGGCCGTACGCCGATGCGCGACCAGAGCAGGCGCAGGTAGGTGAACACCTCGGTGACGGTGCCGACCGTGGAGCGCGGGCTGCGGTTGGTGTGGTGCTGGTCGACGCTGATGGACGGGGACAGGCCGGAGATCGAGTCGACGGCGGGCTTGCTGACCAGGCCGGTGACCATGCCCAGCGACTCCAGGTACTGCCGCTGGCCCTCCCGGTGGAGGGTGTCGAAGGCGAGGGTGGACTTGCCGGAGCCGGACAGGCCGGTCAGGACGATCAGCTTGTTCTTCGGGAGGGAGAGGGAGACGTTCCGCAGGTTGTGGAGGCGCGCACCGGTGACGTGAATGCAGGAGTCCATTCCTTCAAGTCTTCCATTGAAGTCCGATATTGAGACTTCAGAGCTGCCAATGCGGCCTCTCCTGCCATAACCTTCAAATCGATGACGAACGACGACCGCCGTCTGCGCCCAGTCGACCTGGCCCGCCTGGCCGGTGTCTCGACGCAGCAGATCCGCAACTACGAGGAAGCCGGGGTGCTCCCGCCGGCGGCGCGGACGGCGTCCGGCTACCGCGTCTTCGGGGAGGTGCACCGCCGTGCGCTGCTGGCGTACCGGACGATGCTGCGGGGGTACGGCCCGGTGACGGCGACGCGGATCATGCGGACCCTGCACGGCGGGGACACCCCGGGCGCCCTCGCCCTGGTCGACGCCGCGCACGCCGCGCTGCACGAGGAGCGGGTGTCCCTCCGGGCGGCGAGCGAGGCCCTGGAACTCCTGGCGGCGCAGCCCCCCGCCCCGCTCCCCCGCTCCGGCGGCGGCCTCCGCATCGGCGAGGTGGCCGCACTCCTGGGCGTACGGACGTCAGCACTACGGGTATGGGAGAGCGCCGGCCTCCTCACCCCGGCCCGCGAACGCGGCACGGGCTACCGGCTCTACGACCCCACCGACGTCCGCGACGCCCGCCTGGTCCACACCCTGCGCCGCAGCCACTACCTGTTCGACCAGATCAGACCGGTCCTGGAGGACCTGCGCCGGGAGGGCAGCACGGAGGCACTCCGCGCGGCGATCGCGGCGCGGGGGGAGGCCCTGACGGCGCGGACGCGGGGGATGATCGAGGGGGCGGGGGCGCTGCGGGGCTACCTGGAGGCGTGCGAGGGGGACGGGATGTAGCCGTGTCCTCAACGCGCCCTGGCCACCTGATGGCCCCTCCCGGTGCATGACGAGGGCGAGGCCCGAAAGCCCCGCCCGCATCTCATGAAACCCGAACTCCAGGTCAGGGCCACACCAGGCAGTACGGCTGGTGTCCCGCCTCGTGCAGTCGGTGGCTGAAGTCCTGCCACTCATGCAGCAGTTGATACACATTGAACGCGTCCCGAGGACCACCCCGGTCCGGGACCGTCGACCAGATGAACGCCGCCGCGCCGACCGCCTCCTCGCCGATGCCGCGCAGGGGGTCGACGACCGTCATGGGGAGTTTCACGACCGCGTAGTCGGGGTGCAGGACGACCAGTTCCAGGGGCGGGACCTTGTGCAGGGGGACGCCCTCGATGCCCGTGAGGACCATCGCCGCCATGGTCTCCGGCTTGATCTTCGTGAACATGCCGTTCATGCCGAGCTCGTCGCCGCCGAGTTCCTCGGGGCGCATCGAGATCGGGACGCGGGCCGCGGTCGCGCCGTCGGGCGCGCCGAAGTACTTGTACGTCACCCCCACCCGACCACCATTCCTGCTCCCCGCCCGAAGATCGTCCACTCGGCGTTCAGTACGTCCGTCGAGCCGCTCCGGTTCACCGGGCACACCCTGAGCCTGACGTGTTTCCTGCGTGTCCTCCGCTTCGCGCCGGTGCCTTCCCCGCCGGGCACGTCGAGGACCCAGGTCATCAGTCCCCTCGCCCAGTCCGCCACCGCGATGCATATCTCCACCCGACTGCTTTTTTCTAGGACGCGTCGCCCCCGCCGCGCAACCCGATCATCGTGTCAGTGACCTCCCCCACGGCCGCCCGCCGAAACGTGCGCTGAAACATCTGTCCGCAGGATCTTCGCAGCCTCTGACCACGCCGGGCCGTTCGAGCTGTGTGTATCAGGTCCCAGTCTCGCAGACGACGGCGGCCCGGGGACCGGTTGTCCGACCGCCCTTCCTCCCAGCCCCCTTCCTCCCACCCCCCTTGCGCCTACCCCCCTGGCCTACCCTGAACAGGTCACTGGCACCCGGAGCCCGACAACGTCGGAGAAGGTCGGAGAAGTCGCAGGTCATGAGCGAACTGTCATATCCGTATGAAGCACCGGCCTCGCAGGCTCTGTTCGACCGCGCGGCCGCCGTCACGCCGGGCGGCGTGAACTCGCCGGTCCGGGCCTTCCGGGCCGTCGGCGGCACCCCGCGGTTCATGGTGTCCGGGACCGGCCCGTACCTGACGGACGCCGACGGGCGGGAGTACGTCGACCTGGTGTGCTCCTGGGGCCCGATGATCCTCGGGCACGCGCACCCCGAGGTGATCGCGGCCGTGCAGGACGCCGTCGCGCGCGGTACGTCCTTCGGCACGCCCGGTGAGGGCGAGGTCGCGCTCGCCGAGGAGATGATCGCCCGGGTCGCGCCGCTGGAGCAGGTGCGACTGGTGTCCAGCGGGACCGAGGCGACGATGTCGGCCATCCGGCTCGCGCGCGGGTTCACCCAGCGGACGAAGGTGATCAAGTTCGCGGGTTGCTACCACGGCCACGTCGACTCACTGCTCGCCGCGGCCGGCAGCGGCGTCGCCACCTTCGCGCTGCCCGACACCCCGGGCGTCACCGGCGCCCAGGCCGGCGACACCATCGTCCTGCCCTACAACGACCTCGACGCCGTGCGCGAGGCCTTCCGGGCCCACCCCGGCGAGATCGCCTGCGTGATCACCGAGGCCTCCCCGGGCAACATGGGCGTCGTCCCGCCCGGCGAAGGGTTCAACCAGGGCCTGAAGGACCTCTGCTCCGAGAACGGCGCCCTGTACATCTCCGACGAGGTCATGACCGGCTTCCGGACCAGCCGCGCCGGGTGGTTCGGGGTCGACGGTGTCGTGCCCGACCTCATGACCTTCGGCAAGGTCATGGGTGGCGGCTTCCCCGCTGCGGCGTTCGGCGGACGTGCGGACGTCATGGCGCACCTCGCCCCGGCCGGGCCCGTCTACCAGGCCGGCACCCTCTCCGGGAACCCCGTCGCCACCGCCGCCGGGCTCGCGCAACTGCGGCTGCTCGACGACGCCGCCTACGCCAAGGTCGACGCCGTGTCGAAGGAGATCCAGGGTCTCGTCACCGACGCGCTGACCAAGGAGGGCGTCGCACACCGGCTGCAGACCGCCTCCAACATGTTCTCCGTGTTCTTCACCGACCGGCCGGTGCGGAACTACGAGGACGCCAAGGCGCAGGAGTCCTTCCGCTTCACCGCGTTCTTCCACGCGATGCTCGCGAACGGCGTCTACCTGCCGCCGTCCTCCTTCGAGTCCTGGTTCGTGTCCACCGCGCACGACGAGCGGGCCGTGCAGAAGATCGCCGACGCCCTCCCGACGGCGGCCCGTGCGGCGGCGGAGGCGACGGCATGAGCGACGCGATGAGCCCCAAGAGCGACAAGAGCAGCAGCAAGAGCGACCAGGACATCACCGTCGTCCACCTCATGCGGCACGGCGAGGTCGCCAACCCGGACGGCATCCTCTACGGCCGGCTGCCCGGCTACCACCTCTCCGAGCTCGGCCGCCGCATGGCCGACCGGGTCGCCGAGCACCTGGCCACGCGGGACGTGACGTACGTCGTCGCCTCGCCGCTGGAGCGGGCGCAGGAGACGGCCGAGCCGATCGCCAAGGCGCACGGGCTGGACCTCGCGACGGACGAGCGGCTGATCGAGGCCGGGAACATCTTCCAGGGCAAGACGTTCGGCGTCGGGGACGGGGCGCTGCGCAGGCCCGGCAACTGGCGGCACCTGGTCAACCCGTTCCGGCCGTCCTGGGGCGAGCCGTACGTCGACCAGGTCGTGCGGATGATGAGCGCGCTGGGCGCGGCGAAGGACAAGGCTCGCGGGCACGAGGCGGTCGTGGTCAGCCACCAGCTGCCCATCTGGATCGTGCGGTCGTACGTCGAGCGGCGGCGGCTGTGGCACGACCCGCGCAAGCGGCAGTGCACGCTCGCCTCGCTGACGACCTTCACCTACCGGGGCGACCGGATCGTCTCCGTCGGCTACACCGAGCCGGCCCGCGATCTCGTCCCGCCGCATCTCCTGGCCGGCGCCAAGCCGGTGAAGGGGAAGGCCAAGGCGTTCGGCGCGTAAGCCCTTCTGTTCCCTTCTGACGCCTCCGTTACGGAATCTGCAAATTTCGACGGAACCTCCCCGTTCATCACGTCCTCTGACTGGGTGACCAGCACGATGTGATGAATCGGGGATGCCATGCGCGCTCTCACCCGCAGGGGAATGCTCGGAATCGGCGCGGGAGCCGCCGCCGCCGTCTCGCTCACCGGCTGCGGAGGCGGCCTCACGGGCTCGGACGAGTCCGGCCACCCGGACGGTTCCGGCAGCGACAAGGCCCAGGGCGGATCGAAGCCCAAGCCCGCCGCCCGGCCCATCGGCGACGGCTCCACCGCCTACACCGGCAAGCAGCCCCACCAGCCCGCGAAGCCCGAGCCGCTGGAGCCGGGTCAGACCCCGCCGCAGTTCGTCGTGTTCTCCTGGGACGGCGCCGGCGAGGTCGGCAACGGCCTCTTCCCGCGCTTCCTGGACCTCGCCAAGGAGCACGGCGCGAGCATGACGTTCTTCCTGTCCGGGCTGTACCTGCTGCCCGAGTCGAAGAAGCGCCTCTACGACCCGCCGAACAACCCGCGCGGCGCCTCCGACATCGGCTACCTCACCGACGCGCACATCAAGGACACGCTGACGAACGTCCGCCGGGCCTGGCTGGAGGGCCACGAGATCGGCACCCACTTCAACGGCCACTTCTGCGGCGAGGCCTACGGCTCCGTCAAGAACTGGACGCCGCGGCAGTGGCGCAGCGAGATCGACCAGGCGAAGTCCTTCGTGAAGGAGTGGCGCACCAACACCGGCTGGAAGGACCTGCCGCCGCTGCCGTTCGACTACGACAAGGAGCTGGTCGGCGGCCGGACGCCCTGCCTGCTCGGCCAGGACAACCTGCTGCCCACCGCCCGCGAGCTCGGCTGGCGCTACGACGCCTCCTCCCCGGGCGGCCGCCAGGTGTGGCCGGTGAAGCGGCAGGGGATATGGGACCTGCCGTTGCAGCAGATACCTTTCCCCGGCCGGGGCTTCGAGGTCCTCTCCATGGACTACAACATGCTGGCGAACCAGTCGCTGAACTCCACCAAGGCGCCCGCGCACAACTACCCGGGCTGGCGCGAGCAGTCGGCACAGGCGTACATCCAGGGATTCAAGCGGGCATACGAGACAAACCGGGCACCATTCTTCATCGGCAACCACTTCGAGCAGTGGAACGGCGGCATCTACATGGACGCCGTCGAGGAGGCCTTCAAGCACATCGCCCGGGAGAAGGAGAAGGGCGCGGATGTGCGTCTCGTCTCCTTCCGGCAGTACGTCGACTGGATGGACGCGCAGCGGCCCGAGGTGCTCGCGAAGCTGCGCAGCCTGGACGTCGGGCAGCAGCCGGCGGGCGGCTGGCGGGAGTTCCTGAAGGCCACCCCCACCGGCTCCGGGACGCCCTCCGCAAACGCCGCCTGAAATGCGGTTTTCCGCCCGCAAGGGGGGTGGGCGAGATCCCCAGAACGGACATGCGAAACTTTTCACATGAGTGCCGCCAGCCGCGCCCCCCTGCGCTCGAACCGCACCCGTCGCACCTTCACGGGCCCCCGCCGTGCCACCCTGCTCACCGCCGGTGCCGCGGCGGCGGCGCTGACCCTGTCCGCGTGCAGCTCGGGCGGTACGTCCAGCGGAGGCGGTGACACCAACTTCGTCCTGGGCAAGGACGGCATCGCCACCGCGGACAAGGGCGAGCGCGCGGACGCCCCGGACCTGTCCGGCAAGACCATCGACGGCAAGCAGCTCGACGTCGCCGACTACAAGGGCAAGGTCGTCGTCGTCAACGTCTGGGGCTCCTGGTGCCCGCCCTGCCGCGCCGAGGCGCCCGGCTTCGAGAAGGTGTGGAAGGACCTCAAGGGCAAGGGCGTCCAGTTCGTCGGCATCAACACCCGCGACACCAGCACCGGCCCGGCCCTCGCCTTCGAGAAGGCGTACGGGGTGACGTACCCGAGCCTGTACGACCCGACGGGCAAGCTGATGCTCCGCTTCAAGCGCGGCACCCTCAACCCGCAGGCGATCCCCTCCACGCTCGTCTTCGACCGGGAGGGCAGGATCGCCGCCCGCTCGCTGCAGGCCCTGAGCGAGGAGAAGCTGCGCAAGATGATCGCCCCGGTCCTCGCGGAGAAGTGACGTGACCCCGGCAGTCACCACGCTCGCGGCGACGGGCTACAACGGCACGGTGCTCAACGGCGCCCTGCTGGTGGCCCTGCCCATCGCGCTCCTCGGCGGTCTCGTCTCCTTCTTCTCGCCGTGCGTCCTGCCGCTCGTCCCCGGCTACCTGTCGTACGTGACCGGCGTCACCGGCACCGACCTGGCCGAGGCCCGGCGCGGCCGGATGGTCGCGGGTGCCTCCCTGTTCGTGCTCGGCTTCACCGCCGTGTTCGTCTCCTCCGGGGCGCTGTTCGGCTACTTCGGCGACACGCTCCAGGCCAACCGGGGCGTGCTGTCCAAGGTGCTGGGCGGGCTCATGATCCTCATGGGTGTGTTCTTCATGGGGCTGATGCCCTGGATGACGCAGCGCGAGTTCCGCCTCCACAAGCGGCCCGTGACCGGGCTCGTCGGGGCGCCGCTGCTGGGCGCGCTGTTCGGGATCGGCTGGACGCCGTGCATCGGACCCACCCTGTCCTCCGTGCTGATCCTGTCCCAGGACCAGGGCAGCGCGGGCCGCGGGGCCCTACTGACCGTCGCGTACTGTCTCGGTCTCGGCGTGCCCTTCGTGCTCGCCGCGGTCGCCTTCCGCAAGGCCCTCGGCGCCTTCAGCTGGGTCAAGCGCCACTACGTCTGGGTGATGCGCATCGGCGGCAGCATGATGATCGTCACCGGTCTGCTGCTGCTGACCGGCGCCTGGGACCGCATCGTGCAGGAGATGCAGACCTGGTCCAACGGCTTCACTGTGGGGATCTGATCGATGAGCAAGACCAGCACCACCGACCCGGCCCCCGCCGGCGGCCCGGAGGACCAGGACCTCGGCGACGCGGGATCGCAGCTGTCCACCGCCCCCAAGGAGGACGGGCCGGGCCTGCCCTCCCTCGGGGTCATCGGCTGGGTCCGCTGGTTCTGGCGGCAGCTCACCTCCATGCGGGTCGCGCTGCTGCTGCTCCTGCTGCTGTCGCTCGGCGCGATCCCCGGCTCGCTCATCCCGCAGACCGGCATCGACGCCACCAAGGTCGCCGAGTTCCGCAAGAACAATCCCACCCTCGGCGACATCTACGACAAGCTCGGGATGTTCCACGTCTACAGCTCGGTGTGGTTCTCCGCGATCTACATCCTGCTGTTCGTCTCGCTCATCGGCTGCATCGTGCCCCGCACCTGGCAGTTCGTCGGCCAGCTGCGCGGCCGCCCGCCGGGCGCTCCCAAGCGGCTGACCCGGCTGCCCGCCCACACCACGTGGCGCACGACGGCCGAGCCCGAGCAGGTCCGCGAGGCCGCGCTCGCCCTGCTGAAGAAGCGCCGCTTCCGCGCGCACCTCGCCGGTGACGCGGTCGCCGCCGAGAAGGGCTACCTGCGCGAGGTCGGCAACCTCGTCTTCCATCTCGCCCTCATCGTGATGCTGGTCGCCTTCGCCTGGGGCCAGCTGTTCAAGGCCGAGGGCTTCAAACTGGTCGTCGAGGGCGACGGCTTCTCCAACACCCTCACCCAGTACGACGACTTCAAGTCCGGGAACCTCTTCACCCAGGACGACCTGAACCCCTTCAGCTTCCGCCTGAAGGACTTCGAGGGCACCTACGAGGCGAGCGGCCCGAACCGCGGCACCCCGCGCACCTACCAGGCGACGGTCGACTACAGCGTGGGCGCCTACGGCAAGGACGAGCACAAGACCATCAAGGTCAACGAGCCGCTCACCATCGGCGACACCAAGGTCTACCTCGCCAGCCACGGCTACGCCCCGGTCGTCACCGTCCGCGACGGCAAGGGGAACGTCGTCTACCGCGACGCCGTGCCGCTGCTCCCGCTGGACGGCTTCGCGACCTCCTCGGGCGCCATCAAGGTCATGGACGGCTACCGCAACGCCCAGGGCCAGAAGGAGCAGCTCGGCTTCCAGGCGTTCTTCGTGCCCACCTACAACGGCGGCGCGATGGTCTCCCAGTTCCCGGCGCTGACCCGCCCGGTCCTCGCGCTGAACGCCTACCACGGCGACCTGGGTGTCGACTCGGGCCTGCCGCAGAGCGTGTACCAGCTCGACAAGACCAACATGAAGGAGTTCAAGGACTCCAAGGGCCAGCTGCTGAAGAAGCTGCTCAGGCCCGGCCAGACGATGCAGCTGCCGAACGGCGCCGGCTCGATCACATTCGAGAAGGACATCAAGGAGTGGGCGCAGTTCCAGATCACCCAGCAGCCCGCCAGCGGCTGGGCCCTGGGCGGTGCCATCGCCGCGATCTTCGGCCTGGCCGGCTCGCTGTTCATCCAGCGCCGCCGCGTCTGGGTCCGCGCGGTCCGGGGCGCCGACGGCGTCACCGTCGTCGAGATGGCGGGCCTCGGCCGCAGCGAGTCGGCCAAGGTCCCCGAGGAACTGGGCGACCTCGCCGGGATCCTGTACGACCGGGCGCCCGGAGCATCCGACCCCGCAGATTCCCCCGACCCCGACCAGGAGCCGGGCACCGAAACCCCCGTACCTGCCGAAGGGGCTGAGAAGAAGTGACTCTCGCCGCCGCCACCAACGAACATCTCGCCAATATCAGCAACACGCTGATCTACTCCGCGATGGCCGTCTACACCCTGGCCTTCTTCGCGTACATCGCGGAGTGGCTCTTCGGCAGCCGCAGCAAGGTCGCCCGGACCGCCGCCGCGCTCACCACCGAGCAGGCGGCCAAGAAGGCGCCCGCCGTCACCGTGAACCAGGCGGGCGGCACCGCCGTGCTGGAGCGGCCCAAGGTCACCGTGCGGGCCGCGGCCGGTCAGCGCGACGTGCCGGACGGGCCCGGCGCCCACGGCGGTGACGAACAGGGCGACCTCTACGGACGGATCGCCATCTCCCTCACCGTGCTCGCCTTCCTGATCGAGCTGGGCGGCGTCATCGCCCGCGCGGCCTCGGTGGAGCGGGCGCCGTGGGGCAACATGTACGAGTTCAACATCACGTTCTCCACGGTCGCGGTCGGGGTCTACCTCGGCCTGCTGGCGCTGAAGAAGAACGTCCGCTGGCTCGGCCTGTTCCTGACCACCACCGTCCTGCTCGACCTGGGCCTCGCCGTCACGGTCCTGTACACCGCCAGCGACCAGCTCGTCCCGGCGCTGCACTCGTACTGGCTGTACATCCACGTCTCCACGGCGATCTTCTGCGGCGCGGTGTTCTACGTGGGCGCGGTCGGCACGATCCTGTACCTCTTCAAGGACTCCTACGAGAACAAGCTGGCGAGCGGCGGCACGCCCGGCACCTTCGCCACCTCGGTGCTGGAGCGGCTGCCCTCCTCCGCCTCCCTCGACAAGTTCTCCTACCGCGTCAACGCGGCCGTCTTCCCCCTGTGGACGTTCACGATCATCGCGGGCGCCATCTGGGCCGGCGACGCCTGGGGCCGCTACTGGGGCTGGGACCCCAAGGAGACCTGGTCCTTCATCACCTGGGTCGCCTACGCCGGTTACCTGCACGCCCGCGCCACGGCCGGCTGGAAGGGCCGCAAGGCCGCCTACCTGGCCCTGCTCGCCTTCGGCTGCTGGCTGTTCAACTACTACGGCGTGAACATCTTCGTCTCCGGCAAGCACTCGTACGCGGGCGTGTAGGCCCGGGGCGGCTCACCGCCTGGTGTGGGGAGCGCGGTCCGCGACCGACAGGATGATGTCGCGCAGCCGGTCGGCGTACAGCCGCAGGTTCTTGTGGGCGACGTCGGTGTCCGGGTGGCGGGCCGCGAACCACAGCCCCTCGTGCAGCCGGGTCACCCAGGCGCACACCTGGTCGCCGTAGGAGACCCTGATCAGGCCGTAGGCGTTGCGCTCGGTCCAGGTCGTGGAGTCCGGGATGGCCCGGGTGTCGGTGTACGACACGATCGAGTACATGTCCGGGGAGGTCGGCCGGAAGTCGGCGCCCAGCAGCCGCAGCACCCGGGCGAGCGGCATGCGGGCCAGCGGCCGGGCGGTGTGCAGCGCGTTGCGCACGGTCGTCAGCGCGGCCGGGAAGTCGGGCGTGCGGGCCACGGGCACCTCGATCGGCGCGCCGCCGACGTACCAGCCGACGGAGTCCGAGTACGCCGACCTCGCCCGGGTGTGGAAGGGCACCACGGTGCGGTAGACGGACTCGCCGCCGATCTCGTGGACGATCAGCGCGGTCGCCGCCAGCAGCCCGACCTGGGTTCCGCCGCAGGGGCGGCAGTACGCCTCGAACGCGGCGGCGGCGTCCGCGTCCACGAGCATCTCCCGCATCAGCTTCTGGGTGGGCAGCGCACCGCCGGGCTCCAAGCCGAGGTCGACGGGGAAGCTCGGCAGCCGCCCGTCGCAGCGCTGGATGAACTCCCGCCAGCGGGCGACGATCTCGTGGTCGGCGTCCATCCGGTCCGCGTCCGCCCGCTCGGCCTCGCAGAAGTCGACGTAGCTGCTGACCGGCGCCTGGTCCGGGGCGCGGCCGGTGCGGTGGGCGGCGTACAGCTCGCGGATCTCGGCCGGCATGCGGTAGATCGAGAACGCGTCGACGTTGCTGTGGTCGAAGGCCAGGTACACGCTGGTGCTGTCGTCCCGGAGAACGGCCGTGTAGATGAGGTTGGGCCAGCGCAGGGCGTCCGCCGTGGTGTCGAAGCGGTCCTGGAGGTGCTGGGCCAGGGCCGCGGGGTCGGTGAAGTCGCCGACGTCCTCGCGGTGCAGGGACACGGCGTCGGCGTCGAGGGTGAAGCGGCGCAGCTCGTCGCCGGAGCCGCCCGCCCAGCGGAAGCCGCTGCGCAGTGTCTCGTGCCGCAGGGTCCAGCCGCGCAGCGCCTCGCCCAGGGCGTCGAGGTCGGCCCGGCCCGGGAGGTCGAAGGCGGCGCCGATCCAGGTCGGCACGAACAGGCCGTCGTCGCGCACGGTCCGCGCGGTCCGCAGGTGCGACTCCTGGATGTAGGCGGGCGGCCGGGAGTCCTCCGGCAGGCCCTTCGCCGTCGCGACGGTCGCCGGACTGAGCGTCCATTCGACGAGTCGTCCAGGCCGGACCTCGCAGCGCTGGATGTCAGTCATTCGCACGGGGCGTCTCCGTTCGCAGATGGGACAGACCCGATCAAGGGAATGCCGAGCCCGCGACCGGCCACACCGGGTGTCGCCACATTTCAGGGGAACGAATGGCATCTCGAACGGCGATACGAGGCCGCGCCGTCGCCCGCCGGTTGACGGCGTTCGGCATACCAGCAGATCAGCGGGTTTTTGTACCGCCCCCGGGCCCCCGGCGTGCGTAAAGCAGTTGACCGTCCCACGGCGCCCTCGGGCACGATCACGGTTCCACCGCCGCCCCGCGTCCGTACGAGAAGGAGCCCTCCCGTGCCCACCGCCCTCTTCCCGGATCTCACCCGCCCCGGCACGCTGGTCATCGGCACACGGCACGCCGACGGCCCCGACCGCCAACGGGCGCTCGTGGCAGCCGAGTCGGGAGCGCTGGAGACCCCGCCGCCGGGCCTCGCCGCCGTCAGCTGGTTCCTGAGCACGGACGGGGAGACCGTGCTGACGCTCGCCCAGTGGGACGACGACACGGCGGTTCCGTTCGCCGGCCCGCCCCGCTACCGCCTCGACCGCAGCCTGGCCGAAGACCACGAGACCCGTGTCCCGGGCTGCCTCATCACCGCTGCCTTCGATGTCGACGGGCCCGAGCGGCAGCGCTTCTTCACCGACGCGGTGATCGCTGCCCAGCCGCGGGACGACGGCCACCCCGGGGCCATCTCCGCCCACTTCCTGCACAGCGTCGACGGCAGCCGCGTACTGCTCTACACCGAGTGGACGAGTGTCGAGGCCCACCAAGAGGCCGCCGAGGCGGGCGACCACGACCAGGGGCACGAGATTTTCTCGGGAACGCCGGGGGTGCGGCTCACGCACGGCGGGCGGTTTCATCTCCAGCACGCGCTGCGGTGCGGGGCCGCGAGCTGACCGACCGTCTCGGGCGCCGTGGCGTCCGCCGGGTGGTGGTCACTTCGTGCCGACCACCCGCAGCGCCCCGACCACCAGCGCCCGCGTCACCGCCACCACCTCCCGTAGCGACACCCGTTCCGCCGCGCTGTGGGCCACCTGGATGTCCCCCGGCCCGAACTGCAGCGTGGGGATGCCGGCCCCGGCGTACAGCCGCAGGTCGCTGCCGTACGTCGCGCCGCGTTCGCGCAGGGCGGGGCCGCCCGCCGTGTCGGACCAGGCGCCGCGCAGAACGCCGGGCAGGGGGTGGCCGGCGGGCAGGCGGCCGGGGGCGAACTGGCCGCCGGGCCAGGTCACGGCCGGCGGGTGGGCGCGGAGCCAGGGGTCGGCGGCGCAGGCCTCGGCGACGCACTCCTCCAGGGCGCGGCGCGCCTCGGCCGGGTCCTCGTCGAGGCGTACGCCGAGCCGGCCCTCGGCGACGAGCAGGTCGGGCACGCTGCTCGCCCAGTCGCCGGAGCGCACCGTGCCGACGGAGAGCGCGTAGGGGATGGGGTACTCGGCCAGGAGCGGGTCCGGGTCGGTGTTGCGTACGGTCTCCAGGCGGGCCAGGGCCTGGTGCAGGGGCAGGTACGCGTCGATCGCGCTCACGCCCCGCTCCCGGGAACTGGCGTGGGCGGCCCGGCCGGGCACGGTGACGCGGAACGTCAGGGCACCGGCGTTGGCGGTGATCAGCGTGCCCGCGGTGGGTTCGGCGATGACGCAGGCGTCGCCGCCGTGGCCCCGCTGGAGGGTGCCGAAGGCACCGAGGCCGCCGTCCTCCTCGCCGACGACGAAGTGCGCGGCGATCCGGCCGCGCAGGCGGATCCCGGCCGCGCGGATCGCGGCCAGCGCGGCGAGGTGCGCGGCTATGCCGGCCTTCATGTCGCAGGCGCCGCGCCCGTGGACGACGTCCCCGGTCACCCGGGGCACGAACGGGTCGCCGTCCCAAGCGGCGAGGTCGCCGGGCGGTACGACGTCGACGTGGCCCTGGAGGATCAGGGTGGGCCCGTCGCCGCCGTCGGGGGTGGTACCGACCAGGCCCCAGGCCTCGTCGCGGGGCGCCTCCGTGCCCGGGAAGTCCGGGTGGGCCCGCAGGGCGGCCAGGTCCATGGACCACAGGTCGGTCTCCAGGCCGAGCCACTCCAGCCGGCCCGCCAGCTGGTGCTGCAGCTCCGACTCGGCGGCGCTGCCCGTCACGCTGGGCACGGCGATCAGCTCCTGCAGGGTCCGGGCCAGGGCCGCCTCGTCGATCTCCGCCAGGGCGGCGGCCTCCTCGTCACTCAGCACGCTGCCGGTCCTCCCCTCGCCCGGGGCGCGACGGTCGCGTCCCCGCACGCATATCTGCTCGGCCCGGGGGGTTCGTACGCGGGGAGACGGCCCGGGTCTCGCGGCCCGAGTACGGACGGCCGGGGTCCAGCAGCCGGGTCAGGCGGCCCGGATGCGGCAGCCCGGGCGCGGGCGGCCGCGGTTCGGCAGCCCGACCGCGCGCGGCCCCAGTACGGACGGCCCGGGTCCGCCCCGAGTACGGACGGCCCGGGTCCGCGCGGCCCGAGTAAGGGCATCCCTGGCGCGACAGGTGTGTCAGTCGATGCCGCCGCCCACCGTGAAGCCGATCACCGTGCCGCCGCCGTCCCGGCGGAACGCGAACGGTGCTCCGCCGTGCGCGAGGGCCACCTCGCGGACGATGGACAGGCCCAGGCCGGAGCCCGGCAGGGAGCGGGCGTCGGCCGCGCGGTAGAAGCGGTCGAAGACGCGGTCGAGGTCCTTCTCGGCTATGCCGGGGCCCCGGTCGAGGACCTCGACGCGGATCGCGCCGGGCCGGGCCGGCCCGGCGACGACGATCTCGATGGGGGCCGTGCCCCGCTGGTCGAACTTCACGGCGTTCTCGACGAGGTTGGACAGCGCCCGGGTCAGCATCCCGGGCCGCCCGTCGGTCGTGGTGTCGCCGCTCGCGCGCAGCACGATCCGCCGCCCGCTGCGGCGCCGGGCGAGGCCCGCCACCTCCTCCGCGATGTCGGCGATGTTCACCCGCTGCGGCGGCTCCGTGTCGGACTGCCCGGCCGCGAGGTCGACCAGCTCGTTGACCAGGTCGGTCAGCTCCCGGGCCTCCTGCCCCAGGTCGGCGACGAGTTCCTCGCGGGTCTCCGGCGGGAGTTCGTCGATCCGGCGGAGCAGGGAGATGTTCGTCCGCAGCGAGGTCAGCGGCGTGCGCAGTTCGTGGCCCGCGTCCTGGACCAGGCGGCGCTGGTCCTCCTCGGACTGGGCGAGCCGCCCGAGCATGCGGTCGAAGGCCCGGCCCAGCCGGCCCACCTCGTCATGGCCGGCGACGGGCACCTGGATGCCGAGGCGGCGGGTGCGGGCGACGTCCTCGGCCGCGTCGGTCAGGACGACCAGGCGGCGCGTGATCCGCCGGGCCAGCCACCAGCCGAACAGCCCGGCGCCGATCACCACGGCGGCCATCAGGAGCAGCGTCCGCTGCTGGAGCGCCCGCAGCAGGTCCTCGACGTCGCTGAACTCCTGCGCGACCTGCACCGCGCCCCGGCCGCCGCCGAGGGAGACGGTCGCGACGCGGTAGACGTCGTCGCCCACGTCGACGTCCTTGTGCTCGACCACCCGCCCGGACGTCGACGCGGCGGCGATCCGCACATCGGCGCCGGTGACCGGCAGCCCCGGGCGGCCCGGGTCGACGACATGCCCGTCCGGGCCGAGCACCTGCACGTCCGTCCGGGCGGGGCGCACCAGGTCGTGGCCCGGCGCGGCGGACGAGAAGTCGCCGGGCGTCATGTGGTTCTGCCGCACCTCGTCGCGCAGGTCCTGCACGACCTCGTCGAACACCGTCTGCTGGTCCACCCGCACCAGCCGGGCCGCCGCGCTGTACGACAGGATGCCGACCAGGATCGTCACGGCCGCCGTGACCGCCGCGAACGACACCGCGAACGTGGTCCGCAGCGAGACCAGTCCCGGCCGCCGCCCGGCCAGCAGCCGGCGCAGACGGCCCACTCAGTCCTCCCGCAGCACGTAACCCACGCCGCGCACCGTGTGGATCAGCTGCGGCGCGCCCGGCTCGTCGAGCTTGCGGCGCAGGTAGCCGACGTAGACGGCGAGGTTCTTCGAGCCGGGACCGAAGTCGTAGCCCCAGATGCGGTCGTAGATCGTCGAGTGGTCGAGGACGATGCCCGAGTTGCGGACCAGCAGCTCCAGCAGTTCGAACTCGGTGCGGGTCAGTTCCAGCTCGCGCGCGCCCCGCCAGGCCCGGCGCGCCTGCGGGTCCATGCGGATGCCGGCGGCCTCGATGAACCGTTCGGGCACCGGCCGGGGCGCCTCGGCCACCGGCGCGCCGCCGACGCCCACCGGGCTGGTGCGGCGCAGCAGCGCGCGCAGCCGGGCGAAGACCTCCTCCACGTCGAAGGGCTTCACGACGTAGTCGTCTGCGCCGGCGTCCAGCCCGGCGATCCGGTCGGCGGTCTCCACGAGGGCCGTCAGCATCAGGATCGGCGTCCGGTCGCCCTCGGCGCGCAGCACGCGGCACACCTGGAGTCCGTCGATGCCGGGCATCATCACGTCCAGGACGAGGACGTCCGGGCGGTTGCGGTGGGCCTGCGCCAGTGCCTCGACTCCGTCGGCGACGGCCATGACCTGGTAGCCCTCCAGGGTCAGGGCGCGCTCCAGGGCGTTGCGGATGGCGCGGTCGTCTTCGGCGAGCAGCACTGTTTGGGACACGCGTCCAGTGTGCCCCGCCGCCGGGTCTGCGCGAGGGGATGAGCTGCGCCGGGGCGTCCTTCTTACTGCCCTCTCACCAGGGGCGCGCAACCGCGGGCAGGGTGCCTACCGTCCTCTCACCTCTGGGTCGCGGCGAGCCGGGCGGCGTGTGTCGGGGCGTCCGGGACGTCCGCCGGGCGGCCCACGGCGAACTCCTTGCGGAGCACCGGCACGACCTCCTCGCCCAGCAGGTCGATCTGCTCCAGCACGGTCTTCAGCGGCAGCCCGGCGTGGTCGACGAGGAACAGCTGGCGCTGGTAGTCGCCCGCGTAGTCGCGGAAGGCCAGTGTCTTCTCGATGACCTGCTGCGGGGAGCCGACGGTCAGCGGCGTCTGGTCCATGAAGTCCTCCAGCGACGGTCCGTGCCCGTACACCGGCGCGACGTCGAAGTAGGGCCGGAACTCGCGCACCGCGTCCTGCGCGTTCTTCCGCATGAACACATGCCCGCCGAGGCCGACGATCGCCTGCTCGGGCGTGCCGTGGCCGTAGTGCGCGTACCGCTCCCGGTACAGCTCGACCATGCGCCTGGTGTGGTCGGCGGGCCAGAAGATGTTGTTGTGGAAGAAGCCGTCGCCGTAGAACGCGGCCTGCTCGGCGATCTCCGGCGAGCGGATCGACCCGTGCCAGACGAACGGCGGTACGCCGTCCAGGGGGCGGGGCGTGGCGGTGAAGCCCTGCAGGGGCGTACGGAACTCCCCCTCCCAGTCGACGGCCTCCTCGCGCCACAGCCGGTGGAGCAGGGCGTAGTTCTCGATCGCGAGCGGGATGCCCTGCCGGATGTCCTGGCCGAACCAGGGGTAGACGGGGGCGGTGTTGCCGCGGCCCAGCATCAGGTCCACCCGGCCGTCGGCCAGGTGCTGGAGCATCGCGAAGTCCTCGGCGATCTTCACCGGGTCGTTGGTGGTGATGAGGGTGGTGGCCGTGGAGAGGATCAGCCGCTCGGTGCGGGCGGCGACGTAGCCGAGCATCGTGGTCGGGGACGAGGGCACGAACGGCGGGTTGTGGTGCTCGCCGGTCGCGAAGACGTCGAGCCCGGCCTCCTCGGCCTTGAGCGCGATGGCGACCATCGCCTTGATCCGCTCCCGCTCGGTCGGTGTCCGGCCGGTGGTCGGGTCGGGCGTGACGTCGCCGACGCTGAAGATCCCGAACTGCATGCTCGCTCACCCTCCAGGTTGTTTACCGTTCAACCATACCGTGGAGTGGTGTCCGGGGCACGGCACCTCAGAAGTGGTACGGGTCCCCGGTGTCCAGGACGAGCACCCGCTGCCGGTCGTTCCCCCGATGACGGTCCACCGCCCCGCCGCCCCACACCGTCTCCAGCTCCACCACCAGCTCCGACGGCGCGCCCAGCACCCGCACGCGCAGACCGATCCGCTCCCCCGCCCCGTCCGCGGGCAACGCCCCCGTCCGGCACAGCACCACCTGCCGGCCCGAGCGCGCACACCCCTCCGGCAGCTCCTGCCGGTCGGTCAGCGGCGCCGACCACCGCAACCGCACGGTCGCGTCCGCGACGGCGGCCGGACCGTGGTTGCGCGGCGTGAACGCCAGGTCGACGAGCCCGGCGGACATCACGGCGAACCCGTGGTAGGCGAGATCGGCCTCCGGCACCGCGCCACCGGCCGCGGCGGCGCCGCCGCCCGCGGAACCCACCGCCCCTGCCGCCGCCGGCACCGCCGCCCCCACCACCAGCCCCGCCACGGCCGCGCCCCACGCCAGGCCGCGCCACACCAGCCCGCCCCGCACCACACCGACCCGCACTCTCCCCATACCGCCCACTCCTCAGCCGCCGGGACACCCGCACACTCGTATGCGCACGGGCGCTCGTACTCGCACTCGCACTGCGATGTATCCCACGCGAAGCCCCCCGCAGGCGCCGTCCATCAGGTGACACCCGCCCCGGCGGAGTGCCCCCTGACATGCCAAGCTGCCCGCATGTCGATCCTGCGTTCCGCCGCCCTCTTCGTCCTCGCCGCGCTGCTCGAGATCGGCGGCGCGTGGCTGGTCTGGCAGGGCGTGCGCGAGCACAAGGGCTGGCTCTGGGCGGCCGGCGGCGTCCTCGCGCTCGGCGCGTACGGCTTCGTCGCGACGTTCCAGCCCGACGCCCACTTCGGCCGCGTCCTCGCCGCGTACGGCGGGATCTTCGTCGCCGGTTCGATCCTGTGGGGCGTGGTCGCGGACGGCTACCGCCCGGACCGCTGGGACATCACGGGCGCGCTGATCTGCCTCGCGGGCATGGCGGTCATCATGTACGCCCCGCGCGGCAACTGACCGGCCCCCTCGGGGCGGCCTCAGAACGGCTCGTCGGGCAGCAGCCCCAACTGACCGAGGAAGTCCATCTCGTCGAAGTACAACCGGTAGTCGACGATCCGTCCGTCCCGCACGGTGGCGATGTCCACCCCGCGGATCCTGATCTCCTTCTGTGTCGGCGGCAGCGTCTCGCCGTTCGGCAGCTCCAGCGGCCCGGTGTTGCGCCCGCTGAAGATGCCCTCGTCGATGGCCGTGTCACCGACCTCGTAGGAGTGCAGCGGCTGGAACGTCGCCTCGGGGACCGCCTCCGTCATCGTCCGCCAGTACTCGACGATGTTGTCGCGCCCGCGCAGCTCGCCCTCGTCCGGCGTGAAGGCGACCGCGTCCTCGGCGTACAGATCGGCGACGACCTTCAGATCGGCGTGCCTGGTGACCGCGTCCGTGAGCCGGTCCATGACCTCACGTGCCTCGCCCATGATCCACCTCCAGGGAAACAGGGGATCACCCGCCCTCATTCTCCCACCGCGAGGCCCGCCTATCCTGGCGGGAAGCCCGGCCGCACACGTCGGCCGCACCCACGCCCGAGGAGCTCCCATGGCCACCGCCGCCCCGTCCGCAGCCTCCCGCATCGCCGTCGTCACGGGTGCGAGCAGCGGAATCGGCGCCGCCACGGCCCGGCAACTCGCCGCGGCGGGCTACCGCGTCGTCCTCACCGCGCGGCGCAAGGACCGCATCGAGGCGCTGGCGGAGGAGATCAACAAGGCGGGCCACCAGGCCACGGCGTACGCCCTCGACGTCACCGACCGCGCCGCGGTCGACGAGTTCGCGACGGCCTTCAAGACGATCGGCGTGCTCGTCAACAACGCGGGCGGCGCGCTCGGCGCCGACCCGGTCGCGACCGGCGACCCGGCCGACTGGCGGCAGATGTACGAGACCAACGTCATCGGCACGCTCAACCTCACCCAGGCTCTGCTGCCCAAGCTGATCGCGAGCGGCGACGGCACGGTCGTGGTCGTCTCCTCCACCGCGGGCCACGGCACCTACGAGGGCGGCGCGGGCTACGTCGCCGCCAAGCACGGCGCCCACGTCCTGGCCGAGACCCTCCGCCTGGAGATCGTCGGACAGCCGGTCCGCGTCATCGAGATCGCCCCCGGCATGGTCAAGACGGACGAGTTCGCCCTGACCCGCTTCGGCGGCGACGAGGAGAAGGCCGCCAAGGTCTACGAAGGCGTCGCCGAGCCCCTCACCGCCGACGACGTCGCCGACACGATCACGTGGGCGGTCACCCGCCCCGCCCACGTCAACGTCGACCTCCTGATCCTCCGCCCCCGCGCCCAGGCGTCGAACACGAAGGTGCACCGGGAGGCGTAGGGCCGGCCGGTCAGCCCTTCACACAGACGACCTGCTTCAGCTTCGCCACGACCTCCACCAGGTCCCGCTGCTGGTCGATGACCTGCTCGATCGGCTTGTAGGCCCCGGGGATCTCGTCCACGACGCCGGAGTCCTTGCGGCACTCCACGCCCCGGGTCTGCTCCTCCAGGTCCTTCGTCGAGAACCGGCGCTTGGCCGCGTTGCGGCTCATGCGCCGGCCCGCGCCGTGCGACGCGGAGTTGAAGGACTTGTCGTTGCCGAGGCCCTTCACGATGTACGAACCCGTGCCCATGGAGCCCGGGATGATCCCGTACTCGCCGGAACCGGCCCGGATCGCGCCCTTGCGGGTCACGAGCAGGTCCATGCCGTCGTAGCGCTCCTCGGCGACGTAGTTGTGGTGTGCGCTGATCTCCGGCTCGAAGGCCGGCTTGGCCTTCTTGAACTCCTTGCGGATCACGTCCTTGAGGAGCGCCATCATGATCGAGCGGTTGTACTTCGCGTACTCCTGCGCCCAGAACAGGTCGTTGCGGTACGCGGCCATCTGCGGGGTGTCCGCGACGAACACCGCGAGGTCCCGGTCGACCAGGCCCTGGTTGTGCGGGAGCTTCTGGGCGATTCCGATGTGGTGCTCGGCCAGTTCCTTGCCGATGTTCCGGGAACCGGAGTGCAGCATGAGCCACACCGAACCAGAGGTATCTATACAAACTTCAACGAAATGATTTCCCTGTCCGAGCGTTCCCATCTGCTTCGTCGCCCGCTCCTGGCGGAACTTGACCGCTTCCGCTACCCCGTCGAACCGCCCCCAGAAGTCCTCGAACCCGGCGGTGGCCAGCCCGTGAAAGCGGCCCGGGTCGACCGGGTCGTCATGCATCCCCCGCCCCACCGGAATCACCTGCTCGATCCGCGACCGCAGCCGGGACAGGTCGCCGGGCAGGTCGTTCGCCGTCAGGGACGTCTTCACCGCCGACATTCCGCAGCCGATGTCGACGCCCACCGCCGCCGGGCACACCGCGCCCCTCATCGCGATGACCGAACCGACCGTGGCGCCCTTGCCGTAGTGCACGTCCGGCATGACGGCCAGGCCCTTGATCCACGGCAGCGTGGCGACGTTCCGGAGCTGCTGGAGCGCCGACTCCTCGACCGAGGCCGGGTCGGTCCACATCCGGATCGGTACCTTCGCACCCGGTATCTCTACATACGACATAGCGTCCTCAATCCCCCGTAAATGAACAGAAGTCCTCAAGAGCACTTACCGGCGCCAAGGTCGACGAAAGGGAAATCGGACCGGCGTCCACGGCTGTGCGTGCGATACACATTGTGTTCATCGGCCGCCCCGCGGCGGCAAGCCAATATCCGCGTCGAGAGGAGCCCCCACGTGCAACGGAAGGCGTGCGTACCGGGTGTCGCCGCGCTCCTCGCGGCGCTGCTGGCCGGCTGCACCGGCGGCTCGGGCGACGGCGGCCCGACCGACGACGCCAACCCGGGGGACGCCGGCACGGCCTCGCCCGCCGCCGAGCCGGGCCGCTACCGCACCCTGCCCGAGCCCTGCGACGCCCCCGGCCAGAGCACGCTCGACGAACTCCTGCCCGGCATCCGGCAGATCAGCGACCCGGATCAGCGCGAGAAGGCCTACGACGGCGAGGCGACGCTCACCTACGACACCGACCGCAAGGTCGGCTGCCGCTGGAAGGTCGACTCCCAGGACGCCACCGACCACCTGCTCATCGACTTCGAACGGGTCGTCTCCTACGACAACGCCGTCAGCGACGACACCCAGGCCGAGCAGCTCTTCGCGGAGAAGGAGGCGGCGGCCCATCTGCCCGAGCCGACCGCCACCGAGTCCGCCGTCAGCGGCAGCACCCCGGCGGGCGGCACCTCCGACGCCCCGAGCGGCTCGCCCTCCCCGTCCGGTTCGTCCTCGCCCTCGGCGTCCGCCTCCGCCGCCCCGACCGAGCTCCGGCCGCGCGTCCTGGAGGATCTGGGCGACGAGGCGTTCCTCGACGACGAGCTGAGCAGTTCCGGTTCGACGGCCAAGCAGCGGACGGTGACTGTGGCGTTCCGCACGTCCAACGTCATCGTGACCATCGAGTACGCCGAGCAGCCGGCGGCGATCGGGGTCGTCCCGGACAGCCAAGAAATGCAGGACAGGGCCCAGAAACTGGCCTCCCAGCTGGCCGATTCGCTGAGCGACTGAGGGCCCTTCACGCCCCCTTCACGCGCCCCCGCAAAGCGCCCGAAGGAAGACCACACCGCTGCCTCACCGCGTACCGTGACCACTCGGACCCGTTCCGACCGCAGGGAACCACGAGCGTCATGAGTGAAGGAACCATGCAGCGACGAGAAGAGCGAGACCAGCGAGCGAAGCGCCTCAACCGCGTCCTTGTCTGCGCGGCCGCCGTCCCCGTGATGCTGGTCGCCGCCGGCTGCTCCTCGGACTCCGGCTCCGGCGACAGCACGGACAAGGCCGCGAAGGCCGCCGCGTCGGCGTCCGCGAGCCCGTCGCCGACCGTGGAGGCGGCGGCGTACGGCAAGCTTCCGGAGGCGTGCAAGACGCTCTCGAAGAAGACGCTGGAGGACCTCGTCCCGGAGAGCAAGTCGGGCAAGGAGGGCAAGTCGGACGACATCTCCACGCGCGGCAGCTGCTCCTGGAACAGCCTCGACAACAACGGCGTGAAGGGCTCGCAGTTCCGCTGGCTCAACGTGTCGATGCTGCGCTTCGAGTCGGACGTCACCCGCGGCCCGGCCGACAAGCTCGCCCACGAGTACTTCGAGAAGCAGGTCCAGGACGTCCAGGCCGCCGAGGGCGCCAAGAACGCCAAGTCGGAGCCGGTGTCCGGGACGGGCGACGAGGCGACGGCCGTGCGCTACGAGCTGAAGAAGAAGGAAGGCACCTTCAAGCAGCAGACGATCGTGGCGCGCGTGGAGAACGTCGTCGTCACCATCGACTACAACGGCGCGGGCCTGGCCGGTGACAAGTCCCCGAGCGCCGACGACCTGCTGAAGGACGCGAAGAAGGCCGCCGAGGAGGCCGTGGCGGCGGTGTCCGAGGCCAACGGCGCGGGCGGCGGCGAGGCGGGCGGCGAGCCGTCCAGGTCTCCCTCCAAGTCCCCTTCCAAGTCCGCGTCCACGTCCCCCTCGGCGTCCCCGTCGAAGTCGGCGTCGCAGTCGCCGTCGAAGAAGCCCGCGGCGGAGAGCTGAACAGACCCGTCGGGAACCGGCCACCCGTCCTCCGCACACATGTGCCACCCTGTTGCGCGCAACAACACGCAAGGGGAGGGGAGTACGGGTGGCCGCGCCACTGCAGCTGACTCGGATGCACCGCGTTCTCATCGGCGTGGTCGTGGCCGGCGCCGTGATCATCGCCGGCATCGGCTTCGCCGGTTCGTACGCGGCGGTCCGCGAGTTGGCCCTGAAGAAGGGCTTCGGGAACTTCTCCTACGTCTTCCCGATCGGCATCGACGCGGGCATCTGCGTCCTGCTGGCCCTGGACCTGCTCCTCACTTGGATCAGGATCCCGTTCCCGCTCCTGCGCCAGACGGCGTGGCTCCTGACGGCGGCGACGATCGCCTTCAACGGCGCGGCGGCCTGGCCGGACCCGCTGGGCGTGGGCATGCACGCGGTGATCCCGATCCTGTTCGTGGTCGCGGTCGAGGCGGCCCGCCACGCGATCGGCCGGATCGCCGACATCACGGCCGACAAGCACATGGAGGGCGTCCGCCTCACCCGCTGGCTCCTCTCCCCCGTGCCCACGTTCCTCCTCTGGCGCCGCATGAAGCTCTGGGAGCTGCGCTCCTACGAGCAGGTCATCAAGCTGGAGCAGGAACGTCTCGTCTACCAGGCCCGGCTGCGGTCCCGCTTCGGACGGGCGTGGCGCAGGAAGGCCCCGGTGGAGTCCCTGATGCCGCTGCGGCTGGCCCGCTACGGCGTTCCCCTGGCGGAGACGGCCCCGGCGGGCCTGGCGGCGGCGGGCATCGAACCCGCCCTGATCCCCCCGCCGCCGCAAACGGACCCGGATGCGGGCAGTCGTGCCGCCGGGGCGGCACCCGTCCCGCAGAGAGCGGCGCCTCCCGGCGAGCAGCGCCCCCAACTCGAGAGCAGCCAGGACGCCGAGTACCCGGAACCGGAGCCCGAGCCGGACCAGAGCCCTTGGTTCAACGCTCCCCGGGAGGTCGAGTACCAGGGCGGTTACGACCCGGCCTACGACCCCGACCAGTACGCCCAGTGGATCGCCGAAGAGCAGGGGGCCGAGCAGTACCAGCCCGAGTACGACCCTGCCCCCTCCCCGGAGGACACCGGCAGCTTCCCCATCCCGGTGGGTCCCAACCGCACCCGGGAACTGGGCGACGGCGGCGGCACGCCACCGGCTCCCGAGCCGGACGAGGAGGCGTACTACCAGGTGTTCCGGCAGTCGATAGACGGCAGCTACCCCACGCCGCGCGCCCTCGGCGACAACATCCAGGCCACCTACGGCACGACGCTGAGCCCGGGCGAACTGAAGTCCCTCGCGGAACGCTTCCAGAAGCGCCACACGGCGGAGCTGGAAGAGGACCACATCGCGTAGAGGCCGGTGGACGCAAAACGGGAAGGGGCCCTCGGTGACGAGGGCCCCTTCCTGTTCACCGCCTAGTCGCCGAGCAGGTGCCGGACCCGCTCCTGCCCCACCGCCAGCAGCAGCGTGGGCAGCCGCGGCCCCGTGTCCCGCCCCACCAGCAGGTGGTACAGCAGCGCGAAGAAGGACCGCTGGGCCGTCTTGATCTCCGGCGGCAGTTCCTTCGGCGTGGCGTCGGCGGAGAAGCCGGCCTGCACCTTGGGCACGCCGTACACGAGGTGGGTCAGCCCGTCGAGCGACCAGTGCTCGGCCAGCCCGTCGAGCAGCAGCCGCAGCGACTCACGGCCCTGCTCGTCGAGCGACTTCAGCAGCTCGGCGTCGGGCTCGTCGCGCACGATGGTGCGCTGGTCGGCCGGGACGTGCGTGTTGATCCAGGCCTCGGCCTTGTCGTACCGGGGCCGGGCCTCCTCCAGCGAGCCCAGCGGCCGCGACGGGTCCAGTTCGCTGAGGATGCGCAGGGCCTGGTCCTCGTGCCCGGCGGTGATGTCCGCGACGGACGCGAGCGTCCGGTAGGGCAGCGGCCGGGGCGTGCGCGGCAGCTCACCGGCGGCCGTGCGCACGGCGCGGGAGTGCGCGGCGGCGTCGGCGGGCAGGGCGCTGCCGTCGGCGACCTTGGCGTCGAGCCGGTCCCACTCGTCGTAGAGCCGCTGGATCTCCTGGTCGAAGGCGACCTTGAAGGACTGGTTGGGCCGGCGGCGGGCGTAGAGCCAGCGCAGGAGCTGCGGCTCCATGATCTGCAGGGCGTCGGCCGGGGTGGGCACGCCGCCCTTGGAGGACGACATCTTGGCCATGCCGGAGATGCCGACGAAGGCGTACATCGGCCCGATGGGCTGCTTGCCGCCGAAGATCCCGACGATCTGTCCGCCGACCTGGAACGACGACCCGGGAGAGGAGTGGTCGACGCCGGAGGGCTCGAAGACCACGCCCTCGTACGCCCACCGCATCGGCCAGTCGACCTTCCAGACCAGCTTGCCGCGGTTGAACTCGTTCAGCCGGACCGTCTCCGAGAAGCCGCACGCGGTGCAGGCGTAGGTCAGCTCGGTGGAGTCGTCGTCGTAGGAGGTGACGGTGGTGAGGTCCTTCTCGCAGTTGCCGCAGTACGGCTTGTACGGGAAGTAGCCGGCGGAGCCGGAGCTGCCGTCGTCCTCGGCGGCGGCGCCGGAGCCCTCGGCGGCCTCCAGCTCGGCCTCGTCGAGGGGCTTCTGCTGCTTCTTGGCGGGGGCCTTCTTCGTCCGGTACTGGTCGAGGATGGCGTCGATGTCGCCGCGGTGCCGCATGGCGTGCAGGATCTGCTCCCGGTACACGCCGGAGGTGTACTGCTCGGTCTGGCTGATCCCGTCGAACTCCACGCCCAGCTCGGCCAGCGACTCGATCATCGCGGCCTTGAAGTGCTCGGCCCAGTTCGGGTACGAGGAGCCCTTCGGCGCCGGGACGGACGTCAGCGGCTTGCCGATGTGCTCGACCCACTCCGCCTTGTCGACACCGGGGATGCCCTCGGGCACCTTGCGGTACCGGTCGTAGTCGTCCCAGGAGATCAGGTGCCGCACCTGGTACCCGCGGCGGCGGATCTCGTCGGCGACGAGGTGCGGGGTCATGACCTCGCGGAGGTTGCCGAGGTGGATGGGGCCCGACGGGGAGAGGCCGGACGCGACGACGACGGGTTTGCCCGGGGCCCGGCGCTCCGACTCCTCGATGACCTCATCCGCGAAACGGGAGACCCAGTCGGTGGTCTCGGTGCTCTGAGCCACGATCGGCACGTCCTTCTTTCTGCATCGGGCAGCCGGTACGGTCGCACGGCTGACCGCAACATTGTCCCAGACCTGCTCGCGCCCGGAAAAACGGCTTTACCCCCATGGGATACTGGCCGTGTCTATCGATTCCCTCGAGGAGAACGGCACCCTTACCTATGGCCTCGGTCACGTCCCTCAGCGACTCCGTCCACCAGCGCCTCGCGGCGGCCCTGTCGGCGGCTCTGCCGCAGGCCGGCTCCGCGGACCCGCTGCTGCGACGAAGCGACCGGGCCGACTTCCAGGCCAACGGGATCCTGGCCCTGGCGAAGAAGGAGAAGGCGAACCCGCGGGAGCTGGCGACGCAGGTCGTCTCCCGGGTCGAGTCGGGTGAGCTGATCGGGGACGTCGAGGTCTCGGGGCCCGGCTTCCTGAACATCACGATCACCGACCGGGCGATCACGGAGAACCTGGCCGCGCGCTACGCCGACGACACCGGCCGCCTCGGCGTGCCGCGCGCGGAGCACCCGGGCACCACGGTCGTCGACTACGCCCAGCCGAACGTGGCGAAGGAGATGCACGTCGGTCACCTGCGCTCCGCGGTGATCGGCGACTCGGTGACGCGGCTGCTGGAGTTCACGGGCGAGTCGGTGGTCCGCCGCCACCACATCGGCGACTGGGGCACCCAGTTCGGCATGCTCATCCAGTACCTGGAGGAGCATCCGCACGAGCTGGACCACGAGTCCGCCGAGGTGAGCGGCGAGGAGGCGATGTCGAACCTGGACCGCCTCTACAAGGCCGCCCGCAAGCTCTTCGACTCCGACGAGGAGTTCAAGACGCGCGCCCGGCGCCGGGTGGTCGACCTCCAGGCGGGCGACCCGCAGACGCTCGCCATGTGGCAGAAGTTCGTCGACGAGTCGAAGATCTACTTCTTCTCCGTCTTCGAGAAGCTGGACATGGAGATCCGGGACCCGGACATCGTCGGCGAGTCCGGCTACAACGACATGCTCGCGGAGACCTGCCGCCTGCTGGAGGAGTCGGGCGTCGCGGTCCGCTCCGAGGGCGCGCTCTGCGTCTTCTTCGACGACGTCAAGGGCCCGGACGGCAAGCCGGTCCCGCTGATCGTGCAGAAGTCGGACGGCGGCTACGGCTACGCGGCGACGGACCTCTCGGCGATCCGCGACCGCGTCTTCGACATCAAGGCGAACACGCTCCTGTACGTGGTGGACGCCCGCCAGTCGCTGCACTTCCGGATGGTCTTCGAGACGGCCCGCCGCGCCGGCTGGCTGAACGAGGACGTGCGCGCGGTCCAGTTGGCCTTCGGCACGGTCCTCGGCAAGGACGGCAAGCCGTTCAAGACCCGTGAGGGCGAGACGGTCCGCCTGGTCGACCTCCTCGACGAGGCGATCGACCGCGCGTCGGCCGTGGTCCGGGAGAAGGCCCAGGACCTCTCCGAGGAGGAGATCGCCGAGCGCGGCGCCCAGGTGGGCATCGGCGCGGTGAAGTACGCGGACCTGTCGACGTCGGCGAACCGGGACTACAAGTTCGACCTGGACCAGATGGTCTCGCTGAACGGCGACACGTCCGTCTACCTCCAGTACGCCTACGCCCGTATCCGGTCGATCCTGCGCAAGGCCGGCGAGGCCCGCCCGGCCGCGCACCCGGAGCTGGGGCTGCACGCGGCGGAGCGCGCGCTGGGCCTGCACCTGGACTCGTTCGGGGCGACGGTGGCGGAGGCGGCGGCGGAGTACGCCCCGCACAAGATGACGGCGTACCTGTACCAGTTGGCGTCGCTGTACACGACGTTCTACGACAAGTGCCCGGTACTGAAGGCCGAGTCGCCGGAGCAGGTCGAGAACCGCCTGTTCCTCTGCGACATCACGGCCCGCACCCTGCACCAGGGCATGGCCCTGCTGGGCATCCGGACGCCCGAGCGGCTCTGACGGCGGGGGGTGGCGGCGGACGGCGCCGCCACCCCGCACCCCGGTGACAACTCCGTTTCGTCCCCGTACAGTTGCATATTCCTTCAGTGCCGCGGGCGGGTGACGACGCGGCCTGGTGCGGGTGATCGACACGGGGGAGTCATGATCATCTCTGAGGAGTCGCGGGCCGCGGGGGCTGCCGTCCTGGAGCGTGGCCTGGCGGTGCCGGGGCAGGCCGGTGGCCGTTTCCGGCCGGGCGGCAATCCGCACACCGAAGAGCACACGACGGTGCTGCCGGAGCCGGCGAAGTCCGCCGCCCTCACGATCGATCCGCCCGCCCGGCTGGACAACCTGCCCGCCCTGCCCTCGGCCCCTTTCGTCGGTCGCACGGACGACCTGGGCCGGTTACGTACCTCCCTGCGGTCCGGCGGCGGGGTCGTCACCCAGAAGGCCGCGACCGCGCTGAGCGGTCTCGGCGGCATCGGCAAGACCACCCTGGCACTGCACTACGCCCACCGGAGCGAGGCGTACCGGCTCGTGTGGTGGATCACCGCCGAGAGCGAGGAGCGGATCGCCTCGGGCTTCGGTGAACTGGCCCTGCGCCTGTACCCGGAGTGGGCCCGCCGGGCCACCGCGAAGGAGCGCACCGAGTGGGCCCTGGCCTGGCTGGAGAACCACTCCGACTGGCTGCTGGTGTACGACAACGTGGAGCGGCCCGAGCACCTCACCCCGTTCCTGGGCCGACTCCTCGACCGCGGCCACCAGTTGGTGACGAGCCGGTGCCGGACCGGCTGGCCCGAGGGGGCCCGCCTGGTCAGCCTGGACGTACTGGACCACGGGGAGGCCGTCGACCTGCTGTGCGCGACGGCGGGCCTGGGCGAGGACCGCTCCGCCGCCGAGCGCGCGCAGGCCGCGCGGCTCGCCGAGGACCTCGGGCACCTGCCGCTGGCTCTCACGCAGGCGGGCGCCTACCTCCGGGAGACCGGCATCGGCTTCGCGGCCTACCGGGCGAAACTGGCCCGCGTCCCCGACGCGGTGCTCAACGACGGAGCGGGCCGCTCGGGCCGTACCATCGCCCAGATCTGGCGCACCAGCCTGGCGGCCATCCGCTCCCGCCGCCCGCTGGCCGTACCGCTGCTGTACACGCTGGCCTGGTTCGCCCCGGAGGCGGTGCCGCGTGAGGTGCTGCGGCATCTGGGCCGCTCCGAGCGGGAGATCGAGGAGTCGGTCGACGCGCTGCGCGACTACCACCTGATCACGTCCGGCCCCGAGGGCCTCGCCCTGCACCGCCTCGTCCAGCAGACCCTGCGGCACGCCGACCCTCCTGAGGTGCCCGGGGCGCGGGACGCGGCCGAGCGGGCCCTGGCCGCGGAACTGTCGGGGGCCCCGGCCGAGGCGGTGCGACGGCTGCTCGTCCACGTCCAGGCGCTCGCGGAGACGGGCCCGGCCGCGGAACCGGGCTCCGAGGCGATCGAGATGTACCGGCGGGGCGCCGACGAGCTGGCGGCGCGCGAGCAGCACGTGCTGGCGATCCCCCTGATGACACGGGCCGTCGAGGGCAGCGAGGCACTGCTCGGGGTCGACGACGACACCACGCTCGACCAGCGCGACCGGCTGGCCGAGTGGCATGCGAAGGCCGGCGACCCGGCGCGGGCGGTCCGGCTGTGCCAGAACGTCTACCTCGACCGCCGCCGGCTCTGCGGCCCGGACGCGAGGGAGACGCTGACCGCCCGGGAGCGGCTGGCGTACGCGTACCGCAAGGCGGGCGATGTGATGCGGGCGGTCGAGGAGCTGACCGCCGTGGTCGCGGACCGTCGCCGGATCCAGGGCGAGCAGCACCCCGACACGCTCGGCAGCCGCAACAACCTGGCCTACGCGCTCCAGACCGCGGGCCGGTACCAGGCCGCCGTCGAGGAGTTCGCGGCGGTCGTCGCCGACCGGGAGCGTCTCCTGGGCGAGGGGCACCGGGACACGCTCGCCAGCCGCACCAACCTCGCCTACGCGTACCGGGAGGCCGGTGACCACCGCACCGCGCTGGCGCTGTACGAGCAGGCGGTCGAGGACCGGCGACGGGAGCACGGCCCCGACCATCCCGACACGCTCACCAGCCGCGGCTGGCTCGCCGCGGCGCACTCCGCCGCGGGTGATCCGCAGCGGGCGGTGGCCGTGTACCGGGAGGTGGTCGCCGACCGGGAGCGCGTGCAGGGTCCGGACCATCCGGACACGCTGCGCAGCCGGCAGGACCTGGCGTACGAGCTGGCCGAGGCGTACGGGCCGGACGCGGCGCTGCCGGAGTTCGAGTCGCTGGCGGCGGACAGCGCCCGGATCCAGGGGCCGGACCATCCGGCGACCCTCGACTACCGTGACGACATCGCGGAGGCCCACCGGGAGCGGGCCGACTACGCCCGGGCGGTCGCGGATTACCAGGCGGTGATCGCCGACTACGCGCGGGTACGGGGCCCGTACCACCGGGACACGCTGCGGGCACGGGAAGGGCTGGCCTACACCCGGCAGCTGATGGGGGACCATCGCAGCTCGGTCCGTGAGCGCCGGGCACTCGTCGCGGACCGCACACGCGAACAGGGCGGCGATCACCCGGCGACCCTCACCGCGCGCGCCCATCTGGCCTTCGCCCTCCGGGAGGCCTCCGATCTCCCGGAGGCCATCGAGGTGTTCGAGGAGCTGCTGCGGGACCGCGGCCGGGTCCTCGGCCCCCAGCACCCCGATGTGTTCGCCACGCGCGAGGCCCTGGCCCGCACCCGCCAGTGGGCGGGCGACCACCTGCGCGCGGTCGCGGAGCTGGAGCACCTCCTCCGGGACATGGAGCCGCTCCTGGGGCAGGACCATCCGCGCGTCCTGTCGATCCGCCACTCCTTCGCCCAGGTGTTCGCCGAGGAGGAGCGCTACGCGCGGTCGCTGGAGCTGTACGGCCGGCTCGTGGAGGACTACGAGCGGGTCTACGGCGGTGATCACCCGTCGTCCCTCGGCATGCGGTCGTGGCTGGGCGCGACCCTGCGTTCGGCGGGTGAGTACAGCCGGGCGGAGGAGGTGTTCGACGCGCTGCTGGCCGACCGGACGCGGGTGCAGGGCGCGGACCACCCGGACACGCTCGAAACCAGCAGCTGGCGCGCCTGGGTCTTCCGGTCGGCGGGCCAGCACCAGCGCGCCATCTCGGTCTACGAGGAACTGGTCGAGGCCCGGACCCGGGTCCTGGGCGCCGAGGCGCAGGCGACGCTGAACTCCCGCACCGGCCTGGCGCTGGCCCGGCTGGGCGCCGACGACCACGAGGGCGCGATCGCGGGGTTCACCGAGCTGCTCGCCGACCGCCGCCGGCTGCTGGGCGACCACGCCCCGGACACGCTGCTCATGCTGGAGAACCTGGCCGACGCCTGCTCGGCCGCCGAGCGGCACGGCCGGGCCATCGCCCTGTACGAGGAAGCCGTCGAGGCCTGGACCCGCGCCTGGTCGGCCACTCATCCGCGCACCCTGCGCGCCCGGCGGGACCTGGGCCTGGTGCAGAAGACGGCCGGCCGGCACCAGGAGGCGCTCGCCACGCTGGAGTCGGTGCTGGAGGAGCGCGGGCGTCTGTTCGGGCCCGACCACCCGCAGGTGCTGGACGTCCGCTTCGATCTGGTCAGCGCGTCGTGCGCGGTGGGCGACTACAGCCGGGCCGCCGAACTCGCCGAGCGACTGGTCGCCGACTGTGCCCGGGTGCGGGGCCGGGACCACGTCATGACCCTGAACGCACGCTCGTGGCTGGCGTACGCGTGGGCGCGGTCCGGGTCGTACCAGAGGGCGATCGTCGCGTTCGAGGGGCTGGTGGAGGACCGGACCCGTTTCCATGGGGCGGACCACGGCGAGACGCTGGCGACCAGGTACCTGCTGGCGGATTCCTTCGCAGCGCGGTGGGACTACGAAGAGGCGGTCGTACTCGGCCAGGCATTGGTGGACGACCTCGCCCGGATCCACGGTCCCGCCAGCCCGCAGGCCTTCGACGACCGCGCGATGCTGGCCCGCTGGCGGGAGTGCACGGGCGACCGGGTGGGAGCGCTGCGGGACCTGGACGCGCTGCTGCGCGACCACGAGCGGACGCTCGGACCCGACCACCGCGACACGCTGGCCCTGCGGCGCACGATCGCCTGGGTCTGGCTGGGGGCCTCCACCGCCCGCCGGGCCGTCGCGATCGCCGCGAGCGTCGTCGACGACTCGGCCCGGGTGCTGGGCCCGGACCACCCGAGGACGCTGACCGCGCGCGGCACCCTCGCCGCCGCCCACGGCGCGGCGGGTGAGATCGCGCACGCGCTGCGGCTGCGGACGTCTCTCGTGGACGACCACCTGCGGACCCACGGCCCCGACCACAGCGCGGCCCTGGGCGCGCGCCGCAGCCTGGTCTCGGCCCGGCGCCGGGCCGGTCGGCGCGTGCTGAGCGTCCGGGACGCCGTGGCCCTGGTCGAGGACAGCGAGCGCGTCAGGGGCCCGCGGCACCCCGATACCCTCGGCTGCCGCAATCTCCTGGGGCACGCCTGCTGGGAGGCGGGCGATCCGCACCGCGCGGCCGCGGTCTTCGAGGAGCTCTGGAAGCAGTGCGAGGAGGTCCTCCCCGAGGAACACGAGACGACGTTCTGGGTGCGCGGCAACCTGGCGTGGCTGACGGCGGACACCGGCCCGGCGGACGACGCGGTGCGGTGGGCCCGGAACCTGGTCGACGACGCCACCGAGCTCTTCGGCCCGGACCACCGGCGCACCCTGGAAGTGCTGCCCGTGCTGGCGCACGCCCTGGCGCAGGCGGACGAGCCGGAGCAGGCCCTGGAGGTGCTGCGGGACCTGCTGCGCCGCACCGCGCGGCTGCTGGACCAGCCGGAGTACCCGGAGACGGTCGACGACGTCGTCCGCGTCCACCAGCAGGCCGCCGCGCGGGACGGCGAGCCGACGCCGGCCGGCCGACCGGCGGAGACGGAGGACGAGGACGGCATCCTCCTGGGCGTGCTCGTCGAGATGTTCGCCACTCGCTTCGGCGGCTTCCTGCCGACCCTGGCCACGCAGCTCGCCCACGCCGTCGGTGACGCGGGCGATCCCGCGGACGCGGTGGCCGTGCTGAAGGCCGTGCACGCCGGGCGCGCACGGATGTTCGGCCCGGACCATCCGAACACCCTGGAGAGCCTCGCCGAGCTGGCCTTCGCCTGTCTGGAGGCCGACGACCCGGACTCGGCGCCGTCCCACGAGGAGCTGCTGGCGGGCTGGGAGCGGACGTTCGGCCCCGACCACCCCGAGACGGCGGAACTGCGCTGGCGGCTGCGCACCGCCCGGCCGGCCTGGCGGGCCCGGCTGACGCTGGTCACGGACGACGTGACCGCCGGCCGTCCCGTCACGATCGAGGTCCGGCTGGAGCGTGAGGAGAGGGCGGCGGCGACCGCGCCGCCCCGGCTGATGGTGGCCGTCAGCTGCCCCACGGCGGCCGCGGTCGACCCGGCCACGGCCGAGTACGACCCTGGCGGCGCGCCGACGCGTTTCACCCTGACCGCCTCCGAGCCGGGCGCCCACGACGTCCGCTTCACCCTGTACGACCACGCGTCGGGGTTCGTGCTGCAGGAGCTGAAGACCGTTGTCCACGTGCAGGGTGCCAGGGAGGGCTGACCCGGATGCCGCAGGAAATGGCCGTGGAGGTAGTGCGGGACCCCTCCCACGGCTTCACAGGGGTACCGCCGCAGCCCGGGAGCACACCGCACCCGCCGGAGGGGGAGCGTCCGGCGGAGCTGCGGGTGAAGCTGTACCGCACCAGCGAGAAGACGCTGACGATCTTCGCCTGCGCCCCGGACCCGGCCGCCCCGCGCTGGCACGAGGCGCCGCTGGAGGTCTCCCCCGACGACCTGCGGGAACGGGCCGACCGCCTGCGGAACCGGTGGCACGACCTGGTGGTGTACTACCAGTGCGAGGGCGACGAGCTCGGTGCGCGGGTCGGCAGCCGTCCCTTCGCGGAAGCCGCCGACCTCAGCGAACTCGCCGACCGGGCCGAGTCGGTGACGGCCCGGCTGGCCGAGGAGGGCTACGACCTGCTCGACGTGATGCTGCACGGCAGCGGCTACGACCTCGGCCGTTTTCGTGAGTTCCTGTTCACCGCCCTCGGCGGCAAGGAACCGCTGCGCGTCAGCTTCGACTCCGAGGTGCACCTGCCGTGGCCCATGCTCGCCGTGGACCCCTCGACGTGCGCCACGCCCTGGGAGGCGTTCCTGGGACACCGCCACCAGGTCGAACAGACCAACTCCGGCTACCCCTGGGACCACGCCCCGCTCGGCGACCGGGACCTGGCCACGACCAGCCTGAACAAGGACGACTCCCTGGACCTGGTGGGCCGCGCACGGGAGGTGCACAAGCTCCTGGAGCAGCGCTCGCGGCTGATCGTCCGCTCGCACGGCAGCGACCTGCTGCACGCCCTGGCAGCCCCCGTGCTCAACGAGGACGTCATGTACTTCTGGTGCCACGGCCGCATGGTGCACGGCGACCCGTCGACCCCGGGCCTGTCCATCCGGCTCTCCGACGACGAACACATCGACGGCCCGGTGGTGTCCCGGAAACCGCGCCGCTTCCGCCGCGACTCGCACGCCAGGTTCAAGCCGTTCGTGCTGCTGAACGCCTGCGGCACGGCACGGGCCGCGGCGCCCGGCCGGCTCAAGCATCTCGGGCAGGAACTGATCGACATGGGCGCGGACGGCGTCCTCGCCCCCCAGATCGACATGCCGCAGGACTTCGCGACGGAGTACGCGTACGCGTTCCTCGACCTGTACCTGACCGGCCGTTACACCGCGGGAGAGATAAGCCGGCTGCTGGTGCGGCGCTTCGCCTCGGAGTTCCGCAACCCGCTCGCCCTGGCCTACGCGCTGCACTGCGGCATCGACAGCCGGCTGAGGCTCGCCTCGTGACCGCCCCGAGCACCCGGCTGCCCGCGCCGGTGGAGATCGACCTGGACGACCAGGGCAGGCTGACGCTGCCGGACGGCGTCACGCCCGTGCCCGCGAACCGCGTCGCCGAGCACCTGGCCCGGAGGCTGGCCGTGCCTCGCTGGGCGACGGACATCCATGTGTACGTGCACGGCTGGCAGACCGCGCCGAGCAGCGCCACCCGGACCGCCCTGCGCCTGCTCCGGCAGTCCCTGGACCTGTACGAGGCGGCGCCCGGCCGCTATCCGGGGCTGAAGGCGGGCTACCGCCCCTGGTGCGTGGTGGTGCGCTGGCCGTCCTCCAGCCTGCCCACGCTCAAGGGCTACCGCAGGATCCGCGACCGGGCCCACGCGATGAGCGCCGAGGGCACCGGGCACGCCCCGTACGTCATCGGCCACCTCCTCGGCTACCTGGACGGCGAGCGCGCCGACCCGACGGGCCCGGCGGTACTGGCCAACCAGCACGGGCAGTTCCTGCACCTCGTCGGGCACTCCTTCGGCGGGCGGTTCCTGTGCGAGGCCGTGCAGCGGGCCGCCGAGCGGCCTCCCGTCCTCGGCTGGAGCACACCGCACGACCCCCGCCGGCCGTTCACCGTGGACAGCGCCCTGATCTTCCAGATGGCCGCCCCGCGCGACGCCTTCGTCCGGCACTTCGGCACGTTGTTCCCGCGCGCGGGCCGTCCGGGCGCACCGCTGCGCGGCCCCCTCGTCCTGACACACTCGCGCTGGGACCGGGCCACGGGCTTCTGGCACCTGCGCGCCGAGAAGGCGCCCGGAATCGGCCACTCGGGCACCGGCGCGGCGCCGGTCCCGCAGTTCACCACCAGGCTGCTGCCGACCCACGAGGTGTACGAGCAGACCACGCTGGACCACCGCGTGGTGAACGTGGACGCCGACTGGCTCTACCGCGGCAGCCGCCGTACCCGTCTGCATCCCTCGGGCGCCCACTCCGACTTCCTGCGACCGGAGTCCGCGCACCTGCTGCTGACCTTGGCGGAGCGCTCCCGCTGACGGACACGCCCGGGGCGCCCGCGCGCGGGGTGACGGCCTCGGCCGGTTCAGCGCTGGGCGGTGGTGTTCGCGCCGTCCAGGGCCTCCCGGATGATGTCGGCGTGCCCGGCGTGCTGGGCGGTCTCCCGGATCAGATGCAGCAGGATCCGGCGCGCCGACCAGTGCTCGGGCTCGGGCGGTGACCAGGGGGTCCGCGGCAGGGGCACGCCTCGGTCGAGGTCCGGCAGCCCGGTCACGGCGTCCTCGGTCGCCCGGGCGGCCGCCGCGTGACGCTCCAGGAGGCCTTGGAGCGTGTCGCCCTCGGCCATGCGGTACTGCCCCATGTCCAGCATGCCGTCGGGCAGTTCACCGTCGCCCTTGACCATGATCTGCGTCCACACCTCCTCCCCTTGCGCGAGGTGCTTCACGATCCCGCCGAGGGTCAGCTCGCTCACGGTCGTGCGTCGCGCGGCCTGCTCGTCGGTGAGTCCGCGCACGGTGATCAGCAGCAACTCCCGCTGCTCGGCGAGCGCGTCCAGCAGGTCCGTCTTCTCCCAGGAAGTGGTCATGGCAGGACCGTAGGGAGCAACTAGGTCAAGGGATGTCCTCTTGTGGCTTCTCGGCCGGTCCGATTGTCAGTGGCCGGCTCTACAGTCACCCCCATGGCGACACTTCCGAATCCCTTGCCGACGCTGGCGGCGGACCCGAGCGGCCGCGCGCTCGGACTGCGCCTCCCCGCCGGGGCACTCGTGGACACGACCGCCGAGGGCCCCTGGCACGAGCCGCTGCTGTGGCGCGCGGACGAGCGGGCGGTGCCCGGCGGCTGGGCGGCGCTGGAGCCGGCCCGCCGTACGGGTCTGCTGCCGGTCGTTCTGGACGTGGGCGACGGCCATGGCGGGCCGGACCGCTGGGAGTTGCGGCCCGGCGGGATGTCGTACCCGGGGGACCACGACGCCGAGGAGGTCCTCGCGGAGTACTGGGAGGAGTGCGCCGGAGAACCGGACGCCTGGCCCGGCCTGGCCGAGCCCCGCCCGCAGGACCACGACCACGCCCCTGCCCCGGACCCGGACGCGGTGGCGGCGCGCGTCGCGGACTCCCTGCTCGCCGACGGCGGCCCGCTCAAGGCACCGCACCTCGCCCTCGTCCCGGCCCGCCGCAGCGCCGACATCCCGACGGCGATCGGCTGGACGGGCCCGGCGAACCACGAGGGCGACACGGCCCGGCTCAGCGCGGTGCTGCGCTCCTGGGAGGACCGCTTCGGCATACGGGTCGTGGCGCTCGGCTTCGACCACCTGCTGCTGTCGGTCGCCGCCCCGCCCGCCACGCCGGCCGAAGCCGAGGCCCTCGCCGCCGAGCACGTCGCGTTCTGCCCGGACAACCTCGGGCAGGGCGGCGACCGCACCGTACGGGCCTACGCCGAGCACCGGATCCTCGACCAGCCTGCCTGGCACTTCTGGTGGGACTAGGGCCTGTCGTTTGGATCACGCCGGTGAAAAGCGCCGTCGCATTCCTGCGACCTGATCCAAACGACAGGCCCTGGCGGCCCCTCAGTCGGTCAGCAGCGTCATCCCCTCCGGCGGGGTGATGCCGAACTCCTCCTCCAGGAGCCGGTGCGCCTCCGCCTCGCCGGTCACCTCCCGCTCGGTGACCGTGCCGTCGGCGTGAGTCTCCGTCAGCATCCGCCCGTCGAGCAGCAGATGCCGGGCGGCGCTGACGTTCTGGGCGTAGACGCGCCGGGTGAACGGCGAGCGCGGGCTGGTGCCGATGTACCAGTTGATCATGTCGAAGTCGGGCTTCTCGAAGGGCTCCAGGGTGAAGGCGTACTGGGCGGTCCAGTCGTCCTTGCCCGGGTCGTGTGCCTCCAGCACCCACATCTCCAGGGGACCGTCGTGCGGCGCGTGCACCAGCCGGTGCCGCCGCCCGGCCCCGGTGAACTCGGTGTCCGCCACCAGCGGCACAGGCTCCAGCAGCGAGCCGATCGCCCCGAAGCCCACGTCCGCGAGGTACGGCCGCGGCTCGCCCGGGATCTCGGTCAGCAGGGCCATGTGCGTGCGCGGCCGGCTCGCGATGCTGTCGGCGCCCACGACGACCCGCGCGACCAGCAGGGTCACCCGGAAGCCCAGCGCACGGAGGGCACCGGCGAACAGCGTGTTGTGCTCGTAGCAGTAGCCGCCGCGCCGGCTGTGGACCAGCTTGGCCATGAGGTCGGCCGGATCGAGGGAAGGGGCCTGGCCGCGCAGGGCGTCGAGGTTCTCGAACGGGATGGCCCGCGCGTGCGCCAGATGCACACCCCGCAGGGTCGCCACGTCGGCCCGACGCTCCCCCTCCCATCCGATCCGTCGAAGATACGCATCGAGATCGAACATGTAGTCGGACATGCCGTCACCGTAACCACGGCCGCCCGCCCCGGTCGGCGGGCCACAGCCGTAACACCCGCTCCGCCTTTGGCCCTAAGCCCCCGGAGCAGACCCCTCCCGGGCTCGGGGAGCCGCACCCCGCAGCCCCTCCCCCAGCCTGCGCAGCCCTTCCCCGATCTCCTCCGGCGTCTGCGTCACGAAGCACAGCCGCAGGGTCGTGCGGTCGGGCGGGCCGGCGTAGAAGGGGGCGCCGGGCACGTACGCCACGTCGTGCCGCACCACCCGCGGCAGCAGCGCCGTCGTGTCGTACGGCTCGGGCAGGCTCGCCCAGAGGAACATGCCGCCCTCGGGCCGGTTCCAGACCGACCCCTGGGGCAGCGCCCCGGGCAGCCCCGCGAGCATGGCGTCGCGGCGTTCGCGGTACACGCGGGCGACGCGCGCGACGTGCGCGTCCAGGTCACTGTCGGCCAGGTACCGGGCCGCGGCGAGCTGGTTGACGGTCGGGGTGTGCAGATCGGCGGCCTGCTTGGCGACGGCACAGGCGCGCCGCAGCTCCCCGGGCGCGCGCAGCCAGCCCAGCCGCAGTCCGGGCGCCATGACCTTGGAGAAGCTGCCGAGCAGCACCGTACGGTCCTCGGCGCCAGGGTGGGCGGCGATCCACGGCACGCGGTCGCCGTCGTAGCGCAGCTCCCCGTACGGGTCGTCCTCGACGATCCACAGCCCGCACCGGGCGGCGACGGCGGCCACCGCGGCGCGCCGGTCGGCGGGCAGCGTCCGGCCGGTGGGGTTCTGGAAGGTGGGCACGGTGTAGAGCAGCTTGGGCCGCTCGCGCACCACCAGCTCCTCGAGCGCCTCCGGATCGAGGCCGTGCCCGTCGCCGGGCACGGGCACGACCCGGGCACCCGTGAAGCCGAAGGCCTGGAGCGCGGCCAGGTAGCAGGGGTTCTCGACGAGGACGGTGTCCCCGGGTTCGAGCAGCGCGGTGGCCAGCAGGGACAGGGCCTGCTGCGAGCCGGTGGTGACGAGCAGGTCGTCGGGCCCGGTCGGCAGGCCACGCGCGGTGGTCCGCCCGGCCAGGGCGGCTCGCAGGCCGGGCTCGCCCTCGGTCGTGGAGTACTGCAGCGCCCGCCCGGGCGTCTCGGTGAGCACCGCCTGGTAGGCGGCCGCGATGGCCTCGGCGTCGAACAGCTCCGGCGCCGGCAACCCGCCCGCGAAGTTGATCACCTCGGGGCGGGCGGTGACGGCGAGGATGTCCCGCACGGGAGAGCCGCCGACCGAACGCGCCCGCGCGGCGAGCGGCGGCGCCGGAGAGTGGGTGGGCGTGGGCTCGGTGAGGGTCATGACACGGCTCCTTCGGCTGCGGTGACGACGCGTGCGCCGCAGCCTAGAGACATACTTGCCACCTACAAGAACATTTCCGGGATCCGGACAGCGGGGTGGGACTACCGGGCGGGCGCCCGCCGCTCAGCCCTTGGCCCCGATCGCCGCGTACACGTTGATGTCCGCGTCCGTCACGTCGTTGATGTCCTGGTAGCGGACCTTCTCGATGGCGTCGAGGCCGGCGAGGAAGGACTCCTCCGGCCGCTCGGGGACGGGGGCCGCGTGGTCGGGCCGCCAGCGGTGCGCGGGGACGATCCCCGGGTCGGCGATCTCCAGCTGGTTCTCCGTGAAGAACTTCTCGACCTCCGCCCGGGACCGCAGCACGAAGGTGAACCCCCGCTCCGTGTACGTCCGTTGGACGGCGCGGATGTTCTCCGGGTTCAGGTCCTCGGTCAGGTGGCTGAGCACCAGCCGGCTGCCGACGGGCAGCGCGTCCAGCAGCTCGCGCACCAGCGGATACGCCTCCTCGTCCGCGACGAAGTGCAGGATCGCGACCAGGCAGAGCGCGACCGGCCGGTCGAAGTCCAGGGTCTTGGCGGCCTGTTCCAGGATGCGGCCCGGGTCACGCAGATCGGCGTCGATGTAGTCCGTGCGTCCCTCGGGGCCGCTGGTCAGCAGGGCGCGCGCGTGCGCGAGCACGACCGGGTCGTTGTCGACGTACACGACCCGCGTCCCGGGCTCGATCCGCTGCGCGATCTGGTGCACGTTCTCGGCGGTCGGCAGTCCCGTGCCGATGTCGAGGAACTGCCGGATGCCGTCCTGTTCCACCAGCGCGGTCACCGCGCGGCGCAGGAAGTCGCGGTTGTGCCGCACGTCGAGGTACCCGCGCGGGTTCGCGGCGAGCGCGGCGGCGGCCGCGTCCCGGTCCGCCGGGTAGTGGTCCTTGCCGCCGAGGAACACGTCGTAGACCCGCGCCGGGTGCGCCTTGCTGCTGTCGATCCTCCTCCGCAGCTCGGCGGGATCCTGACTGAGGGCGTCACCGGACATGGACGTCTCCCTGAAGAGTAGGTCGTTCAATCAGCAACCACTTCGCTGGTCAACAACCTAACGCTCCAGGGGACTTGATGGTGCCCCTCCGGCCGACGCCGGGCTAGCTCAGCTTCTGCGCCACTTCGGTGGCCCAGTAGGTGAGGATGTTCCGCGCGCCGGCCCGCCGGATGCCGGTCAGGCTCTCCAGGATCGCCCGGTCCCGGTCGATCCAGCCCTTCTCGGCGGCGGCCTCGATCATCGAGTACTCGCCGGAGATCTGGTAGGCGGCGACGGGCACGTCCACGGCGTCCGCGACCCGGGCGAGGATGTCCAGGTAGGGCCCGGCCGGCTTGACCATCACCATGTCGGCGCCCTCCTCCAGGTCGAGGGCGAGCTCGCGCAGGGACTCGCGCGCGTTGGCCGGGTCCTGCTGGTAGGTCTTGCGGTCGCCCTGGAGCGAGGAGCCGACGGCCTCGCGGAAGGGCCCGTAGAAGGCGGAGGCGTACTTCGCGGTGTAGGCGAGGATGGCGACGTCCTCCCGCCCGATCTGGTCGAGGGCGTCCCGGATCACCCCGATCTGCCCGTCCATCATCCCGCTGGGGCCGACCACATGGGCGCCGGCGTCGGCCTGCACCTGGGCCATCTCGGCGTACCGCTCCAGGGTCGCGTCGTTGTCGACCCGCCCCTGCGCGTCGAGCACCCCGCAGTGGCCGTGATCGGTCGTCTCGTCCAGGCACAGGTCGGACATGACGAGCAGGTCGTCGCCCACCTCGGCCCGCACGTCCCGGATGGCGACCTGGAGGATCCCGTCCGGATCGGTCCCCGGCGTCCCGAGCCCGTCCTTCTTCGACTCCTCCGGCACGCCGAACAGCATGATCCCGGAGACCCCCGCCGCGACGGCCTCCGCGGCGGCCTTCTTCAGACTGTCCCGCGTGTGCTGCACGACCCCGGGCATGGCCGCGATCGGCACGGGCTCGCTGACGCCCTCCCGCACGAACGCCGGAAGGATGAGGTCGGCGGGGTGCAACCGGGTCTCGGCGACCATCCGACGCATCACGGGGTTGCTCCGCAACCGCCGCGGCCGCGCACCGGGAAAAGATCCGTACGTCGTCATGCCCTCTACGCTACGCCCGCCCCGAACGCCCCGATGCCGACGTACTGTCGGAGCTCAACTGGGCCCCACCCGCCCCAGCACCGCGCCGAGCACGCCACAGCCCCGCCATGCGCCCCCACCCACCACGGTCCATCCTGAAAACAGCAAGAAGAAGGACAAGGACCCCGACGGCCCGCCACCCCCTCGCCGCCGCCGTCCCTCCGTACCCGCCCCCACGGAGGACGCGATGACCGCCCCCCACCACACCCCCGACCTGTTCGCCCTCTCGGAGATCTCCGGCCCCGTCCTGCGCCCCGGCGACGACGCCTACGCCGACGAAGTCACCGGCTTCAACCTGGCCGCCCTGCACACCCCGGACGTCGTCGTGGGAGCCACCGGCACCGACGACGTCGTCGCCGCGATGCGCTGGGCCCACGCCACCCACACCCCCGTCGCCGTCCAGGCCACCGGCCACGGCGCCAACTTCCCCATCGAACGCGGCCTGCTGATCACCACGTCCCGCATGACGGACGTCCAGGTCGACCCCGCCACCCGCACCGCGAGGATCGCCGCGGGCGCGAAGTGGAGCCACGTGCTGGCGGCCTGCGCCCCGCACGGCCTGGCCGGCCTCTGCGGCACCTCCACCGACGCGGGCGTCGTCGGCTACACCCTCGGCGGCGGCCTCCCGGTCCTCGGCCGCGCCTACGGCTACGCCGCCGACCTGGTCCGCTCCTTCCAGGTCGTCACCCCCGACGGTCACCTGCGCGAGGCGGACCCCCAGCACGAGCCGGAACTCTTCTGGGCCCTGCGCGGCGGCAAGGGCAACGTGGGCGTGGTCACCTCCCTGGTCACCGAGCTGCTCGCGCTGCCCCGCCTCTACGGCGGCGGCCTGTACTGCCACGCCGAGCACACCGAGGCCCTGCTGCACGCCTGGTCGGAGTGGACCCGCACGGTCCCGGACGCGATGGGCAGCATGTTCTCGGTGCTGCGCCTGCCGCCCATCCCGCAGATCCCGGAACCCCTGCGCGGCGGCTTCTGGGCCCGGGTCGCGATCGCCTGGCCGGGCGACACGGCCGAGGGCGAAGCACTGATCGCCCCGCTGCGCCGAGCGGCCCCCGTGGCCGTCGACATGGTCGAGGAGATGGACTACGCGGCCCTGGACCGCATCCACATGGAACCCCAGGACCCGCTCCCGGCACGGGAGTGCTGCATGCTCCTGCGCGACCTGCCCCCCGACGCCCTGAGCACGTTCCTGGAGCAGGTCGGCCCCGCGGCCGGGGTCGACCACCCCCTGCTCGTCGCCTCGGTGCGCCACATGGGCGGGGCACTGGCGCGCCCGGCCGCCGTCGAGGACGCCGTCTGCGCCCGCGACGCCCGCTACTTCATGGAGTCGGTCGGAATCATGCCCGCCCCGCCCATGGCCGAGGCCGTCGAACAGGCGACCCGCCGCCTCTACACCGCCATGGCCCCCTACGGCACCGGCCGCACCATGGTCAACATCCACGGCACCCCCGGCGACGAACAGGACATCGCCCGCGCCTGGACCCCGGAGGTCTACGCCCGCCTACGCCACGACAAGGCCACCTACGACCCGGACAACCTGCTGCGCTACGGCCACGCGGTGACTCCCGCGTAGCCGCAGCAACCCAGCAGGACCAGCTACGTCGTCGACCGCCGCCGCCGCGCCCCCGGCCGCCGCTCGCTCGGCCGGGTCACCGGGTCGCCGGCCTCCAGGGCCGCGGCCCGGCGCTTCGCGCCGAAGTCGGCCAGGGCCTCCGCCAGCTTCAGCACGGACGGCTCCGGAGCCATGACGTCCACCCTCAGCCCGTGCTCCTCGGCGGTCTTCGCCGTGGCCGGGCCGATACAGGCGATCACGGTGACGTTGTGCGGCTTGCCGGCGATGCCGACCAGGTTCCGCACGGTGGAGGACGAGGTGAAGAGCACGGCGTCGAAGCCGCCGCCCTTGATCGCCTCACGGGTCTCCGCCGGCGGCGGCGAGGCCCGCACGGTCCGGTAGGCCGTGACGTCGTCGACCTCCCAGCCCAGCTCGATCAGCCCGGCGACCAGCGTCTCCGTGGCGATGTCGGCACGCGGCAGGAAGACTCTGTCGATCGGGTCGAAGACCGGGTCGTAGGGCGGCCAGTCCTCCAGCAGACCCGCGGCCGACTGCTCACCGCTCGGCACCAGGTCGGGCTTCACGCCGAACGCGATCAGCGCCTTGGCGGTCTGCTCGCCGACGGCCGCGACCTTGATGCCCGCGAAGGCACGCGCGTCGAGCCCGTACTCCTCGAACTTCTCCCGCACAGCCTTGACCGCGTTCACCGAGGTGAAGGCGATCCACTCGTAGCGGCCCGTGACGAGTCCCTTGACCGCGCGCTCCATCTGCTGGGGCGTGCGCGGCGGCTCGACGGCGATCGTCGGCACCTCGTGCGGCACGGCCCCGTACGACCGCAGCTGGTCGGAGAGCGACACCGCCTGCTCCTTCGTGCGCGGCACGAGCACCTTCCAGCCGAACAGCGGCTTGGACTCGAACCACGCGAGCTGGTCGCGCTGGGCGGCGGCGGAACGCTCACCGACCACGGCTATCACCGGCCGGCCGCCCTCGGGCGAGGGCAGCACCTTGGCCTGCTTCAGCGTCTGCGCGATCGTGCCGAGCGTGGCGGTCCAGGTGCGCTGCCGGGTGGTCGTACCGGCGACGGTGACCGTCATCGGGGTGTCCGGCTTGCGCCCGGCGGAGACGAGCTCGCCGGCCGCCGCGGCGACGGAGTCCAGGGTCGTGGAGACGACGACCGTGCCGTCCGACGCCCCGACCTCCGTCCAGCACCGGTCCGAGGCCGTCCGCGCGTCGACGAACCGCACGTCCGCGCCCTGCGCGTCCCGCAGCGGCACACCGGCGTACGCGGGCACCCCGACGGCGCTCGCGATCCCGGGGACGACCTCGAAGGGCACCCCGGCGGCGGCGCACGCCAGCATCTCCTCGGCCGCGTACGTGTCGAGGCCCGGGTCACCGGACACCGCACGCACGACCCGCCTGCCGCCCCGCGCGGCCTCCATGACAAGATGTGCGGCATCCCGCACCGCGGGGACGGGCGCGGTGGTTGACGTGCCGTCAACTACCGTCAGCTGGGGCGTCCCTGTGCCCGGAGCCGGCTCCTGGGAAGGATCCGCGTCCGTGTGCACCTCGGAGACGCCCTGCCTGGCGTGCTGACGTACGACGTCGAGCACTTCGTGCTCGGCGACGAGGACGTCCGCGTTGGCCAGTGCCTCGACGGCGCGCAGAGTCAGCAGTCCCGGATCTCCGGGTCCGGCACCCAGGAAGGTGACGTGCCCGTGTTCAGGACCGGCGGAAAGGGCGGTGGGGCTCAATGTGCTCGCTCCCCCATCAGACCGGCCGCGCCCTGGGCGAGCATCTCGGCCGCGAGTTCGCGACCGAGCGCCATTGCCCCGTCGTGCGTCTCGGGCACGGGACCGGTGGTGGACAGCTGCACCATGCGCGTGCCGTCGGTGGTCCCGACGACGGCGCGCAGGCGCATTTCCTTGACAATCTGCCCGTCGGCCAGAAGGTCGGCCAGCGCGCCCACAGGGGCGCTGCAACCGGCCTCCAGGGCGGCGAGCAGTGACCGCTCGGCCGTCACGGCGACCCGCGTGAACGGGTCGTCGAGTTCGGCGAGCGCGGCGACGAGGTCCGCGTTGCCCGCGGTGCACTCGATCGCCAGGGCCCCCTGGCCGGGGGCGGGCAAAACCGTGTCGACCGACAGGAAGTCGGTCACCTCGTCACCGCGGCCGATCCGGTTCAGTCCGGCGGCGGCCAGCACGACGGCGTCGAGTTCGCCCTTGCGCACGAACCCGATGCGGGTATCGACGTTGCCGCGGATCGGGACCGTCGCTATGTCCAGGCCGTGGCTGCGGGCGTACGCGTTGAGCTGGGCCATGCGGCGCGGCGAACCGGTGCCGATGCGCGCCCCGGAGGGCAGGTCGGTGAACTTCAGCGCGTCCCGGGCGACGATGACGTCCCGCGGGTCCTCCCGCACGGGCACGGCGGCCACCACCAGCTCGTCGGGCTGCGTGGTCGGCAGGTCCTTCAGCGAGTGCACCGCGAAGTCGACCTCGCCCTTGAGCAGCGCGTCGCGCAGGGCGGTGACGAACACGCCAGTGCCGCCGATCTGGGCGAGCTGCTCGCGCGAGACATCGCCGTACGTGGTGATCTCGACGAGCTCCACGGGCCGCCCGGTCACCCGGCTCACGGCCTCGGCCACCTGGCCGGACTGGGCCATGGCGAGCCTGCTCCGCCGGGTACCGAGCCTCAGCGCCTTGTCAGTCATGCCGGGCCTCGGTCTCTCTGGGTGGTGCTGTCCTCGGCCCGGGAGACGGCGGCCACCGTCTCGGGGTCGAGGTCGAACAGGGTCCGCAGCGCGTCCGCGTACCCGGCGCCGCCGGGCTCGGCCGCGAGCTGCTTGACCCGCACGGTCGGCGCGTGCAGCAGCTTGTCGACCACGCGCCGCACGGTCTGGGTGATCTCCGCGCGGTGCTTGTCGTCGAGGCCGGGCAGTCGCCCGTCCAGCCGGGCGATCTCGCTGGCCACGACGTCGGCGGCCATGGTGCGCAGGGCGACCACGGTCGGCGTGATGTGCGCGGCCCGCAGTGCTGCCCCGAAGGCCGCGACCTCGTCGGAGACGATACGCCTGACCTGGTCCACATCGGCAGCCATCGGAGCGCCCGCGGAGGCCTCCGCCAGCGACTCGATGTCCACCAGCCGCACGCCGGCCAGCCGGTGCACGGCCGCGTCTATGTCGCGCGGCATCGCCAGGTCGAGCAGGAAGAGCACGGGCTCGGGCCGCTGCGGCTCCTCGACCGGCTCGGGCCGGCGCCGCTCGGGGATCCGCCCGACGGTGGCGACGGTCGCGGCGAGCGCGGCGATGGCGTCGGTCTCCGCGGCCGGGTCGAGGACGCCGGGGCGGGCCGGGCTCGCGGCCCGCTGGCCGCCACCGGCCGTGCCGTTGTCCACCCACGCCGCGTGCTGTTCGAGGTCGGCGGCGGCCATCCCGGCCACGGCCGCCTCGCCCAGCACGGAGAACCCGGCGGTGCCCTGCACCGCGGAGAGGTCGAGCGGGCAGCCGTCCTCACTGCCGAGGCTGGTGGCCGCCGGACCGCCCTGCCGCGCGTCCGGCCCGGCCGTACGGCCGGAGCCGCCGCCCGGTGCCGCCGGTCCCTCGCCGCCGGTCCCGGGGGCCGGGGCGGGCGTCCGGCCCCCGACCGCCTCCGCGACCGAGTCGGCCGTCAGGACCAGGCCCGTCGCGCCGGTGCAGGAGACGGCGACGTCGGCACGTGTCAGCTCGGCCGGCACCGATTCCATCGGGACCGCGCGGGCCGGCACGTGCGTGTCGTCGCCCTCGCTCAGGATCCGCGCGAGCCGCTCGGCGCGGTCGAAGGTGCGGTTGGCGACGACGACCTCGGCGACCCCGGCCCGCGCGAGCGTGGCCGCGGCCAGGGAGGACATCGAACCGGCCCCGATGACCAGGGCCTTCTTGCCCCGGGCCCATTCCTGGACGTCACCGCCCCGCGCCAGCTGCTCCAGGCCGAACGTGACCAGGGACTGCCCGGCGCGGTCGATGCCGGTCTCGGAGTGGGCGCGCTTGCCGACCCGCAGGGCCTGCTGGAACAGGTCGTTCAGCAGCCGGCCCGCGGAGTGCAGCTCCTGCGCCCGGGCCAGGGAGTCCTTGATCTGGCCGAGGATCTGCCCCTCGCCGACGACCATCGAGTCCAGCCCGCAGGCCACCGAGAACAGATGGTGGACGGCCCGGTCCTCGTAGTGCACGTACAGATAAGGAGTGAGCTCCTCCAGGCCGACCCCGCTGTGCTGGGCGAGCAGCGTGGACAGCTCGGCGACACCGGCGTGGAACTTGTCCACGTCGGCGTAGAGCTCGATGCGGTTGCAGGTGGCGAGCACCGCGGCCTCGGTGGCCGGTTCGGCGGCGACCGTGTCCTGGAGCAGCTTGACCTGCGCGTCCGCGTTCAGCGAGGCCCGCTCCAGCACGCTGACCGGGGCGCTGCGGTGGCTGAGTCCGACGACGAGGAGGCTCATGCCGGCATCACGGCGGGCATGTCCCCGTCGGGCCCCTGGTCGGCGGACTCGCTGCGCGCGGCGACGGCCGGGACGCCACCGTCGGAGGCGGCGGCCTCCTCGCCGGCCTTGCGCTGCTCGTGGAAGGCGAGGATCTGCAGCTCGATGGAGAGGTCGACCTTGCGCACGTCGACGCCGTCCGGCACGGACAGCACGGTCGGCGCGAAGTTCAGGATGGAGGTGACACCGGCGGCCACGAGCCGGTCGCAGACCTGCTGGGCGGCACCGGCGGGGGTGGCGATGACACCGATCGACACGCCGTTGTCCTGGATGATCTTCTCCAGGTCGTCGGAGTGCTGCACGGGAATGCCGGCGACGGGCTTGCCCGCCATGGCCGGGTCGGCGTCGATCAGCGCGGCGACCCGGAATCCGCGGGAGGCGAAACCGCCGTAGTTGGCGAGGGCGGCGCCGAGGTTACCGATACCGACGATCACGACCGGCCAGTCCTGGGTGAGCCCCAGTTCGCGGGAGATCTGGTAGACGAGATACTCGACGTCGTAGCCGACACCCCTCGTCCCGTACGAGCCGAGGTACGAGAAGTCCTTGCGCAGCTTCGCGGAGTTGACCCCCGCCGCGGCCGCGAGCTCCTCGGAGGAGACCGTGGGCACCGAGCGCTCCGACAGCGCGGTCAGAGCGCGAAGGTACAGCGGAAGCCGGGCGACGGTGGCCTCGGGAATCCCTCGGCTGCGGGTCGCCGGTCGGTGAGTTCGGCCAGTTGCCACGGTGCTCCTGCGGGTAGAGCGGGGCTGTAGGCGGTCATACGTCCCTACATGACCGCCCCGTCGAAAGCAGGCTATGTCTTTGTGAACGCGTGCACAAAGATGGTGTCCGTTTTGCCCGCCCAACGTGACCGGGCTCACGCGCCCCCGGCGCACGCGTCGGGAACCGGCACACGGGCACCACCGTTCCTTGTCTTCTGGGGGCAAAACAACACACTCTCCTCAGTGAATCCCGCCCCCGAGACCAAGTCGCCATCGATCCTAAGCGACCTCGGGGGCCGCTTTGGACTGCTCGGTCAGTCGTCCCACCGGTCGGGATCAGTCGGTCAGCGCCTTGCGCAGACGGTCCTCGTTCACGCGCCAGAACGTGTGCTGCCTGCCGTCCACCAGCACGACCGGGATCTGCTCCCAGTACTGGTCGTGCAGTTCCCGATCCTCGGTGATGTCCTTCTGCTCCCAGGGGACTCCCAGATCACCGCACACCTTCTCCACAACGACCTGTGCGTCATCACACAGATGACAGCCGGGCTTGCGGATCAGCGTGACGAGCCGGTCCCGTGGGGGCTTGCGACGGAAGAGAGGGCTCATGCCGGCCATTGTCGCGCGCCGACGGAGGAGGGGAACCCCGCGAACGGCCGCCGGACGCGCTCGCCGCGCCCGCCCCGGGCGGTGTCTTTAACGACACGCTTGCCGAGAGTTCACAGGCTTCAAACCTCACGACTCCGGAACCCCCGAACAAACTGGCTATGCTCACGCCATGGCCGCTCTCGGATGGCTCACTCCCCGTAGGCGCTCCGCCACGGCGCGGAGCGTTTTGGCAGGCGAGGCCTCGGCGGAGGCAGCACGCAAGTCCTCACAGGAAGCCGCCGGCACGACCGAGGAACCGCAGTTCCCGGTCCACGGCGACGACCGGGCCGCCGCCTTCTTCGACCTGGACAACACCGTCATGCAGGGCGCCGCCCTGTTCCACTTCGGACGGGGCCTGTACAAACGGAAGTTCTTCGAGACCCGCGAGCTGGCGAGGTTCGCCTGGCAGCAGGCGTGGTTCCGGCTGGCCGGCGTCGAGGACCCCGAGCACATGCAGGAGGCCCGCGACTCGGCCCTGTCCATCGTCAAGGGCCACCGCGTCGCCGAGCTCCAGTCGATCGGCGAGGAGATCTACGACGAGTACATGGCCGAGCGCATCTGGCCCGGCACCCGCGCCCTAGCCCAGGCCCACCTGGACGCGGGCCAGAAGGTGTGGCTCGTCACCGCCGCCCCGGTGGAGATCGCCCAGGTCATCGCCCGCCGCCTGGGCCTGACCGGCGCCCTGGGCACGGTCGCCGAGTCGGTCGACGGCGTCTACACGGGCAAGCTCGTCGGCGAACCGCTGCACGGCCCCGCGAAGGCCGAGGCCGTCCGCGCCCTGGCCGCCGCCGAGGGCCTGGACCTCGGCCGCTGCGCCGCCTACAGCGACTCGCACAACGACATCCCGATGCTGTCCCTGGTCGGCCACCCCTACGCCATCAACCCGGACTCCAAGCTGCGCAAGCACGCCCGCGAGCTGGACTGGCGCCTGCGCGACTACCGCACCGGCCGCAAGGCCGCCAAGGTCGGCATCCCCGCCGCCGCGGGCGTCGGCGCGGTGGCCGGCGGCACGGCGGCCGCCATCGCCCTGCACCGCCGCCGCCGCTGACCAGTCGCCGCTGACCATCCGCCGCCGACCGGTCGATCAAACCGGAACACCTTCGTTTACGGGATGACAAACCCCGTAAATCCAACTGGCGTACCCCCACAACCTCGTGTCCAGTCCTCTTGGCTGGACACGGCCACAACACGCCCTGGACTCAGCCGCAATACGAACCTTTCCGATCAACAACCGCTCACCCTCCGGCACTTGATCCGGCGTCAATCGGTTACGGAAGCGACGCAATCGATGATTTGAGCAACTCGGTGTAGCAGCGCCTGCACGAAGCGTTATTCTCCTCAGACGCAAACCGGTACCCCTCCGTCGCTACGACGGGTGAAAGGTCCCGCACTGCACGTGATGGAAGCTCTGCCTCTGGGAGTCCCGTGTACCCACACGTCGGGGTTGACGCCTCGGGCCTGGCTACGCTGCGCGCAACGGTCCTCGACCTGTTGCGCGGCTTCGTCCCCACCGCGTACGCCGTCCCCGCATTCGCCACCGCCGCGCCCGTCGGCCCGTGCTACGCACTGGCCGACGGCAGCGCCGCGGTCGGCAGACGAGGCCGCCCGTCCGGGGCGGCCACCGCCCGCCGCCCGGCGGCGGACAGCGACAGCGCCCGGATGATGGACCTCGTCGAGCGCGCCCAGGCCGGCGAGGCCGACGCCTTCGGCCGCCTCTACGACCAGTACAGCGACACCGTCTACCGGTACATCTACTACCGGGTCGGAGGAAAGGCCACCGCCGAGGACCTCACCAGCGAGACCTTTCTGCGTGCCCTGCGCCGCATCGGCACCTTCACCTGGCAGGGCCGCGACTTCGGCGCCTGGCTCGTCACCATCGCCCGCAACCTCGTCGCGGACCACTTCAAGTCCAGCCGCTTCCGGCTGGAGGTCACCACCGGCGAGATGCTCGACGCCAACGAGGTCGAGCGCTCCCCCGAGGACTCCGTCCTGGAGTCCCTCTCCAACGCCGCCCTGCTCGACGCGGTGCGGCGGCTCAACCCCCAGCAGCAGGAGTGCGTGACGCTCCGCTTCCTCCAGGGCCTCTCCGTCGCCGAGACCGCCCGGGTCATGGGCAAGAACGAGGGCGCCATCAAGACCCTCCAGTACCGGGCCGTCCGCACCCTCGCCCGGCTCCTCCCGGAAGACGCCCGCTGACCGGACGGCACCCTCGGCGACGGTCAACTCACGTTCCGTGAAAGTCCGTTGACTTCTCCAACCGATCGTTCTCCGTCCGTAACCCAAGTGCCAAGCCGCTCGTTGTGCGGGATGCAGGCTCCCTGTGGTCACCCCCTGGCCGACTCCGATCACCCGATCGTGTGGTTGTGGTCAGGGTGTGCAACCCTCAGGACCCCCTGGGGAGTCGACCGTCATGACGAGAGGAGGTGCCGCCAGTGATCGCGAACGTATCGGCGCACCGGCGGGCGAACGCCTTCGCCCAGGCCTTGGAGGAGCAGTCCGAGCAGGGCACGGCGGCCGAGCAGTCCGAAGGATCGCCACCGGCCCCGGAAGCCGCGGAACCGACCGAGGGGGCGCGCCTGCTGGCGCTCGCCTCCGGTCTCGGCGCGCTGCCCAAGCCGGAGCTCGACCCGGAGGTCAAGGTCGTCCAGCGGGCCCAGCTGGTGGCCGCGTTCGAGGCCATGCTCCAGGAGGGCACCGCGGGAGGCGGGGCGACGGACCGTGCGGTCCCCGAGCAGCGCTCCAGCCGGGCCCGTGGCGCCCACCGCGCGGGCTCGCTGAAGAAGTTCCGGCCGCGTTCGCGCCTCGCCAAGGGCCTCACCGCGGGCGGACTCAGCGTGGGTGTGGCCGCGAGCGCCTTCGGCGGCGTCGCCGCCGCCAGCTCCGACGCCCTGCCCGGCGACTCGCTCTACGGCCTCAAGCGCGGCATCGAGGACGTCAAACTCGGGCTCGCGGACAGTGTGGACGAGCGCGGCCGGGTCTACCTCGACCACGCCTCCACCCGGCTCAGCGAAGCCCGCCGCCTGATGGAGCGCGGCCGCAGCGGCCCCCTGGACCACGAATCCCTGGGCGAGATCCGCCGCGCCCTGTCCGGCATGCGGCACGACGCCTCGGAGGGCCACCGGCTGCTCAGCGAGGCGTACGCGCGCGACCCGGACTCGCTCGGCCCCATCCAGGCCCTGTCCGCGTTCTCCCGCTCCCACCGCGAAGCCTGGGGCGAACTGCGCGAGCGCCTCCCCGTCCAGCTCGGGGACGTCAGCGACGAGGTGTCGTCGGTGTTCGACGCCATAGAGGAGGACGTCGCCCCGCTGCGGTCCCTCCTCCCCGAGCCCCCGGCCACGGGCGGCGGCGACGGCAGGCGCCAGGGCAGCTCCGAGTCGGCCTCCAGCGGCTCCTCCGCCACCGACCGCTCGGCCCAGCCCAGTGACAGCGGCGGCGGGCGCACCGACAAGGGCAGCAGCGACAGCGGCAGCCCCAGCCGCTCGGCCGGCTCCGGCAGCGACAGCGACGGCCTGCTCGGCGGCAACACCGGCGGCCTGCTCGACCCCCCGCAGGACAGCGAGGCCAGCACCTCCCCGTCGGCGGAGCGCACCACACCCGCCCCCGAGCCGGATGTGACGCTCCCGCCGCTCCTGCCCGACCTGCTGCCCGGCCTGGGCATCGAGGGCGAGGACGCCGACTAGCCGGCGGTGGTACGACAGTGGGGGCGCCCCTTTCGGCAAGGGGCGCCCCCATCGTCGTACCGGTATCAGAAGAAGACCGACCGGCGCTGCACCAGCAGTTTGTACAGCGTGTGCTGGATCTGCTCCCGGACCTGGTCGGTCAGGTTGAACATCAGCATCGGGTCCTCTGCCGCTTCCGGCGGATAGCCGTCCGTGGGGATCGGCTCGCCGAACTGGATCGTCCACTTGGTCGGCAGCGGCACCGCTCCGAGCGGCCCGAGCCATGGGAACGTGGGCGTGATCGGGAAGTACGGGAAGCCCAGCAGCCGGGCGACCGTCTTGGCGTTGCCGATCATCGGGTAGATCTCCTCGGCGCCGACGATCGAGCAGGGCACGATCGGCGTCCCGGCGCGCAGGGCGGTCGAGACGAAACCGCCGCGGCCGAAGCGCTGCAGCTTGTAGCGGTCGGCGAAGGGCTTGCCGAGGCCCTTGAAGCCCTCGGGCATCACCCCGACCAGCTCGCCCTGCTGCAGCAGCCGGGACGCGTCCTCGGCACAGGCCAGCGTGTGGCCCAGCTTGCGGGCCAGTTCGTTGACCACGGGCAGCATGAACACCAGGTCGGCGGCGAGCAGGCGCAGATGCCGGCCCGCCGGGTGGTTGTCGTGCACGGCAACCTGCATCATCAGGCCGTCCATCGGCAGCGTCCCGGAGTGGTTGGCGACGATCAGGGCGCCACCCTCGGACGGGATGTTCTCGATGCCCTTCACCTCGACCCGGAAGTACTTCTCGTACAGCGGGCGCAGCAGGGACATCAGGACCTGGTCGGTCAGTTCCTCGTCGTAACCGAAGTCGTCGACCTCGTAGTCACCGGTGAGGCGGCGGCGCAGGAAGGCCAGGCCGCCCGCGATCCGCTGCTCCAGACCGCCGTCGCCGTCCCGGGACTGCTCCGGCGGCTGTTTCTCGGATGTCACGGGAACATCATCCTGCGGAACAGCCCTGGTGGGCAGGGGCTGCACCTCACGGACCGGCACGGACTCCGTGCCCGGGCGCCGGCTCGCCCCGCTCCGGCGCCGCTGGGGGCGCTGCGCGGCGCTCCCCCGGGACCGGTCGTCGTCGAACGGAATGACCTTGGCATCCGCCATCGTTGATGCGCTCCTCAGTCGGCGCTCTGCGTCGGGGTCTGGCCGCCACCCGCGACGGGCAGCGCGGCGATCCGGTCGACGGCCCCCGCGAGGGCCTCCGGCGGAAGAAGTCCGGGGCCTTGGCTGCGTGCGAAGTCCGCGAACGTCTCCGCGGTCGTGTACTTGGGCTGGAATCCCAGCGTCTCGCGCATCTGGCCCGTGGCCACGACCCGGCCGTGGGTGAGCAACCGGATCTGCTCGGGCGAGAAGTCCGACATCCCCAGCGTACGCACCAGCGAGCCCGCCCAGGTGACGGCCGGGAGCAGCAGGGGCACGGTGGGACGCCCGAGGCGCCGGGAGCACTGGGAGAGCAGCAGCACGCCGTCGCCGGCGATGTTGAAGGTGCCGCTGTTGAGGGTGCCCCGCCGCGGCTCGTGCGAGGCGATGCGCAGCACCTCGATCACGTCGTCCTCGTGCACGAACTGCAGCCGCGGGTCGTAGCCGAACACGGTCGGCAGGACCGGCAGCGAGAAGTACGAGGCGAGCGGGGTGTCCGCCGTCGGGCCGAGGATGTTGGCGAACCGCAGCACGCACACCGCCACGTCGGGCCGGCGCCGGGCGAAGCCGCGCACATAGCCCTCGACCTCGACGGTGTCCTTGGCGAAGCCGCCGCTGGGCAGGGACTTGGGCGGGGTCGTCTCGGTGAAGACGGCCGGGTCGCGGGGCGCGGAGCCGTAGACGTTCGTGCTGGACTTCACGACCAGCCGACGCACGGCCGGGGACTTCTGGCAGGCACCGAGCAGCTGCATGGTGCCGATGACGTTGGTCTCCTTCAGGGAGGCCCGGTTGCCGCTGCCCAGCGGTGTACCCGTCACGTCGAGGTGGACGATCGTGTCGGCGCCCGTCTCGGCGAGCACCCGCGCGATGGTGGGCTGCCGGATGTCGGCCGGGACGAAGTCGGCCCCGCCCAGATGGTGCTCGGGGGGCACCGCGTCCACGGCGATGACCCGGTCCACCTCGGGATCCCGCTGGATCCGCCGCACGAACCGGCCCCCCAGCTGGCGGGCCACTCCGGTCACGAGCACGACCTTGCCCAAGATCAGCGCCTTTCTTCCAGAACCTCTTGTCCCGCCGCGTTCCCCCGTGGGGCCAACTTAGCGGTTCGCTGTTGCGCTGTGATGACCGCCCGATGCGGCAGGTGACGGAAGCAGCCGGACGTACGAGCCGATACACGTGTGGCCCCCCACCTGTGGTGGGGGGCCACACGCAACGCTCTCGCGGCGTCCGCGTCGCGAACTTACTTCTTGTTGCGACGCTGGACGCGCGTGCGCTTGAGCAGCTTGCGGTGCTTCTTCTTCGCCATCCGCTTGCGCCGCTTCTTGATAACAGAGCCCACGACTACCCTCGCTCACTTCTCATCACTCGGTTGTTTGGGCGCCATGGGCCCACACGACCTACGAGGGGCTAGCCTACCCGCCCGAGCGCTGAGGTCGTAATCGAGGGGGCCAGGGTGGTCCCGAGTGCCCTGTGAGGGACCACCCCGCCCCAGCCGTCAGGCGGTTTCCACCCCCACGTAACTCTCGCGGAGGTACTCGTGAACCGCTTGCTCCGGGACGCGGAAGGACCGCCCCACACGGATCGCGGGCAGATGACCGCTGTGCACCAACCGGTACACGGTCATCTTCGACACTCGCATCACCGAGGCGACTTCCGCCACGGTAAGGAACTGAACCTCGTTCAGAGGCCTCTCGCCAGCTGCAGCCATGACACACCTGAACCTTCCGCACTCGACGGCCACCGGCTTCCCCTTCCGGTGACTCTTCGTCGCTGCGTGCTCACTCCCCAATGTAGGGGCGGGTGATGCGAGTGGGGAAGAGGTGCACCCATCGGCGGCCTACTGTGACAGACACGCCCGATTGAGTACGTAGCGGGTAAGCGGCAGGTAGTAATCAGACCGCACACCGTCATCAAGTGGAACGACGACGGACACGGACCCCTCGGCCTCGCCGACGAACGGAGCCGGATCGTCCGCATCAGCCGGCCCGATGGCCTCGAACCCCAGCTGACCTGCTCCGCAGACCCACCCGTGGTCCCCGATCACCAGCTCCGGAAGGGGCCCGCCGACCTCCGCGAGAGCGGCCAGTACGGTACGAACCGGGAGAGGTGAGTGCGTATGTGCGCCGGGCTCACAACCGGGGCGTTCTGCGCCGGGGGTCCGCACCAGCGCGACTCCTCGTACGTAGTCGAGGTTGTACGTACGTAGGCCGAACCGGGTCGTTATGTCGACACAGCGACCCTGCGCGGGGGTGAGGACGGCACATCCCGCCGCCGACAGGGCGTCTGCCAGCGCGGCGTAGAAACCGAGCAGCCGGTGCGGGTGCCCGGTGCCGAGGAGCACGGGCGCACCCCTCCGGGCGGCCTCGGCGAGACGGTCCGCGAAGGCGTCCAGCGCGGCCAGGGTCCGCTCCGGAGCGATCACCTCTTGGCCGGAAGTCCGCCGGAAATCGGCTGGAACTCCGCACCGGTCCGCCATCAGCTCGATCAAGTCCCGCTGGCTCCAGGCACCTTCGGGGTCGATACCGAGCAGCACCCGAGGGTCCCGGGCGGCGAAGAGCCGGTATCTGCGCAGGCTCTCCTCGCGCGAGGTCGCCACGGTCCCGGCGAGCCGTGCGCCGACCAGGTGCGCACGAAGGGCTTCGGGGGTCAGCACGTTGTGATCGTGCGCGAGCCGCGACGCGCGTGTCCCGGGAACGGGCGAACACCGCACGGTCGGCGTACGGGCGGCCTCAGGCAGGGCTTCTCCGGCGGAGCTTCTCCGGCCCTGCTATCTCAGGCCGGGCTTCTCAGAGCGGGCCTGGGCCTCTCAGCGGGCCTGGGCTTCTCACACCGGGCCTGGGCCTCTCACCCCCGGCCCCTCCCACACCCGGCCCTCACGCCAGCAGCCCCCGCAGCGGGAACACCGCCCGCCGGGCCGCCAGCACCGCCTGGTCGAGCCGGTCGGCGGGGTCGTAGCCCTCCTCCCAGCCGGACCAGGTGACCGGCCAGCGGCCGTCCGTCATCCGCGCCGGGGCCAACTGCCGCGTCTTCGCGAACACTTCCTGCCGCCACCCCTCGGGGATCATCGCCTCGGGCTCCACGGCCCGCCCGGCCGCGATCGCGACCAGATGCGTCCAGGACCGCGGTACGACGTCCACCACCGCGTAGCCGCCCCCGCCGAGGGCCACCCACCGCCCGTCGGCGTACTCGTGCGCCAGGTCGTGGCAGGCGGCCTGCACCGCCCGCTGCGCGTCCAGCGACACCGCCAGATGCGCCAGCGGGTCCTCGAAGTGCGTGTCGGCCCCGTGCTGCGTCACCAGCACCTGCGGCCGGAAGTCCGCGATCAGCTCCGGCACGACCGCGTGGAACGCCCGCAGCCACCCGGCGTCCCCGGTCCCGGCCGGCAGCGCCACGTTCACCGCAGAGCCCTCCGCCGAGTCCGCCCCGGTCTCCTCCGGCCACCCGGTCTGCGGGAACAGCGTCCGGGGATGCTCGTGCAGCGAGATCGTCAGCACCCGCGGGTCCTCCCAGAACGCCGCCTGCACCCCGTCCCCGTGATGTACGTCGACGTCGATGTACGCGACCCGCTCCGCCCCGAGCTCCAGCAGCCGGGCGATGGCGAGGGAGGCGTCGTTGTAGATGCAGAACCCGGACGCGCCGCCCGGCATCGCGTGGTGCAGCCCGCCCGCGAAGTTGACCGCGTGCAGCGTCTCACCCCGCCACACGGCCTCCGCCGCCCCCACCGACTGCCCGGCGATCAGCGACGACACCTCGTGCATCCCCGCGAACGCCGGATCGTCCATCGTCCCCAGCCCGTACGACTGGTCCGCCGCCCCGGGATCCGCGGAGGCCGCCTTCACCGCCGCGATGTAGTCCTCCCGGTGGACGAGCCGCAGCGTCGACTCCCCGGCCGCCTTGGCGGCGACGACGTCCACCTCCCGGTCCAGCCCGAAGGCGTCGATCAACCTCCGGGTCAGGGCGAGCCGGACCGGGTCCATCGGATGCCCCGGCCCGAAGTCATAGCCCGTTACTGCCTCGTCCCACATCAGCTGTGCGCGGCCGCTCATGCCCGCCACCGTATCGGTCCGGTTGAGCGGCGAACGACCGGGCGTACACGAGCGTCACCAGCACCAACACCATCGGCACGAGCATCGCCCCGCGGTAGCTCCACACGTCCCCGAGCGCACCGACCAGCGGAGAACCGATCAAAAACCCCACATAGTTGAAGACGTTCAGCCGTGCGACGGCGGCGTCCGAAGCCCCCGGGAACAACCTGCCGGCCGCCGCGAACGTCTGCGGCACCAGCACACACAGCCCCAGGCCCAGCAGCGTGAACCCCAGCATGCCGACCCACGCCCCCGGCGCCCCCGCCACCACCGCGAAGCCCCCCGCCGCCACGAGCGCACCCGCCCGCACCACCGCGACGGCCCCGAACCGCCGCACCCCGAAGTCCCCGAGCGCCCGCCCCAGCAGCGTGGTGACCATGTACACGTTGTACGGCACCGTCGCCAGCTGCTCCGAACTCCCGAGCACGTCCTGGAGGTACTTCGCGCTCCAGTTGGAGACGGTCGAGTCCCCGATGTAGGCGACGGTCATCACCAGACACAACGGCAGCAGCCACTTGAAGACCACGACCTGGCCCTCGCCGTCCGCCCCCTCCTCCGCCACGGGCCCCGCGTCCCGGTCGTCGACGTACCACCGGCTCCCCACCAGCACCGCCGGCAGCAGCACCGCCACGACCGGCAGATACGACACCCACAACGCCAGATCCCAGTGCGCCCCCACCCACGCCAGCGAGGCCCCCGCGATCCCGCCCAGGCTGTAGGCCGCGTGGAAACTGAGCATGATGCTGCGCCCGTACGACCGCTGCAGGCTCACCCCGAGCATGTTCATCGACGCGTCCAGCACCCCGACGGCGAGCCCGAACGCGGCGAGGGCCACGCCCAGTTCCACCATCCGCTCCCCGGCCCCGACCCCGAGCAGCGCCAGCAGCACCACGGGCTGGGACCAGCGCAGCAGCAGGCTCGGCCGCACCCGCTTCACCAGCCGCTCGGTGGTCACGCTCCCGATCCCGGCCAGGATCGGCACGGCCGCCAGAAACGCCGGCAGCAGCGCGTCGGACACTCCGTACCGGTCCTGGATGGCCGGAATCCGCGTCACGAGCAGAGCGAAGGCGACCCCCTGCACCAAGAAGCTGAACGCCAACGAGGCCCTGCCGCGCCGCAGCACATCAGTCATGGCGGCGAGCGTAGGCCCCAGGCTTACTCATGGGTAGATCCAGCCAAAGATGAATTCGGCTCAGCTTCTACGCCCTCACATGAGCAGCTCGGTCAGCTCCCTCATGTCGGAGAAGAGCCGCCCGGCCCCGGTCAGCCTCTCCGCCGGCGTCATGGCGGTGAACCCGTACACGTCCATCCCCGCGGCGACGGCCGCCTGTACCCCCAGCGGACTGTCCTCGATGACGACGCACCGCTCCGGCGCGACCCTCATCCGCTCGGCGGCGTACAGGAACAGATCCGGGGCCGGCTTCCCCCTGCCCACGTCCTCCGAACTGAAGATCCGCCCTTCGTCGAACCACCGGTCGAGCCCGGTCGTCCGATGCCCCACCCGGATCCGCTCATGGCTCCCGGACGACGCCACGCAGTACGGCACGGAGTCGGCGGCGAGTTTCTGCAGGACCTCGTCGACACCGGGCACGGCCTTCAAGTCCCGCTCGAAGGCAGCGAAGACCCGCGCGTGGAACACATCGTCGAAGTCCGCCGGCAGCCGCTGCCCGGTCCGCTCGGCCACGAGGTCGTGTATGCGGTGCATGGCGGAGCCCATGTAGTCGCGCAGGGAGTCCTCGTAGGACGTGGGGTGCCCGAGCTCGGTCAGATAGGCGGCGAGGAGCCGGTTGGAGATGGGCTCACTGTCGACGAGCACACCGTCGTTGTCGAAGATCACGAGGTCATAGCGCATGGCTCGACCCTAAACGCAGAAAACCCCCGCATCCGAAGATACGGGGGTTTTCCCAAAAATTGTTCGGCGGCGTCCTACTCTCCCACAGGGTCCCCCCTGCAGTACCATCGGCGCTGTAAGGCTTAGCTTCCGGGTTCGGAATGTAACCGGGC
>NZ_JBEXTS010000010.1:109670-355706 GCF_040628815.1 Streptomyces sp. NPDC006140 | reverse complement strand
GTTACATTCCGAACCCGGAAGCTAAGCCTTACAGCGCCGATGGTACTGCAGGGGGGACCCTGTGGGAGAGTAGGACGCCGCCGAACAATTATTGAAAAGGCCCACACCTTACGGTGTGGGCCTTTTTTGTGTTTCAGGACGGCTGGACCAGTTTCGTGTCGTAGGCCAGGATGACCGCCTGAATGCGGTCGCGGGAACCCGTTTTCGCAAGGATACGGCCCACGTGGGTCTTCACCGTCGACTCGGCCAGGTGGAGGCGCGTGGCTATCTCCGTGTTCGTCCAGCCCTTGCCGATGACCGTCAGGATTTCGCGCTCCCGGTCGGTGAGAGAAGCGAGGCGGGGGTCTTCCTGAGGCGTCTCCGCCGAGGGGTCGGTCGGCAGGTGGTGGACGTAGGCGTCGAGGAGGCGGCGGGTCAGGCTCGGGGCGACGACCGCGTCACCGGTGGCGACCGCGCGGATGCCGGCCAGGAGTTCCTCGGGCTGGGCGTCCTTGACCAGGAAGCCGGAGGCGCCCGCGCGGAGGCCGGCGTACGCGTACTCGTCCAGGTCGAACGTGGTGACGATCAGGATGCGGGTGCGGTCGCCCGCGGCGGTGATGCGGCGGGTCGCCTCGATGCCGTCCAGGCCGGGCATGCGGATGTCCATGAGGACGACATCGGGGTGGAGCTCGGCCGCCATGCGGACGGCTTCGCTGCCGTTCGCCGCCTCGCCGACGACCGTCATGTCGTCCTGGCTCTCCAGGAGCATGCGGGAGCCGAAGCGTTGCAGGGGCTGGTCGTCGGCGATGAGGACCGTGGTCACTGCGGGGTTTCCTCCGGGAGGTGTAGGCGGACGCGCCAGCCCTTTTCCGGGTGGGGGCGAGGGCCGGCCTCAAGTGTGCCGCCGTAGAGGGCGGTTCGCTCGCGCATTCCCGGTAGTCCGCGACCGCCCGCGAGGTTCTGGGGGCGGCCGCCGTCGCCGGTGTCCATGATCGTGACGGTGACCGCGCCCTTTTCCTCGTAGGACAGCTCTATGTCCGCGGTGGCATCGGGGCCACCGTGTTTCAGGGTGTTGGTGAGGGCTTCCTGGATGACGCGGTAGACGGTGAGCTGGCGGCCGATGGGAAGGGTGGGGCTGCCGTGCGTGGTGGTGCGGACGGGGAGGCCTGCGGAGCGGACGCCGTCGAGGAGCTGGTCGAGGTCCGTGAGGCCGGGTTGGGGGGTCAGGTCCGCCTGCTGTTTCTCCTCCTCGCCGAGGACGTCGAGGAGGCGGCGGAGTTCGGTGAGGGCCTGGCGGCTGGTGGTGGCGATGGCGTCGAGGGCCTGGGCGGCGCGTTCCGGGGACTTGGCGGCCGCGTATCGGCCGCCGTCGGCGAGGCCCGTGATGACGGAGAGGTTGTGGCCGATGATGTCGTGCATTTCGCGGGCGATGCGGGCGCGTTCGGCGGCGGTGGCGAGCTGGGCCTGCTGGTCGCGTTCCCGCTCCAGGCGGCGGGCGCGGTCCTCCAGGGCCTCGGTGTAGTTGCGGCGGGTGCGGACCGTGACGCCGATGAGGGCGGCCACCGTGATGGACATCAGCTGGGAGCCGATCTGCTGGTCCCAGCTGCCTTCGCCATGGCGGACGACGGACACGAGGACCGGGGCGATCACCAGGGCCGTCGCCCACCACAGGTTGCGCAGGGCGCGGCGCAGTGCCAGGTGATAGACGAGGACCAGCTGGAGGAGGGCCGCTTGGAGGGCGGCACCGGTCCAGGCGTTGACGAGGGCGAAGGGGACCGTCGCGGCGAGGGCGGCCCCCGGGTGGGTGCGGCGGCGGAGCAGGGGGAGCGAGAGGCCGAGGCTCAGAGCCAGGAGGAGTCCACCGGGGACGTCCACGCTGTGGGCGTTGTGCTTCCAGCCGCCGCCGAAGTAGTCGATCAGGGCGGCCGTCACCCAGAAGCCGGTGAAGTGCAGGTCCCACAGCAGCGGATGGCGGTGGTCGAAGGCGCGCACCCGGCGGGTGAGGCGGTGGGCGTACTCGGTGAGGGGCTCCGGCGCCCGGTCTTCCGTCGTCACGGGGTCCATGGTGAGGGTTTCCGGGGCCGGGTGTCAGACGTCTCGGCGGCGCAGGGCCCAGGCGGCCAGGGCCAGGGTCGTCGCCGTCCACAGGAGCATGGCGAGCAGGGCGGCGCCCGGGGAGGCCGTGCCGGGCATGGGCTGGGCTGTGGTGAGGGACTCCAGGGCCTTGCCCGGGAAGTAGCGGACGGCGTTGTCCACGGCGTCGTACGGGAGCATCGCCAGGACCTCCGGGAGGATCATGATCAGGCCGATGAAGGCGCCGATGGCCATGGGGACCGAGCGGAGCAGGGCGCCGATGGCGAGGGCGAGGACGGCGAGGAGGGTGAGGCCGGCCGCGTTGCCCGCGAGGGCGCGCAGGACGCCGGGGTCGCCGAGGGAGGCGGACAGGTCAGTGCCGGTGAGGAAGGACTGGGCGAGGGGGAAGGTCAGGAGGTTCGTCGCCAGGGTGAGGGGGAGGGCGGTCGCGGTCAGGACGGCGGCCTTGGACCACAGGACGGGCAGGCGGCGCGGGACGGCGGTCATCGTGGCGCGGATCTGGCCGGTGGAGTACTCGCCGGCGGTGGCCAGGATGCCCAGTACGCCCAGGTTGATCGTGGCGAACTGGGTGCCGAGGAGGACGAACATGACGGTGTCCATGCCGCCTTCGCCGGAACCGTCGTAGGCGGCGCCGAGGCCCGCGCCCATCGCGGCCGTCAGGAGGCTCGTGACGGCGAGGGTGATCCAGGTGGAGCGCAGGGTCCAGAACTTGTGCCACTCGGAGCGCAGGACGCGGGCCGGGGTCACGCGGTAGGGGAGGGTCGCCGTGGTCATGCCGCTGCTCCTTCAAGGGTCGCCGGGTACTCCACGGCGTCGCGGGTGAGGTCCATGAAGGCCTCCTCCAGGGAGGCGGCGTTGGGGGTGAGTTCGTAGAGGGGGATGCCGTGGGCGGCTGCCGTGCGGCCGATGTGCTCGGCGTCCGCGCCGCGGACCTGGAGGGTGCCGGGGGTGTCGGTGATGATGTCGACGCCGGGGGCGGTGAGGACGCGTACGAGGTCGGGGGCGCGCGGGGTGACGACCTTGGTGGTGCCGGCGCCGGAGTCACGGACGAATGCGGCGACCGTCGTGTCGGCGAGGAGACGGCCGCGGCCGATGATGACCAGGTGCTCGGCGGTGAGGGCCATCTCGCTCATCAGGTGCGAGGAGACGAAGACCGTACGACCCTCCGCGGCGAGGGACTTGAGCAGGTTGCGGATCCACAGGACGCCCTCCGGGTCGAGGCCGTTGACCGGCTCGTCGAGGATGAGCACCGCCGGGTCGCCGAGGAGGGCCGCGGCGATGCCGAGGCGCTGTCCCATGCCGAGGGAGAAGCCCTTGACTCGGCGGTGGGCCACGTCGGTCAGGCCGGTGAGGCCGAGGACCTGCTCGACCCGGGTGCGGGGGATGCCGTGGGTGTGGGCGAGGGCGCGCAGGTGGTGGAAGGCCGTGCGGCCGGGGTGGACCGAGCGGGCCTCCAGCAGGGCGCCGACCTCGGTGAGGGGTGCCGGGTGGGCGGCGTAGGAGCGTCCGCCCACGGTCGCGTGGCCACGGGTGGGGGCGTCGAGGCCGAGGAGCATGCGCATGGTCGTGGACTTGCCGGCGCCGTTCGGGCCGAGGAAGCCGGTGACCGTGCCGGAGCGGACCGTGAAGGACAGGTCCGTGACGACCGTCCGGTCGCCGTAGCGTTTGGTGAGTTCGTGTGCGGTCAGCATGCTTCGATGCTCGTGCGTGCGGGGGCGGCGGGCGTCGGACCGGCGGGGTAATCGGGGTGAGGGGTGTCGTACCCGGGTACTACCGTGGCCCGCATGAGCTATGTGATCCGGTCCGTCCGTGCTGATGAGTGGGCCGCCGTGAAGGAGTTGCGGCTCGCGGCGCTGCGGGATCCGGTGGCGCACCTGGCCTTCCTGGAGACGTACGAGGAGGCCGTGGCCAGGCCGGACTCCTTCTGGCAGGAGCGGACGGCCGGTGCCGCGGAGGGGGCGGACGCGCGGCAGCAGATCATCGCCGAGGGGCCCGATGGGCGGTGGGTGGCGACGGTGACCGTGCTCGTGGAGGAGCCGGGGACGACCGACTGGGCCGGGCTTCCGGTGGAGCGGAAGCAGGGGCATGTCGTCGGCGTGTTCGTGCGGCCGGAGGAGCGCGGGAGCGGGCTGACCGAGGTGCTGTTCGACGCCGCGCTCGAGTGGGCGTGGGGGCGGGGTCTTGAGCGGGTGCGGCTCTTCGTGCACGAGGAGAACGGGCGGGCGCAGCGGTTCTATCGGCGGGTGGGATTCTTGCCGAGTGGGGTGACCGTGCCGCTCGGGGACGCCGGGGAGCTGGAGTTGGAGTTCGTGCTTGAGCGGAGCGCTGTGGGGGTGCCCTTTTCAGACGGGTAGTTCGTCGTGCGGCCAGCGGGCGCGGCCCTGTTCGCGGGACCGGAGCAGGGCCAGGGTCGGCATGCCCCGGTCCGCTCCGGTGGCCAGCAGCTCCGGGAGTTGGGGAAGCGGGGCCACGGCCGCGACGTCGTCCAGGACGAGCGTCAGTGGTGGGTCGAGGCGACCGGAGGATGACCGTTCGGCCATGCGCCGGCCGCGCTCGACCACGCTGGAGACGAGGGCCGTCAGGAAGGGCATCGCGCCCGGGCTGGTCCTGGGGTCCTCGATGGATTCACCGACCACATAAAGCGTGCCCCCTTCGTGGACGAAGGAATCCAAGGCGAGGGCATCACTTCGGTTGGGAGTGCACGCGTTGCGGATGTTGACCGTGGAGAGGGCCGCGAGGGCGCGGGTCGTCAGCTGCTGGGCCATGTCACGGCGTTCCGGGTGGGCCGTGAGGGCGCCTTCGAGTTCGCCCGCGGAGCCGGGGGCGGCCTTGGGGTTGGTGCGGAGGATGCGGACGGCGTCCTGGATCTGGGTGCCCTGGGACCAGCGGTGGACGTGGCGGATGGTGCGGCCGTCGATGGCCGCGGCGTGCAGGTAGCTCCGCAGGAGGGTGGTGGCCGTGTCGGTGACCGCCTGGTCGAGTTTGGCGGTCGGGCGTACGGGGGTGAGGAGGGCCGTGGCTCTCGCTGTCGCCGTTTCCCTGTCCTCGCAGCCGGTGGTGGGGGACCAGTGGAGGCGGGACGGGGTGTCGCAGAGGTGGGTGGGGTCGTAGAGGTGGGTGGGGCCCAGTTTTCCTCGGGCGTCTTTTGTTTCCTGCCAGAGGGCAGGGTTGGAGGTGACGATGAGGGCGGGGCCCTCCGCGTCGCCTACCGCTTGGGTGGCGGTGGTCTGGCGGGTTTCCCTTGGGGCTACGTGGATTTTTTCCCACCCGCCCACCCGTTCCTGGCCGAACAGAGAAGCCGGGGTTGTGGGGATGGCCGCCGGGGGCGGGGGCGGGGGCGGGGTTGCCGTGGCGTGTGGGGGGTTGGTGAGGGGGGCTGTCGGGTCCAGGGGGTGCGGTGGTTGGGGGGCCGTCGGGCCCAAGGGGTGCGGTGGTTGGGGGGCCGTTGCGCGGCGGGGGGTGGGGACGTCGTGCTGCGCCGACGGGGGTGTGGGGGGCTGCGCCGACATGGGGGTTGTCGGCTGAAGCTGCGTGGGGGTTGTGGGGTGTGGCTGCGTGGGGGTGGTGGGGTGCGGTGGTGGCGGGGCGGTGGGCTGCGGTGATGTGGGTGTGCCGTGTTGGGCCGGCGCCTCGTGCTGTGCCTGTGCCGCCGTGGGTACCTCGTGCTGCGCCGGGGTCGGTGCCGGTGCGTCCTGTTGGGCCGGTGTATGTGGGCCGTGCTGGGTCGGCGGGTGTGTGGCCTGCTGTGCTGGTGCCGGTGTCTCGTGTCGGGGCGGGGTTTGTGCCTCGTGCGTTGGCCCGGTCGCGCCCGGTGCGTTGTACGGTGCTCGGTCCCCTGCCGTCGTCGTCCTCTTCTCGGCTCGGCGTCTTGCTCGGCCTGCGCGCCAGCGGGCCACCGTGCCGAGGACGAAAACCGTCAGGACGAACAGGACCATCAGCTGGCCGATGAACAGGCCCCAGAACAGGCCGTAGCCGGAGAGTTGGCCGGGGGGTGTGCCGGGCCAGGCGCCGGGGATGTCGTGGGGCTCGGCGATGAGGCCGCGCATGGCGAGGGGGGTGCGGGTGAAGGTGACGCCGGACGGCCAGGCGCCGTGGGCGAACCAGGCGGCGAGGCCCGTGGCCGTCCACACCAGCAGGGTCATGCCGAGGAGGAACGCGAGTATGCCGACCAGCAGGCCGTCGGGGATGCCTCCCTGGCCGTCCCGCTGGGTGCGGCGGTCGTCCGGTCTCACGCGTTCCTCCCCTGCGCCTACGCCACCGTCGATTCGGAGTCGCCCATGTGGTGCTCCACGAAGGCCGCTGCCCTCTCCTCCGCCTCGATCTCGGCGGCGTGCAGGGCGTCGTCCGGGAGGTCGGCGGAGGACTCGGTCATCGCGCGGTCGGTGAAGACCAGCGGGCGTTCGGTCTCCGTGACCAGGTGTTTGACGACCTGGACGTTGCCGTTGACGTCCCAGACGGCGATGCCGGGGGTGAGGGTCGGGATGATCTCGACCGCCCAGCGGGGCAGGCCGAGGACCCGGCCCGTGGCCCTCGCCTCGTCGGCCTTCTGGGCGTAGATCGTCCTGGTCGAGGCCATCTTCAGGATCGCCGCGGCTTCCTTCGCGGCCGCGCCGTCCACGACGTCGGACAGGTGGTGGACCACCGCCACGAACGACAGGCCCAGGCGTCGGCCGAACTTCAGCAGGCGCTGGAAGAGCTGCGCCACGAAGGGGCTGTTGATGATGTGCCAGGCCTCCTCGACCAGGAAGATGCGCTTCTTCCGGTCGGGGCGGATCCAGGTGTGCTCCAGCCAGACGCCGACGATCGCCATGAGGATGGGCATGGCGATGGAGTTGCGGTCGATGTGGGAGAGGTCGAAGACGATCAGCGGGGCGTCGAGGTCGATGCCGACCGTGGTCGGGCCGTCGAACATGCCGCGCAGGTCACCGTCGACCAGGCGGTCCAGGACCAGGGCGACGTCGAGGCCCCAGGCCCGTACGTCGTCTATGGCGACGTTCATCGCCTCGGCCGACTCGGGCTCGGGGTGGCGCAGCTGCTCGACGATGTCGGAGAGGACCGGCTGGCGGTCGGTGATCGTCTCGTTGACGTAGGCGTGGGCGACCTTGAGGGCGAAGCCGGAGCGCTCGTCCAGGCCGTGGCCCATCGCGACCTCGATGATCGTGCGGAGCAGCGCGAGCTGGCCCGTCGTCGTGATCGCGGGGTCGAGCGGGTTGAGACGGATCCCCATGTCCAGGGCGGCCATCGGGTCCAGGCGGATGGGAGTTATCCCCAGCTCCTGCGCGATGAGGTTCCACTCGCCGACGCCGTCCTCGCCCTGGGCGTCCAGGACGACGACCTGGCGGTCCTTGAAGCGGAGCTGGCGCAGGACGTACGTCTTCTCCAGCGCCGACTTGCCGTTGCCGGACTCGCCGAGGACCAGCCAGTGGGGGGCGGGGAGCTGCTGGCCGTAGAGCTGGAAGGGGTCGTAGATGTAGCCCTTTCCGGAGTACACCTCGCGGCCGATGATGACGCCCGAGTCGCCGAGGCCCGGGGCGGCGGTCGGCAGGTAGACCGCCTGGGCCTGGCCCGTGGACGTGCGCACCGGGAGCCGGGTCGTCTCGACCTTCCCGAAGAGGAAGGACGTGAAGGCCTCGGTGAGGACGGACAGCGGATCCCGCATCAGGTCCTACCTCCGGATGCCGGTGGCGAAGGGAAGGGTGTTCACGAAGGCGCGGTGGTGCTCGCGGTCGCACCATTCCAGCTTGAGGTACGACTTTCCGGCCGAGGCCCTTATCGTGCGCTTGTCGCGGGCGAGGGCGTCGGGGGAGCGGGAGCTGACGGTGATGTAGCCGACGAGGTTGACGCCGGCGGCGCCGCTGGCGAGGTCCTCGCCGCGCTGGTCGAGCCGGGAGTTCGCGGCCACGTCGCGCGGGTCGACGGTGCGGTTCATCTTGGCGGCGCGGGACGCCTCGGCCTCGTCGTTGGTCTTCTCCGTGAGCATGCGCTCGATGGCGACCTCGGTGGGTTCGAGGTCCATGGTGACGGCGACCGTGCGGATGACGTCCGGGGTGTGGACGAGCAGCGGGGCGAGGAAGTTGACGCCGACGGGGGTCATCGGCCACTCCTTCACCCAGGCCGTGGCGTGGCACCAGGGGGCGCGGGTGGAGGACTCGCGGGTCTTGGCCTGGAGGTAGGTGGGCTCCATGGCGTCCAGCTCGGCCGGCCAGGCATTACGTTTCGTCATCGCCTGGATGTGGTCGATCGGGTGGTCCGGGTCGTACATGGAGTGGATCAGCGACGACAGCCTGCTCTGGCCGAGGGGCTGGCGGACGCGGATGTCGGCCTCCTGCAGGCGCGAGCAGATGTCGGTCAGCTCGCGGGCCATGACGACGGCGAGTCCGGCGTCCCGGTCGACCTTGCCGCCGTGGGCGCGGGCGGCCCGGGCCATGGCGTTGGCCTCGGCGGCGAGGTCGCGCGTGTAGTGCATGCAGGCGACGAGGTAGGCGCGGTGCTGCTCGCTGCTGGTCGACACCATCGACTGGAGCTGGTCGTAGGACTCCTGCAGCCAGGGCAGGGCCTTGTCGTCGCCGCGGACGGCGACGTCCTTGGCGTGGGCGTCCGGGTCGGCGGGCAGGGTGCGGGCGAGCATCTGCAGGCGGGTGACGAAGCCGTCGCCGTTGGCCACGTGCTTGAGCAGCGTGCCGAAGCGGTCGACCAGGGCCTCCTGGTCCTCGCTGTCGCGCAGGCCGACGCCGGGCCCCTCGATCTCGATGGCGGCCGTGACGGTCTTGCGGTCGGCGTGCAGGAGCACGGCGATCTCGTCCGGGCCGAAGGGGGCGGACAGCCAGGTGATGCGGCCGATGCCGGGGGGCGGGCCGACCTCGACCTCGCGGCCGTCGAGCCGGGTGCCGGCCTCGACGGCGGCGGAGCGGTAGGTGGCGCCCCGCTTGAGGGTGCGCTTGTAGCTGCGGTTGATCTCGAACCACTTGTAGAAGGTGCGGTGCTTGTAGGGCACGTACACCGCGGCCAGCGCCAGCATCGGGAACCCGGCGAGCAGCACGATGCGCAGGGACAGCACCGGGACGAGGAGCCCGCACATCATGCCGAGGAACGCGCCCACGACGATCAGGGCGATCTCGCCGGTCTCGCGGTTGCGGCCGATGATCGCGTTCGGCCGGGCGCGGCCGATCAGATATGTCCGGCGGGGCGTGACCGGATGGGACACGTGGGACTCGGTCGTCAACGCCCTTCACCTCCCGTGCGATTGGTACTGCTGTTGCGGGTGTTGCTGGCGTGGGGAGTGTTGACGGGGCTGCTCGAACGGGGGGCGGGTGCGGCGGAGGGGACAGATCCGCCGCCGCCGTTCGAGGGGCGCGTGCTGTGCGCGGCGACTCCGCCGGAGGCGGGGTTGCTGGGGCGGGGAGCGGAGGACTGGCTGCCTCCGCCGTTGTTGTCGGCGCGCGTGCTGTGGGTCTTGATGCCCTGGGCGACCAGGGACGCGGGGGAGCTGATGACGGCCGCGGCCTTGCTCTCGGCGCCCCGCATGATGCGGTTGTTGCGGGAGCCGGCGATCTCGTCGCCGAAGCCGGGGACGAAGCGGTAGATCATCGCGCTGGCGAAGATGGCGAGCAGGATGATGGCGAGGCCGGAGACGACGGCGGAGAAGGCGTCGGGGCCGTCGTCGGCGGAGAGCGCGCCGGCGAGGCCGAGGACGATGACGATCACGGGCTTCACGAGGATGACCGCGATCATGATGCCGGCCCAGCGGCGGACGTGGCCCCACAGGTTCTTGTCGACGAGGCCTGCGTAGACGACGGTGCCGAGGAGGGCGCCGACGTAGAGCAGGGCGGCGCGGATGACGAGCTCCAGCCAGAGAACTCCGGCGGCGAGGATGCTGACCAGGGAGACGACGATCAGCATGATGGGGCCGCCGCCGATGTCCTCGCCCTTCTTGAGGGCCTCCGAGAATGTGCCGAAGAAGGCGTCGGTCTGGTCGCCGGTGGCCTTGGCGAGGACCTCGGTGATGCCGTCGGTGGCCGATACGACGGTGTAGAGGATCAGGGGGGTGAAGGCGGAGGCGAGGACGGTCAACCAGAGGAAGCCGATGGCTTCGGACAGGGCGGTGGTGAGGGGGACGCCGCGCACCGCCCGCTTGGCCACGGCCAGGAGCCAGAGGAGGAGCGTGAGGATCGTCGACGCGGCGAAGACGACCGCGTACTGCTGGAGGAACTTGGGGTTGGTGAAGTCGACGTTGGCCGTCTCCTTCACGGCCTCGCTGAGCTTGTCGACGGTCCAGGAGGCGGCGTCGGCACAGCCCTTGGCGAGGGAGGAGAGGGGGTCGAGGGTGGAGGTGGGGGCGAGGCGGTCGGCGCCGCCTCCGCCGCCGCTGCCGGTGTCGCCTTCGCAGATCTCCCTGGCCCTGCCGGAGAGCAGGGAGCAGTTGTCGTTGCTGGGGCTGGGCGACGGCGTGGGGGCGGCGACCGCCCGGGTGGCGAACAGGACCAACGCGGTCTGAACGGCGGCGAGGGTTGCGGCGACCTTCACTCCACGGCGCGGGCTACCGGGCATAAGTGAACCCTCCGAACTCCTCGACGGCCTTCGAGATGTCGTCCGACGTCGACACCTTGTTGTCGCCGTTGACCGGCGCCGGGCCTTCCTTCTGGGAGAAGCTGTCGACCTTCCAGTCGCCGTCGGTCCAGCGCAGTTGCAGGGTCATGGTGAACCAGTCGCTGGTGACCGGGTTCTGCGAGGTCTCGCTCGTCATGCCGTAGACGCCCGTGCACCACACCTCGACGGTGGCGGTGCTGCCCGAGAAGTCGGTGACCTTGGTGCCGACCGGCATGGTGCGGGACACGTACGTGCTGCCCTTGGGGGCGTCGCCGTTCTCGTCCAGGCCGACCTTGTCCAGGAACGCCTTGTCGTACACGCGGTCGAGGTTGTTCTCCAGCGCGGCGACTCTCGCGGGGTCGAACACCTGACGGACGATCTCGGGCCGCCGCGCGGGTTTGAGGATGTCGGCCGAGACGAGCACGACGGCGTAGTTCGCCGCCGCGCTCTCCGCCCCCTGCTGGTCCTGGGCGAAGCCCGACGGGACACCGGCGGCAGACTTGGACCGGACAGGGCGTTGACCGGAGGGCGCCGTCGCCGTGGCCCCCGGCTTGGCTGCCGAGCCGTCCGTCGGAGATGACGGGTCGTCGTCCCCCCGGTTCGCGAAGGCGATTGCTGCGATCAGGAGGACGACCACGCCGACCACCGTGACCAGGCTGCGGGACGAGGAGCGCGGGGCGCGGCGTGGGGTGCCGTAGGGGTCGGAGCCCGTGTCGGGCAGGCGGGTGCGGGTCTGGCCCGTGCCGCCGTAGCCGCCGGAGGCCTCGCGCTCGTCACCGAGACTCATGCCGCGTACGCCCCCTCGACGTCGTGCGGAAACACTTCGTACCGGTCGTACTTCTCGTACGACGGTAGCCGTGCTGGTTCCCGCGTGGGCGCGGTGTGGTGACTCGACATCAGGGAAACGCAACCTCAGCCGGTGGGCACGACGGGCGGGTGGGATGGAGAGGGGGGAGGGAGCCGGGCGTGCCCGGCCGGGCGGCGCTGCCCGGGTTACACGGCCATGCCGTACACGATGGTGAAGAGCGTGCCCAGGGAGCCGATGATGAAGACTCCGGTGAGGCCGGCGATGATGAGGCCTTTGCCCTGTTCCGCGCTGAAGGTGTCGCGGAGGGCCGTGGCACCGATGCGCTGCTTGGCGGCGCCCCAGATGGCGATGCCGAGGCAGATCAGGATGGCCACCGCCATCACGACCTCGATCATCACCTTGGCCTCGTTGCCCAGGCTGCCGAAGGGGCCCCAGTCCGGAGCGATCCCGCCGATGATGGTGTTGATGTCTCCCTTATCGGCCGCAAAGAGCATGTAAGTCACCGCCCCTGTTGGGTAGTTCCGCATCCTCTGCGGTCGTGCAGAGGTCAGGCCTCATTCTCGCCGACAATGACGCTGTCGTATGTCGACTTGGCGTCATTGATTGGCGGGTTTCGTACGAATACCTTGCCACCGTTCCGCTCCGGCCCCTAAGGGAGGCGACGGGCGGTGTACGAAGGATCGTATGGTCACTCTGTGTATCACGGCAGGTCACGCCGGGCAATGAGGCCTGAGCGAAACCTGGGGTGCGGTTCCGTCGTTGTGCCCTCTTGCGATCTTTCTCACCTTTCCGTGCGGTTTCTGACGGCTGGTCGGGTGAGTGGTCGCGCCGGTGTTCTCCGGGTGAAGGCTACCCGGCACGGCGAACGGGCCGCGGCTGGGTTGCCGCGGCCCGTTCTTTCCCCTGCCCGCCTCGGGCCCCCACGGCCCTCGGCGGTGTTCCTCGGTGACGGTCCGTCACGAGGTGGTGGAGGTCAGCCGGTGAAGGCGCCGAGCCCCTGGGGTGTGCCCCAGCCGGTCGGGCCGTCGTAGCCCGTCCGGGCGGTGCAGAAGTAGCTGGTGGCGCAGGTTCCGTTGCTGCCGCTGGTGACGTCGTTCAGGGCGCTGGTGTTCGCGTAGGGGAACTTCGCCGGGTAGGAGCCGCTGGACGGGGTGCCCGCCAGGGCGTAGACGGCCGCGATGATCGGGGCGGAGGCGCTGGTGCCGCCGTAGGTGGCCCAGCCCTGGCCGTCGGCGCCGTAGGTGTCGTAGACGGAGACGCCGGTCGCGGGGTCGGCGACGGCCGAGACGTCGGCGATCGTGCGCCGGGCGCAGCCGGTGTCGGTCTGCCAGGCCGGCTTGGTGTCGTAGGCGGAGCAACCGGAGCCGGTGCCCTCGGTGCTGCTGGTCGACCAGACGCTCTCGGTCCAGCCGCGGGTGGTGGAGGAGGCGGTGAGGCTGGTGCCGCCCACGGAGGTCACGTATCGGGAGGCCGCCGGGTACTCGGCGCCGTAGCCCGCGTCGCCCGCGCTGACGGTGATGGCGACGCCGGGGTGGTTGAAGTAGGTGGAGTCGTAGGTCGCGTCGGAGGAGGACTCGCCGCCTCCGTAGCTGTTGGAGACGTACTTGGCGCCCAGGCTGACGGCCTCGTTGACGGCCGTGCCGAGGTTGGTCATGGTGGCGGACTTGGCCTCGACGAGGGTGATGTGGCAGTTCGGGCAGACGGCGCTGGCCATGTCCAGGTCGAGGGAGATCTCGGCGGCCCAGCCGCTGTTGGGGGCGGGCAGGGACGTGGTGGAGCCGGTCTGGCCGACCTTCTTGAAGCAGCCGTTCGCGGTGGTGCAGGCGGGCAGGCCGTAGTGCGAGCGGTAGGCGGCGAGGTCCGACTCGGCGTTCGGGTCGTCGTAGGCGTCGACGATGGCGATGGTCCGGCCGCTGCCGTTGCTCGTGGCGGCGGAGGTCAGGCCGTAGGCGGCGCGGAGGTCGGCGGGGCCGTAGCCGGAGGGGCTGGTGGCGTCGGCGGCCTTGGGGGAGATGCCGTGCTGCTGCTGGAAGGCGGTGCGGCCGCCCGTGACGCGCAGGGCGTTGCAGGCCATCTCGCCCGGGTGGCGGGGGAGGGCGCAGGAGCGGGTCCAGGTGACCTTGGAAGGGCTCGCCTGGGCGGCGTCCGCGTGGGCGGCGGTGGTGAGGCCGGTGAGGAGGAGGGCGGCGGTGGCGGTGGCGGCGGAGCCGATCCGGTGCCATCTGCGGCGGCCGGCGGAGTGGGTGGGTGTCGTGCGCAAGGTACAGCCTCCTGGCAGTGGTGGACAGAGGCCTGCGGGTGGGGGTTCCGCCGGTGTGGTTCCCGGCGGGGGCGGCGACCCGCGACGACGATCGCTTGTTGGGTACGTGACAACAAGACAGGTTTCGGAATCCTGACTTCCGCCTTACCGAGGCGGGTGTGGTGCTTACCGGCCGATGACGGGCCGATGGCCGCTGAATGGGCGCGGCTTGACCCGAGGGGCCTGACCCGTGTGACCCAAGGGGCCCGGAATCAGCGGGGCTTGAGGCCGTGCAGGAGGAGGTGGACCAGTTCCTCGATGCCGTCGAGGGCCGCCCCGGGGGCGAGCATGCCGCCCGCGGCGAAGGAGGCGATGCCCTGGAGGGTGGCGCCGGTGAGCAGGATGAGGTGCTCCGGGTCGCCCGCGATGATCTCGCCGCGTTCCTGGGCGTCGGCGATGACCCGCGCGAATGAGCCCACCGTCCGGTCGGCGGCCGCCGCCATCTGCTCCGAGGCGTCCGGCTCGTGCTTGCGGGCGTACATCAGCTCCAGCAGCGCGGCGTTGTCGATCGCGAAGGCGAGATAGGCCCGGGCGAGGGCGGTGAGCCGCCGTTCCAGGGGCAGGGCGGGGTCGTCGGCGCCCTCCAGGGCCTGGCCCAGCCGGTCGTACCCGGCCAGTGCCAGGGCGTTGAGCAGGGCCTGCTTGTCCTTGAAGTGGCGGCCGGGGGCCGCGTGGCTCACGCCCGCCTCACGAGCCAGTTCGCGCAGCGAGAGCGCGCCCACGCCCTTCTCCCGCAGGGTGCGCTCGGCGCCCGCGAGCAGGGTGGAGCGCAGGTCTCCGTGGTGGTAGGGGCGGCTCTCCGGCATGCGCACCATCGTATCCCGATGTTGACGCCGCCATCATTGTTGTCACCGACTGCATTGTTGTCATTGACAGCATTGTTGTCGCCGCCTACATTCGGTGCATGGCTGAGAAAACAGACAGCAAGAGCGGCGCGGCGTGGAGCGCGCGCCGCCTCCCCGACCTCACCGGGCGGACCGTCGTCGTCACCGGTGCCAACAGCGGCATCGGCCTCACCACGACCGACGCGCTGGCCCGCGCGGGGGCGCACGTCGTCCTCGCCGTACGGGACCCGGAGCGCGGGCGGGCCGCGGCGGCCGCCGTGCGCGGCAGCACCGAGGTGCGTCGGCTGGACCTCGCGGACCTGTCCTCCGTACGGGCCTTCGCGGACGCCTGGCAGCAGCCGCTGCACCTCCTCGTCAACAACGCCGGCGTGATGATGCTGCCGAGGCAGCGCACCAAGGACGGCTTCGAGATGCAGTTCGGCACGAACCACCTCGGGCACTTCGCCCTGACCAATCTGCTGCTGCCGCACCTCACCGACCGGGTCGTCACCGTCTCCTCGGGCGCCCACCGCTGGGGCGGCGCACGGATCGCCTTCGACGACCTGGACATGGCGTCGGACTACACCCCGCAGGGCGCCTACGCCCGGTCCAAGCTCGCCAACCTCCTGTTCACCCTCGAACTCCAGCGCCGGCTGACCGAGTCGGGCTCGACGGTCCGCGCCCTGGCCGCCCACCCCGGCTACGCGGCCACCAACCTGCAGAGCCACGCGGCCCACCCGGCGGCACGCGCCGCCATGCGTCTCGGCAACCGGCTCTTCGCCCAGGACGACAGGGCCGGCGCCCTCCCCACGCTCTACGCCGCCACCCAGGACCTGCCCGGCGCGAGCTACGTCGGCCCCGACGGCCTCGGCGAGCTGCGCGGCGCCCCGACCCTGGTGGGCCGCTCCCGCGCGGCCAGCGACCCGCTGACGGCCCGTCGGCTGTGGGAGGTGTCGGAGGAGCTGACGGGGGCCTCCTTCCCGCTCGCGCGGGACGAGCGGACCCGCGTCTGACGCTTCTCTCACCTTCGTCGGGCACAGTCGCTGCGATGAAGCGCGTCCTGGTCGTCGCCGTGCTGCTCGTCGCACTCGTCACCGCGTCCACCGCGACCGCCGACGACGGGGCCGGGCCCTTCCGGGTCACCGTCGCCGCGGGGAACGCGCGGGTCGGGGTGCTCGTCCCCGCCGCGCGGGCGGGGCGGTTGGCCGGCGGGCACTTCTGCACGGCGTCGGTGGTGGCCGCACCGCACCGGAACCTGGTCGTCACCGCGGCGCACTGCCTGGGCGGGGACGGGGGCCTGGACTTCGTGCCGGGGTACCGGAACGGGCGTGCGCCCTACGGCGTGTGGAAGGTCACCCGGCGGTTCCTTCCTCCGGGGTGGGTGCACGGGCGGCACGAGGACAGCGATGTCGGGTTCCTCGTGGTCGCGCCGCGCGGCGGGAGAGAGGTGCAGGACGTCGTCGGCGGGAACGCGTTCACGACCGGTACGGCGACGGGGGCCACCGCGGTGACCGTCACCGGGTATCCCAACTCCCGTGAGACGCCCGTCACCTGCACCGACAAGCCGGTCGCGCACAGCGCCACCCAGCAGCGCGTCGAATGCCCCGGCTTCAGCGGCGGCACGAGCGGCAGCCCCTGGGTGAACGGCAACGGACAGGTCGTCGGGATCCTCGGCGGCCACGACGAGGGCGGCACGACCCCGGGCGTCTCCTACAGCGTGGTGCTCGGCACGGAGGCGGAACGGCTGTACCGGGAGGCGGCGGGGGATCCGTGACACCCGGCGTGCTCCGGCCGCGCCCCCGTCCGTCCCGCCCGCTCCAGGCCGGGCCCCTCGCGGCACCCGCCCCCGGCCGGGCCCCAGTCGCGGCACCCGCCCCCGGCCGGGCCCCAGTCGCGGCACCCGCCCCCGGCCGTGCCCCACGTCGTGCCGCCCGTGCCGTGGCCCGTCCCCCCTTCCGCCCCCCGACTTCCCCTCCGTGATCATTCCCGAGCCCGGCGGCCGCCTCTACACTGGCCAGGCGACGGACTCCCGGTGAGTGAGGGGCGGTTGACGGTGCGTAAGGCGTGGATCGTGGCGAGTGTCGCCATCAGCTCCGCCCTGGCCTTCGTGATGCTGCTCGTCGTCGGGGTCTACATCGTCGCCGGGAACCTGGTCAACGGCGTGGGCGGCGGGGCGAAATCGCTGGCCAAGGGCTCGGTGCCCGCCGCGTACGCGGCCCTCGTGCAGAAGTGGGGCAACCTCTGCCCCGCCATCAGCCCGGCCCTGCTCGCCGCCCAGCTCTACCAGGAGAGCGGCTTCAACCCGAGGGCCCAGAGCCACGCCGCCGCGCAGGGCATAGCGCAGTTCATCCCCGGCACCTGGGCCTCCCACGGCATCGACGGCGACGGCGACGGCGACCGCGATGTGTGGGACCCGAAGGACGCGATCCCCTCGGCCGCCTCCTACGACTGCGAACTCGCGTCGTACGTGAAGAAAGTCGGCGGGAATCTGACCGAAAACATGCTGGCCGCGTACAACGCGGGGGCGTACGCGGTGATCAAGTACGGGGGCGTGCCGCCGTACCGCGAGACGCAGAACTACGTGAAGAGGATCACCACCCTCTCGGAGAGCTTCGCGGCGCCCGTCGGGCGGGTCGACCCCTCCGAGCAGGCCGCCGGCGCGATCGAGTACGCGCAGAAGAAGCTCGGCACGCCCTACCTGTGGGGCGGCACCGGCACCGCTGAGCAGGGCGGACGCTTCGACTGCTCGGGTCTGACGCAGGCCGCCTACGCGAGCGTGGGCATCAAGCTCCCGCGCGTCGCCAACGACCAGTACAACGCGGGGCCGCACCCCAGCCGGGACGAACTGCTCCCGGGCGACCTCGTCTTCTTCTCGGACGACCTCACCAATTCACGTGCCATCCGGCATGTCGGCATTTATGTCGGAGGTGGGTACATGATCGACGCGCCGCGGACGGGCGCGGTCATCCGATTCGACCCGATCGACACCCCCGACTACTTCGGGGCCACCCGCGTCACCGAAGATGGCGCGAAAGCACTGCCCACGACGGTGTGAACCGAGTGTGAACCCACCCCCTGAGCTGCGACAACGTATCTCTCTTCGATAACGTCTGCGTGATCATTCGGTGGAGTGTGGAACGTATCAACGGGGACCATGCGTTCCTGGTGACGTAGCCGAGCAGACGTCACTGGGCACGTGTCACGCACGCGTGCAGCGGAAGCGGATCTACAACCACGGGGGTGGCAGCAGCGGCGCACGCACAGGTGCGCCGGGAGTCAACGACGAAGGGGCCGCAGCACCATGGCTGGACTCGCCGAATCCGGGTCGAACCCCGACGTCGACCTGCTCTACGACATCAATGGCCTGGCCAAGGACGCGCCGGCGTGGTTCGACCGCGTCATGGAGTACGTCGGTGAGTACGGGCTGCTGCTCGCCATCGTCCTGCTCGTCGTGTGGTGCTGGTGGTCGGTGCGGCGGCGCGGGGACGAGGACGCCGCGTCCACCGTCGCGGCGCTGATCTGGGCGCCGCTGGCGGCGGGCATCGCCGTGCTGGTGAACGTGCCGATACGGGGATTCGTGGAGCGGCCCCGGCCGTTCCTCGACCACCAGGGGCTGGACGTCCTCGTCAAGGGCAAGACCGACTACTCCTTCGTCAGCGACCACGCGACGATCGTCATGGCGCTGGCGGTCGGCCTGTTCGTCGCCAACCGAAAATTCGGGCTGATCGGACTCGTGCTGGCGCTGTTCGGGGGCTTCATCCGCGTCTACATGGGCGTGCACTACCCGACGGACGTCGTGGGCGGGTTCGCGCTGGGCACGGCCGTGGCCCTGCTGCTGTCGCCGCCGGCCATGGCCCTGCTGACGCCCGTGACGACGGCGATCGAGCGGTCGCCGCGCGTGGGGTGGCTGATCCGGGCCCGGGGAAGAGGACCGGCCGAGCAGGACTCGGTGATCCCCGGGGCGCGCAGTGAGCAGGCCGGGGCGTCCGAGCGGGACCTCGCCGCGTAGCGCTCCGGCCCGCGGCGCAGCGCTCTCGCGGCGAAGGGCTCGCGGCAGAGGCTCGCGTCAGAGGGCCTGCGGGTACGTGAAGAAGCGCGTCGGGTCGTACTGGTTCTTCAGCTTCGCCAGGCGGGTCGCCGCGTCGCCGTAGTACGCCTTGCGCCAGTCGGTCAGGGTCGGGTCCGTGTAGTTCTGGTACGCCGCGCCCGAGGCGTACGGCCGCATCGCCTTGTGGGCGGCGGCCAGCCAGTCGCGGGCCGTGGCGCCGCTCGTGCCCGGCCGCCAGGAGGCGATGTACTGGGCCAGCATGCGGGAGCGGCGGTGCACGAACGCCGTGGCGGTCGGCGGGACGCGGTTGACCGCTCCGCCGAGGGCGGTGAGCGCGATGCTGCCCGTGCCGCCGCGCACCGAGCCGGCCTGCGACAGCAGCGTGCGGATTCCGGCCGCGGACAGGGAGCGGTCGAAGAAGTCCGACGCCGCGGAATACGTCTCGCGGCCCAGCGCGCCCTTCGGGGAGCGGCCGGGGGTCGAGCCGGGCAGGTGGCACTGCGCGTCCGTCGGGAACGAGGAGCAGCCCGCGTACACCTCCATCGACTCCTCGTACGAGCGGCGCTTGAGGGAGACGCTGCGGGCCGGGGCGCCGACGCGGTCGGCCAGGCGGTCCACGGCGTTCTTCAGTTCGCCGTACGTGCCGAGGGAGAAGGCCGAGACCGAGACGGTCGGGGTGCCCCCGGCGGCGCTCGCCAGGTGCAGGGAGGACCAGATCTCGTCGGGCTGTGCCGGGCCCCACTCCTGCCAGGCCTTCACCACCGCTGCCGCCTTCGACCAGGGCCAGGACAGGTGGGCCGAGACGCCCTGCGGGGCCGGGTGGGTCCTGAAGTGCAGTTCCGTCACGACGCCGAAGTTGCCGTTGCCGGCGCCGCGCAGGGCCCAGAAGAGGTCCTTGTGCTCGCGGGCGTTCGCGGTGAGCTGCTTGCCGTCGGAGGTGATCAGGGTGGCCTGGGTGAGGCTGTCGCAGGTCAGGCCGTAGGCGCGGGAGACCACGCCGTGCCCGCCGCCGAGGGTGAGGCCGGAGACGCCGACGGTGGGGCAGGAGCCGGCGGGGATCGTGACGCCCTTCGCGGTCAGGGCGCGGTAGACGTCGATGAGTTTGGCGCCGGCGCCGATCACCGCGGTGTCGCCGGAGGCGCGGACGCGGTTGAGTTTCGAGACGTCGATGATCAGGCGGCCGTTGCCGGAGGACCAGCCGGCGTAGGAGTGGCCGCCGTTGCGGATCGCCACGCGCAGGGCGTGGGCGCGGGCGTAGGACAGGGCCGTGCGGATGTCGTCCGGGTGGGCCACGTAGGCGACGGCGGCGGGCTTCAGGTTGTCGAAGCGGGTGTTGTACAGCTGCCGGGCCGTGGCCCAACTGGTGTCGCCCGGGCGGACGAGGGGGCCGTCGAGGTCGCGGGCGAGGGCGGACCAGTCGGCTGCCCCGGCGAGTGTTCGCCTGGTCGTGGCGGTGGCCGTGGCCCCGGAGCGGGTGTCCGATTTCGTGCAGGCGGCGGTGAGCGGGGTCGCGGCCGCGGCGATGCCCGCCGTGCCGACTGCGAGGAATGTACGCCGTTCCATGGGGCCTCCCGGTGGTTCCGTCGTGGGAGACGGGGTGGTGGGGTACGGGGTTCCACGCGCTCGGTCCGGAGCCGCTAGGCGAGACCCTCGTGTTTCTCCGCGTCCGTGCGGGCCTGGCTTCGGGCCCGTCTTGCCGGGCCGCGCCAGCCGCAGGTGCAGCGGGCCATGCAGAAGCGGCCCTGCTCCATGGTCGTCGTGCGGTGTTCCGGGAGGTTGGGGGGAGTTTCCAGCCCGTCCTGCTGCGCCACGGCGACAACGTTACCCACCGCAGGTAAAGGGTTCGTATGCCGGCGCCGGTGCGCTCGCGTGACGGGGGCACATACCCGTCGTTAACCGGAACAACAAGGGGGCCCGTGACGGACGTACCGGCTGGGGGTAGGCAGGCGATGACTGGGCGGCAGCGGGAACGGCGGCGCAGGCGGACGGGTGCGGCGGTCGCCGCGGCCGGGGCCGTGGCCGGTGCGGTACTGGGCGCCGGCGGGTGCTCCGGAGGAGACGCGGTCGCCGGGGACGCGCGCGGCGGGGACGCGGTCCTCGTGCTGCGCCGGGCCGCCGACCGGCTCGTGGACGCGGGGAGTTCGAAGGCCCGTACGTCGATGGAGATGGCCGCCGGCGGGACCCGGGTGACCATCCGGGGAGCGGGGGTCTACGACTACCGCAAGCGGCTCGGGCGGCTGAAGGTGCTGCTGCCGCAGGATCCCGCGGGGGCCGCCGAGCGCCGGCCCATCACGGAACTCCTCGCGCCGGGTGCCCTGTTCATGAAGAACCGGGGCGCCGGTGTGCCCCCGGACAAGTGGGTGCGGGTGGACACGCGGACGCTGTCCGACGGGAACCTCGTCACCGGCGGGGCCACCGACCCGTACGCCGCGGCCGAGGTGCTGCGCGGCACGCGGTCGGCGACGTACCTGGGCCGGACCGAGGTCGCGGGCACCGGAGTGCGGCACTACCGGGGCACGGCCGACCTCGGCGCCGCCGCGCGGCGCGCCTCCGCCGGCAACGCCGAGTCCCTGGGCGCGGCGGCGAAAGGGTTCGCCACGGCCGAAGTGCCGTTCGACGCCTACCTCGACGACGAGGGCCGCATCCGCAAGGTCCGCCACCGCTTCAGCTTCCTGAACGGGCAGCAGAAGAGCCCCGTCGCCGTCGCCTCGACCACCCTGCTCTACGATTTCGGGGCCTCGGCGCGCGTGCGGCTGCCGGACGACGGCGACATCTACGCGGGCCGGATCGCCGAGGAGTGACCGGCGCGAACTAGCCCGTCCGTGCCATGCGCGGCGTGTAGGCCGCTCCCTACTCTAGGAAGTCGGTAACGGCAGAGATGAGGTGATGCACGTGGCTCCGGTCGGCGGTACGGCAGTTCAGGACCACGTGGCCCTCGCCGAGATCGAGCTGTGCGGAGAGCTGATCATCGCGGCCTCGGCCGCGCAGGAGCGGCTCAGCCTGGAGAGCATCGACGAGGTGCTGAGAGTGGCCGAGGAACGGGACACCTCGGGAAGCTGAACCCGGGCGTGGTCACGTCCGCAGCATGCGGGCGATCGCCTGGGTCGCCTCCTTCACCTTCGCGTCGATCTCGTCACCGCCCTTGAGGGCCGCGTCGGCGACGCAGTGGCGCAGGTGCTCCTCCAGCAGCTGCAGGGCGAAGGACTGCAGGGCCTTCGTGGAGGCGGAGACCTGCGTGAGTATGTCGATGCAGTAGATGTCCTCGTCGACCATGCGCTGCAGGCCGCGGATCTGGCCTTCGATGCGGCGCAGGCGCTTGAGGTGTTCGTCCTTCTGCTTGTGGTACCCGTGCACGCCCTGGTCGTGATCGGTCACGACCTCCGCAGCGGGGGTGACATGCGCGACATCCGTGCCGTCGGAGGGCGCTCCCGCGCCGGCCTTGATGGTCGTCATCGCGTCCTCCTGGGCGGTGAGCCGACATATACCCCTAGTGGGTATATGGTACCGAACTTTACTGGGTATACGCCCCTTGGCCGATGCCGTACACAGTCGTACGCAACGGCTGGATCCCGCCCCTGGGCCGCCCCCGTGCTCATCACTGTGCCTGATGGGCGACACTGGTGGGCGGCCCGATAGCCGTGGCCGGATGATGCGCCTAGCATCAGCCTGACCGAAACCGAAGCACCCCGAGGACCCCACGTGCGCTTTCGTCTGACCCCCAGGGAGACGAGCTTCTACGACATGTTCGCCGCCTCCGCGGACAACATCGTCACGGGCTCGAAACTCCTGATGGAACTGCTCGGGGCGGACGCTTCCGCCCGGGCCGAGATCGCAGAGCGTATGCGGGCAGCGGAACACGCAGGTGACGACGCCACGCACGCGATCTTCCACCAGCTGAACTCCTCGTTCATCACGCCGTTCGACCGCGAGGACATCTACTCCCTCGCCTCGTCCCTCGACGACATCATGGACTTCATGGAGGAGGCCGTCGACCTGGTCGTCCTCTACAACGTCGAGGAACTGCCCAAGGGCGTCGAGCAGCAGATCGAGGTCCTGGCGCGCGCCGCCGAACTGACGGCCGAGGCCATGCCGCACCTGCGCACCATGGAGAACCTCACCGAGTACTGGATCGAGGTCAACCGGCTGGAGAACCAGGCCGACCAGATCCACCGCAAGCTGCTGGCACACCTCTTCAACGGCAAGTACGACGCCATCGAGGTCCTCAAGCTCAAGCAGATCGTGGATGTGCTGGAGGAGGCGGCGGACGCGTTCGAGCACGTGGCGAACACGGTGGAGACCATCGCCGTCAAGGAGTCCTGAGCCCTTCATGGACACCTTCGCTCTGGTCGTGACCATCGGGGTCGCGCTCTTCTTCACGTACACCAACGGTTTCCACGATTCGGCGAACGCCATCGCCACGTCCGTGTCGACCCGGGCGCTCACGCCGCGGGCCGCGCTGGCGATGGCCGCGGTGATGAACCTCCTCGGCGCGTTCATGGGCTCCGGGGTCGCCAAGACGGTCAGTGAGGGCCTGATCCAGACACCGGAGGGGTCGAAGGGGATGGGGATCCTCTTCGCCGCGCTGGTGGGTGCGATCGTCTGGAACCTGATCACCTGGTACTTCGGGCTGCCCTCGTCGTCCTCGCACGCGCTGTTCGGCGGCATGGTCGGCGCGGCGCTGGCCGGTGGCACGACGGTCTACTGGCACGGGGTGCTGGAGAAGGTCGTCATCCCCATGTTCATCTCCCCGGTGGTCGGTCTGCTGGCCGGCTACCTGGTGATGACCGCCATCATGTGGATATTCAGGAAGGCGAACCCCCACAAGGCCAAGCGCGGGTTCCGCATCGCGCAGACCGTCTCGGCGGCCGGCATGGCGCTGGGGCACGGTCTGCAGGACGCCCAGAAGACCATGGGCATCGTGGTGATGGCGCTCGTCATCGCCGATGTCGAGGACTACGGCGACCCGATCCCGGTGTGGGTGAAGATCGCCTGCGCGGTGATGCTGTCGCTGGGGACGTACGCCGGCGGCTGGCGGATCATGCGGACGCTGGGCCGGAAGATCATCGAGCTGGACCCGCCGCAGGGGTTCGCCGCCGAGACGACGGGCGCGTCGATCATGTTCGCCACCGCGTTCCTGTTCAAGGCGCCGATCTCCACGACCCACGTCATCACGTCGGCGATCATGGGCGTGGGGGCCACCAAGCGGGTGAACGCCGTGCGGTGGGGCGTCGCCAAGAACATCATCCTGGGGTGGTTCATCACGATGCCGGCCGCAGCTCTGGTGGCCGCCGCCTCGTTCGGGATCGTGAACCTGGCGTTCCTGTAACTCGGTCCGGACACGAACAGGCCCGCCCCCGGGAGCCAGGGGCGGGCCCTTTTTCGGCCTCGCGGTGGCACCGCCATGCAGCACCGCGAGGAGTCTCGGCAGGAGGTGGCTCAGCCGAAGCGGCCGGAGATGTAGTCCTCCGTGGCCTGGACCGACGGGTTGGAGAAGATGCGCTCCGTGTCGTCGATCTCGATGAGCTTGCCGGGCTGGCCGACCGCCGCGAGGTTGAAGAACGCCGTGCGGTCGGAGACCCGCGCCGCCTGCTGCATGTTGTGCGTCACGATGACGATCGTGAAGCGCTCCTTCAGCTCGCCGATCAGGTCCTCGATCGCCAGGGTGGAGATCGGGTCCAGGGCCGAGCAGGGCTCGTCCATGAGCAGGACGTTCGGCTCCACCGCGATCGCCCGCGCGATGCACAGACGCTGCTGCTGACCACCCGACAGGCCCGAGCCGGGCTTGTTCAGGCGGTCCTTGACCTCGTTCCAGAGGTTCGCGCCCTTGAGCGAGCGCTCGACGATGTCCGCCAGCTCGCTCTTCTTGTAGTTGCCGTTGAGCCGCAGCCCCGCCGCCACGTTGTCGAAGATCGACATCGTGGGGAACGGGTTCGGCCGCTGGAACACCATGCCGACCTCGCGCCGCACCGACACCGGGTCGATGCTCGCGCCGTAGAGGTCCTCGTCGTCCAGCAGTACCTTGCCCTCGACCCGGCCGCCGGCCGTGACCTCGTGCATCCGGTTCAGGGTGCGCAGGAACGTCGACTTGCCGCAGCCGGACGGGCCGATGAACGCCGTCACCGAGCGCGGCTCGACGGTCATCGAGATGTCCTCGATCGCCTTGTGGGAGCCGTAGTAGGCGGTCAGTCCGCTTACGTCGATTCGCTTGGCCATTACTTCTTCACTTCCAGACTCAGTCAGTCGCTGTGGCCGCCGTCAGCGACCGGTCTTCGGGGCCTTCCAGCGGGCGATCCCGCGGGCCACCAGGTTCAGGAGCATCACGAAGGCGATCAGGGTGAGCGACGCCGCCCAGGCGCGGTCGTACGCCGCACCGGAGCCCGCGCTGTTCGCGTACTGCTGGTAGATGTACAGCGGCAGCGAGGCCTGCGCCCCCTCGAAGGGGTTGGCGTTGATGAAGGAGTTGCCCCACACCAGCAGCAGCACCGGGGCGGTCTCACCGGTGATACGGGCGATCGCGAGCATGATGCCCGTGGTGATGCCGCCGATGGAGGTCGGCAGGACCACCTTCAGGATGGTGCGCCACTTCGGGATGCCGAGCGCCAGGGAGGCCTCGCGCAGCTCGTTCGGGACGAGCTTGAGCATCTCCTCCGTGGAGCGGACGACCACCGGCATCATCAGGATGGCCAGGGCCAGCGAGCCGGCGAAGCCGAAGGGCTCCATGTCGAACATCAGCATGAGGCTGAGGATGAACAGACCCGCGACGATCGACGGGATGCCGGTCATGACGTCGACGAAGAACGTGATGGCCTTGGAGAGGTTGCCCCGGCCGTACTCGACCAGGTAGATCGCGGTGAGCACGCCGATCGGCGCGGCGATCACCGTGGCGAGACCGACCTGCTCCAGGGTGCCGAGGATGGCGTGGTAGATACCGCCGCCGGGCTCGGTGTCGGCGACGACGCCCATGGAGTGCGTCAGGAAGTAGAGGTCGAGGACCTTCACGCCGCGCGCGACCGTCGACCAGACCAGCGAGGCCAGCGGGATCACGGCGAGCAGGAAGGCGACCCAGACGAGGGAGGTCGCGATGCGGTCCTTGGCCTGGCGCTTGCCCTCGACCATCGTGGCGAGGGCGTACGTGCCGAGGACGTAGAGGATCGCGGCGATCAGGCCCCACTGGACGCGGCTGTGCAGGCCGGCCGCGAGGCCGATGCCGATCGCGACGGCGATGGAACCGGCGGCGATCCCGTAGGGGGCCCACTTGGGCAGGCGGGCGCCGCGCAGGGTGCTGGGGCCCTTGGGGGTGACGGTTGCGGTGCTCATGCGTTGGCCCCCGAGTACTCCTTGCGGCGGGCGATGATCGCGCGGGCCGCGCCGTTGACCAGCAGGGTGATGACGAACAGGACCAGACCGGAGGCGATCAGCGCGTCCCGGCCGAACTCGGTCGCCTCACCGAACTTGCTGGCGATGTTCTGGGCGAACGTGCCGCCGCCCGGGTCGAGCAGGCTGGCCTGGATGTCGAAGGTCGGGGAGAGCACGGTGGCGACGGCCATGGTCTCGCCGAGGGCGCGGCCGAGGCCGAGCATCGAGGCGGAGATCACGCCGGAGCGGCCGAAGGGCAGCACCGCCATGCGGATCACTTCCCAGCGGGTGGCGCCGAGCGCCAGGGCCGCCTCCTCGTGCATCTGCGGGACCTGGCGGAAGACCTCGCGGCTCACGTTGGTGATGATCGGCAGGATCATGATCGCGAGCAGGATGCCGACGGTCAGCATCGAGCGGGGGGCGCCGCCCTCCCAGGAGAAGATGCCCGTCCAGCCGAGGTAGGTGTCGAGCCAGCCGAAGAGGCCGTTCATGTGCGGTACGAGGATCAGGGCGCCCCACAGGCCGTACACGATGGACGGCACGGCGGCGAGCAGGTCGATCACGTACGCGATGGGGCCGCGCAGCCGGCGCGGGGCGTAGTGCGTGAGGAAGAGCGCGATGGCGACGGCGATCGGGACCGCGATGACCATGGCGACGATCGAGGAGACGACCGTGCCGAAGGCCAGGACGGCGATGCCGAAGTTCGGCGGGACCAGGTTCGTGTCCCACTGGAACGTGGTGAGGAAGTTGCCCTCGTCCTTGCTGATCGCGAGGGAGGCGCGGTAGGTGAGGAAGACCGCGATCGCGGCCATGATCACCAGCAGCAGGATGCCCGAGCCGCGGGAGAGACCGAGGAAGATCCGGTCTCCGGGCCGGGTGGCGCCGCGCGCGGCGCGCTTGTCGACGGTCGGCTGGGGAGTGGGGGGCGGTGCGTCGGTTATCTGCGTTGATGTGTCCATCAGGTTCTCCGGTCTGCGGAGCCGTACACGGTCGGCGGCGGCTCTGCGGAGCCGTACGCGCGGTACGGCCACTGGCGGCGGTGCACCGGACGGTGCGGCCCGGCCCCGGGGAGGGGGCCGGGCCGCACTCGGGTCAGCTCAGGCCCTCGATGGTGGTGCGGACCTGGGAGATGATGTCGTCGGGGATGGGCGCGTAGTCGTTCTCGGTGAGGATCTTCTGGCCGTCCTCCGAGGCGATGTAGCGCAGGAACGCCTTGGTGGCGGGCAGCGTGTCGCTCTTGTTGCCCTTGTCGCAGACGATCTCGTACGTCACGAGGACCATCGGGTAGGCGCCCTCGGCCTTGGTGCCGTAGTTCAGCTCCAGCGCGAGGTCCTTGCCCGTGCCGACGACCTTGGCCTCGGAGATGGCCTTGGTGGCGTTCTCGATGGTGGCCTTGACCGGCTGGGCGGCACCCGTGTCGAGGTCGACCGTCTTCAGGCCGTCCTTGGCGTACGACAGCTCGAAGTAGCCGATGGCGCCGTTGGTCTGCTTCACCTGCTGGGCGACACCGGAGGAGCCGGAGGCGGACTGGCCGCCCTTGGCCTGCCAGGTCTTGCCGCCGTCGTAGGGCCAGTCCTTCTTGGCCGTGGCGATCAGGTACTTGGTGAAGTTGTCGGTGGTGCCGGAGTCGTCCGAGCGGTGGAACGCCTGGATCTTGAGGTTCGGAAGCTTCGCGTTGGGGTTCAGCCGCTTGATCGCGGGGTCGTTCCAGTTGGTGATCTCGTTGTTGAAGATCTTCGCCAGCGTCGTGGAGTCGAGGACGAGGTTGTCGACGCCGTTGACGTTGTAGCCGACCGCGATCGGGCCGCCGACCATCGGCAGGTCGATGCCCTGGCCGCCGGAGCAGACCTTCTTGGAGGCGGCGACCTCGTCGGGCTTCAGCGCGGAGTCGGAGCCGGCGAAGGCGACCTGGCCCTGGGTGAACGCCGTGACACCCGCGCCGGAGCCGCCGCCCTTGTAGTTGATCTGCACGCCCTGGCAGGCCGCGGTGAACTGCTTCACCCAGGCGTCGATCGCGTTCTTCTGCGCGGACGAGCCGTCGGCGAGCAGCTGGCCCTTGGCGTCGTCGCACTTGATGTTGCTCGATCCGGCGTTGGCCGAGGAGCCGCCGCCGCTGTTGCCGCCGGTGTCGTCGGAGCCGCACGCCGTGAGGGCCAGGGCGCCGGAGACGGCGAGAGCACCGAGAGCGAGGGCCCGCCGGTTCATGCGCTGAAGCTTCACTTGAGTTCCTTCCAGGAGCCGCCGTCCTGATCGGCGGCGTGCGAAGTCTGGTGACGCGGACGCGGCCGCACCCGACAGGGCGCGGCTCACGTCGGTAAGGCTGAAATTAGGCAGATCAGGTGAAGGCGCCGATGGCCACAAATGAACGAGGGGTGAACCCCTGCCTAAGGCCTGGTTAGGTCACGGAATGCTTACGGGGAGAGCACGTACGCATTCCGCTTCCCTGACGGACCGACGCGTTCCGGTCAGCCGGCCGTCCGCGGCAGGTGCCGTACGGCGAGCAGCGCGTCCACCAAGGGGCGGTCGTAGGGCTGCGTGAGGCGGGCGCGGGCCGCCGCCGGCGCCAGCCACAGGACCCGGTCCACCTCGTCCGTCGGGGAAAAAGCGCAGGATATGGCCTCGGCCGCCCAGTAGCGCACCTGCTTGGGGCGGCCGTTCGCCCGGTAGCGCAGGGTGGGCAGCTCGGCGCCCGGCACGGCCCGGCAGCCGGTCTCCTCCGCCACCTCGCGCAGGGCGCCGGCGAGCGGATCCTCGCCGCGCTTCAGCTTGCCCTTCGGCCAGGACCAGTCGTCGTATTTCGGCCGGTGGACGAGGCACAGTTCCAGCCCGCCGGTGACGGGGGAGCGGCGCCACAGGACGCAGCCGGCCGCTTGCACGGTGCGGTCCTCGGGTGAACTCACCGGGTACTCACCGCCTCCTTCTGCCAGGACTGCTGGAACGCGAACCGCGCGGCCTCCACCTCGTGCCGCTGGTCGGCGTGGAGCACGCCGAGGGCGTACGCCGTGGCCGGGGCGATCCGGGGCGTGCGGGCCGCCTGGGCCGCTGCCGCCGCCGCCTCCGAGGCGTCGCGGTGGCGGTTCAGGGCCTGGCCCGCGGAGAGCAGGCGCAGGTCGACGACGGCGTTGCCCTTGGGGCCGCTGAGCGCCTCGCGGGCGTAGCGGTGCAGGCGCAGCAGCAGGCGGACCTGGTGCCAGGGGGCGTCCTGCGGGTGCGGGACGGTGTCCGGGGACAGGCCGTGGATGAGCGCCGCGGCGTTGTACGGGCTGCCCGCGGTGACGAGGGGCAGCGCGGACACGGCGTCCCTGAGGCGTTCCTCCGCCGCCGCGGCGTGCGGGCCGAGGTCGGTGGCGGCGGCCGTGGTGGTGAGGGGGACCTCGCTGGCCAGGACCGCGACCTTGTCGGCGATGGCGTGGAAGCGGCTGCTGCCCAGGGCTTGCAGGGCCGTGGAGTGGGCTCGGGTGCGGGCGAGGGTGAGCTGGCGGTCGAGCAGGGCGCCCGCCTTGGCCGCTCCCACGGTGAGGTTGCCGCGCTCCTGCGCCGCCGTCTGGCCGGACTGCGCACCGGCCCGGTGGCTCGCGGCCGGTTCGGTCGCCTGGGCCGGGAACGCCGTCGACCCCGACAAGCGGTGCAGGGCCGACAGCAGGCGTTCCAGGCGGGACGTGTACGCGTGTTCCATGGCCAGGGTTCCCGAGACCCAGGCCAGTTCCGGGCGCATGCCCTCGCACCAGTCCGTGTCCAGCAGGGGCTGGAACGTGTGCAGGCTGGCGCTGATGCGGCGGGCCGAGCGGCGCAGGGCGCGGGCCGCCTCGGCGGACGCCTCCGAGCCGTTCGCCCCCGACCCCGTCTCCCGGTGCAGGCGCAGCGCGCGGAGGAACTCCGTGGCCTGGGTCCGCAGGTAGCCCGCGAGGGCGTCACCGGTGGGGGCGGGCCCGGCGTGCCTGGACCGGGGATCCGTAGGGTCAAGGTGTTGCTGTGCCACGCCGGCGCCTCCGGGCGTCTATGAGCATCTCCTGGACGTTGCGCAGGGGCTGGCCGTCCGCGTCGGTCGCATGCCGGGTCCAGTCGCCGTCCGGGCCGAGGTGCCAGGAGGCGGTGGCGTCGGACATGCCGGTCTCCAGCAGCCGGTTCAGGGCCGCCCGGTGGGCCGGGTCGGTGACCCGGACCAGGGCCTCTATCCGGCGGTCGAGGTTGCGGTGCATCATGTCCGCGCTGCCGAACCACACCTCGGGCTCGCCGCCGTTGCCGAAGGCGAAGACCCGGGAGTGCTCCAGGAAGCGGCCGAGGATCGAGCGGACCCGGATGTTCTCCGACAGGCCCGCCACGCCCGGGCGCAGCGCGCAGATGCCGCGCACCCACACGTCCACCGGCACGCCCGCCTGGGCCGCGCGGTAGCAGGCGTCGATGATGGCCTCGTCGACCATCGAGTTGACCTTGATGCGGACGTACGCGGGGCGTCCCGCGCGGTGGTGCTGGATCTCCTTGGTGATCCGCGAGACCAGGCCGTCGCGCAGTGACTTGGGGGCCACGAGCAGCCGGCGGTAGGTCTCGCGGCGGGAGTAGCCGGAGAGCCGGTTGAAGAGGTCCGAGAGGTCCGCGCCGACCTGCGGGTCGGCCGTGAGCAGGCCGAGGTCCTCGTAGAGGCGGGCCGTCTTCGGGTGGTAGTTGCCGGTGCCGACGTGGCTGTAGCGGCGCAGCGTCTCGCCCTCCTGGCGGACCACCAGCGACAGCTTGCAGTGGGTCTTCAGCCCGACCAGGCCGTAGACCACGTGGCAGCCGGCCTCCTCCAGCTTGCGGGCCCACTTGATGTTGGCGTGCTCGTCGAAGCGGGCCTTGATCTCGACCAGGACCAGGACCTGCTTGCCGGACTCGGCGGCCTCGATGAGCGCGTCGACTATCGGGGAGTCGCCGGAGGTCCGGTACAGGGTCTGCTTGATCGCGAGGACGTCCGGGTCGCCGGCCGCCTGCTCCAGGAAGGCCTGGACGGAGGTGGAGAACGAGTCGTACGGGTGGTGCAGCAGCACGTCCCGCTCGCGCAGGGCGGCGAAGATGTCCGGCGCGGACGCCGACTCGACCTCGGCGAGGTCGCGGTGGGTGCCGGCGACGAACTTGCGGTACTTCAGCTCGGGCCGGTCCAGGGAGGCGATCCGGAACAGGCCGGTGAGGTCCAGCGGGCCCGGCAGCGGGTACACCTCGGCCTCGCTGATCTTCAGCTCGCGCACCAGGAGGTCCAGGACCTCGCGGTCGATGGACTCCTCGACCTCCAGCCGTACCGGCGGCCCGAAGCGGCGCCGCATGAGCTCCTTCTCCAACGCCTGGAGCAGGTTCTCCGCGTCGTCCTCCTCGACCTCCAGGTCCTCGTTCCGGGTGAGGCGGAAGGCGTGGTGCTCCAGCACCTCCATGCCCGGGAACAGCTCCTCCAGGTGCGCGGCGATGACGTCCTCGATGGGGACGTAACGGCCCGGGGAGCTCTCCAGGAAGCGGGACAGCAGCGGCGGCACCTTCACGCGGGCGAAGTGCTTGTGGCCCGTGACCGGGTTCCGCACGACGACGGCCAGGTTCAGGGACAGGCCGGAGATGTACGGGAAGGGGTGCGCCGGGTCCACCGCCAGCGGGGTCAGCACGGGGAAGATCTGGTGCCGGAACAGGGTGAACAGGCGGGCCTGCTCCTTCTCCTGCAGCTCGCTCCAGCGGACCAGGTGGATGCCCTCCTCCGCGAGTGCGGGGGCGACGTCCTCGTGGTAGCAGGCGGCGTGCCGGGCCATGAGCTCGCGGGAGCGGGCCCAGATCATCTCCAGCACCTCGCGCGGCTGCAGGCCGGAGGCGGAGCGGGTGGCCACGCCGGTGGCGATGCGGCGCTTCAGGCCGGCCACCCGGACCATGAAGAACTCGTCCAGGTTGCTGGCGAAGATCGCCAGGAAGTTGGCCCGCTCCAGCAGCGGCGTGTTCGGGTCCTCGGCGAGTTCCAGCACGCGCTCGTTGAACGCGAGCCAGCTGCGCTCCCGGTCGAGGAAGCGGCCCTGTGGCAGCTGGGGCCCGTCGTACGGCGACTCCTCGTACGCGTCGAGGTCGGCGTCGATGTCGGGTTCCAGGTCGGAGACGGCTGCGGCCACCGTGTGCGGGCGGTGGGCTGCTATGGAGCCCACGGAGGGCTGCGCGTGCTGGACCTGTGCCTGGGTGTTCGGCTGGCTCATGGACCCATTCTTCCGCGCCGCGAGCATCACGGGCGCGTCGGAGAGCGCGGGCGGGAGCGGGGGCGTCACATGAGTGTTCCCGTTTCCCTCAGGCCCCTGCTGGGGTGGCGAAGGCTCTGGCACGGCGGGATTCATTGGCCGAGCTTCGCAAGCTCGTCTGAATCGATGGTTACGGAGACATGACGTGCGGGATAGCGGGGGGCGGCTCGCGGGCGTCCGCGGGGCCCGGGACGGGGCGCGGGCGGCTGTCCACAGGGTCCGGGGTGCGGCGCGGGCGGCTGCCCACAGGCTGTGGACGGCTCCCGGGAAAGTCAAGCCGTGCTTTCGTGAACCGTTCCGGCCGGGCCGTCCGATGAGGGGACGTGAGCGAAACGAGAAGCGACGGGGAGCTGCTGCGGGCCGTTGCCGCGGACGCCGACCGGCGTGCCTTCGAGGAGCTGTACCGGCGGTACGCGCCGTGGCTCCGGGCCCGGCTGCGGGGGCGGTGCGCCGATCTGGGTGTCGTCGACGACGTCGTCCAGGAGACGTTCCTCGCGGTGTGGCGGGGCAAGGCCCGCTACCGGGAGGAGGGCGACGTCGCCGGGTGGCTGTGGCGCATCGGGTCGCGGCGGCTGGTGGACGCGCTGCGCGGGGACGGGGCGCGGGGGCGGCTGCGGCAGGCCCTGGCCCGGCTGGGGCACCGGGACGAGGCGTCGGCGGAGGAGCGCGTGCTCGCGGGGGTGGAGCACGGGGATCTCGCCGGGGCGCTGGTCCGGCTGTCGCCGGAGCTGCGGGCGGTACTGCAGGCGACGGTCATCGACGGGCTGACGACCCGTGAGGCGGCCGTCCTGCTCGGGATCCCGCCGGGGACGGTCAAGACACGGGCGATGCGGGCCCGGAAGCAGCTGCGGGAGGCGTTGGCATGAGGCGGCACGGACGGGAAGGGCTGGGGCGGCCGGGGGGTGGTCTCATGGGCCGGCGTGGACGGGAAGGGCTGTGGCCGTCGGGGGGTGGTCTCATGGCCCGGCGTGGACGGGAAGGGCTGTGGCCGTCGGGGGGTGGTCTCATGGCCCGGCGTGGACGGGAAGTCATGCGGCGGCCGGGGGGCGGCTTCATCAGCCGGCATGGAAGGGCATGGCTGGGGCCGTCGGAGGTGACCTCATGAGCTGGCACGTGCCCGAGGACGATCTGCTCGCCTACGCGCGGGGCGAGCTGGCGGCGCCCGCGCTCTGGTCCGCCGACGCGCATCTGGTCTCCTGCGACCGCTGTCGCCGGGTCCTGGCCGAGGCCGGTGACCCGGTCGCCCTCGACGCCGGCTGGGAGCGGCTCGACGCCGAGCTGGACGCGCCCCGGGCGGGGCTGCTGGAGTCGCTGCTCGTGCGGGTCGGGGTGGCCGGGCACACCGCGCGGCTGCTGGCGGCGGCGCCGGTGCTGCGGCGGTCGTGGCTCGGGGCCGTGGTCGCCGTGCTGCTGCTGAGCGTGGCCGCCGGGCACGCCGTGCGGGGCGGGTCGTTCCCCACCCTGTTCCTGGCCCTCGCGCCGCTGCTGCCGCTGGCGGGCGTGGCCCTGTCGTACGGGCCCGCGCTGGATCCGACGTACGAGATGACCGTCGTCGCGCCCATGCACGGGTTCCGGCTGCTGATGGTCCGGACGGTGGCCGTGCTGGCCGTCGTGCTCGGGCTGAACGGGCTGGCGACGCTGGCGCTGCCCGCGTACGGGCTGCGCGCCCTGGCCTGGCTGCTGCCCGCGCTGGCGCTCACCGCGACCGGGCTCGCGCTGACGCCCCGGCTGGGGCCGGTGCTCGCGCCGTCCCTGGTGGGCGGGGCGTGGGTCGGGCTGCTGCTGGTGGCCGAGGCGCTGCGCGCGGGGGCCGATGCGCCGCTCGCGCCGTTCACCGCGGCCGGGCAGGGCGTGGCGGCGGGGGTCGCCGCGCTCGCCGCCGGGCTGCTCTTCCTGCTCCGTGACCGATTCGACCTCTTCCAGGGACGTGCCGTATGACCGCCACCGTGTCCGCCACCGGGATCGGCCTCCGCTACGGCGGAACCCGCGCCCTCGACGACGTGTCGCTGCGGCTGACCGGTGGCGTCACCGGTCTGCTCGGCCCCAACGGCGCGGGCAAGACCACACTGCTGCGGGTGCTCGCCACGGCCCTGCCCGCCGACCGGGGCACCTTCACCGTGCTCGGGCACGACCCGGCCACCGCCCGGGGACGCCAGGAGGTACGGCGCCGGCTGGGCTACCTGCCGCAGACGCCGGGGTTCCATCCGGACTTCACCGCCTTCGAGTTCGTCGACTACGTGGCGATCCTGAAGGAGCTGACCGACCGGCGCGCCCGGCACCGGGAGGTGCGGCGGGTGCTCGACGAGGTGGGCCTCGCGGACGTGCGCGGCAAGCGGATCCGCAAGCTGTCCGGGGGGATGCGGCAGCGGGTCGCGCTGGGGGCCGCCCTGGTCGGCGACCCCGGGTTCCTCGTACTGGACGAGCCGACCGTCGGCCTCGACCCCGAACAGCGGATGCGGTTCCGGGAGTTGATCGCCGGAGCCGGGGAGGGACGCACGGTGCTGCTCTCCACCCACCAGACGGAGGACGTGGCGATGCTCTGCCACCGGGTCCTGGTCATGGCCGGCGGCCGGGTCCGCTTCGAGGGCACCCCGGCCGAGCTGACCGCCCGGGCCGAGGGGCGCGTCTGGAGCAGCACGGAACGCGACCCGGGTGCGAAGGCGGGGTGGCGCACCGGCACCGGGACCTTCCGCAACGTGGGGGATCCCCCGGCCGGGGCCGAACTGCTCGAACCGACCCTGGAGGACGGCTACCTGCTCACCCTCGACGGTGCCGGAGCGGAGGTGGCCGCATGACCGCCGTCGTACGGGCAGCGGCCCCGCCGACCACGCGGGACGAGCGCGGCGGGGCCGGGGCGGCCGTGTGGGCCCTGGCCCTGTTCGAGACGCGCCGGCTGCTGACGAGGGTGCCCGTGCTCCTCGCCTTCGCCGTGTACCTCGGCTGGACCGTGTGGCGCTCCGGGAAGGCCTGGGGCGGCTACCCGGCCCTCCAGGACGCCGACCGCGCCACCCAGTCCGCGCCGATGCTGGTCGGGCTGGCGGTCCTGCTGAGCGCCAACCTCGCCGCGCTGCGCTCGCGGCGGCACGGCACGGAACAGCACTTCGGGGTGCTGGTCCTCCCGCCGTGGCGGCGCACCGCCGCCCATGCGCTGTCGGTCCTGGCCGTGGCCCTGCTCACTGCCGTGTGCGTGGCCGCGCAGTTCGCCTGGGAGGCGCTGCGGCCCGGCGCGATCGGGCACGGCTCGGTCGGCGAACTCCTCGTGGGGCCGCTGAGCGTGCTGCTGTTCGGGCTGGCCGGACTGCTGGCCGCCGGGCTGGTCAGGTCGGCTCTCGCCGCACCTCTGCTGGTCGTGTTCTGCCTGTTCCTGTCCGTCTTCGGTACGGGGTCGGGCGAGGGCTGGGGAAGGTGGCTCGTGCCGGTGGTCGTCGAGTCGACCACCAACACCCTGCCGTCCGACCTGCTGGGCCGGCCCGCCGGCTGGCATGCCCTGTACCTGGCCGGACTGGCCCTGAGCCTGGGCCTGCTGGCGCTGCTGGCGGCGGGCGGACGCAGGCCGGTGGTCGTCGCCGGGGTCGCCGGGGCGGTCGCCATGACACTGGTGGGCGGGGTGGCCCAGGCGCGCGGCGACTCCCCCGAGCTGGTCCGGGCCCGTGAGCGGGCCACGCTGAGCCCCGAGCAGGTGCAGTCCTGCGTCCGGCGGGACGGATCGACGTACTGCGCGTTCCCCGAGTGGGAGCCGCGGGTCGCGGACTGGGCCGGGGTCGTGGACCGGGTGCGGTCCCTGGCCGGTGGCCCCGCGCACCGGCAGGACCTCGTCGTACGGCAGCGGATCGACGCCCGCTACGGCCTCTCCGGCGACGCCGCGCTGACGCCGCTGGAGCGTCCGCACGAGGTGACCGTGGGCACCCAGTGGGGCGGCAACCGCGTCCCCGAGTTCTCGGCCGCCGTGGCCGGAGTGCTGGTCGCGGGCACCGAGAAGGCGTCGACGTCGATCTGCGACGGCCGCATCGTCACCGTCATGTGGCTGGCCCTGGGCTGGGAGTCCGACCCGATGGCCGCGCTGCGCCGCGTCCGCCTCAACGACACCGTCACCGGCTCGGACTTCGTGCTCCAGCCGACGGACGGGCTGTACATGACCGCGGCCCAGACGGAGGTGCTGCGCGCGCTGTTCGAGCGGCCCCGGGGCGAGGTCACCGCCCGCGTGAAGGACCGCTGGGCCGAGCTGACCTCGCCGAAGGTGACGGCGGCCCGGGCCGCGCAGCTGCTGGGCGTGCCCGCACCCGAGGGGGACGACAAGTGCCTGGACTGACACGGCAGTTGGTCCTGCCCGTCTGCCGGACCCTGCCGTGGCGCCTGGTCGGCGCGGCCGGGGGAGCGGGGCTGCTGCCGGCCGCGCTCACCCGGACGTGGGGCGAGACGGGCGAGAAGCTGTCCCTGCCCCTGCTGCGGGCCGCGGTGTTGGCCTTCGCGATGGGCCTGGTCTTCCTCCTGGACGACCCGGCCCGCCACACCACGGCCACCGTGCCGACCCCGCGCCCGGTGCGCGTGGCCCTGCGCGTGGCCCTGGTCCTCCCGGCGGTGGCGGCCTGGTGGACGGCGACGCTGCTGCTGGTGCCGTCGGACGTACGGCCCCCGGTCGCCGACCTCACGCTGGAGGCCGGGGCGGCGTTCGTCCTGGCGGTGGCCGGCGCGGCGGCCGCGGTGCGCTTCAGCGACGCCACCCGGCCCGGCCCGCCGGTGGCGGCGGGCCTGCTGACCTCGGCGGTCCTGGCCGTGCTGTTCTGGCCCAAGCGCTGGGCCCTGTTCGTCCCGGTGGAGGACGACCGCTGGGCGGCGGCCCATGACCGGTGGGCGGTGGTGCTGGCCGGGGCGGTGCTGGTGGGCGGGGTGTGTGCGGGAGAGCCGGTGCGGCGGTGGAGGCGGGGATCATGGCGGGCCGGGGCTTAGAGGGATGCGGCTAGGTTGTCGCCGTGGACCTCAAAGCCGTACGCACCTTCGTCGCTGTCGCCGACGCCGGGCAGTTCCAGAAGGCCGCTGTGGACCTCGCCCTCACCCAGCAGGCCGTGTCGAAGCGGATCGCCGCGCTGGAGAAGGACCTCGGGGTGCGGCTGCTGGTCCGTACGCCGCGCGGGGCGGAGCTGACCATCGACGGGCAGGCGCTCCTGCCGCACGCGCGGGTCCTGCTTCAGGCGGAGGAGCGGGCGGTCGCCGCCGTGCGGCCCGGCGACCGGGCGCTGCGGGTGGACGTCGTGGGGCGCCGGGTCGCCACCGGGGGACTGGTGCAGGCCTTCCACCGGGCCCATCCCGGGATCGCGCTGGACGTCGTCACGCTGTTCGACGCGGATACGGCCGTGGCGGCGGTCCGGGACGGGGCCGTCGACGCCACGTTCCGGGCCGTCACCATGCCCGGGCAGCGGCTCCCTGACGGCATCGCCGCCGTGCCCGTCCTCGACGAGCCGATGCACCTGTGCGTCGGGCCCGGCCACGAGTTCGCCCGGGCGGAGTCCGTGACCCCGGCCCAGCTGGCCGGGCACCGCATCTGGATGCCGGGCAACGTGCCTGGCACCGAGTGGCACGCCTACTACGAGGCACTCGCCGCCGAGTTCGGGCCGGCCATCGACACCATCGGCCCCAACTTCGGTCTCGAAGCGCTCCTCGACACGATCGCCGGCTCCCCGACCGTGGCGACCTTCCTCAGCGAACGGACCCCGCACGTCTGGCCCGTCGGCCACGACCTGCGTCTCGTCCCGCTCCGGGACCCGACGCCGGTCTACCCGCACTCCCTGCTCTGGCGGCTGGACAACCCGCACCCGGGCCTGACCGCCCTCCGCGACCACCTGACGGCGACACGCCCGCGACCGCCCGAGGGGGAGACCTGGCGTCCGTGGTGGGCGGAGGCCCCTCCCGCCTCGTCCTGACACCGGGACGTGCCGGGGCGCCGGAGCCTCAGCCGGTGGCCAGTGTGCGGTCGAGGAGGGGGAGCAGGCGCTCCCAGTGGCGCTGGAGTCCGGCGGGGTCGAAGGCGTCGGTGTCGGACATGGTGAACCCGTGGACGGTGCCGGGGTAGATCTCGGAGGTGTGGTCGACCTGCGCGGCGTCCAGGGCCCGGTTGAGTTCGCCCAGCGCCTCGGGCGTCAGGTCGCTCGCGGCGTGGCCGAAGTGGACCTGGGCGGTGATGTCGGCGAGGGTGCCGGGCCCGGCCGCGCCCACGGGAGCATGGAACGCGGCGACGGCGGCCACCCGGCCGGGGTGGGCCGCGGCGGTGCGCACCGCCAGGAGGCCGCCTATGCAGTACCCGGTCACCGCGACCGGTCCGGCGGCGACCTCCGGCCGGTCGGTGAGGAACCTGAGGTAGGCGTCGGCGTCACGCAGGACGCGTTCGGCGGTGTGCGCCTCGATCAGCGGCATCAGCCGGGCCATGAGCGCGGGCCGGACCTCTTCGCCGATGTGCGCGGGGAGGTCGATCACGGGTGCCGGGCCGTGCCGGTAGAAGAGGTTGGGGACCAGCACGTAGTACCCGTGCCCGGCCAGCTCGCGGGCCATCTCCCGCAGCACGGGCCGGATGCCGAAGCCGTCCGCGTACATCAGCACGCCGGGGTGCTGCTCGCCGTCGTCGGGGAAGGCGGCGAAAGCGTCGGCCTGGCCGTCGGCGGTGGGAATCAGCAGTGTCAGTGTCTTGGTGGGCATGGAACTCTCCTGTCGTGGTCGATGTGCCGAAGCCTGTGATCAACCCGACGGAGGCGGAGCCCGCGCGGCGCTCAGGAGAGCACCGGGTCACCAATCCGTGTGCGGCGCGATGCCGTCCCGGTATGCATGGCCGCAGCCTAGCCCACCGGGACTCTGGCCCTGCTGCCTTCCGGGAGGCGGCGGTGACGACAGCCGCACGGGGACGGCCGAGGGTCAGCCCTGCTCCATCACCCGCTTGAGCGCGGCGAGGTCGGCGGAGACCGCCTCCGCGTCGCGGCGGAACTCCGCGTCGCTCATCCACGGCTGCCGGCGCAGCGTGAAGACCACCTCGCAGCCGGGGCCGTCGGCGATCACCCGCATCGGATTGCGCACGGTCTCGCCCGAGGGCAGCGTGACGTCGTGGTCGAGCACGCCGAAGTCGTTCCTGGGCGTGAACACGATCACGACCCTCCCCATCGGTGACTCGCCCACCCACCGCCCGTCCAGCCGCTCGACGGAGCGGGCCAGTCCGGGAGCCCAGCCGGGGATGTTGCCGGGGTCCGAGGCGTAGTCGTAGACCTCCTGGGCCGGGCGGTCGACGGAGATGCTCAGGTGCCGGGATGTCCGTGTCGTGGTCGTCATGGCGGCGACGTTACGAGGGCGGCCGAGGGCCGGTCTTGAACGGATCGGACGCCCGCGGCCGGTGTCCGTTTCCTTCAAGACCGGCCGCCACGGGCCTGCCTACGGTGGGCCCATGACCGCACGATTCGATGCCATCGGCCTGGTCGTCTCGGACATGGCCGCCTCCGTCGCCTTCTACCGCCGGCTCGGGTTCGCCTTCCCGGAGGGCGCCGAGCACCAGCCGCACGCCGAGGCCGGACTGCCCGGCGGGCTGCGGCTGATGCTCGACACCGAGGAGACCGTCCGGTCGTTCCACGCCGCGTGGCAGCCGCCCACGGGCGGGGGCCGGGCCTCGCTGGCCCTGCGGTGCGACGGGCCGGCCGAGGTGGACGCGCTGTACGAGGAGCTGGTCGGCTCCGGTTGCCACGGCGAACTCAAGCCCTGGGACGCCTTCTGGGGCCAGCGGTACGCGGTGGTGCTCGACCCGGACGGCAACGGCGTGGACCTGTTCGCCCCGCTAGCCGCTGCGGCCGATTAGCTCCCCCAGCGGCAGGCCCGCCAACTCCCGTACGTCACGGGCGAGGTGGGCCTGGTCGGCGTAGCCGGCCCGGGCGGCCGTGTCGGCGAAGGGCACGCCGTCCCGGGCCAGCGCCAGGGCGCGGCGCAGCCGCAGGATGCGGGCCAGGGTCTTGGGGCCGTAGCCGAAGGCGGCCAGCGATCGGCGGTGCAACTGGCGGGCGCCGAGGCCCAGTTCGTCGGCGGTCGCGGCGACCGTGCGGCCCGCGCCGAGGGCGGTGACGACCTGTCGCAGCAGCGGATCCGGGGGGCCGGCACCGGCCGCAAGCCGCAGGGCCAGGTCTTCGAGACCGCTCGCCGGGTCGGGCGCCGCGTTCACGCGGCCGGCCAGGCGCCGTACCTCCGAGGCCGGCCACAGGTCCGCGAGTTCGACACGACGGTCGCGCAGCTCGTGCGCCGGTACGCCCAGGAGCGCCGGGGCCGTGCCCGGGTAGAAGCGGACCCCGGCCCATGCGCCGGTCCCGCCGTCCGTGATGTAGGCGTGGGTGTCGGGCCCGGCGACCAGCAGCCGCCCGTCGTGCCACAGCAGGTCCATACAGCCGTCGGGCAGGACCCGCCCCGCCCCGGACCGGTCCGGGGTGTTGGTCCACACCACAGCCCCGGCCAGTCGTGCCGCCCGCTCCACGTACACGTACGCCAGGCTACGCCGGTGTCATCGACTCCTGACGTCCGCCAGGAACGATGTCCATGAGGTCGCGCCGAACACGAGTATCGGGCCCTGGGGGCGCTTGCTGTCGCGGACCGGGACTGTGCCGGGGCAGTTGTCGGCGACCTCGAGGCAGTTGTTGGCTCCCCCGTCGCTGTAGGACGACTTGCGCCACACAGCGGTGGTGAGGTCGGGGGTGTTCGTCATGATCTGTGCTCCTTCAGTACGTCCTTGATGAACGTGAGCGAGTCCGACGGGGACAAGGCCAGGTCGCGAAGGCGATCGTAGGACGATCGCTCCCGAAGAACCTCGTCCGGATCCTCGATCAGCCGACCGCTGCTGTTGCCTTCCGTGTAGGCAACAGCACTCCCGTCTCTCTGCCAGAGCAGCACCAAGGACCCATTCATATGGTGGTGCGCACCTGCCGAGAACGGCAGTACCTGAAACGCCACGTTGGGCCACAACGCGGCGGCCTCAAGATGAAGAAGCTGGTCCTGCCAGGTCTTGCCCCGGGCAGCGGGGCGTCGGAGCGCGAACTCGTCCATGATGAACCGGACCTCGGGCTCCGGCTTCTGCCGCAGCCGGTATTGACGTCCGAGCCGTGCCGCCACCTGCTCCTCGACGGCCTCGTCAACGTCAGCCGTTGTCTGGGCCCCAGACAACACCCCCCGCGCGAAGTCCTCGGTTTGCAGAAGCCCCGGAATGCCCGGTGAGAACACGCGGATGACCCGTGCCGTCGCCTCCAGCCGCATGTACTCCTTGTACTGATCCTTGAACGCATCCAGCCGAGCCGCCTTCCAGTGGCTTACCAGCAGGTCACCCGTGCCGTAGTACCCGTCCAGGTCCTCCATGACCGTGACCTTGGACAGCCGCTCCCCGGACTCCAGTCGGCTCAGATAGCTCTTCTCGTAGCCGGTCTCGTCGGCCAACTGCCCGAGTGACTTACCGGCCTTCTCCCGCAGGACCTTGAGGGTCTGCCCGAGCATCGCCCGCCCGGAAACCGGCTCCGCGTCAACCTTCCCGCCCACGTCACCCCTCCCCGTTGCCTGCGCGTCAGGCAACACCGAACCTCTTCCGCAGCGTACGTGCGATCAGTGACGATCGAGGCACGAACGGTAATCGCCGCTCGTCATACCCCTCCCCCTGCCCTGAGAAGGGATACCTCCGTGCGCCTGCGCATCGCCGAACTCTGCGAGGTCCTGCTGCTCGCCCTGCTGCGGAGCCTGCTGCCCGCGCGAGGGCGTCATCGAGCCGTATCGGGCCGGTGGCCGTTGGTGTTGCCCCACTCCCCGCCGGCTGCCCGCCCTCGCCCCCTGGATGTGGAACCCCTGCTCATGGACGGCCCGGTCGTCCGGCCGTACCTCCACACCGAGGAGGTCTTCGTATGAGGCTGCTCCCCTGGACCGGCGCCGACGGCAAGCCGTGTTACCTGAGCACCGACGACCCGCACAGCCTGCTCTCCCGGCTCGCCGACGACATCGAGGCCGCTCAACTGGCCTCCGCCGAGCAGGTGCTCGCCGGCTCCAGGGCCGTGCTCGACGACCCCAGGGCCGGTGAACGCGCCGTTCGTTTCGCACTGGTCAGGGCGGTGGAGTCACTCGGGGACACGCTGCGCATCGCGGTGAGCCGGGGGGAGCGCGTCCCCGAGGGAGACGTGTGACGTGTCAGGAGCAGCCGAGCATCCCGGGGGTGCCGGAACTGCGCTCGTCCCGGCCCTTCCCCGCCTGCCCGAGGTCCTTCTCCAGCAGCGTGAAGGACTTGGGCACCCCGCCCGGCTGCGGCTTGCCCTCCTTGTGGCCCACCACGCGGTAACCGGCGTGCCGGTAGTAGGCGTTGAGCGGCGCGTTGCCCGCCAGGCAGTCCAGGCGTACACGGCTCCGGCCCGCCTCGGACACCCGGCGTTCCGCCGCGCTCAGCAGCAGCCGCCCCGTGCCGGGCGCGGCGGTGCTCCGGTCCACCATGAGCCGGTGCACGTAGCCGGCGACCGGCGGCTGCGGGCCCCAGGCGGACTCGTCCTCCCACCACAGCTCCCAGGCACCGGCGACGCGCCCGCCGGTCTCCGCGAGCCAGACCTCGCCGTGTGCCATGACCTGGCGGAAGTGGTCCTCGTCCAGCTCCCCGGGCCGCCACTGCCCGGTGATGCCACGGGTCAGCATCCAGCGGGCCGCGTCGTCGCGGAGGCGGACGAGGGCGGCGAGATCGGACTCGGCGGCCGGACGCAGGCGCAGATCAGTGGCCGGACGCAGGCACGGGGCATGCGCCGCGGGGCCCGTCACGTCTCCGTCCGGTACATCAGATCCACCTCGTGCGTCACGAACCCCAGCCGCTCGTACACCGACACCGCCGCCTTGTTGTCGGCGTCGACGTACAGCATCGCGGTCGGCAGGCCCTGCCCCGCGAGGTGCCGCAGGCCGATCGTGGTGAGGGACTTGCCGAGGCCGCCGCCCTGCGCGCCCGGGGCGACCCCGAGGACGTACACCTCGCCGAGGCCCTCCTCGGCGTGGACCTTCGTCCAGTGGAAGCCGACGAGTTCGTCGCCGCGGAAGGCGAGGAAGAAGCCCGCCGGGTCGAACCACGGCTCGGCCTTGCGGTCGTCGAGGTCGCGCTGGGTGAGGGAGCCCTGCTCGGGGTGGTGGGCGAAGGCGGCGGCGTTGACCGCGAGCCAGGCCGTGTCGTCCTGGCCGGGGACGAACGTGCGGACCGTGACGTCCGGCGGCAGCGCCGGCTCGGGTGCGTCGAAGCCGGTCAAGGGGCGGCGCATCTGGCGCAGTTCGCGGAAGAGCGTGAGACCGAGGACCTGGGCGAGGTGGCGGGCGGCGGAGTGGCCGCCGTGCGCCCACACGCGCAGTCGCTTGCCGGAGGCCGCCAGCAGGGCCGAGCCGAGCGCCCGGCCGTGTCCGTGCCCGCGGTGCCCGGGGTGGACGACCAGTTCGGCGGCCGGCGGCTCCACCTCGTCCGTGTCCTCCAGCTGGGCATAACCGACAAGTTCGCCGTCGACGGTCAGCAGCAGATGGGACACGCCCTCCCGCTCCCCGCCGCGCAACTGCAACCGGCCCTGTTCGGACACCGCCTGCTGCCCGTCGGTCCGGGCCGCCTCGGCGAGCAGTCCGAGCACGGCCTCGGTCTGCTCCGGGGAGAGCGCGGCAAGGGTCTCGATCGAGCGGGGGCGGCCGGGCCGTACGGTGTCGTCGCTGGTCATGCGTATGAGGGTACGGGCCCCCACCGGCAAATCGGCGGTAAAGAAGCAACCAGGTCGTAACCACGAAAGACCTGTCGCGCTACGCGCGTTGACTCTAGGCTGCGCCGGACGACATCACTGTCCCAGCAGACCCACAGGGGGGCGTATGCCAGCCAGTTCCGCGGCGCATCCGGAGCGCCGGAGACGTCGTACGTACCGATTTGTCGCTCTAGCCGCCGGTGTCGTCACCGTCGGCGCGCTGGCCGCCGCGGCGCTGCCGGGGGCGGCGACCGCCGGTGAGGACCACCGCGGGGGCGGCCACTGGCCCGGCCGCTACCAGGACGTGCAGCTGCTGTCCTTCAACGACCTGCACGGCAACCTGGAGCCGCCCACCGGCTCCGCCGGCCGGGTCACCGACGGCACGACGGAGCCCATCGACGCGGGCGGTGTCGAGTACCTCGCCACCCATCTGCGTCAGGCCCGCGAGGGCGAGAAGTACTCCATCACGGCGGCCGGCGGCGACATGGTCGGCGCCTCCCCACTGATCTCCGGCCTCTTCCACGACGAGCCGACCATCGAGGCGCTGAACAAGCTCGACCTCGACGTCACCTCCGTCGGCAACCATGAGTTCGACGAGGGCGCCGAGGAGCTGGCCCGCCTCCAGAACGGCGGCTGCCACCCCAAGGACGGCTGCTACACGGACCAGGAATTCCAAGGCGCCGACTTCCCCTACCTGGCCGCCAACGTCCTCGACGAGAAGACGAAGAAGCCGATCCTCAAGCCCTACTGGGTGTGGAAGAAGAAGGACGTCAAGGTCGGCTTCATCGGCGTGACCCTGGAGGACACCCCGGGCGTCGTCTCCGCCGAGGGCGTCAAGGGCCTCTCCTTCAAGGACGAGGTCGAGACGATCAACAAGTACGCCAAGGTGCTCCAGCGGCAGGGCGTGAAGTCGATCGTCGCGCTCATCCACGAGGGCGGCTTCCCGGCGTCGACGTCGTACAACTACGACTGTGACGCCCCGGGCGCCGGCGACGGCATCTCCGGCCCGATCGTCGACATCGCCAAGAACATCACCCCGCAGGTGGACGCGCTGGTCACCGGCCACACCCACGCCGCGTACGCGTGCACCATCAACGACCCGGCGGGCAACCCGCGTACGGTCACCTCGGCCGCGTCCTTCGGCCGGCTGTACACGGACACCACGCTGACGTACGACCGTTGGACGGGTGACATCGCCCGTACGGCCGTGGCGTCCGCGAACCACGTGGTCACCCGGACCGTCCGCCCGGCGAGAGACATGACCGATCTGATCGTCAAGTGGAACGACCTCGCGGCGCCCATCGGCAACCGCCCGATCGGATACATCTCCGCCGACATATCCAGCACCGGCACCGAGTCCCCGATGGGCGACCTCATCGCCGACGCGCAACTCGCGTACGGCAAGGGGCTCGACCCGGAGACGGACCTCGCGCTGATGAACCCGGGCGGAATCCGGGGCCCGGGCCTCACCTACGCGGCCAAGGGGACCGAGGGCGACGGTGTGGTGACCTACGCCGAGGGCTTCACGGTCCAGCCGTTCGCCAACACCGTGAACCTCCAGGACTTCACGGGCGCCCAGCTGATCCAGGTGCTCAAGGAGCAGGTGACCGGCCCGAACGCGGCGGCGCCGAAGGTGCTCCAGGTCTCGTCCGGCCTGACCTACACGCTGGACCTCACCAAGTCCGGTGCCGACCGGGTGGTCACGGACAGCATCAAGCTGAACGGCGCGGCCATCGACCCGGCGGCCACCTACCGCGTCGCGACGAACAGCTTCCTCGCGGGCGGCGGCGACGGCTTCCCGACGCTCGGCCAGGGCACGAACGACGTCGTCGGCAGCGACGACCTGGCCGCGCTGGAGCAGTACCTGAGGGCCAACTCCTCGGCCGGCAGCCCGCTCGCACCGCCGAAGGCGGACCGGATCACGATCGTGAAGTAAATCGCATACCTGGAGTTCAGGTTGCGGGTGGGGGCGGTGCGCATGGTCGGATGGATCGATGCGTACCCCCCACCACACCGATGCGCATCCGCGTCCGAACCCTTACGAGGAACTCGCCGCTCTCGACGACGGGCCTCTGGAGGAGACCCCTCTGGAGGAGTTCCGGAAAGAGTCCTGGGAGTCCCAGGGCTCCGAGGACGGCTCCGAGGACGCCTGGGCCCCGCCGGTGCACCGCCGCGGCGGCCGTCGTAGGAAGAATCGTTTCGCCGGGCTGCCGTTCGCGGTGAAGGCGGTGGTGGGCCTGGCCGTGCTCGCCGCGTTCACCGCGCTCGGCGACCGCTGGGCCGTGCTCTACGCCGAGCACCGGGCCGCCGACACCCTCAAGGACCGCCTCGACCTGGCGGCCGCGCCCGAGGTGGAGATCGGCGGCTTCCCCTTCCTCACCCAGCTCGCCGACAAGCGGCTGGACTCCGTGAAGGTGACCGTCCCGGACGTCGCCGCCGACCGGGTCTCCCTCGCCAAGGTGTCGGCCACGGCCCACGACATCCGGCTGGACGCCGACGGGCTCACCTCCGTGCGCGGCGCCCACGTCCCCCGGTTCGAGGGGGACGTCGTGCTGTCCTTCGCCGACCTCAACCGCGAACTCGGCGCCTCCCAGGTGACGTTCACCGGCGAGGGCCGCGACCGGGTCCGGGCCCGGGGCACCCTGCCGGTCGCCGGGCACAACCTGCGGCTGCGGGCCGAGGCCCGGATCCAGCGGCAGGGCGAGCGGGGCATCGCGACGGAGATCGGCGGCATGCGCCTGGACATCGGGGACCTGGCCACCTACCGCCCCGGCACCCGCGCCTCCGAGGGCCTGCACCTGACACCCAAGGGATCCGCCGACCTGGCCCGGGAGACCCGCAAGGCCAAGGCGCTGCTGTCGGTCCCGGCGATCGTGCAGCGCATGGGCGTGCCCGAGGCGACGGTCCGCGAGGCCCTCGCCGACGACGGCAAGCTCGCCGAGCTGACCGGCTCCCCGCGCTTCGCCCGCCAGGCCGAACGCCTCAACCTCATCGACCTGGCCCTGGACAACCCCGAGGTGCTCCGCCGCCTCGGCCTCGACCCCGCCCTCCTCGACTCCCTGTCCGGCCTGACCCGCCCGGTCCTGGCCGACCGGCTGTCGCTGGCGTTCGAACTGCCGAAGCCCGAGCAGGGGGACGTACGGCTGGACGACGTCAGGGTGGAGGAGGACGGCATCCGGGTGCGGGTGTCGGGATCGGGGCTGAACGTGGGCTCGTAGCCCGGCGGGCCCCCAGCCTGCGTTCTTGATGAAATTTGGTGAGCAGATGTGTTGACCTCTGTTCGAGTGCTCTTCTAGTTTGCGGGAGCCAACGAGCCGCCGCTCTCCACGCGAGGTCTCGCGAACGCAACTGCTCAGAAGGGGACGTCGTGTCACGAAAGACTCATCGGGGGACAGCCGGTCTGGGGGCGCTGCTCGCCTGCGCCACGGCATTCGGCGGGGTCCTCGCCTCCCCCGCAGCCGCCTCCCCCACCGCCCCGCCGCCCGTCAGCGACTTCAAGGGCGTCAACTGGGCCGACCCGCGCGACAACTACGCCCACGACGCGGTGGTGCCCTCGGGCCTGTCCACGTCCGACAGCTACGCCACCACCTACGCCAAGTCCAAGGCGATCATCGGCGGGTTCTCCAAGCTGGGCGCCAACACCGTCCGCCTGCCGGTCAACCCGACCTCGGTGAACGGCCCGTTCTGGAAGTCGTACCGGGGCGCGATCGACGCCGCCACCGCCAAGGGCTTCAAGGTCATCCTGGGCTACTGGGAGGCCGACAACGCCAAGGACGGCAAGATCGACAACCAGGCGTCCTGGGACCAGATGTGGGCGCGGATCACCTCCGCCTACGCCCGCAACTCCAAGGTGTACTTCGAGCCGATGAACGAGCCGTTCGGCTACACCGCGCAGGAGTGGACCGACATCGCCGCGAAGTGGGTGGCCACCCACGGCAACGTGCCGCGCGACCGGATCCTGATCGGCGGCTACAAGTACAGCGAGGACGTCAAGCCGGTCTGCGCCGACCCGCGCCTGAAGGGCACCCGCCTGGCCCTGCACAACTACGGCTTCTGGCACACCGACTGGACCAGCGTCGACCAGTGGAAGCAGGACTTCAAGGCCCGCATCGGCGACTGCGCCTCGCGCACGATCCTCGACGAGTTCGGCGCGTCCATGACCACCGGCCTGGACTACAACGGCCCGGTCAACGGCTCCAACGAGATCGCCTACATCCAGGCCGCGACCGACACCATCCGCGAACTGGGCCTGGGCTCGGTCTACTGGCCCGGCCTGCGCAACGGCGACACCTACTCCCTCACCACGCTCCAGGGCACAGGTACGAACCTCAGCCTGACGGTGAACAACCAGAGCGGCCTGGACCGGCTGCACTACGCCTGGAAGCAGTAGGCGCCCCCCACGGGAGCCCGATGGTGGCCCTTCCGGGTCCGGCGCAGCTCGTCAGCCGGACCCGGAAGGGAGCCGTCAGGACGCCGAGGGCGTCCAGCCCGCGAGCCAGTCCGCGATCTCCTGGTTCGCGGCCTGCGCATCGCTCAGGTGCGGCCGGTTCGAACTCGCCGGACCGGCGCCCGCACCGCTGTTCTTGTACTCGGCGAACCGGTCGTCCTTCCACGAGAAGCCGCTCATGTCGGTCCACGGGGCCGACTTGATCGCGTTGCTCAGGTTCGTGTTGCGGACGGTGGTCTGCGGGTCGAGGGAGGCGTCCCCGCCCGCGTGCCAGGGCCGGCCGAGGTGGAAGCTCCCGGCCGAGACGTCCCCGTTCACCGTGGAGTTGGCGATCAGGATGCCCTTGCGGTTGGCGGCCGTGCTCGGCGCGGTGACGTAACCGGCCGAGTCGCCGTTCCAGCGCTTCTTCAGCGTGATGACGGACCTGTCGACGACGGCCGTGGCCCGCCCGAAGATGAAGTCGACGTTGCCGACGATGTAGGAGTTGCTGACGTAGACCCGGCCCAGCCGGTCCTTGGCCGCGGTGTCGAGGAGCAGCGTGTCCTGGTCGCCGCTGACGATGATCCCGTCCAGGAACACCTTGTCGGCGGCGGTCCGCAGCGCCACGGCCTGGTGGTCCTTGAGGTGCTGGTTGGCCTTCTCGTCGAAGTCGTTGGAGATGGTCAGGTTCCGCGCCTGGAAGTCGTCGGCCTCGACGGCGACCGTGGCGCTGCCGCTCGTGCCGTACGTGCCGCCGCCGGGCTTCGGCGTGCCGGACGCGTTGTTGTAGACGATCGTCGTGTCCTTGCGGCTGCCGCCGGTGCCCTGGATGGTGACGTGCGGCTTGTTGGCCGGCACCTTCACCAGTTCCCGGTACGTCCCCGGCTTCACGGCGATCACGACACGCGAGGGGTTGTTCGCCGGTACGGCGTTCACGGCGGCCTGCACGGTCGTGTACTGCCCGCTGCCGTCCTTGGCGACGGTGAGGGTGGTCGCGGCGGCGGCCTTGGGGGAGGCGGCGGCGGTCTTGCCGATGGACGCGCGGGGCCCGGCACCGGACTTGAGGATCGACGGCAGGTCGGCGGCCTTGTCGAGGGTGTACGGGTAGTAGGCCTTCGGATCGAAGGCGGTCCCGCCGCTCTCGTTGCGCCCGCTGGTCCCGGAGAAGGAGTTCCCGCGCTGCACGACGGCGGCGCCGCTGTCCTTGATGACGGGGTTGTTCACGCCCTGGAAGAGGGAGTTCTCCAGCACCATCTTCGTGCCGCCGCGCGAGTAGTTCCCGTACGCCGACTTGATGGCGGTGCCCGGGGCGTCCTCCAGCCAGTTGTTGTAGAGGTGCGCGTGGGCGGCGTTGTCGGTGGACGGGTTGCGCTGCTCGGTCTCGCGGATCCAGTTGTGGTGGATCGTGATGTCCGTCTTGACGTTCTCGGTCCAGCCGATGCCGAAGGTCTTGTTGTTGTCGCTCAGCTTGTTCCAGGAGACGGTGACGTTCGTGCTGTCCTTGCGGACGTCGATGAGCCCGTCGGCCATGTGCCGCAGGTCGTTGTGGTCGATCCACACGTGATGGGCGCCGTCCATCTGGATCGCGTCGAAGTCGTGGTCCTTGTCGTTCCAGACGCCCTGGTACGCGTCCCGGATGGTCAGGTTCCGGATGATCACGTTGTGCACGCCCCGGCCGAGGAAGAACCCGCCGCCGACGATGTGCCCGGAGGTCCCGGCCCCGACGATGGTCTTGTCGGACTGCACCTTGATCTCTTTGCCGACCGGGTTCATGTGGATGGCCCCGGCGACGACGATCACGTACGGCTGGGTCGCGGTGGCGTACTTCTCCAGCTCGGCCTGCGTCTTCACGGTGACGACCTGACCGCCGCGCCCGCCGTACGTCCCGTTCTGCCCGAGGGAGTTGACGGAGGCGAACCCGTCGGCGGTGTCGGCGGCCCAGGAGGGGGCGGCGGCGGAGGCCTGCTGCGCGGTGAGGCCGAGGACACCGAGGTCGGTGCCGTAGGCCAGGGTGCCGGCGGCGGTCAGGGCCAGGGGGACCCCGACCGCCAGGGCTGTGCGGCTTCTGCGGTGCCTGGGGGTGCTGCGCGGCTCACTCATGCGGCGAATCCATTCCGTGCGGGGGGATGATCCGCGATGGGGTCGCCGCCCCGCACGAAAAGGTTGCCGCCCTGTCCGAACGCCTTACGTGGTGCAGGACTTGGGGTCGAGCTTCTCCTCGATCTTGTCCTCACGGCCGTCGGGCTGGCCGTTGGGGAGGAGCTTGTCGGAGATGCCGTCGATGTAGTAGCCGTACGAGTAGATCGTCCGGTAGCCCCGGTCACGCCAGCTGTGCACGGTCCGGTCGCCGTCGCCCTTGTTCCACTCGTAGTCCTCGACGTGGAAGACGGGGTTGACGCGCACCACGCGCTGGTACGGCGTCCAGGTCACGGCGACCTGCCGGCACGGCGGAATGGTCTTCTCACTGCGGGTCTCGAACCGGGACTCCTTCTCCCAGCCCCACTCGTACCCGGCGCTGCCGCCGACGGTGCCGGAGAAGATGCTCTTGGCGAGGGAGAGGCTGATGCTGCCGCCGACGCTCTTCTTCGCGAACGTCTTGGTGCTGTAGCTGCTGACGAAGGTCTCCTTGTCGTCGGCGGACCCCTTGTTGCCGATCCACCGGGACGTGCGGACGGTGTCGCCCTTGATCGACCAGGTGGACGCCTCGGCGTACCCGCACCAGCCGCGGAACAACTCCCACGGCCCGGCGGGCTTCCACAGCCCGAAGACGTCCCGCAGGTACTCGTCGCGGGTCTTGAACTCACCGGTGTCGACGTTCAGGGCGCCGTAGACACCGGTCAGGCTGGTCTCCTGGCTGCAGAGCCGCTCGATCATCCGGTCGGTGTCACCCGGGTCGACGCCCCGGATGTCGGTGGCCCCGGCGGGCCCGGCCGTGGCGGTCCCCGCGCCGGCCAGCAGACCGGATATGGCGAGGGCGGTGGAGGCGGCAACTGCGCCGCATTTCTTGAGAGTTGACGTGCGTGTGAGACGCATGTGGGGGGCTCACTCCTGCTTGCGGTTCTGTGACGGTGATGAAGATGTCAGAGCAGGAGCGGGAGTTTGCGCTACTGGCGGGTATGACAGGACATTGACAGCTTCGAACGGGCAGCGCGGCCCCGACGGTTCCCGGGATCAGGGTGAGGGGGGAGGGTCCTCCGGCGGGGGCGTAGGTGCCCCGGGGAGGCGTACCGTCGCCACCGTGCCGCCCTCCTCCGCCGGGGACAGCGAGACCTCGCCGCCCGACTGCTGCACCGTCCGCGCCACGATCGACAGGCCCAGGCCGGAGCCCGGCAGGGCCCGTGCGCTGGGGGAGCGCCAGAAGCGGTCGAAGACGTGGGGGAGTTCGTCGGCGGGGATGCCCGGGCCGTGGTCACGGACCGTGAGGGTGCCGTCGGTGAGGCGCACCTCGATCGTGCCGCCCTCGGGGCTGAACTTCACCGCGTTGTCCAGGATGTTCACCACCGCCCGTTCCAGCGCGGCGGGCTCCGCGCGGACGAACCAGGGCTCGACGTCCGCCGTGATCGTCAGCTCCGGGCCGCGCAGCCGGGCCCGCCGCAGCGCCGACTCGACCGTGTCGTGCCAGGCGACGATCTGGGTCCGGCCCGCGTGCTGGCTCGTGTCCGGGCGGGAGAGTTCCTGGAGGTCGCCGATGAGCGCGGCCAGTTCCGTCATCTGCGCCTTCACCGACGCGAGCAGCGCCTTGCGGTCGGCCTCGGGCAGGGGGCGGCCCGTCTCCTCGCTGCGGGAGAGCAGTTCGATGTTGGTGCGCAGCGAGGTGAGCGGGGTGCGCAGTTCGTGGCCGGCGTCCGCGATGAGCTGCTGCTGGAGGTCGCGGGAGCTGGCCAGGGCCGAGGTCATGGAGTTGAAGGAGTGGGAGAGGCGGGCGATCTCGTCCTCGCTGTCCTCCTCCACGGGGATGCGCACGTCCAGGTCCTCCGTGCGGGCCACGTGCTCGACCGCCTCCGTCAGTTTGTCGACGGGACGCAACCCGGCCCGGGCCACGGCCAGTCCGGCGGCTCCCGCGCCCAGCACCCCCACGCCCGACACGAGCAGCAGGATCAGGGCCAGTTCGTTGAGCGTGGACTGGGTGCCCTTCAGCGGCAGGGCGATGACGAGGGAGTAGTCCGCGGCCACCCCCTGCGTCACGGGCCCGTCCTTGATGACGAGCGCCGTGGTCAGCACGCGCAGCTTGTTGCCGTGGGTGTCGGTGCCGTCGCGGAAGTGCACCTGGCTCGGGTCGGGGTCCTTGGCCACGCTCTTGTCGACGCCGCTGACCTGCACCTGGGCCGTGGAACTGGGGAAGAGGCACACCTTGCCGTCGTCGCGGACGAGCTGCCCGTAACTCTTGGGCCGTGACCCCACGCCCACCGCGTCGGACGGCGTCTGCCGGCAACCGGCCGCGAGGCCCTGGAACTCGTCCGTGCGCACCGACCCGACCGACGACCTCAGGTCGTTGTCGATCTCGTCGTACAGCTTCCCCTGCACGATGAACCAGCAGGTCACCGACACCGCCGCCACGGCGAACGCCACCGCCGCCGCCACCAGCAGCGCCAGACGCGACCGGATCGGCAGCGAGCGGAAGCGGCGCACGAGCCGGTTCACTCGGCGCCGCCCTGCCGCAGCACGTAGCCGACGCCGCGCACGGTGTGGACGAGGCGCGGCTCCCCGCCCGCCTCGGTCTTGCGGCGCAGGTACATGACGTACACGTCCAGGGAGTTCGACGACGGTTCGAAGTCGAAGCCCCAGACCGCCTTGAGGATCTGCTCCCGCGTGAGGACCTGGCGCGGGTGGGCCATGAACATCTCCAGGAGCGTGAACTCCGTGCGGGTCAGCTCCACCTGGCGGCCGCCCCGGGTGACCTCGCGCGTGGTGAGGTCCATGCGCAGGTCGGCGAAGGTGAGGGCGTCGTCGTCGCCGGGGCTGCCCGCGCCCACGGCCGCCGCGTAGGAGCTGCGGCGCAGCAGCGCGCGGATGCGGGCGAACAGCTCGTCGAGTTCGAACGGCTTGACCAGGTAGTCGTCGGCGCCCGCGTCGAGGCCGGTGACGCGGTCGCCGACGGTGTCGCGGGCGGTGAGCATCAGGATCGGGGTCGTGTCGCCGGTGGCGCGGATGCGGCGGGCTGCCGTCAGGCCGTCCATGCGGGGCATCTGGATGTCGAGCACGAGCAGGTCGGGGCGGTAGGCCGCGGCCTTCTCCAGGGCGTCCGCGCCGTCCACGGCGACCTCCGTGCCGTACCCCTCGAAGGCGAGGCTGCGCTGGAGTGCTTCGCGTACCGCCGGCTCGTCGTCGACGATCAGGATGCGCTGCGGGTCACGGTCGCCGTCTGCGGGGCTCATGGGTCGGGTTCCTCGGGTGTGAAGGGGGAGGGGCGGTCTGACGCTCTCAGCCTCGCACGACCGCGGGCGGGGCCGGGAGGACTGTCAGCCCCGTACGCTGCGACGCCGCGCGGCCCGCCGCCCGCCGGCCCGCTTGCCGGCCGGCACGGGGGTCCGTGCGGCGGATCCCTCGGCGGCCCGTGCGGCGGCACGCTCGCCGGCCGGCGCGGCGGCGCCGCGTGCGGGCCGGGCCGCGGCCGGTGCCACCTCGGGCGCCCGGGGCGCCGGGGCGTGCAGTGCGTGCGCCACCGCCAGGGCCAGCGCGACCTGCGCCGGGTCGGTGCCGGACTCCGTGTGCGCGACCTGTTCGATCATCGCCGTACTCCTCGGTGCGTGGGACTCGGCCCGGTGGGACTCAGTCGGTCGATCCGGCCCGCAGCTTGGCGAGGTCGGCCTTCACGGTGTTGATCGGGATGGCGAAGCCCAGGCCGACGCTGCCCGCGTCGGAGGACGAGGAGGCGCTGCCCGCCGGCGAGTACATCGCGGAGTTGATCCCGATGATGTTGCCGTTCATGTCGATCAGCGCGCCGCCGGAGTTGCCCGGGTTGAGGGACGCGTCGGTCTGGAGCGCCTTGTACGTCGTCGTGTCGTTGCCGGTGTCGCCGTTGAACTGCCGCCCGCCGAACTCGAACGGCCAGCCGTCGCCCTGCTGGAACTGCTGCTGCCCCTGGTCCTGTTCGGTCGGGACGGTGACGTCACGGTCGAGCGCCGAGATGATGCCGCTGGTCACGGTGCCGGACAGCCCCTCGGGGGAGCCGATCGCCACGACCTGGTCGCCGACCTGGAGGCCGGCGGAGTCGCCGAGCGTGGCCGCCTTCAGGCCGGAGGCGTTCTCCAGCTTGATCAGCGCCAGGTCCTTCTTGCTGTCGGTGCCGACGACCTTCGCGGAGTAGGACGTGCCGTCGCTGGTCGTCACCTTGATCCGCGAGGCACCGGCTATGACGTGGTTGTTGGTGATGACCTCGCCGCCGCTCGTGATGATCACGCCGGAGCCGGTGGAGGACCCGGCGTTGGAGTCGGCGTTGATCTCGACGATGCTGGGGCTGACCGCCTTCGCGACCCCGGCGACCGTGCCCTTCTGGCTGGACGGCACCACGGTGGTGCTGGTCGAGCTGGAGGCGACGGTGTCGTTGCCGGCCAGCTCCTGGATGCCGTAGGCGGTGCCGCCGCCGATCGCCGCCGCGACGATCGCCACGGCGGCGATCAGGGCGACGGGGCCGCGGTTGCGCTTCTTCTGATGCGGAGCATGCGCCGGGGCGTACGCCGGCGGGGGCGGCCACTCGGGGTTCACCGGGGCCTGCTGCTGACCCTCGTAAGGGTTCTCGTACTCGCCACTGCGGTGGAAGCTCTCGGTCATGACAACGAGCTTGTCGCCCGACCATGAGAGCTTCCTGAGTGCTTGCTGAGAAGCCCGACAGAACCTCGTATGCCCGATATAAAGACGCCCCGGCGGGGGCTTGTGAGGGCTACGCGCAGCCGCAGGACTGGCGGACCACCAGCCGCGAGGGGAACACCTTCAGCCGCTCCCGCCGGGCTCCCGCGACCCGCAGCCCGTCGTCCAGGACGAGGTCCACCGCGGCCCGGGCCATCGCCGAGCGGTCGGAGGCGACCGTCGTCAGGGGCGGGTCGGCCAGCGCCGCCTCCTTGATGTCGTCGAAGCCGGCCACCGCCAGCTCGCCGGGGACGTCGATGCGCAGCTCGCGCGCCGCCCGCAGCAGGCCGATCGCCTGGTCGTCGGTGGAGCAGAAGATGGCCGGCGGGCGGTCGGGCCCGGAGAGGATCTTCAGGGCGGCCTGGTAGGCGTCGTAGCGGTTGTAGAGGGCCTCGAAGAGGCGGCCCTCCGTGGAGATCCCGGCCTCGTCCATCGCGCGGCGCCAGCCCTCGACGTGGTCGGAGACCGGGTCGCCGACCGCCGGGGTCTCCGCTATGCCGCCCATACAGGCCACGTACGGGTAGCCGTGCTCCAGGAGGTGCTGTACGGCGAGCTGGGCGCCCCCGAGGTCGTCCGTGACGACGGCGACGTCGTCGATGGCCTCGGGGCGTTCGTGCATCAGCACGACCCGGGCGTCCCAGGCCTCGATCTCGGCGGCGGCCAGGTCGTTGAGCGCGTGACTGACCAGGATGAGCCCGGAGACCCGCATGCCCAGGAAGGCCCGCAGGTAGTGGACCTCGCGCTCGCCCACGTAGTCCGTGTTGCCGACGAGGACCATCTTTCCGCGCTCGGAGGCCGCCTGCTCGACCGCGTGCGCCATCTCCCCGAAGAAGGGCTGGCGGGCGTCCGGGATGATCAGGCCTATGAGGTCCGTGCGCCGGGAGGCCATCGCCTGGGCCACCCGGTCGGGCCGGTACCCCAGTTCCTTGATCGCGGCGAGGACACGCTCGCGCGTGGCCGGGGCGACCGGCCGGGGTCCGTTGTTGATGACATAACTGACCACGGCAGTGGAAGTCCCTGCCAGCCGCGCCACATCATCCCGAGTCACCTTGGCCACGCGCGGAGTCTACGCGGATATACCGGCTCTGGGCAGGGCGTAAAGGAGGTTCCGTACGATATCCCGACTGCCGTCCGGTGCGCTCCGCGTGAAGAGCGATGCCCAGGCCGGCGCCGGGATACGCCTGTCACGCCTCGGCGCGGACCTCGGCGGCGTCCAGCTCGGCCGACTCGTCCTTGTTGTCCGGCTTTGCCTTGGTGGCCTTGGCCTTCGCCTCCTCGGCGGCGCGCTCCATCTTCTCCGGCTTCTCCGGCGTAACGAATCGATAACCGACGTTCCGGACGGTGCCGATGAGCGACTCGTGCTCGGGGCCGAGCTTGGCCCGCAGCCGCCGTACGTGCACGTCGACCGTGCGCGTACCGCCGAAGTAGTCGTAGCCCCAGACCTCCTGCAGCAGCTGGGCGCGCGTGAAGACGCGGCCGGGGTGCTGCGCGAGGTACTTCAGGAGTTCGAACTCCTTGAAGGTGAGGTCGAGGACGCGGCCCTTGAGCTTGGCGGAGTACGTCGCCTCGTCGACCGACAGGTCGCCGTTACGGATCTCCATCGGGGAGTCGTCGCTGACGATCTGCTGCCGGCCCATGGCCAGGCGCAGGCGCGCCTCGACCTCCGCGGGGCCGGCGGTGTCGAGCAGGACGTCGTCGATGCCCCAGTCCGCGGTGACGGCGGCGAGACCGCCCTCGGTGACGACCAGGATCAGCGGGCAGCCCGGCCCGGTGGAGCGCAGCAGCTGGCACAGGCTGCGCACCTGGGGCAGGTCGCGCCGGCCGTCGACGAGGATGACGTCGGCACCGGGGGTGTCGACGAGCGCGGGGCCTTCCGCGGGGGCCACCCGCACGTTGTGCAGGAGCAGGCCGAGGGCGGGGAGCACCTCCGTCGACGGCTGGAGGGCGTTGGTCAGGAGCAGCAGAGAACTCATACGTCTGGTTCCTCCTCGGTCCCTGCGAGGACGTTTGTTGGCACAGCACTGCTCTGCGATCCCGAAGGCCCGTACACCTGCGGTTTCCCGCGTCGTATACAACGCTTCCGAAAGCACAAAAGGACCCGGGGGCTACGCTGCCCGAGTCCTCTGCCCAGCAGAATAGCCCACATGAGCTCTGGTCCGGCAGGTCATGTGGCACGTTCCACCGATCGTCCGCACTCCGAGACGACCCGTGGAGCGTCTGTGCGGAGGTTCACGCGGCGGTTTCTGCGCACCTCGGACGGTGTGTCGATCGACGCCGTATACGACCCGGGTGCCGCCGTATACGACGGCTCCCGGACGCCTTCCGCTCACCCGGTGTTCGTCGTCGCGCACGGCTTCACCGGGGCCGTCGACCGGCCGCACGTGCGGCGGGTGGCCCAGGCCTTCACCCGGCACGGGGCCGTCGTCACGTTCTCCTTCCGGGGGCACGGGGCGTCCGGCGGGCGCTCCACGGTCGGGGACCGGGAGGTGCTCGACCTGGCGGCGGCGGTGCGCTGGGCGCGGGAGCTGGGGCACGCGCGCGTGGGCACGGTCGGGTTCTCCATGGGCGGCTCGGTGGTCCTGCGGCACGCGGCGCTGCACCCGCGGCAGACCGACGCGGTGGTGTCGGTGAGCGCGCCGGCCCGGTGGTACTACCGGGGCACCGCGCCCATGCGGCGGCTGCACTGGCTGGTGACGCGGCCCGCGGGGCGCGTGGTGGGGCGCTACGGCTTCCGTACGCGCATCCACCACCGGGACTGGGACCCGGTGCCGCTGTCCCCGGTGCAGGCCGTGCCGCGGATCGCCCCGACCCCGCTGCTGATCGTGCACGGCGACGCCGACGGCTACTTTCCCGTCGACCATCCCCGCATGCTGGCCGCGGCCGCCGGTGACCAGGGCGAACTGTGGCTGGAGCCCGGCATGGGGCACGCCGAGCACGCGGCGAGCGACGAGCTGCTGACCCGCATCGGGGAGTGGGTCGTCGGCCGGGCGGGCTAGCCTGACGGGGTTCACCCGTCGGGTGAGTCCGTTGTGACGGTGCGATTGAGGAAGCAGATGCCAAAGGTCACGGTGCGCTACTGGGCCGCCGCCAAGGCCGCGGCCGGGGTGGCCGAGGAGCCGTACGAGGCGGCCACGCTCGCCGAGGCGCTCACCGGGGTGCGCGAGCGACACCCGGGCGAACTGGAGCGCGTCCTGCGGCGCTGCTCGTTCCTCGTGGACGGTGACCCCGTGGGCACCCGCGCCCATGAGACGGTACGGCTGGCCGACGGCGGCACGGTCGAGGTGCTCCCGCCGTTCGCAGGAGGGTGACGATGACCAACCAGCCGTACGACGGTTACGACGGCTACGACCCCTACGGGCAGCAGCAGCAGGCGTGGCCCGGGCAGGGGTACCAGCAGGGGCAGCAGGGCTATCCCGGGTACGAGGATCCGCACGCCGCCCAGCAGTACACGCAGCAGTGGCAGGGGCAGACGTGGGAGACGCAGACGCACCAGCCGGTGTCCGCGCCGGCGGCCGCCGACACGGCGTATCTGCCGCCGCAGGGGTACGCGGCCCCGGCACCGGCTCCGGCGCCCGCTGAGGCGGTCGAGGCCTCCGGTGGCGCTGCCGAGTACGGTCCCGCCACCGTCGGCGGGAACACGCGCGTCACGGACGCCCAGCGGGCGCGGGCGGAGGGCCGGTCGCCGATCATCGAGCCCGGGATGCGGCCGGCCGCGCTGACCGCGCTGCTGGGGCTGCTGCTCGCCGGTGCGGCGGCGGTCGGGACGTACGCGCTGCTGGTGCCGCTCGTCGTCCTCCAGGCCGTCACCGCGGCGGGCTGGTTCCGGCTGAACGGGATGTGGCCGGCGCGGCAGGGCATCGCGCTCGGCTTCGCCGGGGCGCTGGCCGCGGACGCCGCGCTGCTGGCGTCGGGGCGCTCGCCGGCGGCGATCCTGGGGACGCTGGGCGTGTGGGTGCTGCTCGCGCTGGTCCTGCAGCTGCGCTCGCACGCGGACCCGGACGAGCGGATGTACGGCCTGATGGCGACGGTCGCGGCAGCGGCGCTGGCGATCGTGGCGGGCGGGTACCTCGCGGCCGACGCGGACGCCGTGACGGTGGGTGCGGTGGCCGTGGCGGTCGCCGTCCTGGCGCGGGCGTTGCCGTTGCCGACGGCGGCGTCGGTGGTGGTGGCGCTGCTCGCGGCGGCGGGCGGCGGTGTCGCGGCCGGTTCGCTGACGGGCCTGGGCCCGTCGGGCGCGCTGCTCGGCGCGGGCGCGGCCGCCTGCGCCCTGATCGGCCACCGGGTCGCGAGCTACGACTACCCGTCCCGCTTCGTCCACTTCACGGCGGGCGTGGCCCTGCCGCTGTCCGCCGCGGCGCCGGTGGTGTACGTGCTGGGGCGGGCTCTGGCGTAGCGGCTGTCACAGCTGATCGACAAACCCATGGCCCTCACACCACACGGAGTTACCCTCACGCTGGGACGGCCGCCCGGTCGTCGGGATCGCCGTCACAACCGCCTAGGTGGGGGAAACACCGCATGCGCGCACTGCGAATACTGCTGATCTTCGTCGTGATCCTGGGGGGCCTCTTCGTCATCGCCGACCGGCTCGCCGTGAACTTCGCCGAGGGTGAGGCCGCCGACCGGCTGAAGACGACGGAGAACCTCGCGGCGACCCCGGACGTCAGCATCAAGGGCTTCCCGTTCCTCACCCAGGTGGTCGGCGGCTCCCTGGACGACATCGAGGTCGGCATCAAGAACTACGAGGCCGCCGCGGGCAACGGCGCCCAGCGGATCCGTATCGACGACCTCCGGGCCGACATGAAGGGCGTCGAGTTCTCCGGCGACTACAGCTCCGCCACCGCCACCAGCGCCACCGGCACGGCGACCATCTCCTACGACGAGCTGCTGAAGACGGCGAAGTCCGAGCCCACCCAGGTCGCCCCGGGCGTCACCGCCCACGTCGTCGGCCTCTCCGACGGCGGCAACGGCAAGATCAAGGTCACGGTCGAGGCCACCGTGCTCGGCACCAAGCTGCCCGAGCCGGTCTCCGTGCTCAGCACCGTGACGGTGGTCGACGGCGACACCGTGCGGGTGAAGGCCGACGGCCTGCCCGAGTTCGCCGGTGTCGACCTCGCCGAGAACCGCGTCCGGGCGATCACCGACTTCCAGCAGAAGATCGACGGCCTGCCCGGCGGTATCAAGCTGGACACGGTCCAGGCGGCCCCGAACGGCGTCGAGATCACGGTGAAGGGTTCCGACGTCCGGCTCGCCGGGTAGGTACGGGCACGGCGGACCCGACCAACGCCGTCCGGTGGGCGAGACGGCAGCGTCCGCAGCGCAGATGTGACGGCGGATACAGGAGGCCGCGGGGCCCGCGGCGAGCGCCCCGACGGCCCACTGATCCCATATCCCGGACCATGTCGTCTCAATATGCGACACACCGGTGACACGCCCGCCCTGCCGTCCCTACGATCGACGGCATGAAGCGACAGGCGGACCTCACGAAGCGGCGGGCAGTAGACCTGTGCCGCGTCGCCGCCATGCTCTGTCGCACCTTCTGAGCGACCGCGTCGGCCCGTGAGCCGGCGCGCGCATCCCCGCCGCCCTGCATCAAGGGCACCCGTGCGCCGCCCTCGTCATGGGCGCGCGCCCCGCAGATCTCGCACGCCCCGCCGCAACTGCCCCGGAGGAGAAAGAGCATGAGCCGCAGCGACGTCCTGGTCGACGCCGACTGGCTCCAGGAGCACCTGGACGACCCGACCATCGCCATCGTCGAGGTGGACGAGGACACGTCCGCCTACGAGAAGAACCACATCAAGAACGCGATCCGCATCGACTGGACCAAGGACCTCCAGGACCCGGTCCGCCGTGACTTCGTCGACCAGGAGGGCTTCGAGAAGCTCCTGTCGGAGAAGGGCATCGCCAACGACCACACCGTGGTCCTCTACGGCGGCAACAACAACTGGTTCGCCTCGTACGCGTACTGGTACTTCAAGCTGTACGGCCACGAGAACGTCAAGCTCCTCGACGGCGGCCGCAAGAAGTGGGAGCTGGACGCCCGGGAGCTGGTCGCCGGCGACGAGGTGCCGGAGCGTCCGAAGACGGACTACAAGGCCAAGGCCCAGGACACCTCCATCCGCGCCTTCCGGGACGACGTCGTCGCCGCCATCGGTTCGCAGAACCTGGTCGACGTGCGCTCGCCCGACGAGTTCTCCGGCAAGCTCCTCGCCCCGGCCCACCTGCCGCAGGAGCAGTCGCAGCGCCCCGGCCACGTGCCGAGCGCCCGCAACATCCCGTGGTCGAAGAACGCCAACGACGACGGCACCTTCAAGTCGGACGAGGAGCTGAAGGCCCTCTACGAGGAGGAGAGCGTCGACCTGGCGAAGGACACCATCGCCTACTGCCGCATCGGTGAGCGCTCCGCGCTGACCTGGTTCGTCCTGCACGAGCTGCTCGGCGTCCAGAACGTCAAGAACTACGACGGCTCCTGGACCGAGTACGGCTCCCTCGTCGGCGTGCCGATCGAGCTCGGCGCCAACAAGTAAGCAACCCCGACCGACCTCTCCCAACCCTTCAGGAGTACGACATGTGTGGTGCGAAGGCCGGCGGCCCCGACGCCTCGACGATCAAGCCCGGTGAGACCACGATCCAGGGTCAGGTGACCAAGGACGGCGAGCCCGTGGTGGGCTACGTCCGTCTGCTGGACTCGACCGGCGAGTTCACGGCCGAGGTGCCGACCTCGGCGACCGGACAGTTCCGCTTCTACGCGGCCGAGGGCACCTGGACCGTCCGTGCCCTCGTGCCCGGCGCCACCGCCGACCGCACGGTCGTCGCCCAGAAGGGCGGCCTGGCGGAGGTCGCGATCGCCGTCTGACGGCGACCGGTTCTTGAAGGGCCGCACCCCTCGGGTTGGACGCCTGGGGTGCGGCCCTTCGGCCTGCCCGGACCTACGCTGGACGTATGTACGCACGGCGACGGCACACGTACTTCGCGATGATGGGCCTGTGCATCGGCCTCTTCGTCCTCGCCTGGGGCGTCGTGCGGCTGTGGTCCGTCCCCGTGGCCGTGGGGATGTGCGTCGTCGCCATGGTCATCCCGCCCGTGGCGGCCATGGTCGCGAACCGGCGCGGGCCCGAGGACCGCTGGTGGGACGACCCGTCCGGGGATCCGCAGTCCGACGAGTGGTGGGACGAGCTGGACGGCAAGAAGCGCCGGTACTGACGTCGACGAGGGGGAGGAACCGTGCGCCTGACGGCGGCGACACTGGACGCCCCGAACGCCCGTGAGCTGGCCGCCTTCTATCTGCGGCTGCTGCCCGGGTGGCGGGTGTGGCGCGGGGAGGACTGGCAGGACTGGGTGCACATCCGGCCGCCGGACGGGGGGACCGGCCTGTCCTTCCAGACCGAGCCCCTCTACCGGCCGCCCGCCTGGCCGAGCACGCAGGACCGGCAGCAGATGATGATCCACCTCGACATCGAGGTCGACGACCTGGAAGGCGAGACCGCGCGGGCCCTGGCCGAGGGCGCACGGCTCGCCGAGTACCAGCCGCAGGACGACGTCCGGGTGCTCCTGGACCCGGCGGGTCACCCCTTCTGCCTCCACACGCAGAGCGCTCAGGAGCCTCAGTAGACGAGCGCCTGCGTCTCGTCCCCCAGCGCCTCCTGGACGAAGACCTGCGCGCCCGCGATGCGGACGCCCTCGATGACGTCCTTCTCCGTGATCGCGCGCCGGGCCGCGCACTGCGTGCACAGGGTGACGCGGCCGGCCGCCAGGATCGACTCCAGCAGGTCGGGCAGGGGCGCCGCGTGCGGCAGCTCGAACTCGGCGGCGCGGCCGGGCAGGGCGAACCAGGCGGACTCACCGGTCAGCCACAGGGAGACGTCGACGCCGCTGGCCACCGCCACCGCCGCCACCGTGAACGCCTGGGAGCACCGCTCGGGGGCGTCCGCCCCGGCCGTCACCTTGATCACCAGCTTCTTCGCCATAGCCGGAATCGTAGTGCCGAAAGGGCCCGCGTAAGCTGGGGCCGGCCCTGTGCACACATCCGCACCCCGCTCAAGGAGCACCCCGTGGAGCTTTTCTTCGAAATCCTGTTGGTCCTGGTCGCCGTCGGCGTCCTCGCGTTCGCCGGACTGACCGTGAAGAAGCTGTACCAGGGCCAGCGCTGACCCACCTCTAGGAAGTTCTGATGATCGAGATCCCGTCCGACCTCCACAAGGACCTCGTCCCGCTCGCCTTCCTGCTCGGCAACTGGGCGGGGGCCGGTGTGCACGACTTCCCCGGCTCCGAGAAGTGCAACTTCGGGCAGGAGGTCGCCTTCACCCACGACGGCCGGGACTTCCTGGAGTACCGGTCCCACACGTGGGTCCTGGACAAGGACGGCAACAAGGTCCGCCCGCTGGAGTCCGAGCACGGCTTCTGGCGGATCGACGCCGACCGCAAGGTCGAGGTGACGATGACCCGCGACGACGGCGTCATCGAGATCTGGTACGGCGAGCTGGCCGACAAGAAGCCGCAGATCGACCTCGTGACCGACGCGGTGGCCCGCACGGCGGCCTCCCAGCCCTACAGCGGCGGCAAGCGGCTGTACGGCTACGTCAACAGCGACCTGATGTGGGTCGGCGAGAAGCAGACCCCCGAGGTCGAGCTGCGCCCCTACATGTCGGCCCACCTGAAGAAGGCCGTCACCCCGGAGGAGGTCGAGCGCTGGGCCAAGGCCCTGCCCGACGACCTGCCGGACGACGGCATCGCTTTCTTCAAGTAGTTCTAGACTCGTCCGTGTGGTGAGCACCGACTGGAAGAGCGATCTGCGGCAGCGCGGCTACCGGCTGACCCCGCAGCGGCAACTCGTGCTCGAAGCCGTGGACACCCTGGAACACGCGACCCCCGACGACATCCTCGTGGAAGTGAGGAAGACGGCGTCGGGGGTCAACATTTCCACGGTGTACCGGACCCTGGAGCTGCTGGAGGAACTCGGGCTGGTCAGCCACGCGCACCTGGGGCACGGGGCGCCGACGTACCACCTCGCGGACCGGCACCACCACATCCACCTGGTGTGCCGGGACTGCGAGGGCGTCATCGAGGCGGACGTCTCCGTGGCCGCCGAGTTCACGGCGAAGCTGCGCGCCGAGTTCGGGTTCGACACCGACCTGAAGCACTTCGCGATCTTCGGCCGCTGCCAGGAGTGCACGCTCAAGGCTTCAACTACCGAGTCGTAGGCTTACGGATATGAAGAGCCCCCTGCTGACCCTGCCCGGCGCCGTCCCCGCCGAGGGCGTGGACGAAGGCGTCGCCGCCCACTACGGCGACCTGTTCCGCGAGCAGCGCGCCCTCGCCGACGGCACCGGCTTCGTGGACCTCTCGCACCGCGGGGTCGTCACCGTCACCGGCGAGGACCGGCTCGCCTGGCTGCACCTGCTGCTCACCCAGCACGTCAGCGAGCTGCCCCCGGGCCGGGCCACCGAGGCGCTGATCCTCTCCGCGAACGGCCACATCGAGCACGCGCTGTACCTCGTCGACGACGGCGCGACGGTCTGGGCCCACGTCGAGCCGGGCACCCAGGAGGCGCTGATCGCCTACCTGGAGTCGATGAAGTTCTTCTACCGGGTCGAGGTCGCCGACCGCACCGCCGACATCGCGGTCGTCCACCTCCCGGCCGGCTCCATCGCCGAGGTCCCCGAGGACGCCGTCGTACGGGAGACGCCGCACGGCCGGGACCTGTTCCTGCCCCGCGCCGACCTGGAGGCGTTCGCCGTGCAGGCCGGGCCGCCCGCCGGGATCCTCGCCTACGAGGCGCTGCGCGTGGAGCAGCACCGGCCCCGGCTCGGCTTCGAGACCGACCACCGCACCATCCCGCACGAGCTGGGCTGGATCGGCTCGGCGGTGCACCTGCAGAAGGGCTGCTACCGGGGCCAGGAGACGGTCGCCCGGGTGCAGAACCTGGGCAAGCCGCCGCGCCGCCTGGTCTTCCTGCACCTGGACGGCAGCGAGGTGCACCTGCCGGTGGCCGGGACCGAGCTGCGGCTCGCGGCGGACGGCCCCGACGGCCGGAAGATCGGTTTCATCACGACCTCCGTGCGCCACCACGAACTGGGCCCGGTCGCCCTCGCCCTGGTGAAACGGAACGTGCCCGTGGACGCGCCCCTGGTGGCCGGGGACACGGCGGCCGCCCAGGAAGTCGTCGTCGAGCCGTAGAGCTTGTCATTCTTTCGGGTCAGATCTCGATCAGCACGGTGAACGGGCCGTCGTTCGTCAGTGATACACGCATCGCCGCCCCGAAACGGCCCGTGGCGACCGTCGCGCCCAGGGAGCGCAGCTGGGCGACCACCTCGTCGACCAGGGGCTCCGCGACATCGCCGGGGGCGGCGGCGTTCCAGGTGGGGCGGCGGCCCTTGCGGGCGTCTCCGTAGAGGGTGAACTGGCTGATCACCAGGAGCGGGGCGTCGATGTCGCTGCAGGACTTCTCGTCGTGCAGCATGCGGATCGACCACAGCTTGCGGGCCAGCTGGGCCGCCTTCTCCTTGGTGTCCTCGTGGGTCACGCCGACGAGGACGCACAGCCCCTCGCCCTCGATCGACCCCACCGTCTCGCCGTCCACGACGACGCTCGCGCCGTCCACCCTCTGCACCACAGCTCGCATGTGTCCATCATGCCGGGAGGTGACGTCAGGGCCGCGCGCGGTGTGCGCATGGCCCGAAAGGGTGGTTTGCGCCGGGCGCCAACTGCCTGCGCTGGACCGTATTTTGCTGCTTAACCGCCCATCTGGGGTCTATCGGGGGCACTCGTTCCCATAGCGGCCACTTGGGGTGGCACGATGCTTGCACACACCGGTCGAGGGGACGGTCGAGGCACATGAGCACACCAAGCACCGGGCAGCAGCCGGGGGCTGTCTGGTCGACGTACACGGGGATCGGGGCGCCGGAGTACCACCGGCCCCCCACACAGCGCACGGACAGCCCGCGGCTGCCCTCGGACACTCCCGAACACCACCTGGCCGCACTGAGCCTGCCCGAGCTGCGCGCGCTGCGCCGCGAGGCCCAGCGCGACGAGGCCGACCTCAGCTACGTACGGCGGCTGCTGCAGGGGCGGATCGACATCCTCCGCGCGGAACTGGCGCGGCGCAGCCCGGAGGGGGAGACCGCCCTCGCCGCGCCCGCCGAGGCGTCCGTCATCGAGCGGCTCGCGGAGATCCTGCGCGACGCCCCCGCCCGCCACCGCTCCTCCGCCCGGCACGTGACCCTGGGCACGCCCCAGGGCGAGGAGTACCGGCGGCTGGCCGCCGAGATGCTCGGCGAGGTCGAGCTGTCCGACCTGGGCGCGCGCACGGACCTGGAACTGAACACCGGGATCGGGCGGCTCGTGCGCTACGAGCAGCAGGTCTCCCGGCGCCGCCAGCGGCTCCAGCGCACGGCCGACGAGTGCAGCGCGGAGATCGCCCGCCGCTACCGCGAAGGGGAGGCGCAGGTCGACGACCTGCTGGTGTGAGCGCCCCTGGGGGCGTCGGGGAGGGCCGGTCGGATATTGACGCGACACCGACCGGCCCTCCCCTTAGCGTGAGGCCATGGCCCCTGCTTCCCGTGCCGACGGCATCGACGTACGTCCCGTCACCGAAGCCGAGTTCACCGACTGGCTGAGGGCCGTGAACACCGGCTTCCTGCGGGTGCCCGTGCTGTCCGAGGAGGAGATCGAGGGGCGCCGCGAGCGGTTCGTGGCGGGCCGTTACCTCGGTGCCTTCGACGGCGGCCGGTGCGTGGCGACCTTCCGTTCCTTCGACCAGGAGCTGACGGCCGTGGGCGGGGCGACGGTCCGGGCCGACGCCGTCTCGGGCGTCACCGTCCACCCCACCCACCGCCGTCGCGGCCTGCTCAGCAGCATGATGGCGCGGGACCTGGCCGCCGCGAAGGACCGCGGGGACGTCGTCGCGACGCTGATCGCCGCCGAGTACCCGATCTACGGCCGCTACGGCTTCGGGCCGGCGACCTGGACGGCCGAGTGGACGATCGACGTGCCCCGCGCCGGCCTCGACGCCCGCTGGGCGGGCCCGGCGGACGGCGGGCGGATCGATCTCGTGGAGGGCGAGGACGTCCGCAGGCTCGGTCCCGGCCTGCACGCGCGGCTGTGCCGCCGGCAGCCCGGCGCCATCGACCGCGACGAGCTGTGGTGGAAGTGGAACACCGGCGCCGTACGGGTCGACCCGTCCTGGAAGGACCCCTTCTTCGCCGTGTACCGCTCGGCGTCCGGCGAGGTCGAGGGCATGGCCGCCTACGACGTGGACGACAACTGGGGTGACGGCAAGCAGCCGTTGAACACGGCGACCGTGCGGTGGCTGACCGCCGTCACCCCGGCCGCGGAGCGCGCCCTGTGGCAGTACCTCTGCTCCATCGACTGGGTCGTGCGCGTCAAGAGCGGCTCACGGGCGCCCGACGATCTGCTCCCGCTGCTCCTGCCCGACCCGCGGGCGGCCGCGATCACCACGCTCGCGGACTGGCTGTGGGTGCGGATCCTCGACGTCGAACGGGCCCTGGAGGCGCGGACGTACGAGGGGGAGGGGACGCTGGTGCTGGAGGTCGCCGGGGTGGACGGGCTGACCGGTGGGCGCTACCGGCTCCAGGCCGGTGCCGAGGGGGCGTCCTGTACGCCGACCCGTCAGAGCGCCGAACTGGTGCTGGGCCTGGGCGATCTGGGGGCGCTGTGGCTCGGGGACGAGTCGGCGGTGCGGCTCGCGGCGGCCGGGCGGGTGCGGGAAGAACGAGCGGGCGCCGCCCGGGAGGCCGACGCCCTGCTGCGTACGTCCAGGCGGCCGTGGTGCCCGGACCTGTTCTGAGCCGCTCCCTTCTGCCGGTGGACAGGGACCCGCATCCGTAGCGAGTTGTTCGGTTGTGGTTGTTGTGCGGTGGCTTACGCCTGTTCTGTTGTTGTTCGGTTGTGCCTGACTGACCGGGCTCCCGGCTCCCCTCCGGAGGGGAGCCCGGCCAGCGGATCCTGGGGTGTCAGCCGGACGAGGTGAGCAGCATGACGAGGATCACCGCTCCGACGCCGCTAAGCAGGGTGTTCTTGGCCTTGATGCCGATGGACAGCGCAACGAAGGCGACGATGCCCATCGCCCCGAACGTCGACTGGACGAGTTGCTCGAATCCGATGGCCAGGACGGCGATGACGAGGGCGAAGAGCGGCATGGAGTCCATCCTTCCGGGACGTTGGATCAGCCAACCATCGGAAAGCGCAACCATTTTGACCAAGTTGGCAGCCAACTTATCCGTGGTTGGGTCTTCTTGGAAGTGTCTGGTAACCACCTGTTGAGTAACTCCACGAAGATGGCGCAAAGTTGTAATGTTCCAGAGTGACCTCGGACAGCGCGGCCCTCAACGGGCGGAAGACAGCACGGCCGTCGCACCGGGAAGTGGCGGACGTACTGCGCGAACGGATCGGGTCCGGCGAACTGCAGCCGGGTCAGCGCATGCCCACGCAGGCGCAGCTCGCCGACGAGTTCGGTGTCGAGCGCGGCGTCGTACGGCAGGCGCTGCGCATCCTGCAGTCCGAGCATCTGCTCACGAACGTGTCCAAGGGAAGCCCGGCCACGGTCGCCGACTTGCGCGGCGCCCCGGCCGGCCCGGCGGCCCCGCCCGCCGGTGCGCTGGTGGCGCTCGCGCCGAGGGTGACGGCCGCTTTCGAGGCCCGGCACGTCGAGATCAGCGCTGTGTGCCTGATGTCGACGTCGCTCACCCTCGCCATGAGCGAGCCCTTGCGGAAGATCCACGCGGGGGAGCTGAAACCGGCCAAGGTGGACGTACGGGTCCTGCTGCCCAGCAGTGACATCGACCTCGCCTTCCCGGCGCCCGTGACCCCCGGCGCTGCGGACCGGCTCCAGAGACACACGCGGTCCATGAAGCAGTCCCAGGCGCAGGTACTGAAGTACAACCTGCTGAACCTGCGCAGGACTCACCAGATCGACGTGAAGGTCAGCTTCCGCGCGCTGCCCTTCACGCCGCCCGTGAAGCTGTACCTCTTCAACGGGACTGAGGCGCTGTTCGCCTACTACGCGCCGAAGCGCCGCAAGCAGCAGATCGACCAGGAGAACATGGAGATGTACGGCGTCGAGGGCACGCAGTCGAAGCTGTTCGGCTTCCAGCGGGACGCCGGACTCCGGGACACGGCGTTCGTCGACCAGTCGTGTCTGTGGTTCGAGTCGCTCTGGGACACCATCAGCACTGATCTGCCCCTGACGGTCTGACGGCCGCCGGATCACAGCGCCGGCTTCGAGACCATGAGGGCGAGCGCCACCGCGCCGATGCTGCTGCACGTGTGGTTGCGGGCCTTGATCCCGATCACCAGCAGCAGAAGCGCGACGATGCCGACCACGCCATACTTCCACTGGAACAATTGTTCGAGAGTGGCGGCTGCGGTGCCGAGCACGAGAGCTTTCACGGACACGGCGGTGTCTCCTTAGGGTGGGGAGGGCGCGTCCTCCCTTCGGCGATGAGCGGCCGAAGATCGATGCCAACTTGGACGAGTTGGTTGCCAACTATGGCTAAGTAGTTCCTACTTGGCCGATATCGTTAAACAACTTTCCGCGAACTCCCTCCGAGTGGGGTGGAGTCGTACCGATCGGTCGTGACGGAGGACGGCGTGGCAGTGCACAGCAGGAGGCTCTCGCCCCAGGAGATCGCCGACACCTTGCGGGAACGCATCCGTGCGGGCCGGCTCAGGTCCGGGGAGCGCCTGCCCACCCAGGCCGAACTCGCGGAGGAGTTCGGTGTCGAACGCGGCGCCGTCCGCCAGGCCCTGCGGGCACTCCAGGAGGACGGGCTCCTCACCAACGTCAGCAAGGGCAGCCCGCCGCGGATCGCCGCTCCCGCTCCGGCCCGGGAGGAGCCCCAGCCGACGATGGTGGGGCTGGCGCCGCGCCTGACGCAGGCGTTCTCGGTCCCGCAGGTCCGCGTCGACGTCGTCTGCCACACCGCGGAGACGCTGATGGTCGCCCTCGGCGAGCCGCTCCGGATGATCCACGAGGGCCGGATCCGCCCCGAGTCGATCGACGTCCGCATCCTCGTGCCGTCCCGGGACATCGAACTGGCCTTCCCCGTACCCGTGGAGGCGCACGGCGATGACAACCCGGTCCACCAGCGCTGGCTGGCGATGCGCAACGCGCACGGGCAGGTGCTCCAGCACAACCTGCTGGCCCTGCGCTCCACGCACGGCATCGACGTCAGTGTGATGTTCCGGGCGCTGCCCTTCACCCCGCCCGTGAAGCTGTACCTCCTCAACGGGGAGGAGGCGCTGATCGGCTACTACATGCTGACCAGGCGCGCGGAGGAGTGGGGCAGCCAGACCCTGGACATGTACGACGTCCTCGGCTCGCAGTCCGTCCTCTTCTCCTTCACTCGGCGGGCGGACCAACGGGACGCGGCGTTCGTTGACGAATCCCAGAAGTGGTTCGACGCCCTGTGGGAGACCATCACGACCGACCTGACCCTGTCCTGACCGCGGCCGCTCAAGCGGCCCGTCGCCGACCATTACCCCGACCACCTCCCCCCAGGTCGTCCAATTGGACTGGTTGACTTGTATTGGCTTTTCCCTGTCTGGCTGATCGACTAACAACTGGCCCAATTGGTGGTCTGCTTGGCCGCAAGTGGTGTGTTGGTGGAGTGATGGAGGTAGGTTCGGTGTGTGGTCAGCTCACGTGATACAGACACCGGAGACACCGACACCGGAGGCACCGGAGGCACCCGAGGCCGGGCGTTCCACCGGGTGTACAACGCTCTGCTGAACCAGCTGACGAACGGGACTTACCAGCCGGGGGACCTACTGCCTCCCCAACGGGACCTCGCAGACGAGTACGGAGTCGCCCGGGACACGGTGCGCAGGGTCCTGGACCATATGGCCAAGGAAAGGTGGATCTCCACCCGGCAGGGCAGCGGCAGCAAGGTGCTGCGCCCGCCCAGCGGCACCGGGACACTCCAGGCACCGTCGCTCGACGGGGTGATCCGCGCGGCCTTCGAGCAGCCGGAGGTGTCCCTGGACGTCTACAACCTGACGTCCGAGACGCTGGGCGGTCATATAAGGGTGCAGGCCGGGCGCATCGTCTCCGGGGAGATCACCCCCCGCCGGGTGTCCGTACGCATGCTGCTGCCGTCGACGGACGTGCCGCTCGAGTACCCCCGTGCCCAGGACCCCGGCGACTCCCGGGTCTGGGAGCGCTTCGTGAGGATCTCCCAGCAGCGCGAGCGGGACATACGGGAGCTGATGGAGGACCTGAGCGACATCGTCGACGTCTCCCTGGAGATCCGCAAGATCCGCGCGACCCCGGAGGTCAAGCTGTACGTCTTCAACGACGCCGAGATGCTGTACGGCTACTACGAGGTGGTCAAGAAGGACATCAAGGTCGACGACGGCAGCGTCGTCCCGGCGCTCGACGTCCTCGGTCTGGGCCTGACCCTCCACTACTCCCGCCGTCAGGAGGGCGTGACGGCGCACGAGTCCAGTCCGTTTGCCAGTCGGCAGGCCTGGTTCGAGTCGCGCTGGAACCTGCTCGGACAGGAGTGACGACGCCCCGGAGCGGAACCGAGGGGTACGAATTCCGGGGGCGGTGCAGTGAACGCGACGTTGGGAGCGGCATGAACGCTGGTCTTGGTGACAACAGTGACATCGAGGAAGTCGGGGATGCGCAGGAACTGCTCTGGGGCGACGCGAACGGCCCGGGAGCGCGTTGTGTCCTGTTCGACTTCGACGGCCCGGTCTGCCGGCTCTTCCCGGAGGGATCGTCGAGGGCCCTGGCCGACAGGCTCCGGGACCTGGTGTCCGCCTTCGGCCTCGCGGGCGTACTGACGCCGCAGGAGCGGACCGACAAGAACCCGCACGCGGTGTTGCGCGCCCTGCACCGGGCCCGGTGGGACGAGGACTTGGGGGACGCGGACGTCGAAGGACTGGTGGACAGGCTCGAGGTGTGCGTGACCGAGGGGGAGCTGGCCGCGGCGCGGACCGCCTGGCCCACTCCGCACGCGCACGCGCTCATCCGGCGACTGGTCGCGGGCGGACTCCGGCTGGCCGTCGTCACCAACAACTCCCCCAAAGCGGCCGGCCACTACCTCCGCGCCCATGGGCTGCACGGGTGCTTCGAGGCCATCCACGGCCGCACCGCCGACCCCGACCTCATGAAACCGCACCCGGATGTCCTCCACCGGGCGCTCGGGAGTCTGGGCCTCCCGGCGGAGGACGCGGTGATGATCGGGGACGCGCCGATGGACTTCCTGGCTGCTGAGCGGGCGGGCGTCCGGTTCATCGGCTACGGCCGGAACGCCCTCAAGCGGGCCCGGATGCGGGATGCGGGGGCGAAGGTCGTGGTCGGATCGTTCGCTCCGCTGTTCCCTGAGACGGGGCGGAGCGGCGTCGGGGAGGCAGCGGGGGGCGCACGCGTCCGGTGACGGCGGACGCTGCCCGCCGAGCTGCGTAAGCTCGCTGGCCATGAACGAGATCGGCAACGAGACCGGCTTGCGTGAGCGCAAGAAGCGGCGGATGTACGAGACGGTGTCGGACATCGCCATCCGGCTCTTCCTGGAGAAGGGGTTCGACGCGGTGTCCGTCGCCGAGGTGGCGGCGGCGGCCGAGATCTCCAAGCCGACGCTGTTCCGGTACTTCCCGGCCAAGGAGGATCTGGTGCTGTACCGGATCGCCGACCACGAGGGGGAGGCCGCGCGGGTCGTGGCGGGGGCGGCGGGGGCGCCCGTGGAGGCGCTGCGGCGGCACTTCCTGGAGGGGCTGGAGCGGGGCGATCCGGTGACCGGGCTCAACGACGATCCCCGGGTGCTCGCCTTCCACGGCCTGCTCTACGAGACGCCCTCCCTGGTCGCCCGGGCGCAGCTGCACCAGGAGCGGTCCGAGGCCGCGCTCGCCGAGGTGCTCGGGGGCGATCTGGACGCGCGGCTCGCGGCCGGGCAGATCATGGCCGTGCAGCGGATCCTCGCGCTGGAGAACTGGCGGCGGATCGCGGCGGGGGAGCGCGCGGCGGAGCTGCGGGCCGAGGCGGTGGCGGCGGCGGAGCGGGCGTTCGGGTGGCTCGCGGCCGGGATGCCGGCGCGCCTGCGGCGTGCCCGAGGGCAGGACACCACCACCCCCACGCTGTGATACTCGGTAACTAATTTAACTCGGTCACATTTTTTGGGTACGCTCGGTGGAATGACGCCGACCGAACCCGCCCTCCAGCACGCCCTCACCCAGGAACGCGCCCACCACGACCGCTGCCGGGCCGCCCTCGCCGCGATGGTCGAGGGCGCCGGTGAACAGGTCGTCATCGGGGAGGACGTCTCCGCCTCGGGCGCCGACGCCGAAGTCCTCGGCCACCGGCTGCGCAGCCGGGCCAAGGCGCTGCGGGAACTGCCCGAGGGCCCCCTGTTCTTCGGGGCGCTGGAGTTCGAGGACGCGGCCGGGCGCCTGCACATCGGGCGGCTGCGCATCTCCGAGCATCCGGCCGAACCGCCCCTCGTCGTCGACTGGCGCGCACCCGTCTCGCGCGCCTTCTACCAGGCCTCGGCCCGTGATCCGCAGGACGTCGTCGTGCGCCGGCGGTTCGGGTGGTCGCCCGGCAGCCGGGGCGACTCCGGGGATCTCACCGGCCTGGAGGACGAGTACCTGGGGCAGGGGGAGAGCCGCGCCAGCGAGATCGTCGCCCGGGAGATCGAACGGCCGCGCGTCGGGCCCATGCGGGACATCGCCGCGACCATCCAGCCCGAGCAGGACGACCTCGTCCGAGGGGATCTCGCGCTGTCGGTGTGCGTGCAGGGCGCGCCCGGCACCGGCAAGACCGCCGTCGGCCTGCACCGGGCCGCGTACCTGCTCTACACGCACCCGCAGCGTGTCCGGCGCGGCGGCCTGCTGATCCTCGGGCCCAACCGCACCTTCCTGTCGTACATCGCGGAGGTCCTCCCCGCCCTCGGCGAGACGGGGGTGCGGCAGTCGACGCTCGCCGAGGAGATCGCCCACTGGCCGGTCCGGGCCGTGGACGACGACTCCGCCGCCGCCGTCAAGCACGACGCCCGGATGGCCGAGGTGCTGCGGCGGGCGCTGTACGCGAGGGTGCGCGCGGAGGGGGCCGGTGAGCTGGCCGTGCCGGACGGGTCGTACCGGTGGCGGGTGCCGGCGGAGGAACTGGCGCGGATCGTGCGGGACGTACGGGAGGAGGAACCGCCGTACGGGGTCGGGCGGGAGCGGGTGCGGGCGCGGATCGTGCGGTGTCTGCGCGAGCAGGCCGAGCGGCGGGCCGGGCCGCCCACGAACGCCTGGGTGCGCAAGGTCGAGCGGGCCCGGCCGGTGTCCGCGTACCTCGACGCCGTCTGGCCCCGGGTGCGGCCCGAGGAGGTCGTGGCCCAACTGCTCGGCGACGAGGCGGCGCTGGCGTCGGCCGCGGACGGGCTGCTGGACGCCGGGGAGCAGCGGGCGCTGCTGTGGGCGAGGCCGCCGCGGTCGTGGAAGTCGGCGCGCTGGTCGGCCGCCGACCTGGTGCTGCTCGACGAGGTGGCCGGGCTGATCGAGCATCCGGAGGGGTACGGGCACGTCGTCGTCGACGAGGCGCAGGACCTGTCCCCGATGGAGTGCCGGGCCATCGCCCGCCGGGCGCCCTTCGGGTCGCTGACGGTGCTGGGCGACCTGGCGCAGGGGACGACGCCGTGGGCGGCGCGCTCGTGGCGCACGGTCCTCGCGCACCTGGGGAAGCCGGACGCGGCCGTGGTCGAGCTGACCACCGGCTTCCGGGTGCCGCAGGCGGTCGTCGGGCTGGCCAACCGGCTGCTGGAGCGGCTGGACGTCGATGTGCCGAAGGCCCGTTCGCTGCGCGGGGACGGGGAGTTGCGGATGCGGGAGGCCGCGCCGGACGCGGTGCCCGCGGCGGTCGTGGACGCCGTACGGGACGCGCTGGAGCGGGAGGGCTCGGTCGGGGTCGTCGCCGCGGACGCGGACGTGCCCCGGGTGCGGGCGGCGCTGGACGCGGCGGGGATCGCGGCGGCGGGCCCGGAGGAACTCGGCGCGCGGGTGTCCCTGGTGCCGGCGAGCGTGGTCAAGGGCCTGGAGTACGACCAGGTCGTGGCCGTGGAGCCGGCGGCGATCGCCGAGGCGGAGGAGCGGGGGCTGCACCGGCTGTACGTGGTGCTGACGCGGGCGGTGTCACGGCTGGAGGTGGTGCGGGCGAAACCGCTGCCCTTCTGATCACGGCAGGCCCTAAGGTCCATGTCATGGCTGACGTCGACGCGTTCACGGACATACCCACGACCACGCTGGCCGATCTGCTGGGCCGCGCGCAGGTGATGGACATCGGGATCCGGCCGCTGTGGGGGCCGGTGCCGAGAGTCGCCGGGCCGGCCTTCACCGTACGGTGTCCGCCCGGGGACAACCTGATGCTGCACGCGGCGATCCACCGGGCCGCCCCCGGCGCGGTCGTCGTCGTGGAGTCGGGAGACCTGGACTACGCCCTGGCCGGCGGCAACGTGTGCGCCGTCGCCCAGCGCCGGGGCGTCACCGCGTTCGTCGCCGACGGGCTGATCCGCGACCTCGCCGAGGTGCGCGAGGCGCGCTTCCCGGTGTTCGCCCGCGGCGTCATCCCCATCCCGGGCACCAAGTCGGCCGCACGGCCGCTGAACGAGCGGGTGCGCTGCGGCGGGGTGTCCGTCGACCCGGGCGACGTGGTCGTGGCCGACGAGGAGGGCGTCGTGGTGGTGCCCGGGGCCCGCCGCGAGGAGATCCTCGCCGGGGCCCGGGCGAAGCTGGCGAAGGAGGCCGGGGAGACCCTGGACATGTGGGAGTCGGCGCACCGGGCGCGGATCGACAGCATCCTGGCGGATCAGGGGTTCGAGGAGTCCCAGCGCTGAGCGCTGCCCTGTCCGACACCCCGGCCGGGTCTCACCGCCGTGCGATGACCTCCGCGATACGGATGAAACCGTCCTCCCCGTGGCCCAGCCCGATGGTTCGGCGGGCCATGCCCTCGGCCGCGCGCATGACACCGGCGTCGATGCCGTGCTCCTCCGAGACGTGGACGATATGGGCCATGGACGACACGGCCGACGTCAGCGGATTGCCCTCGCCGGTGTAGGTGCCGGCGTCGGCGTCCGCGGCGGTCTCCGCGAACGCTGGCGGCAGGATCGCGCCGATGCCCTGGGCGAAGGGCGCCAGTTCGGTCGCGGAGACGCCCTCGGCGCGGGCCACCGCCAGGGCGTGCGCGTAGCCCGCCATCGCCGTCCAGAAGATGTCGAGCAGGGCGATGTCGTAGGCCGCGGCCCGGCCCGGGTCCTCCCCCAGGTGGGTGTGGGCGCCGCCCAACGCCTCGCGCAGGGGCACCAGTTCGGCGTAGAGGTCGGCCGGTCCGCTGTGCAGGAAGACGGCGTCGGGGGTGCCGATGGTGGTCGTCGGCGTCATGATCGCGCCGTCCAGGTAGCGGACGCCGTGCGCGGCGGCCCAGCCGGCGGTGTCGCGGGCGCGGGCCGGGGTGTCGGCCGTCAGGTTCACGACCGTACGGCCCTTGAGAGCGGCGGCGACCTCGTCCTGGCGCAGGACGGCGTCGACGGCGTCGTAGTTCACCACGCAGACGATGACCACCTCACCGGCGGCGGCTGCCTCGGCCGCCGAGCCGGCGCCCACCGCCCCCCGTTCGACGAGTTCCCGGTCCCTGCCCGGGGTGCGGTTCCAGACCGTGGTCGGCAGTCCCGCGTCCAGCAGGGCACCGGCCAGGGCGCGGCCCATCGGACCGAGACCGAGGACGGTGACGGCGGGCCGGGCGGAATGTTCCGGGGACGAGGACGTGCTGTACGTGGACACGCTTGAACTCCCTTGTGGACATGCACAATTGATGACGAATGGGGCTGAAGGATGACACGCCGGCGCCAGGATCCGAACGTCTGCGGAGTGACGGCCGCGATCGCCGTGATCGACGGCAAGTGGAAGACGACCCTGCTCTGGCAGCTGGAGTCGGGCCCGCGCCGCCCGGGCGAACTGCGCCGGCAACTGCCCGGCCTCACCGAGAAGGTGCTGACCGAGGCGCTGCGGGAGATGGAGGCGGACGGGCTGGTGCACCGGGAGGTGTACGACGTCCTGCCGCCGAAGACGGTCTACTCCCTGACCGCGTTCGGCCGTGAACTCGCCGAGGCACTGGCCCCGTTGTCCGACTGGGGCCACCGCCGCCTGGAAAAACTGACGGAGGCCACCCGACCGGCCTCCTGACCTGTACGTCACCCCCGTCCCGTCCCAAACTCCGACGCCTCACCGCCGCCCTGCGACCAGCTTGGCCCGGAGCCCGGGCGTTGCCCAGTACCCACAAAAAAGTGGGTGCAGGCGAGACCGCCTACGGGGTGAGGCGCTGGGGCACCGCGAAGTGCGGGTGCGTGAACAGGCGGGCCAGGGCGGCCGGTTCGTCGGCGGCGCAGGTGGCGGCGAGGGTGTCGATGAGGAGGTCGTAGTCGGGGCCGGTCCGGCCCTCGTAGGCCTCGGTCATGCGGCCCCACTCGTCCCAGTTGAGCATCTCGTGCTTGCACAGGGCCGCGAGGTCGCGGACGGCGTTGCCGCTGATCTCGTGGGGGCCCCAGGCGTGGTCGGTGCCGGCCACGCCGTAGCGGCCGGGGTCGAGCAGGCCGGCGCGGTAGCGGGTCCAGGCCTCGCCGCCGGTCAGGAACTCGCCCGGCGCGAGGTCCTCGGGGCGCTCGACGTACCCGTTGCCGAGGTGCTCGGTGTCGACCCGCACCCAGCGCCGCTCGCCCGCGTGCCGGTACTCGGTGATCCAGTGGTCGAGGCCGCGGCCCTCGGTGAAGTAGGTGCCGAAGCCGCAGCGGGCCCGGGCCGGGATGCCCCGGGCCCGGAGGAACGCGCAGGCCAGGGTGGCGAAGTGGCGGCAGGTGCCGACGACCCGGTGCTCCGGGGGGCGGGGGTGGTGCAGCGGGGCCGGGTCGAGGGCGGTCAGGGCCGTGAGCAGGCCGCTGACCGGCCGGATGTCCTTCTCGGCGATCCGGGACTCGGGAAGCCCGAGCCGGGCGGCGTCGGAGGGCTGGATGACCAGGGACCGGGCGGCGGCACAGATCCCGACCGGGTCGTCCGGAAGCCCCTCCAGGAGCGCCGGCTGCCCGGCCTCCAGGCGGGTGTGGGGGCCGGGGCGGGAGTAGTCGAGCGCGGTGGCGGTCATGCCCTGGGAGCGTAGGGGGCGGGGCTGACAGCCGTCTCCCGTTCAGGATCGTTCCGCGAAGGCTCCTTCCGGGGTGAAGGCCAGTTCGGCGAAGCGTTTGCCGATGTGGTGGTGGGTTGCCGCGTCCGGGTGGACGTTGTCGGGCAGGGGGCGTTCGGCCGCGTCGGACTCGCCGTAGAGGGCGAGGCCGTCGAGGTAGTGGAGGTTCGGGTCGTCGGCCGCGCGCAGGCGTACGAGGCGGGAGAGTTCCTCGCGGATGACGCGGAGCGTGAGCTTCCCGGTGGCCGTCTCCGCCGGGTCGCCCATCGCGGCGAACCGCAGCCGGCCCTCGCCGATCCCGCCGAGGTCCGGGGCGGTGGGGCCGGGCGTGTCCTCGTGGATCGCGCAGTGGACCGGGGAGACGACCAGCAGCGGCGTGTCGGGGTGTCCGTCCCGGATCGTGTCGAGGAAACCGTGCACGGCCGGGCCGAAGGCGCGCAGCCGCATCACGTCGCCGTTGACGATGTTGATGCCGATCTTCACGCTGATCAGGTCCGCCGGGGTGCCCCGCATGGCCCGCGCGGTGAACGGGTCGAGCATCATGCTGCCGCCCATGCCGAGGTTGATCAGCTCCACCCCGCCGAGGGACGCGGCGACCGCGGGCCAGATGGCCGTGGGGCCGGCGGCGTCGGAGCCCTGGCTGATCGAACTGCCGTGGTGCAGCCACACCCTGCGGCCCCGGTCCGGCAGCGGCGCGACGGGCGCGTCGGTGCGCAGCGCGACGAGCTCGGTGGTCTCGTTGTGCGGCAGCCAGATCTCGACGTCCTTCTCGCCCGCCGGCAGGCCGGTGAAGCGGACCGTGCCGACCGGGCCGGGCGTGAGTTCGGTCTTCCATGTGGCCATGTCGACGGTGAGGACGTTGCCGCCGGTGGCGGAGGCCCGACCGGCCGGACGGCCGTCCACGAGCAGTTCGTACAGCCCGTCCGGGCGAGGCGGGGCCCCGACGTAGTCGCGCTTGGTACGCAGCGTGTCCAGTTCCACGGCGGTCGCGGCGCTGCGGAAGGCCAGGCGTACGCCGGAGGGCTGCGCCTCGGCCATCGCCAGCTGCGCGTCCGAGTTCTGGGCGCGGGCCCGGGCGGGCAGCCGGTGCGGGAGCAGGCCGTGCTCGGTGCGCTCCAGGTCGAGGGCGCCGCGCAGCAGTTCCAGGGTGAGGGGGATGGTGATCCAGTCGTGCTCGGTGTGCATGGTGTCAGCCTTGGCTTTCCGTGGGGGGCGGGGGCCAGTTGCGCAGCAGCGTGTCGAGGGCGTCGAGGACGCGTACCCACGTCTGGTCGGTGTCGGGGGCGCTGTGGCTGAAGCCGCCGCCCAGCTCCAGGCTCACGTACCCGTGGAAGACGCTGCCCAGCAGCCGGACGGCGTGGGTCTGGTCCGGTTCCGTCAGGTCGTAGCCGCGCAGCAGGGCGCGGGTCATCTGCGCGTGCCGCACGCCGGCGCTCGCGGCCGCCGTCTCGGGGTCGAGCCGCAGCTGGGCCGCGGCGTACCGGCCGGGGTGTTCCCGGGCGTAGTCGCGGTACACGTTCGCGAGGGCGGCCAGGGCCTCCTTGCCGGACCGGCCGGCCAGGGCGTCGGCGGCCCGGTCGGCGAGTTCCGCGAGGGCGAGCAGGGCGATCCGGGTCTTCAGGTCCTGGGAGTTCTTCACGTGCGAGTACAGGCTCGCGACCTTGACGTCGAACCGCCGGGCGAGCGCCGAGACGGTCACCTGGTCGAAGCCGACCTCGTCGGCGAGTTCGGCGCCCGCCCGGGTCAGACGCTCCGTGGTCAGGCCTACCCGTGCCATACGGCTTCTCCCTTCTGCCTGAAGAGAGTGTGCATCTGCCTAATAGGTTTAGGCAAATCAGGGTGGTATTCAGGCATCCTGGAGGGTGCGCCGGGCGGGTGTCCGCAGTCGCTTGCCCCGCCTGGTCGGGCCCCACGGCTTCAGGACGGAGATCACCGTCATGAAGACGTACGCGGACAGCGAGACGGCCGGCCCGAACAGCACGTCACCGGCGTCGGGCAGCGACCCGCCCGCGGCGACGGCGGTGACCGCGGCGTTCACCCCGGGGCGCAGGGCGAACACCGTGGCGGTGGTCGTGGCGAGGGTCAGCCAGAACTTCGTCCAGACCCACCGGTGCCGGGCCAGGCCCCACGCCGTGCCCAGCGACAGCACCAGGCCGCTGAGGAGCGTGAGGAACGCGACCGGCAGCAGGAGCCAGTCGGCGAAGAGCTTCATGGCCCGCACGCACGCCTCCACGGTCACGGCCGACCCGGTGGTGGCGGCCGTGGTCCCGAGGGCGAGCAGCCCGAGCGTGAGCCCGAGCCAGCTCGCGGAGGAGGTGACATGGACGACGAGGACGGCCCGGCGCGCCGGGCGGCTGAGCTTCGGCATCGCTTTCGGCTTCGGGTTCGGCATCACGCTCGGGTTCGGGTTCGGTGTCGTATCCACGCGGAACACGGTGCCGGGGCGGGGCGCCGGTGGCGTCTCACGGCGGGAGTAACCCGGCGTACTGACGTCGGCGTACGTACACGCGTACGGGGCGGTGTCAGAGGCCTCCCTTAGTGTCGCGGCATGAGCGAACCTCCCCACCTCGCCTCCATCCGCGAGTCCTACGACGCCGTCGCCGCCGACTACGCCCGGCGCGTCAAGGAACCGGCCGAGCTGGACCCGGTGTCCCGGGCCATGCTGGGCGCCTTCGCCGACCTCGTACGGTCCCGGGGACCGATCGCCGACCTGGGCTGCGGCCCGGGCAAGGTGACCGCGCACCTGGCCGCCCTGGGGTTGCCGGTCTTCGGCGTGGACGTGTCGCCGAGGATGATCGAGCTGGCCCGGGCCGCGTACCCGGAACTCCGCTTCAGCGTCGGCTCGATGACCGCGCTGGACATCGGCGGCGGTGAACTCGGCGGCATCCTGGCGTACTACGCCACCCACCACACCCCGCCGCAGTGGCTCCCGACCGTGTTCTCCGAGTTCCACCGCACCCTCGCGCCCGGCGGCGTGCTGATGCTGGCCGGCCATGTGGGCGAGGAGGAGCACGTGCGCCCCACGCACGCGTACGGCGGCCATCCGGTGTCCTACGAGTCGTATCTGCTGCCGCCGGACCGGATCGCCGACCTGCTGCACCGGGCCGGTCTGGTGGTCACGACCCGGATGGTGCAGGAACCGGAGGGCGGCACGAAGCGGCAGGTCGGCACGTTCCTGGCGCAGAAGCCGGAGTGACCCCGGCGCCGTTCAGGCGGCCGGTTCGTGCAGCCACACCCGCAGCGGCCCGACCGCCTCGAAGCCGTGCCGGAGGGCGGCCGCCAGGTCCTCGCCCGCCTCGTAGCCGACGACGGGCAGGGCGGGGAAGAGCCGATGGAGCGCGTGCAGGACGAGGGGCCAGGCGGCGTCGGGCCCGCCGTCCCGCCCGAAGACGTTGGAGACCCCGACCACGTGCTCACTGCGGCGGGCCACCGCCCCGGCGACGACCCGCCCGCCGGCGGACCGCCCGGCCAGCACGAAGACGTCCGGGTCGGTCAGCAGCCCCGGCCGGAAGAGGTCCGCGTGGCCGGCGCCGTCGTCCCAGGCCAGCGCCCAGGCACGCAGCGTCCGCGGATCGCCCGCCACCTCCCACGCGAGGTCCGGGGCCAGGGCGGGCGGCCCGGCCGGCCGGTGGATCCACCGCGCCTCGAACAGCACCCGGAACCCGGCCTCCGTCAGATCGAGGTCGGCGAAGCTGTCCTTGACCGAGGCGCCGGGCGACGCCAGGTCGATCCGGGCCGCGAGCGCCTCGGGGTCGGCATCCGGCTCCAGCGTCACCGCGTCGGGATAGAAGAGCGGCGTACGGGCCGCGGCGGCCCAGGCATGGTCCCCGAACTCCCCGGCCACGCCGTGCGCCCGGCACATCGCCGCGCACCACTCGGCGTTGTCGCGGGCGGCGAAGCGGACCAGAGCCTGCTGCGGAGTCGTCATGAGAGCGGATCAAATCGATGGCAGCGCCGGTCCGTCCACCGATTTGATGGTTGCCGACCCCGAGCACCGCCGGAAGGACACCACCCTGTGCCTGACTCCCCTGCGCACACCGGCCCGGCCACCGCGCTCCTGCGCGAGTTCGGCGCGGCGGACATCGCCCATCCGGGCGGGGCCCTCCCCGCCCATCCCCAGCGCGTAGCTGACCGCACCCCGCAACCGCAGGAGGTGCTCGCCGCGTGAAACTGAGCGCGATCACCCTGGACTGCGCGGATCCGCTCGCGCTCGCGGCCTTCTATCAGCAGGCCACCGGCCTCGAACCGCATCCGATGTCGAACGCCGGCTTCGCGTCCCTGGGCGGCAGTGAGGGCGGGCTCTCCCTCGGCTTTCAGCGCGTCGCCGGCTACCGGCCGCCGAGCTGGCCCGACCAGGAGGTACCGCAGCAACTGCACTGCTGCTTCAGGGTCGAGGACTTGGACGAGGCCGAGGCGCGACTGGTGGGGTTGGGCGCGGGCAGGCCGGAATACCAGCCCAACGTGAGCAGGTGGCGGGTGCTCACGGATCCCGCGGGGCATCCCTTCTGCATCATCGCGGGGCCGGGTCCGACTTGACCTCAAGCAAAGTCGAGCTCTTAGCGTGCCGTGGACGTGATCAACGGCTGACGGCAGGGAGAGATGACGATGATCCTCGTGACCGGCGCGACCGGGAATATCGGGAGTGCCTTGCTGAGGGAGTTACGCCTGTCCGGTGCCGCACCTGTGCGAGGTCTTACTCGTGCTGTGGGACGGGTCTCGTTCCCTGAGGGGGTCGAAGCCGTTGAGGGCGATCTCGCGCGGGCGGAGTCCCTGAAGGCCGCGTTGGAGGGGGTGCGCTCGCTGTTCCTGTTGGTGGGCATGGGCGCGGAAGGAGAGATCATCGCGGCTGCCCGGCAGGCGGGCGTCGAACACGTGGTGCTCGTGTCATCGATCTCGGCGCAGACTCATCCGCATCTGCCCGCGGCGTGCGAGAACCTCGCGGTCGAGCGATTGCTCAAGGACAGCGGCATGGCCTGGACCATCCTGCGCCCGACGCAGTTCGCCTCGAACACCCTCTGGTGGGCGCAGTCGATCCGCGATCAGGGCGTGGTCCGAGCGCCGTACGCAGACGTCGGCCTTCCCGCCATCCACCCCGCGGACATCGCGGCGGTGGCCCGCGTGGCGCTGGCCGAGCCGGGGCACCGGGGACGGACGTATGCGCTGACCGGGCCGGAACGCGTCACGGTCCGACAGCAGGTCGAAGCCATCGCCGCGGTGTCGGGGCGAGAGGTGGCCTTCATCGAGATCAGCCGGGAGGAAGCCCACCGGCAGATGGCTTCCTTCATGGGAGACGAGACCGCGGATGCTGTCCTCGACTTGATGGGTGGGGACGTCAATGACGAATTGCTGAAGGTGCGCGACACCGTTTCCCGGGTCACCGGGTCCGTGCCCAGATCGTTCCGGCAATGGGCATCGGACAACGCTGCCGCCTTCGGCTGACCGTGGCGTGGCGCACTATTGCAAGCGGGTGCTTGCAATAGTTAGCGCGGTGCGGCACTGTGGAGGCATGGCATCGCTCAACGTCGGCAATCTCGGTGACTACCTGCGCGAGCAGCGGCGCAACGCGCAGCTGTCGCTGCGGCAGCTCGCCGACGCCGCCGGGGTGTCCAATCCGTATCTGAGCCAGATCGAGCGCGGGCTGCGCAAGCCGAGCGCGGAGGTGCTGCAGCAGGTCGCCAAGGCCCTGCGGATCTCCGCCGAGACGCTGTACGTCCGCGCCGGGATCCTCGACGCCGAGCGCGACCGGGACGAGGTGGAGACGCGGGCCGTCATCCTCGCCGACCCGACGCTGCACGAGCGGCAGAAGCAGGTGCTGCTGCAGATCTACGAGTCCTTCCGCAAGGAGAACGGGTTCGGGACCGGCGACGGCACCGACGGCGCCGAAGGCTCGGGCGGCTCCGCTGTCGTCGGCGTCGTGCTCGGCGAGGACGCGGCCGACGCGGCGGACACGGACGGGCCCGCCCCGGACGGCGGTACCGGGAACGGCGGCACCGGGATACGACGGACCCGCACGGCCGACGGCGAACCGCCCGCCGCCGAGCGCCGTACCGGCGGGAACGACGGCGGCACGCCCGCCACCGCCCGCCGCACCCGCAAGAACACCGGCGGCACGCCCGCCACCGCCCGCCGCACCCGCGGCGCCGACGGCGGTACGTCCGCCACCCGCCGGACCCGCAAGGGCGCCGGCGGCAGTGACACCGATCCGCAGCAGACGGCCGGCTGAGCCGGTCCAGGGCACCGGCCGCCGACTGCGGATCACACCACCCTCAGCCGAACCCTCAAGCGAAACAGAATCCGGGAGGACCATCACCATGGCCATCACCGACGACCTGCGCAAGACCTTCAGCGACCCGACCCCGCTCTACTTCGCCGCGGGCACCGCCGACCTCGCCCTTCAGCAGGCCAAGAAGGTGCCGGCCCTGGTGGAGCAGCTGCGGGCCGAGGCCCCCGCGCGGATCGAGGCCGTGCGCAACACCGACACCAAGGCCGTCCAGGAGAAGGCCTCCGCCCGGGCCAAGGAGGCCTCCGCCCGCGTCAAGGAGACGCAGCAGACCCTCCAGAACAAGGTCACGGAGTTCATCGGCTCCATCGACGTCGACATCAAGAAGCTCGGCAGCACGATCGACGCGGACCTGAAGAAGGTCGGCGAGACCGCCCAGGACTTCGCGCTGCGCGGCGTGGGCGTGGCCGCCGAGTACGCCGTCAAGGCCCGCGAGACCTACGAGAAGGTCGCCGAGCACGGCGAGCAGGCCGTGCGGACCTGGCGCGGCGAGGCCGCCGAGGGCATCGAGGACGTCGCCGAGGGCGTCGAGGAGCTGGCCGTGGCCGTCGAGCCGAAGCCGGAGCCGGTCGCGGTCAAGGAGGAGCCGGCGAAGCCCGCCGAGGCCAAGACCGCCCCCGCGAAGAAGGCCCCCGCCAAGAAGGCCCCGGCGCGCAAGACCGCCACGGCGAAGAAGACGACGCCGCCGGCGAAGTAAGCACGTGAGCCGACGCGGGCCGGGCACCCTGGGGGTGCCCGGCCCGTTGTACGGGTACGGTGACCGCGTAGGGACGAGCCGAGTCGGGTGGTGGACGTTGTGCTGATGCAGGGCTTCGCAGGGTTGATGTGGCTTCTGAGCATGGCCCTGATCGTTTTCAGCGGCTTCGCGTTGATCGACGCGGCCGTGCGCCGGGAGGACGCCTACCGCGCGGCCGACAAGAAGACCAAGCCGTTCTGGCTGATCATCCTCGGGCTCGCCTTCGTGGTGAACCTGCTCTTCCCGATCCTGTCGTTCCTGCCGATCATCGGCCTCATCGCGACGATCGTGTACATGGTCGACGTCCGGCCCGCGATCCGGGCGCTCCCGGGCGGCGGCCGCAGCAGCCGAGGCTCCAGCAGCGACGGCCCGTACGGCCCGTGGAACGGCGGCCGGTAAGGGCCTTCGGCAGCCCTGACGCGCCCGGGTCGGCCTTCCGCACCCCTGACGCCCGGGGCCACGGGACCCGGTACACCCCCCGGGCTGGCTACGGCACCCGGTCCAGCAGCAGTACCGCCACGTCGTCCGTCAGCTCGCCGCCGTTGAGGTCGCGGACCTCGTTCACCGCCGCCCGCAGCAGCTGCTCGCCCCGCAGGCCCTCGGCGAACTGGCGGCGGACCATCTCGGTCATGCCCTCCTGGCCGAGTCGCTCCCGGCCTTCGCCGACGCGGCCCTCGATCAGGCCGTCGGTGTAGAGCATCAGACTCCACTCGGCCCCCAGCTCCACCTGCATCCGCGGCCAGCGGGCCCCGGGCAGCAGCCCGAGGGCCGGGCCGTTGTTGTCGTACGGCAGCAGCCGGGCCGGCCGGCCCGGGCTGGCGAGCAGCGGCGAGGGGTGGCCCGCCAGGCACAGGCCCGCGCGGCGGCCGTCCGGCGCGATGTCCACCGTGCACAGGGTCGCGAAGATCTCGTCGTCGGCCCGCTCGTGCTCCAGCACCTGCTGCAGCGTGCCCAGCAGCTGGTCGCCGCACAGGCCCGCCAGTGTCAGCGCCCGCCAGGCGATCCGCAGCTCCACGCCGAGCGCGGCCTCGTCCGGGCCGTGGCCGCAGACGTCGCCGATCATGGCGTGCACGGTGCCGTCCGGTGTGCGTACGACGTCGTAGAAGTCACCGCCGAGCAGGGCCCGCGAGCGGCCCGGGCGGTAGCGGGCGGCGAACCGCAGCGAGGAGCCCTCCAGCAGCGGCGTCGGCAGCAGGCCGCGCTCCAGGCGGCGGTTCTCCTGCGCGCGCAGCCTGCCCTCGGCGAGCCGGCGCTCGGCCGACTCGGAGCGCTTGCGCTCCACGGCGTAGCGGATCGCGCGGCTCAGCAGCCGGCCGTCCAGCTCGTCGCGGAAGAGGTAGTCCTGGGCGCCCACCCGCACGGCCTCCGCGCCGCGCTCGGCGTCGCCCGAGGCGGTCAGCGCGAGGACGGCGTGCCGGGGCGCGAGCTCCAGCACGTGCTTGAGCACGGCGAGCTCGTCGTCGGAGTCGCTGTGGCCGGGCGCGGGCAGCGCGAGGTCCAGCAGGATGCAGTGGACGTCGTCGGTCAGCAGCCGCTCGGCCTCGGTGAGGTTGCGGGCCGTGCGGACGCGGATCGGCTTGCCCGCCTGGTCGAGCATGTCCGGCACGATCGGCGAACCCGCCGGATCGTCCTCGATCAGCAGCAGCGTCAGGTTGGTGTGGGCGGTGTTGTTGTCCACCTTGTCCGTGGTTTTTCCGGCGGTGTCCGGCGTGCGCGGGGCCTGCTCCGAGGCGTCCGTCACGGAGTCCTCGGCGGAGCCGCCGCACGGGGACGCGGCCTGCGCCTGACCACTCTCCACGGCCGGAATGGCTCTCTGCCGCGGTATGGGTACGGGCATCGTCTTGGGTTCCTTCCCTCCCCCCGAGGGCATGGCGGGGGCGAGGGACCTCGACCCACCGACGGGGACCATAGCGGGTGTCGGCGCCGCATAGGAATGGTGTGAGCCACGCCGCTGCGCCACCGGCCGGTGTCATATGCCGCGATATGCCCCGCAGTTGGACAGCCCGGAGATGCTGCGGGGATGACGAACGTCACGTCAGCGCGGCGTTTGGCGGGTGGTTCGGGGTGGGGTGGGTCACGTGGGCCAGGTCACCGGGGGTGCGTGCGTGTCCGATAACCGGTGTGTGCTCGGGGGTTCAGCCCGCGTCGGGCCGTACCACTCCGAGGATGGGCATGGATCCCGCCCCCGCGAGGGTCACGTCCCGCCCGGGCCGGGGCGCGTGCACCATCACGCCGTCACCGACGTACATCGCGACATGGCTGGCGTCGTCGAAGTAGATGATGAGGTCGCCGGGCCGCATGTCCTGGACGTCGATGTGGTGCAGCTGCTTCCACTGCTCCTGCGAGGTGCGCGGGATGCCGCGGCCGGCGGATATCCAGGCCTGTGAGGTCAGCCCCGAGCAGTCGTAGCTCTTCGGGCCCTCGGCGCCCCACTGGTACGGCTTGCCGATCTGGGCCGTGGCGTACGCGACGGCCTTCTTGCCCTGCTCGGAGGCCTTTGCGCTGATGTCCCGGAGGACGCCGGAGTCGAGCCAGGCGGTCTGCGCCTTGTCCGCGGCCTCCTTCTCCAGCTGGGCGAGGCGCTCCTGCTCCTCCTTCCGCAGCTCGGACTCGAGCTTCTCCGCCTGCGCGATCTGCTTCTCGATCTTCTTCTGCGCGACGGCCTTGGCCTTGCGGCCCGCCTCCAGCTTCTTCCACTGCGCGGAGGCGTCCTCGGCGTACTGCTCCAAGTCCTCCTGGGTGCGGGTCAGTTCGCCGATCAGGCCCTTGGTCGCGTGCTGGCCCTGGCGGACCCGGTCCGTGCCGTCGAGGAACTCCTGCGGGTCGTCGCTGAGCATCAGATGGGCCTCGGGCGGGAGCCCGCCGCCGCGGTACTGGGCGGCGGCCGCGGCGCCCGCGCGGTCCTTGAGCTGCTCCAGCCGCTCCTGGCCCTTGACGATCTTCTTGGCCAGTTTCACGAGCTCGTCGGACTGCTTCTCCGCCTTCTCCTCGGCGGCGTTGTACTCGTCGGTGGCGCGGGCCGCGGCGCGGTAGAGCTTGTCCAGCTTCTCGCGGACGGCCTCGAGGTCCCTGCCGGGGGCGAGCGTCGGGCCCGTGCTCGGGGTGGGGGAGGGGCTGGGGCTCGCGAACGCCGTGCCCGGTGCCGCCAGCACGGTGACCGCGCAGACCACGGCCACGGCCGTCGCGATCAGGCCACGCTTGCCCCTACGCATACCCCATCCCCCAAACTGATTAACCGTCAGTAACTTCCGGTTCGCCTGGGGATGCTGCCATGTCGGCGGGCAAAGCGACAGGGGTAGTGCTTCCCGCCGCCCCCTCCCCGGTATGCCCCCGGCATGACGATCTCCCCGCGTGTGTGACGAACGACTCAAAGAGATCGTTCCCCGAGGGTTCAGGTCCGGGGTGCCAACGCCTCCCACCGCACCGTCACTTCGCCCTGCCGCCAGCGCGCCGGCCCGTCCGCCACCGGCCAGTCGGCCGTCAGGTCCCGTACCGCCCGGATCCAGCGCTGGCGGGCGCCGTAGGAGGCGTAGGGCGCGGCGGCGGCCCAGGCGCGGTCGAAGTCGCGCAGGAAGGCGTGCACCGGCTCGCCCGGGACGTTGCGGTGGATGAGCGCCTTCGGCAGGCGTTCCGCGAGGTCCGAGGGGCGCTCCAGGGAGCCGAGGCGGGTGGCGAAGGTGACCGTGCGGGGTCCTTCCGGGCCGAGCGCGACCCACACGTGCCGACGGCCGATCTCGTCGCAGGTCCCCTCGACCAGCAGCCCGCCGCGCGATCCGCCCGCCGGGTCGGCCGGCGCGAGCCGCGCGCACAGCCGCTGCCACACGGCGGCGACCTCGCCCTCCTCGTACTGCCGCAGGACGTTCGCCGCGCGCACGAGCAGGGGGCGCTGCGGGATGGGGAGCTCGAAGCCGCCGTGCCGGAAGGCGAGCCCCGCCCGCTCGTACGGCAGCGCCGCCGCGACCCGGGCCGGCTCGATCTCGATGCCCACGACACGCGCGCGTGGCGCGACCGTCCGCAGCCGGTGCAGCAGTTCGACGGCCGTCCAGGGGGCGGCGCCGTAGCCGAGGTCGACCGCCACGGGGTCGGCGGCGCGGCGCAGCTCCGCGCCGTGCGTCGCCGCGATCCAGCGGTCCATGCGACGCAGCCGGTTGGGGTTGGTCGTCCCGCGCGTGACCGTTCCCAGCGGGCGGGAGGCTGCGCGGGCTGTCATGCCTAAGAGGGTATGCGGCCCCCGGCCACCCCAGGGGGACGAACCCCGCCCTCGAACGGTTGAGCGATCCCTGGTAATGGCTCGGCAAAAACGGCCCCGCCGGGGACCCGGGAGGAATGGGAACGCCTCGCTCCGGTGTTGCACCGGCTTGGAGGGCATCCGCGCCTCCGTCCGGTATGCCCGCAGCCAAGGAGGAAGGCCACGTGAGCCAGTACATCGGCAGGCTCGGGCGGCGCTCCGCGTCCTCGCCCGCGCGCCTCCGGCTGCACCGCAGGCCCCGCCGGGTGGCCATGCTCTCCGTGCACACCTCCCCGCTCCACCAGCCGGGCACCGGCGACGCCGGCGGCATGAACGTCTACATCGTGGAGCTCGCGCAGCGCCTCGCCGCGATCAACATCGAGGTCGAGATCTTCACGCGCGCCACCTCGGCGGCCCTCCCGCCGACCGTCGAACTGGCCCCCGGCGTCCTCGTCCGGCACGTCGACGCGGGCCCCTACGAGGGCCTCGCCAAGGAGGACCTCCCGGCCCAGCTGTGCGCCTTCACGCACGGCGTGATGCAGGCCTGGGCCGGCCACCGCCCCGGCCACTACGACCTGGTCCACTCCCACTACTGGCTCTCCGGCCACGTCGGCTGGCTCGCCGCCCAGCGCTGGGGCGTCCCCCTGGTGCACGCCATGCACACCATGGCCAAGGTCAAGAACGCCAACCTGGCCGACGGCGACACCCCGGAACCGGCCGCCCGGGTCATCGGCGAGACCCAGATCGTCGACGCCGCCGACCGGCTCATCGCCAACACCACCGAAGAGGCCGACGAACTCGTCCGGCACTACGCGGCCGACGCCGACAAGGTCGCCGTCGTCCACCCCGGTGTGAACCTGTGCCGCTTCTCGCCCGCCGACGGCCGCGCCGCCGCCCGGGCCCGCCTCGGCCTGCCCCAGGACGCGCTGATCCCGCTCTTCGCCGGCCGCATCCAGCCCCTGAAGGCCCCCGACGTGCTGCTGCGCGCCGTCGCCGTCCTCCTCGACGAGCGCCCCGAGCTGCGCTCGCGCATCCTCGTGCCCGTCGTCGGCGGCCCCAGCGGCAGCGGCCTCGCCAAGCCCGAGGGGCTGCAGAAGCTCGCCGCCCGCCTCGGCATCGCGGACGTCGTACGGTTCCATCCGCCGGTCGGCCAGGAGCAGCTCGCGGACTGGTTCCGCGCCGCCTCCGTGCTCGTCATGCCCTCCTACAGCGAGTCCTTCGGCCTGGTCGCCATAGAGGCCCAGGCGGCCGGCACCCCGGTGCTCGCCGCGGCGGTCGGCGGCCTGCCGGTCGCCGTGCGCGACGGACACAGCGGCTTCCTCGTGCGCGGCCACGATCCGGCCGACTACGCGCGCGTGCTGCGCGACTTCGCCGACGACCCGCGCCTGGCGCCCCGGATGGGCGCGCAGGCCGCCCGGCACGCCCAGTCCTTCGGCTGGGACACCGCGGCCGCCGCCACGGCGGACGTCTACACGGCCGCGCTGCAGGCACACCGCCGTCACGTACGCTCGCACCATGGGTGACGCGCAGAAAGCGGCAGCACAGACCGTCGAGGCCGTCCTGAAGGACGCCGACCTGGAGTGGGAGAGCCCCGAACCCGGCACCTACGTCGCGCAGCTCCCCGGCACCCGCAAACTGAAGACGACGGTCTCCCTGATCGTCGGCCGCCACTCCCTGTCCCTGAACGCCTTCGTCATCCGCCACCCAGACGAGAACGAGCAGGGCGTCCACCGCTGGCTCCTGGAGCGGAACCTCAAGCTGTACGGCGTGAGTTACGCCGTCGACCAGCACGGCGACGTCTACGTCACCGGCCGGCTCTCCCTGTCCGCCGTGACCCCCGAGGAGATCGACCGCCTGCTCGGCCAGGTCCTGGAGGCCTCCGACGGCAGCTTCAACACCCTGCTGGAGCTGGGCTTCGCCTCGGCGATCCGCAAGGAGTACGAATGGCGGGTCTCCCGGGGCGAGTCGACCCGGAACCTGGACGCCTTCGCGCACCTCACCCAGCGCCCACAGCGCTGACCCGGCCCGCGCGGTAACGCCCCGGCGGCACGCCCACCAGCCTGCGGAAGTGCCGGGTGAGGTGCGACTGGTCGTAGAACCCGGTCGCCACCGCCACGTCACCCGGCGACCGCCCCTCCAGCAGCAGCCGCCGGGCGCGGCCCACGCGCAGCGACGTCAGGTACTGGTGCGGGGCGATGCCGTACGCGGTGCTGAACGCCCGTACGAGATGGGCGGGATGGGCCCCGACGAGCCCGGCGGCCTCCGTCAGCCCGATGCCCTCGACCACCCGCTCGTCCAGCAGCTCGCGCAGCCGGCGCGCGAGGACCGGATCCGCGGGACGGGCCTTGTCGCTCTCCCCGCGCAGATGCCCGCGCAGCCGCTCCCCGACGAACATCAGCCTGCTCTCGGCCTCCAGCTCCTCACCGGGCCGCAGCAGCGCGCCGTGCAACTGTCCGACGCGCCGCCGCAGCAGCGGATCGCGCAGGTCGGGCCGGTCGACGGCGGCCCCGATCAGCTCGTCGCCGAGATACGTCCCGTCGAGGTACAGCACCCGCTTGCGGAAGCCCTCCGGCGTGACGGGCGAGCCGTTGTGCGGCACGTGCGGCGGCAGCAGCGACACCGTGTCGTGCGGGGTGCCGTGCTCGTGCCGGTCGAGGTCGTACCGTACGGCGCCGGTGTCCACGATCAGCAGCGTCCATGCCTCGTGGACGTGCATCGGATACGCGTACTCGGTGAACCGCGCGTGGAAGACCTCGACGACACCCGGCACGTCCGGCCGCCAGGCGGAGACGATCCGCTGCTGGGGCGTGCGGGCGGGCTGTGCGGCCATGCAAAAAACGTACAAGACCCCGGCGACCGCCGCCGGGCACGCTCGGACCATGAACACCGAACCGATCCGCTTCGACACGAAGATCGCCGTCCTGCTGCGCGTGGACCTGGCGCCCTGGCAGCGTCTCAACGTGACATCGTTCCTGGTCAGTGGCCTGGGAACACAGGTGCCCGAAGTGATCGGCGAACCGTACGAGGACGCGGACGGCGTGCCCTACCTGCCGATGTTCCGCCAGCCGGTCCTGGTCTTCGAGGCCACGAAGGAAACCCTCACCTCGGCCCACACCCGAGCCCTGTCCCGCTCCCTGCCCCGCTCGGTCTTCACCTCCGACCTCTTCGCCACGGGCAACGACCGCGACAACCGCGCGGCCGTACGGGCGGTGCCCACGGCGGAACTGGACCTGGTGGGTCTCGCCGTGTACGGCCCGAAGAACGCGGTGGACAAGGTGGTGAAGGGGGCGCGGATGCACCCGTGAGCCAAGCGGGGGCGGGGCAGCGACTGAGCCGGGCGGGGGCGGGCAGCGACCAAAGTCGCGGGCCGAGCGACCAACGGCTGATGACAGGGCAGGGGGCTTCTCCGCAGACTCGCTTCCATGGAGGAAGCCGGGAAAGTGCCCATGAGCAAGCCGTCGACGGGAAAGACCACCGAACTCGCGGAATCGGCCTGGGTCATCGTGCTCTTCTGCGTCGCCTGCGGTGCCGTCGCCGGTGCCCTGCTGCCCCTCCTCGCCCGCCTGCTGCTGTCCCTGCCGTGGGCACCGCTGAAGGGCCCCGCCGAGCTGCTGACCTCCGTCCCGGAACCCGCCCTCACCCTCGCCACCATCGCGGTGGGCGTGCTGGCCGGCCTGCTGCTCGGCTTCTCGGCGGTGCACGACTCGCTGTCGGTCCGCATCGGCGACACCCACGTGACCCTGACGATCAGGGACGGCTCACAGGAGTTCGCCCGCGAGGAGATCTCCGCCCTGTTCCGGGACGGCAAGCAACTCGTCGTGCTGGCCCCGGGCGGCATGGAACTGGCCCGGGAGCACTGCGGCCTGCCCTGGCGCCGCCTCGCGGAGGCCCTCACCGAGCACGGCCACACCTGGGTGGAGGAGGACCCGTACCGCGCCGAGTTCCACCGCTGGGTCCCCGGCACCCCCGGCCTCCCCCCGGGCGCGGACGCCCTGCTGCGGGCACGCGCGCGGGCCAGGAAGGACGAGGACAGCGCCGAGGAGGTCCGGGAGTTGCGCGGGGAACTGCTGCGGCTGGGCGTGGTCGTACGGGACGAGGACCAGCGGCAGTACTGGCGGATCGTCAGCGGCTGACCTCCGGGCCTCCAGACCTCAGAGCCTCCAGGCCTCAGGGAGCGCAAGCCGCGGCGATCGACACGCTGTTCTCGTACAGGTGGTGCCGGGTGATCCGCCCGTTCTCCACGGTGAGCCGCAGGGCGAACGGCCCCGAGAAGGACTTGCCCGTCGCCCGGACGGTCCCCGAGACGTGCCCCGTCAGAACGGCGTCGGTCCCGTCGACGAGGAAGGCGTCCACGGACGCGCGCGCCTCCTCGGGCACGGTGTAGCGGGCCAACTCCTCGGCCTGGGCGGCGCATTCGGCGGCGGTGGACCGGGGCCGGATCCAGGGGACCCCCGGATTCTCGGCCAGCATCCAGTCGACCTCGTCGGCGAAGAGCGCGGTGAGCCCGGCCGTGTCGCCGGCGAGACGCAGTTCGAGGAACTTCTGGACGGTCGCGCGGGTGGCCTCTGACGTGCTGGTGGTCGTCGTCGGGCTGGTGGTCGCCGTGGGGCTCGTGGCCGTCGTCGTGTTGGTGGTCGTCGTCCCGCTGGTGGTCGTCGTCATGGGGCCAGCTTGCCGGGGCCCGGAGGGGGCGTCGATTACGCCGAAGGTAAGGACGCCCGGCCCGCCCTGGCGACAAGGCGCTGACGGCACATCACCACCGTCTCCTGGAATGGGTTGTTCGCAGGTCAGTCCCATACTAGAGTTTTGGCATGGCTAGAACGCCGCGCATGACCCTGCAGACACAAGTGGTACTGCGGACTCTCCTGGAGACCCCGGCCAAGGCGCGCTACGGCCTGGAGCTCTCGAACGCCGCAGGCCTGCCCACCGGCACGATCCACCCCATCCTCGCCCGTCTCGAGGCGGCCGGCTGGCTCGAGTCGTTCTGGGAGGACCAGGCGGAGATCGAGAAGACGGACCCGCCCCGCCCGCGCCGCCGTTACTACCGCTTCACCACCAACGGCGCCGAGTCGGCCCGCCTGGCGCTGGCCGCCGCCTACCAGGGCGGTGCCGCGTCCGCCCGACTCCGCCCCGCGCCCGACGGGTTGGGGAGCTGACGCCGCCAGATGCACGAGTACGAGTACAAGTACGAGCACCCGGCTTCCGCCCGCCCCGCCGACTCCCGGCGCCGCCGTGGCACGGACCTGGAGCACATGGTCCTGGCCGAGCTGCAACAGGTCGCGACCGGCCTGGGCATCAAGGACGCCACGCGCATCCGCAAGAGCGCGCTGATCGACCGCATCCGTGCGGCGCAGGGGGAGCAGGCGGGGGCCGTCACGCGGACGCGTCGCCGGACTGCCGCTCCCGCCCGCCCGCCCGTTCCTTCTTCTCCTCCGTCGCCGACGGTCGTTCCGCAGATCCGTGGCAGGCGCCTGGAGGAAATGGTGCTGGCCGAGCTGCAACAGATAGCTTCGGCCCTCGGCATCAGGGGGACGGCGCGCATGCGCAAGAGCGAGCTGATCCGGACCATCCGCGACCGTCTGCGCGAGCAGGCGGCGGCGCCCACACCACAGGACGCGGACCCCCAGCCCGACCCCGCCGACCGTGCCGCCGCACGGCACGCCGCCGACATCCCACCCCGACGCACACGCTTCACCACGCTCGGAATCCGCGCCATCTCACTCGGCACCCAGTTGCTGCCCGCCGCTGCCCGCGAGCGCTGGCAGGAGGAGTGGAAGGCGGAGTGGGCGGATCTGGCCGAACGACCGGGCCGCACCCGCCTGATGTACCTCGTCCGCATCACGGCGCACAGCGCACCCCGCCTCGCCTGGAGCCTGCGCCGCGCTTCCCGCAGGGAGGCGGCGTGACCGCCCGGACGCCCTGCAAGCCCTCCCCGCGACTCCGGACCCGCCGGACCCGGGGCCCCAAGAACAACCCGCCGCTTCCCTCTCGGCCTAGGAACCGTGGAAGCGGCGGGACCCACCAGACAGGAGACCGCCTGATGTCGATCCAGGATCGCACGCCCCCCGCCGCCCCGGAAGTCCGGCCCGAACCGGGCCGCCACCTCACCATCCCCCTCCGCTACTTCCCGGGAACCGGGTTCGCCCTCGCCGGCGCCATCACCGCCGGCATCACCTGGCAGTACGTCCCCCAGCAGAGCGTCTGGCCCCTCGCCGTCCTGGGAGCGGTGGCGATGCTCTGCGACGCGGTGATCGTGGGGTGCCGGGGGGTGCGGCGTAGCTGATCCGCTCGGAGGCGCGTGACCCCTGGCTCATGGCTGAGGGGTCACGCGGAGCAGCAACATACATCAATCTGCATTAACTACTCTCGGTACATGTCCATGAAGCGTACGAACGTCTACGCCGACCCTGAGGACCTGGCGATCATCAAGGAGGCGGCCAAACGGCGGGGGATAAGCGAGGCCGAGATCATCCGCCAGGGCATCCACCTCGCCGCCATGGCGAACCGCGTCTGGGACGAGCCTCTCTTCTCGCGCACCTTCGAGGGGCCGGGACGGACGCCGTCCAAGGCGGAGGTCCGTGACGGGGTCGCCGACGTGGTTGTCCGCGAGACGGAGTCCGGGACTGCCGAGTGATCCCGAGCGGGTCGTCGAGAACAGGGGTTGCTGGGCTGACCTGCGGGAACGGCATGATCGGTGATTAGGGGATTCAGGGGACGGAGCGCCGTAGTGACGGCGTGGTGAAGGTGTAGGCAGAACCGGGTGCGGGGTATAGGAAAGGCCCCGGGCCTCCCTGCTCAGGAGTTCGATCGCCCCGCGGGCAGGTCGGGTCCCGCCTCGTGTAGCGGTGCATGACTGGCTGCTGTGTGTTGCCGTCGTCCGGGGTCGTTGGTGTCAGTGTTGGATGTCAGCGGAACAGTTCGGGCACCGGGCAGGCCTCCAAGGGCTGATCCGGCCGGTCAGCCCAGCGCCACCAGAAGTGCCGACCGGCGCATTTCCACAGCGATCGGCAGGTCCGCCGGCCATCGTCCTCCCGTTTGGAGAACACGAGGCCGCCGGACCTCATGGGCTGGTCGCACTCAGGACAGGCCGGTGTGTCGCCGCTCATACGACGCACCATAAAGGCCAGGGCACAGCCTCGCTCCTCAGCACAGCGGGACGTCCGCAGGAGCGGGCAATAGTTCGTCCCTGCCGCTCCAGCTCCTGACGATTCGGGGGGCAGAAGCCGGACCCGTTCTCGCGAATCCACCTGTGCTGCGGCAGCAGCTGACGGCCAAGGACGGCCCCACCACGGCAACAAGCCCCCTACCAGCGGAGAACCCGCAGGCAGGGGGCTTCTGCAGCGCTGCTTACTTCTTCTTCCCCTGGTTCTTGACCGCCTCGATCGCCGCCGCGGCCGCCTCCGGGTCCAGGTACGTGCCGCCCGGGTTCAGCGGCTTGAAGTCGGCGTCCAGTTCGTAGGAGAGCGGGATGCCCGTCGGGATGTTGAGGCCCGCGATGTCCGCGTCGGAGATGCCGTCCAGGTGCTTGACCAGGGCGCGGAGGGAGTTGCCGTGGGCCGCGATCAGGACCGTGCGGCCGGTCAGCAGGTCGGGGACGATCGCGTCGAACCAGTACGGGAGCATGCGGACGACGACGTCCTTCAGGCACTCCGTGCGGGGACGCAGCTCCGGCGGGAGGGTCGCGTAGCGCGGGTCGGAGAACTGGGAGTACTCGGCGTCGATGTCCAGCGGCGGCGGCGGGGTGTCGTAGGAGCGGCGCCACAGCATGAACTGCTCCTCGCCGAACTCGGCGAGCGTCTGCGCCTTGTCCTTGCCCTGGAGGGCGCCGTAGTGGCGCTCGTTCAGGCGCCACGAGCGGTGGACCGGGATCCAGTGGCGGTCCGCGGCCTCCAGGGCCAGCTGGGCCGTGCGGATCGCGCGCTTCTGGAGGGACGTGTGAACGACGTCGGGCAGGAGATCGGCGTCCTTCAGGAGCTCGCCACCGCGGACTGCCTCCTTCTCGCCCTTCTCGTTCAGGTTCACGTCCACCCAGCCGGTGAACAGGTTCTTCGCGTTCCACTCGCTCTCGCCGTGGCGAAGGAGGATCAGCTTGTACGGTGCGTCGGCCATGCCCCAGAGCGTAATCCACGCATTCGCCCGTTCGCGTGGCTGCCCGGCAGGCGGACGTTTGACGGGTTCTGTTAATTGAGTGGTCCCGGTCAAGCGGCGACTTGTAACGTGCGGTTGCCGACTGAGCCTCTTACTTCCTGTGGCAGAGACTCTTACATCCTGCTGTATCCGGGGGATTCCGTGCCGTACGCCATGCGCGCCCGTCGTGCCGTCCGAGAGACGGTCTCAGGGCTGCCCCGCGAGTTCTGGTGGCTGTGGACCAGCACCCTGGTCAACCGGCTCGGCGCGTTCGTCGCCACCTTCATGGCGCTGTACCTGACACTCGACCGCGGTTACTCCGCCACGTACGCCGGCCTGGTCGCCGCCCTGCACGGGCTCGGCGGGGTGATCTCCTCGCTGGGCGGCGGGGTGATGACCGACCGGCTGGGGCGGCGGCCGACCCTGCTGATCGCGCAGGCCTCGACGGCCGTGTCCGTGGCGCTGCTGGGGTTCGTGCGAGACCCGGCCGCGATCGCCGGCGTCGCCTTCCTCGTCGGCATGGCGAGCAACGCGTCGCGGCCCGCCGTGCAGGCGATGATGGCGGACATCGTCCGGCCCGAGGACCGCATCCGGGCCTTCTCCCTCAACTACTGGGCCATCAACCTCGGCTTCGCCGTCTCCTCCATGGCGGCCGGGTTCATCGCCGAGGCCAGTTATGTCGCCGGGTTCCTGATCGAGGCGGCGATGACCATGGCCTGCGCGATCCTCGTCTTCCTGCGGCTGCCCGAGTCCCGGCCCGCCGAGGCGGTGAAGACGGCCGCCGCCTCCGCCGACGACTCCGTCAGCCTCGGGACCGTGCTGCGCGACGGGCGTTTCATGAGCGTCGTCGGGCTGTCCTTCCTCGTCGCGCTGATCTTCCAGCAGGGCTCGGTGGGGCTGCCGGTGGCGATGGGCGAGGCCGGGTTCACACCGGCCGAGTACGGCATGGCGATCGCCGTCAACGGCGTGCTGATCGTCGTCCTCCAGATCCCGGTCACCCGCTTCATCGAACACCGGGACCCGCGCCGGCTGCTCGTCGTCTCGTCCGTCCTCGCGGGGTACGGCTTCGGGCTCACGGCCTTCGCCGGGTCGGTCGGGGTCATCGCCCTGACGGTGTGCGTGTGGACGCTCGCCGAGATCGTCAACGCGCCGACGCAGACCGGGCTCGTCGTACGGCTGTCCCCGCTGCACGGGCGCGGGCGCTACCAGGGCATGTACACGATGTCCTGGTCCGTCGCCGGCCTGGTCGCCCCGCTGCTGTCCGGCTTCGTCATCGACCGGTTCGGGGCGGAGTGGCTGTGGGGCGCGTGCGCCGTGCTGGGGACCGTGGCCGGGCTGGGGTACGGGGTGCTGATGAGGCGGGTGCCGGAGGAGAAGGCGGCGGTGGTGGCCGAACCGGAGGCGGGGACGCGGGCGCAGCCGGAGGTCGGGGCGGCGTGATCCCGCACGTCAGCCGAGAACCGCGGTGATGTGGGGCTCGGTGTCCAGCCACCGGGAAGCGGCGTCGGCGACGGTGTCGCGGGTGGTGGCGGACAGGGCGGCCAGCCACCGCGTCCTCTCCTCGTGCGGGTCCAGACCGAGGTCCTGCCAGTAGCCCAGCAGTGATACCGCCGTCTCACCCGCGGACCACAGGCGCAGGATCTCGGTGCGGGCGTGGGCGACGGCGGCGTGGTGCTCCGCCTCCGTCGGGCGACACGAACGGACCAGGGCTCTGACTCGGGCCGCGGCCTCCTCCACATGGCCGTGCGGAACGCGCAGGGACACCTGCCACAGGCCGTGGCCCGGTCCGGAGCGCAGCAGCGCCCACGGCGAGTACGCCCAGCGTCGTTCGGTGCGGAACTCCCGGGTGAGCCACGCGTGGTGGTGGCCACCGACGACGCGGGCGGCGACGGCGAGTGCCGCGAAGTCCTCATGGTCGCGCCGTGGCGCTCGCCAGCCCAGGCGGATGAGGGCGCTGCCGTCGCTGACCACGTCCAGGTCCCAGTGTCCGCGGGAGACGGGAGAGGTGTCCGGGGCGGGTTCCGCGCCCCGGGAGGACAAGCCGTGCAGCAGGGCGGCTCCGTGGTGCGGGCCGACGTACGCGGCGGACAAGGTGCCCGCCGACGCCGGCCGGGACAACGAGGGCGTCCGGTCCGCCATCGCCGCGAGCAGCGCGTCGTGGAGCCCGGACCACTGCGACGGCGGCGTGTGCAGGGCGAGGTCCGCCAGCAGGTCCGCCGTCGCCTCGCTGTCGTCGCGCTCCCAACGCCACGCCGCCGCCGAGGCGGCCCGTGCCTCGGCCAGGAGCCCGGCCGGAAGCGGGGCGTGCAGCGCCGACGTCACGGCTTCCACGGTTTCCGCGAACCGGCCCGGCTCGGCGGCCACGTGCGCCACCACGCCATGTCCGTCCGCCTCCACGCTCGCCACGGCGCCCAGGAGCGCCAGCCGCCGGTGCAGCGGTGTCCCGCCGGCCGGCGCCGTGGGCAGCGCCTCGGCGAGCACCCGCCCGAGCGCGACGCGCCCGGCGGGGTCCGCCTCGACCCGCAACCGGACCCGCAGCCAGGCCAGGGGCGCGTCCGGCCGCGTCAGCACGGCCGTCACGAGCGTGGTCCCCGTGTGAGGACGCGATACGGCGCGGCCACCAGTTCGCCGGCCACGGCACGCAGGTGCGCGGGCGACACGTCGGCCAGGCGTCCAGGCGCGTCGGCCAGTCGCTCCACCCCGCCGTGCACCAGCTCCGAGGCCACCGACAGCACGGGCAGGGTGACGGGGTCCGCCAGCCGCTGCCGCAGTTCCGTCCCCATCCGCCGCGCCGCCGCGACGACCAGGTCCTCTCCCACGTCCCACTCCTTGAGGACGGCCACGACGGCCGCCGGCACTCCCAGCGGGTCCTCGTCGGCCTCATGGTGCACCTCCACCACGAAGGGCAGTGGCGCGGCCACGTCCCACGGGTCGGCGAACGGCCCCACGTAGGCCGCCAGCTCCAGCGCCCGCGGCAGCGAGTCCTCCAGCACCCCGTCGTCCGGCCCCACGAGCACGTCCGCCAGCACCGACGCCCGCACGTGGCCCGGCGTGAGAGGCGAGTGCGGCAGGGACCAGGCCACGGCCGTCGCCTGGTGCGGCTGTTCGGGCGCGGCCAGCACGGTCGCCGGGCCGGGCGTGACCTCGGGCAACCGGTCGGGACGGGCGGAAGGCGTACCGCGGCGCACCTCGGGAACGCGCTTCAGCAGCGACACGGGATCCGGGGCGCACACGGCGAGCACGGCGTTGTCGGCGACGTAGTGCCGGGCGAAGAACCCGGCCAGCACCTCTGGTGTCACCCGGCGCAGCGAGGCCATGTCGCCGTAGCCGTTGTGCGCGAATTCCGGTTCGTCGTACAGCGCGGCGGGCAGCCACAGCCACGGAAAGCCGCCCATCACCGCCCCGTCGACGGCGGCCGACAGTTCGTCGGCCACGATCGCGACCTCGTTGCGCACGCGCTCCGCCGTGACCTCCGCGGCCGTGAGGACCTCCAGCAGCCGGTCCAGGAGCAGCGCCCCGTGTTCCACTGCGACGTACCCGTGGTAAACGGTGAAATCCGGTTGGGTCACGGCGTTGCAGGTGCCGCCGGCCGATGCCAGGGCACGCGCGCCGGGGGTGTCCGCGCCGCACGCCACGTGCTCGGCGAGATGTGCCAGGCCGGACCACCGGGACGTCTCGCTGCGCGATCCGACCCGCACCGCGAGGGCCGCGCTCACCACCTGGGACTCCGGCGCTGTGTGGGCAAGCAGGCGAAGTCCGGACTCGACGGATCTCATCGGCTCCAACACCCGCCCCACATTAGGTACTTGGCGCCGGGAGGGCCAGAGCGCGAAGGCCCTGACGGCCAGTGCGCCGAGGCCGTGGCGGCCATAGCCGAAAGCTTTCTCTTCCCGAGGGCAACTGCTTGATGGATGTAGGGGCCCCCGGTAGCTTCGGCCGGGTCTGATGTTCGGTTCTCAGGCGCGCACACCGTTCCCGTGAGCTCGACTCAAAGGAGTTCGGATGACGCTTTCCGTTCCCGGCTTAGACGTACAGACCCGCGTGCGGGCGCGGGACATCCAGATGGCTGCCAGCGCGGACCTCGAACGCCGCGTCCTGATGATCTCCGGCGCCATCGACACCAAGGAGCACGACATCGCGGTGTCCTTCGAGCTTCCCGACGCGGGTCGCTGGCAGGTCATCAAGTCCGAGAGCAACCTGACCGACGCGCCGTGGCTGACCTGGCAGATGACCGCCGGCGAAGGCACCCGGTTCGTCAACGACGCGGACGCGATGGTCGTGTCCCGTCAGTTCGCCAAGACGTTCATGACGCCGGACCAGAGCCGGATCATGTTCTACGACGGCGAAGTCCGCCCCGGCGAGGCCGTGCTCAAGATGTTCACCATCGAGTGCGCCACGCGTCGCGGCAAGGTCTCCCACTCGCGGTTCCAGCCCCCGCCGACGGAGAGCCCGAAGAAGGTCAATGGCCTCATCGAGGAGTACGTCGCCAACGGGATGCCGCCCAAGCCGGTCATCGAGGTCGTCGTCCCGGTGACGCTCATTGGCTGAGCCATCGCAGTTGGGTGTCGGCGGTCCGAAGCCGTCGGCACCCTCGTCGTCCACGCGGAAACTGCTGCACTGCTTCGTCGCTGCCCGTGCCCTGAGCATTCTCGGTGACCGTGTCACCGACGTCGTCCTGCCGCTCGCCGTGCTCGCGGCGTCCGGCTCCGCGGTCACCGCCGGCCTCGTCGGCGCGGCGGCTCAGCTGCCGCAGGTGGTGGCGGCGGTGCACATCGGTGCCCTGGTGGACCGCCGGGAGCGCCGGGGCCTGATGGTGGCCGCGGACATCGTCCGGGCGGTCGCCTTCGTCGCCATCGGCGTCGAGGTGGTGCTCGGCGGGGCACGGCCGGTGCCGCTGGTGCTGCTCGCGCTGGTGACCGGCGTCGCCGACGCGGTGTTCCACACGGCGGCCGGCAGCTACCTGCCGAACCTCGTCGGCGGCCGGGACCTCATGCGCGCCAACGGCTACGTGGAGGGCTCGGACGCCGCGGCGACACTGGCGGGACCGGCCGCGGGCGGCTGGCTGTTGCAGTGGCTGGGGCCGATGGTCGCGTTCACGGCCAACGCGGCGAGCTTCGTGGGCTCGGCCCTGCTGCTGGCACGCCTGCCGAGGAACGTTCCCGCACCAGGGGAAACGGAGGCCGACGAGTCCGTACTGGCCGGGCTGCGGCTCGTCCGGCGGGACCGTGCGCAGCGTGTCCTGCTGGCGGGCGCTTGCTACATGCACCTGCTCGCGGCGGCGGCGATGCTGCCGTTGCTGGTGCGTGCCGAGGAGGAACTGCGCCTCGAGCCGCTGACGACCGGGCTCGTCGTGTCGGCGGCGGGCCTCGGCGGTCTGCTGAGCAGCTTCGTACTGGCCCGGTTCTGCGACACCGCGCGGTGGCCGCTGCTGCTGGCCGCGGTGCTCGCGGTCAACGGCGGTGCGGTCGGCCTGCTCGCCCTGTTCGACGCCCCGCTGTGGCTCGCGGCGACGGTGCTGGTCCTCGACGGCGCGTCGGCGCTGGCGTTCATCGTGGTGGCCACGACACGGCAGCGCATCACGCCGGACGCCGTGCGGGGCCGGGTGATCGCCGCGAGCACCGCGGTGACGGCCACCGTCCGTCTCCTCGCGATCGCCGGTGTGGGCGTACTGATCGACCTGGCGGGCCCGCGCCCGGTACTGCTGGTTCTCGCGGCGCTCGCGCTGCCCTTCGTCTTCCTGCTCGTCGTGTCCGGTTCGGCTGCTCACCCGGCCGAACCGCCATCAGCCGCATCGGAGATGACGTGACCGTTTTCCTGCCCTCGCCCGAAGTCCTGGAGTCGCCACGCGGCCGGGACCTCACCCCGGGCACCCGGGCCCTGCCGCGCACGGACGCGCTGCCCGCCCGCGCCGAAGTCGTCCTGGTCGGCGGCGGGCTCGCCGCTCTGAGCATGGCCGGGACCCTGTGGCACGCCGGTGTGGGCGACATCGTCATCGTGGACCGCGAGGGCCGCATCGGCGGGCGGTTCTTCCGGCGCGCCGACACCCTGGGCCAGCGCACGCTGCGCTCCCCCTACGACCACCACCCCGGTGTGGAGGGCTATCGGGACTGCGAGCTGCTGGACTTCGCCCGCCTGCACTGGGGATCGCTCACCCACGTCGAGCGGCGCGAGGTGCGGATGGCGCAGGCCGGGCACCGCTCGGTCGTGCCGCTGGACGTGTTCGAGGCGTACGTGGACCACGTGGTCGCCGTACACGGACTCGCCGACCGGCTGTGGCAGGGCGACGTGCTGGAGGTGCTGCCCGGTGACCACCAGGTCGTGGTGCGCACGACGCTCGGCGATGTCACGGCCTCCTCGGTCGTGCTGTGCACGGGCGAGGAGCGTGCCGAGTGGCCGGGCCCGCTGCCCGAGCGCGTTCACTACTGGGACGAGCCGACACCGGCCGCCGGCACCACCGTCGTGGTGGGCGCGGGGCTCAGTGGCGCGCATGTCGTGACCGACAGCCTCGCCGCCGGTGGCCGCGTGCACTGGGTGCTGCGCAGGCAGACCGAGCACTACCAGTGCGCGGACGTCAACGCCTCGTTCTTCCGCGCCGAGGGCCGAGCGCGGTTCCACGGCACCAGTTGGGAGGACCGGCTGGAGATGATGCGGCAGCACCGGGTCGCGTCGGTGATGTTCGAGTTCCGGCCCGGGCTCCAGGCGGCGGAAGCCGAGGGGCGGCTGCTCGTGCACCGGGGTGTCGACGTGGCCGGGCTGCGTGCCGGCGGTGTGGAGCTGGCCGACGGCACGGCCCTGGCGGGCGACCGCGTCGTCCTGGCCCTCGGCACGAAACCGAACGTCGGCGGCGGCCTGCTGCCCGCGGACGTGGTCCGGCTGCGCGACGGGTGGCCCGACCTCGACGAGGCGACCCTCGCCTACCGCGCGGCACCGCGCGTGCACGCCCTCGGCGCGGCGGCGTGCATGGTGCTCGGACCGGCCGCGCGCAACATCGACGGCCACCGCGTGGGCGTGTCCCGCGTCGCCGGGAGCATCCTGGCCCAGGTGGCGGCAGGCGGAACGGAGCGCGTCCATGCTTGAGCAGCCGTACACGACGTTCGACCTGCCGGCCCTGGACGCCGATCCGGTGGCCGAGGCGGGAGTGGTGCTGATGGGGCTGGATGCCCGCAGGCTGCTGGCCGTACTGGGTACCGCCGCGCTGACCGCACACCCCGGCAGGGCACTGCTGTTGGTGGACGAGGCGTGGCATCAGGGCGCGGTGCGCGTCCCGTTCGAGCAGGCCGTCGCGGCGGGGGCGGCGCAGTGGCACGAGCACCGGGCGGCGCTGGCCGCAGCCGACGACGGCGTGCCGCGGTCGGGCGCGCCGCGCGAGGCGTGGGCCCGCGCGCACGCGACGGCGGTACGGGCGCTGGGCGAGGGCGGGGCCCCGACCGTGCTCGCCTGCCTGGCCGTCGCCTGGTTCCGGCGCGAGGAGCTGGACGAGGTGACCCGTGACCTCTGAAAAGCTCTTCACCGCGTGGGGACTGCCACCGGACTTCCTGGCGCACCACTGGCGGCGCGGGCACGCCCTCGGCCGCTGCGCCGAAGCCGACGCGCCGGGGCGGCTGCCGCCGGCGCAGGTGGACGCGCTGCTCGGCCAGGGGGTGCGCGCCGACCGCGTCAGCATCTCCACGGCGGGCCGCCTGCACCATCCCGCGGAATTCACTCATGCCCGCACCATCGCCGGGCAGCCGGTGGCGGACCTGGTGGACGAGGAGAAGGTGCGCCGGCTCCTGGACGCGGGCGCGACGGTCGTGCTGGCCAACGCCGAGCACTGGGTGCCCGCCGTGCGGGAACTGTGCGGGCAGCTGACCGAGGACTTCGGCTGCGAGGTGGAGGCGCACGTCTTCCGGACCGGAGCGGGCCACTCGGGCCTGGTGCCGCACGCCGACGGTGAGGACAACTTCCTGCTCCAGCTGGACGGGCGCAAGACGTGGTCGTTGTGGGCGCGCGAGGGTGCGGCGCCTTCCCGGGTCGACCCGGAGAACCTGGGCCGGCCGACCGCCAGGGTCACGCTGACGCCCGGCGACGTGCTCTACATTCCCGTCGGCTGGGTGCACGCCGCCACGGCGGGCGAGGAGGGGTCCACGCACATCACCTACCAGGTCCTGCCGGACACCCTCGTGGACGCGGTGCTCGCCCAACTCGGTGACGCGCTGGAGGAGTTGCTGGGCGACCGGCTGCTGCCGGCGCCCGGGCCTCCCCCGCTCGCCCGGGAAGCGGCGGCCGACCTGGCGGAGCGGATCGCGGAACTCCTGCGGCACCCCGCGCACCCCGGCGGAGCGCACCCGCCCTCTCGCTGACCCCGACGGAATCCGAGTGGCGTACGCGAACCGAACGGCTGACAAGGGAGCCACATGGACCACTCCTCGCATGTGCCGCACACCCACGGAACCGCGGACGGCACGGGTGCCGTGGCCGGCGCCCTGGACGTCGCGGGAGCCGCATTCCTGATCACGTGGTGCGTCGCGATGTGGCTGGCCGTGGCCGTCCTGGCCTGGGCGAACAGAGGACCGTTACGGCCCTGGCTGTACCGGACCGCGGTCGCGGTGATCGGCCTGGGTGTCATCGGCCAGATCGGGCACCTGCAGGAGCATGTCGCCCAGGCGGCCTACTGGATAGCGCACCCCGACGCTCCCGCGTGGATGACGCCCTGGGGGGACAGTCTGGCCCGTGGCATGGGCCGGGTGGACCCGTCCAAGCCCGCGCTGGGCATGGAGATCCTGCACCTCACGGGCAACTTCGTGTTCCTCGCCGGACTGGTCGGCATCATGCTGATCACCAAGCGGGCGGTGCCGGGGCTCAAGTCCCGCAAGTGGGCCAAAATGGGCGTCTGGATGCAGGGCGTTCACGGTCTCGAACACGTCGCACTGACCCTTTCCGTGGCGTGGGGCGCCAGTCGTGCGATCGGTCTCTCCACCTGGTTCGGAGCCATCCCCCCGGGCACGGCGCTCACGACCTACCGCGTCTGGTGGCATTTCGTGGCCAACCTGGTCGGCACGGCCATTCTCGCCGTCGCGCTCCATCACCTGTGGCGCGAGCGGCGCGGTGCCGGGGCGGGGGAGGGGGCGGAGGCCACCGCCGGCAGTCCGCCTCCCGGACCGGAGTCCGCGCCGCCAGAGCCGGAGACCGTACTCGCGGAACGCGCCTCGTAGGTTCGGGCGGGACCGCTCACGGGTGCATCCGCGCCCGTACGGCCGCGCGGTTGTCGCGGTCGTTGCCGCGGCTGCCCGCGGGCTGTGGACGGAACTCGTCGCCTGCACGTTCGACGAGTCCGTGCCTCCCGGCCATGGGATACGCCTGAGCCCGCCCAGCGGCCCGATATTCGGTGGCGGGCCCACCACCGCCCGGTCCACGATGCCCGCATGGTCTCGGGCGAGCACACCACCAGTGAAGAAGACGAGTCCGCCGGCGAAGAAGCCGCGGCTCGGTGGACCAAGTCGTCCGTCTACCCCGACATGTGGGTCGACCCGGACGACGACCCCCGCGAGACCGGCGACCCCCGCGGGCCCGACGGCGAGTCCCTCGACGAGCGCGGCATCCTGCTCGACTACCTGCGCTCCTACCGGCTCACCCTGGAAATGAAGTGCGCGGGTCTGGACGCCGAGCAGATGGCCCGGCGGTCCGCACCGCCGTCCACGATGTCCCTGCTCGGGCTGGTGCGGCACCTGACCGAGGGGGAGCGGCACTTCCGCCGGGTGATGGCCGGCGAGGACGCGCCGAAGCTGTACCGCACGGACGAGGACCGCGACGGCGACTTCAACGGCGCGGTCGCCGACCAGGCGATCGTGGACGAGGCCTGGCGGCAGTGGCGGACCGAGGTGGAACGCAGCGACCGCTACCTCGCGGGCGTCACCGACCTCGGCACCTGCAACGCCGGCTACTCCGACCTCGGCGCGGAACCCGGCGGGCGGCTCCAGCTGCGCGATGTCCTCGTGGCGCAGATCGCCGAGTACGCCCGCCACTGCGGCCACGCCGACCTCCTGCGCGAACGGATCGACGGCCGCGTAGGCCAGTGATCACGCGCCGACGCGCCGACGCGCCCACCGGACGCACCGACGCGCCCACCCCGGGAGCCCGGTCCGCGCCCTCACCTCCGGCTCACTGGACCGACAACGGCACCGGATGGATCTCGTCCGCCTTGTGCCCGGCCCGCTCGTGGATGCGCTGGACCGCTTCGGCCGAGGGTGCTTCGGAGAGGCAGTAGACGACACCGGACTCCGGGTCGGCCCACGCCCTCTCGAAGTGGACGCTCTCCTCCTTCTCTATCGCGAGGTCCGCGTCGTGGGCCTCGCGCAGCTGCTCCTCCGTGATGCCCTTCATGCTGTGGTGGACATCCATGAACTTGGCCATGGCCCGTGCCTCCTTCCCGGTACGGCACTCGGACGGCACTCCGCCCATCGCCCCCGTCCCACCGCCCCGTCCCTTCCATGGTCCGCCCGTACGGCCCCGCGGGCGACCTCAACGCCGCAGGGCCCCGGCGAACCGCCGGGGCCCTGAAGGTCGTACGGACAACGTGCCGGCGTCAGCCGCACTGGCAGGGGCTGCCCGACTGGCACCCGCAGCCGCAGCCCGAGCCGCAGCCGCACGCGGCGACCAGGGGCAGGTTCCTGATCTCGGCGGGCTGCTCGGTCTCGCGCTGCTGCGTGGGGTCGGGCGTGATGCTGGGGGATTCGGCCATGGGTCCCTCCTCGAGGCTGGTGCCTGTGCCCATTGGACGCCCGTTCCGCTGGGCGCATCAACGGCGCACAGAGGCGCCCGCGCGCCCCGGCCGATCCCCGCCCGGCCCTTTCACGCCCTTGGCGGGACGGAAGGTCAGGCGCTCTCCGCCCCCGGAACCGCCTGGATCTCCGGCTGCGCGTCCGTCTGGAGCTCGTCCGCGTGCTCACCCGTCACCAGGTACACCACGCGCTTGGCGACGGACACCGCGTGGTCGGCGAACCGCTCGTAGTAGCGGCCGAGCAGCGTGACGTCCACGGCCGTCTCGATGCCGTGCTTCCAGCGGTCGTCCATCAGGTGCTGGAAGAGCGTGCGGTGCAGCAGGTCCATCTCGTCGTCGTCCTGCTCCAGCTGGAGCGCCAGGTCGACGTCCTTGGTGATGATCACCTCGGCGGCCTTGGCCATCAGGCGCTGGGCGAGCTGGCCCATCTCGAGGATGGTGGCGTGCAGGTCGCTCGGGACGGCGCGATCCGGGTAGCGCAGGCGCGCGAGCTTCGCCACGTGCTGGGCGAGGTCACCCGAGCGCTCCAGGTCGGCGGACATCCGCAGCGAGGTGACGACGATGCGCAGGTCCGTCGCGACCGGCTGCTGCCGCGCCAGCAGGGCTATCGCCCGGGCCTCCAGGTCGTGCTGCAGCTCGTCGACCTTCTGGTCGGCCTCGATGACGTTCTCGGCCAGCTTCAGGTCGGAGTCGAGCATGGCGGTCGTGGCGCGCCCGATCGCCGACCCGACCAGCCGGGCCATCTCCACCAGACCGTCGCCGATCGAATCCAGTTCCTCGTGGTACGCGTCCCGCATCAGGTTCCCTCTCGTGCGCTCGAAGTCGGTGGTCCAAGGGCCGGGGCCCACCGACAAACCGGCGGTACGACCGTCTTATAACCAACGGTCCGCACCCCACGCTCCCACGTTCCGGCCTGTACGCGTCTGTTTCCGGCATCCCAAATGAACCAATACTGGCTCCAAGGTGAACTCTGGGCGACGAGTGTTCGAGTCGGCAGCCCGACGGCTGTGGCCGGTGCCCGACCCATGCCTAACCTGGGTGCATGGACGTGAACGCGGCGGTCGCCGCAGCGGCAGCGATCGCCGGGGTACTCACCGGCGTCATCGCCATGCTGGCGTTCCGCTGGAGCGAGCGCGAACAGAAGCGCCCGACCCGCAGCTCCCTGCACACGGACGCGGTGCTCCCGCCGGGCGTGGACACCGTCCTGTCGGTCCTCAGGTCCTCCGCCGTCGTACTCGACGAGGCGGACGGCGTGGTCAAGGCCAGCTCGGCGGCGTACGCCCTCGGCCTGGTGCGCGGCGGCAAGCTCGCCGTCGAGCCGATGCTGCAGATGGCCCGGGACACCCGGCGCGACGGGGAGATACGCCAGGTCGAGCTGGACCTGCCGCGGCGCGGGACCGGACGCGGAGAGGCCCTGGCCGTCTCCGCGCGGGTCGCGCCGCTCGGCTCCCGGCTGGTGCTGCTGCTCGTCGAGGACCTGACCGAGGCCCGCCGCATCGAGGCGGTCCGGCGCGACTTCGTCGCCAACGTGAGCCATGAGCTGAAGACGCCCGTCGGCGCGCTCTCCCTGCTCTCCGAGGCCGTCATGGACGCCTCCGACGACCCCGAGGCCGTCGAGCGGTTCGCCGGACGCATGCAGATCGAGGCGACCCGGCTCACCAGCCTGGTCCAGGAGCTCATCGACCTGTCGCGGGTGCAGAACGACGACCCCCTGGAGGACGCCGAGCCCGTCCGGGTCGACGAGCTCGTCGCCGAGGCCGTCGACCGCTGCCGGCACCAGGCCGGCACCAAGCAGATCACCATGGCCGCGGGCGGCACCGCCGACCTGCACGTGTGGGGAAACCGCGGCCAGCTCGCCGCCGCCCTCGGCAACCTCGTCGAGAACGCGGTCAACTACTCGCCCGCCCGCACCCGCGTCGGCATAGCGGCCCGCAGGGTGAACGCACCCGGCGGGGACCACATCGAGATCGCCGTCACCGACCAGGGCATCGGCATCTCCGACAAGGACAAGGAGCGCATCTTCGAGCGCTTCTACCGCGTCGACCCGGCCCGCTCCCGTGCCACGGGTGGTACGGGCCTGGGGCTGGCGATCGTCAAGCACGTGGCCGCCTCGCACGGCGGGGAGGTCACGGTGTGGAGCGCCGAAGGCCAGGGCTCCACCTTCACCCTGCGGCTGCCGGAGGCCGGTGCGGCCCGCGACCGCGCACATCAGCAGCCCGCCCGATCAGAACGCGCAGGAGGCGCGGGCCTCGACGAAGAGGCCGGGCGGTCCACTCCCACATCCCCTGAATCAACCGCGTACGAAACGCTTCCTGCCCCGGAGGTCCTTCCGTGACCCGTGTGCTCGTCGTCGAGGACGAGGAGTCCTTCTCCGACGCCCTGTCGTACATGCTCCGCAAAGAGGGCTTCGAGGTCGCCGTCGCGACCACCGGGCCCGACGGACTCGACGAGTTCGAGCGCAACGGCGCCGACCTCGTCCTCCTCGACCTGATGCTGCCCGGCCTGCCGGGCACCGAGGTGTGCCGCCAGCTGCGCGGCCGCTCCAACGTCCCCGTCATCATGGTGACCGCCAAGGACAGCGAGATCGACAAGGTCGTCGGGCTGGAGATAGGAGCCGACGACTACGTCACCAAGCCGTTCTCCTCGCGGGAGCTGGTCGCCCGCATCCGCGCCGTGCTGCGCCGCAGAGGCGAGCCGGAGGAGGTGACCCCGGCCGCGCTGGAGGCCGGGCCGGTCCGCATGGACGTCGACCGGCACGTGGTCACGGTCGGCGGCACCAAGGTCGACCTGCCGCTGAAGGAGTTCGACCTGCTGGAGATGCTGCTGCGCAACGCCGGCCGCGTGCTGACCCGCATGCAGCTCATCGACCGCGTCTGGGGCGCCGACTACGTCGGTGACACCAAGACCCTCGACGTCCACGTCAAGCGCCTGCGCGCCAAGATCGAGCCGGACCCGGGCGCCCCGCGCTACCTGGTCACGGTCCGCGGCCTGGGCTACAAGTTCGAGCCGTAGACCGGCCCCGGCACCACGAAAGGGCGGGACCTCTCCTCGGAGAGGTCCCGCCCTTTCGTCGCTATGACCGGGGTGCCGCGGGGCTCAGTGCCCGGCGCCGCCCGTCGCGCTCGCGGAGGCCGCGTCGGTCGGCGCGGCCGGCGACTCGTGGCCGCCCGGCGTCTCGCCCGCGGCGGGGCTCTCGGTGCCGGCCGGCGAACCCGAGGGGCTGCCCGACGGCGAACCGGACGGGGACGCCGAGGCGCCCGGCGCGGCCGGGACCTCGGTCGGGCCCCACTCCTTGAAGTAGTGCTCGGCCGGGACGACGAACGCGCGCAGGGTCACGTCACCGGTCTTGCTGAAGGTGAAGGTGACCTTCTGGGCGTTGCCGTCCCGCACGGCCTCGCGGCTGCTCGGCAGCATCGCCGTGGCGTTGTCCTTGCCGCCCAGGACCAGCGAGCCGCCGGCCGGGATGGTGAGGCTGCCGCCCTTGGCGGGCTTGAGCTCGGCGGTCTTGCCGGTGCCCGGGAGGGTGATGGACTCCAGCGTCTCGGCGGTGCGGCCGGAGTTGAAGAAGGTCGCGGAGATCGCGGCCGGACCGGTCGACTCGAGGTCGGGCTGCGTGATCACGATCGCGTTCTGGATCTTGATGTCGCCGACGCTCGTCGCCGCGTTGTCCGGCTTGATCTCCAGGGTCTGGGCGTTGTTGCCGGCTCCGCACGCGGCGAGCGAGGCGATCGAGAACGCGATGGCGGCAGCGGCGAGGGCGCCGCGTCGAAGGCTGCTGCTCACGGCGGCGGCAACTCCTTGACTCGAACGGAGCGGCCGATAAAGCCGCCCTAAGTGTCTGTCAGCAGGCCTCAGGTTACCGAGCCGTTCCCGCACGGCCGCACCCGACCCCCCGGCACCCCCGATCCCGCATGCGTCACGACAGCCTCGTCTGCCACAAGTGACTCCTAGGTCACATTGCCGGAGTGCTCGTCCGGCATTCACATAAGAACGTCGGACGGCAGGGCGTATTTTCTGTGAAGGAATGCGCGGACCACCTGGGAATTGATCATCGGCCGGTCCGCCCCGGAGGCGTCGTGATCAATTCCTGATTCGACCGGAACCCCGCCCGGGCCGCCGAACGGAGTAGCGGAAGTCGATCACATGGAACCGGACATATGGGGATGTTCGGCCGTCTGGAGGGGGCTCCGGATGCGTGTAACGTACGCGTTTCCCTCACCCCGGACAGCCGCTCCCACCTGCGAATACCTTCTTCCACTCCCTGTCCGAAGCACGTTCCTGTCGGAGTTGTCAAGCCCCGAGATATGCCCTGACCTGCGAAAACGCCATTCAGAACCGTCAGTTTCCGTGTTACCCTGGATAGCCACGGAAGGGGTACCTGTCACATGACGTTCAAGGTTGGCGACACCGTGGTCTATCCCCATCACGGGGCCGCGCTGATCGAGGCCATCGAAACTCGCCAGATCAAAGGCGTGGACAAGACCTACTTGGTGCTGAAGGTCGCCCAGGGTGACCTGACGGTACGTGTGCCAGCGGACAATGCGGAGTTCGTCGGCGTGCGTGATGTGGTCGGTCAGGACGGGCTGGACCGGGTCTTCGAGGTGCTGCGCGCGCCGTACGCCGAGGAGCCCACGAACTGGTCCCGTCGATACAAGGCAAACCTGGAGAAGCTCGCCTCGGGCGATGTCATCAAGGTCGCGGAAGTCGTGCGTGACCTGTGGCGTCGTGAGCGCGAGCGCGGACTCTCCGCCGGTGAGAAGCGCATGCTCGCCAAGGCCCGCCAGATCCTGGTGAGCGAGCTGGCCCTCGCGGAGAACACCAACGAGGACAAGGCCGAAGCCCTGCTCGACGAGGTTCTCGCCTCCTGAGGCGAAGCCGGTCGTACAGCGCTCCACGCATCAAGCGCGCGCCTGCACATCGAAATGCCGCGGTGCCCGATGACTCTTTCCTGTCGCCGGGCGCTGCGGCATGTTCGTACTCGGACGCCGATGCGCCGTCGCCCCGGGATGTGTTATCACTCACGACCCGGTTGTCTGGCGTGCCGGGCCCGGGCAGCCGGCTCGACCAGCGTCACGGAAGGGTCCGGTCGAGCGCGTCGCGCCCGGCACTCCTCCAGGCCATACCCACGCCAGGCCAGCACACAAACCTGACAGGAACCGATGTCTGACGATTCGCGTCCCTCGCCGCCGGCCACCCGCGCGACGGCCCGTACGGCGGCCGTGATCCCGGCCGCCGGCCGGGGTGTACGGCTCGGCCCGGGCGCCCCCAAGGCGCTCCGCGCGCTGGGCGGCACCCCCATGCTCATCCACGCCGTCCGCGCGATGGCCGCCTCCCGCGCCGTCTCCCTGGTCGTCGTCGTGGCCCCGCCCGACGGCGCCGCCGAGGTCAAGTCGCTGCTCGACGCGCACGCGCTGCCCGAGCGGACCGACTTCCTCGTCGTCCCCGGCGGGCAGAGCCGCCAGGAGTCCGTGAAGCTCGGCCTGGACGCGCTGCCGCCCGGCCACGACATCGTGCTGGTGCACGACGCGGCCCGGCCGCTGGTCCCGGTCGACACGGTCGACGCCGTGATCGAGGCCGTCCGCGAGGGCGCCCCGGCCGTGGTCCCCGCGCTGCCGCTCGCCGACACGGTCAAGCAGGTCGAGCCCGCGCAGGCGCCCGGCGAGCCCGAGCCCGTCGTCGCCACGCCGGAGCGCGCGCTGCTGCGGGCGGTGCAGACGCCGCAGGGCTTCGACCGGGCCACGCTCGTCCGGGCGCACGAGACGGTGACCGGGGAGGTCACCGACGACGCCGGCATGGTCGAGCAGCTCGGCCTCACGGTCGTGGCCGTCCCCGGGCACGAGGAGGCGTTCAAGGTCACGCGCCCCCTGGACCTGGTCCTCGCCGAGGCGGTCCTGGCCCGCAGGAGGCTCAACGATGGCTTCTGAGCGGTTCCCGCACGAGTTCCCGCTGCCCCAGGTCGGCATCGGCACCGACATCCACGCCTTCGAGGAGGGCCGCGAGCTGTGGTGCGCCGGCCTGAAGTGGGAGGGCGAGGGCCCGGGCCTGGCCGGCCACTCCGACGCGGACGTCGTCGCGCACGCCGCCTGCAACGCCCTGTTCTCCGCCGCCGGCCTCGGCGACCTCGGGCAGCACTTCGGCACCGGCCGCCCCGAGTGGTCGGGCGCGTCGGGCGTGACGCTGCTGACCGAGGCGGCCCGGATCGTCCGCGAGGCGGGCTTCCGGATCGGCAACATCGCCGTCCAGGTGGTGGGTCCGCGCCCGAAGATCGGCAAGCGCAGGGACGAGGCGCAGAAGCTCCTGTCGGAGGCGGCCGGGGCGCCGGTGTCGGTCTCCGGCGCGACGACGGACGGCCTGGGCTTCCCCGGCCGCGAGGAGGGCCTCATGGCGGTGGCGACGGCGCTGGTCGTGCGGGTGGCGTGAGGGACGGCCCCACCCACCCCCCACGGCCCACTACCCTAGGAACCGTGACTATTCGCCTGTACGACACCAGCGCCCGGCAGATCCGTGACTTCTTCCCGCTCAAGCCGGGTTGTGTCTCGATCTACCTGTGCGGCGCCACCGTGCAGGCCGCCCCGCACATCGGGCACATCCGGTCCGGGCTGAACTTCGACATCATGCGCCGCTGGTTCGAGTACCGCGGCTACGACGTCACGTTCGTGCGGAACGTCACGGACATCGACGACAAGATCATCGCCAAGTCGGCCGACCAGAACCGTCCTTGGTGGTCCATCGGCTACGAGAACGAGCGGGCGTTCAACGACGGCTACCGCGCCCTCGGCTGCCTGCCCCCGACCTACGAGCCGCGCGCCACCGGCCACATCACCGAGATGGTCGAGATGATGCGCGGCCTCATCGAGCGGGGGCACGCCTACGTCGCGGACGGCAGCGTCTACTTCGACGTCCGCTCCTTCCCGCAGTACCTGGCGCTGTCCAACCAGGACATCGACGACCTGCGCCAGCCCGACGAGGGCGTCTCGGGCAAGCGCGACCCGCGCGACTTCGCCATGTGGAAGGCCACCAAGCCCGGCGAGCCCGACTGGGAGACGCCCTGGGGCCGCGGCCGCCCCGGCTGGCACCTGGAGTGCTCGGCGATGGCGCACAAGTACCTCGGCACCGCCTTCGACATCCACGGCGGCGGCCTCGACCTGGTCTTCCCGCACCACGAGAACGAAATCGCGCAGGCCAAGGCCTACGGCGACGACTTCGCCCAGTACTGGGTGCACAACGCCTGGGTCACGATGAGCGGCGAGAAGATGTCCAAGTCGCTCGGCAACTCCGTGCTGGTCAGCGAGATGGTCAAGCGCTGGCGCCCCATCGTGCTGCGCTACTACCTCGGCACCCCGCACTACCGCTCGATGATCGAGTACAGCGAGGAGGCCCTGCGCGAGGCCGAGTCGGCGTTCGCGCGGATCGAGGGCTTCGTGCAGCGCGTGGTCGAGAAGGCCGGTGCCGTCGAGCCGGCCGCCGAGGTGCCGCTCGCCTTCGCCGAGGCCATGGACGACGACCTGGGCGTGCCGCAGGCGCTGGCCGTGGTGCACACCACCGTCCGCCAGGGCAACAGCGCGCTCGCCGCCGACGACAAGGAAGCCGCGGTGGCCCGGCTCGCCGAGGTGCGCGCGATGCTCGGCGTCCTCGGCCTCGACCCGCTCGACCCGCAGTGGGCCGGGGAGAGCGATCGCGGCGAAGACCTGCACGGCGTGGTCGACACGCTGGTGCGCATGGTCCTCGACCAGCGCGAGGCCGCCCGGGCCCGCAAGGACTGGCCGACCGCGGACGCCATCCGCGACCAGCTGGGCCAGTCCGGCCTGGTCATCGAGGACAGCCCGCAGGGCCCGCGCTGGAGCCTCGGCCCGCGCTAGCCCGGCCCCGGCCGGAAGATCGATTGTGCCGCCCGGGCCTCCGGGCGGCACACTGCATAGACGTACGTACTTCACCGCCTCACGGCGACAGCAGAGACAGGTAGGTCATGGCAGCCAACAACCGCCGCATGTCCGGCAAGAAGGGCGCGCAGGTCGGCAGTGGCGGCCAGCGGCGCAAGGGCCTGGAGGGCAAGGGCCCCACCCCGCCCGCCGAGATGCGCAAGGGACACAAGAAGAACCGGCTCGCGAACGCCAAGACGCGCCAGACCGCGCGCCGCCCCGCGGCCCGCGGCCGCGGCGGCAAGTCGGCCTCCGAGCTGGTCGTCGGCCGCAACCCGGTCTACGAGGCGCTGCGCGAGGGCGTGCCCGCCTCGACGCTGTACGTGCAGCAGTTCATCGACAACGACGAGCGCGTGCGCGAGGCTCTGCAACTCGCCGCCGAGCGCGGGGGCATCAACCTCATGGAGGCCCCCCGCCCCGAGCTCGACCGGATGACGAACGGGCTGAACCACCAGGGCCTGGTCCTCCAGGTCCCGCCCTATGAGTACGCGCACCCCGAGGACCTGCTCGACGCCGCCGCCGACGAGGGCGCGGACCCGCTGATCGTCGCGCTCGACGGTGTGACCGACCCGCGGAACCTGGGCGCGGTCGTCCGGTCCGTCTCCGCCTTCGGCGGGCACGGCGTCGTCGTACCCGAGCGGCGGGCCGCCGGGATGACGGCCGGTGCCTGGAAGACGTCCGCCGGTACGGCCGCCCGGACGCCCGTCGCCCGCGCCACCAACCTGACGCGCGCGCTGGAGGCGTACAAGAAGGCGGGCGTCGTCGTCGTCGGTCTCGCCGCCGACGGGGACGTCGAACTGACCGAGCTGGAGGCCCTGGAGGGGCCCGTCGCCATCGTCGTCGGCAGCGAGGGCAAGGGGTTGTCCCGGCTGGTCGGGGAGACCTGCGACTTCCGGGTGCGGATCCCGATGCCGGGCGGCGCCGAGTCGCTCAACGCCGGTGTGGCGGCGGGCATCGTGCTCTACGAGGCGGCCCGCCGACGCGCCTGAACAAGCGTCCGACACCTCACTCGAACGGTTTAATTCCGGGAGCATCGGGGCGACAAGGACAAGCTTGACGGGGTCCGGACAGATCCGGCGGGTCAAAGCAGTGTCCTATCCCGACGTCACTCGGTTAGATGAGTGTGGACACCAGAACACCCCGCACACCCACGGGGGACCGCTCGTCGGGACTCGACGACGCTCCCGCGCTGAGCATGGTGAAGGTGCCGAGCGACCCGGCGCAGGTCATTGTCAACCACGCGAGTTTCCGCGTGCAGTTGGGCGGATCGACGCGTCGCGTCCAGTCCCCCCGGGTCGCACGGCATCTGAACGCCACCGAGGACACCGCCCGCATCCCCGTCGTCACCGCCGGGGGCGCGGCGGACGGGGCCACCACCCGGCGCCGGCCGGTCGTCTGGAGCGGCAGATCCGCGCCCGACGACACCGGCGCCCACCGGCTCCTGCAGGCCGTGCGGCACGAGAGTGTCCGCCACGCCGACGACCCGGCCTCCGACACCGGAGCCACCCAGGTCATCTCCCGCGTGGGCACCGGCCACGAGGACGCGGGCACCGGCTACGCGGGCGACGGCTTCGAGGACGACCTCACCCAGACCGTCGAGACCCCCGTCGTCGGCCCCCAGCGCACCCACGACCCCGCGGACGGCACCCGGCTGCTGCCCCCCATGCGCACGGTCGGCAGCGCCTACGACGAACCGGCCTACGCGGACGGCGAGTTCGAGAACCTCCCCGGTGAGGAGGAGGAGTCCGAACGGCGCGTCAGGCGCCACGGCGACGACCCCGCGCGGCACGCCTACTACCCGGGCCGCCGCATGAACCTCGGCGTCGTGCTGCTCCCGCTGCGCGTCTTCCTCGGCTTCATCTCCATCTACGCCGGCATGGGCAAGCTGTGCGACCCCGTCTACTTCGACGGCGGCAAGCGCGGCTCCATGGTCAAGTGGCTCAACACCCTGCACCCCTGGGAAGTCGCCGAGCCCCTGCGCCAGTTCGCCCTGGAGCACCCGGTCGGCTCCGGCCTGGTCATCGCCTTCGCGCAGGTCATCGTCGGCGTGCTGACGGTCCTGGGCTGCTGGCAGCGGGTGGCCGCGGCCTTCGGCGCCCTGCTCTCCGCCGCGCTGCTGGTCACCGTCAGCTGGAAGAGCGTCCCCGCCTACGAGACCCCCGACATCATCTACCTCGCCGCCTGGTCGCCGCTGATCATCGCCGGCGCCCCCGTTTACTCCGTCGACGGCCGCCTGGCCGGCAGCGCCTGGCGGCGCCTCGGCCCCCGCGCCGAGATCTGGGACCTGCGCCGCTACGTGCTGCGCCGCGGCGCCCTCGTCACGGCCATCGCCACCGGCCTCGCCCTGCTGGTCGGCTCGCTGCTCGGCGGCGCCGTCCGCGACGCCGACCGGGTCGTCGTCCCGGGCCCCGGCGAGGCCCCGCGCAACGAGCTGCCCGGCTCCCCGCTCCCGGGCGAGCCCGGCAAGCGGCAGCAGAAGAAGACCCCGTCGGCCTCGACCTCGCCCACCCAGGGCGCCACGGCCGGCTCGGCCAGCCCCAGCGCGGGCACCACGACCACGCCGGGCGCCACCCGGGACGCGGGCACCGTCACCGGCGGCTCGCCCAGCCAGACCCAGGGCAGCGCGGGCCAGGCCCCGCCCCAGCAGTCCACCCCGGAGAACCAGGCGCCGAGCACCACGTCCGGCCCCACCTCCGGCGGCACGGCCACGGGCGGCACCGGCTCGACCGGCGGCTCGGGCGACGGCGGCTCCTCGTCCACGGGCCGACCGGGCCTGGTGGGCGGCCTGCTGGGCTAGCCCCCGACCCGGACGCCAAAGGGCCCCGCACCTTCGAGGTGCGGGGCCCTTTGGCGTACCTGAGGGGCGCGGGGAACTGCGCGACAAGCCACCACCGGCCCGCAGCCGCCTGCCCTGGGGGCTCTCAGCGCCCCAACGCCGCCAGTTCCTTCGCGGCCTCCGTCAGGTCCTTCGCCGTGTCGATGGCCCGCCAGTACGACCCCTGCGGAATCGTGAACCCGGCGAGCCGCCGCTCGCGGGCCAGATGCGGGAACGTCGTCCGCTCATGGTCCCCCCGATGCGGCAGCAGCCCCGCGAACTCGGGCGAGAAGACGTAGACGCCCGCGTTGATCTCGAACGTCGACGGCGGGGCCTCGATGAAGTCGGTGATCCGCCCGAACCCGTCCGTCCGCACCGCGCCCCAGGGCAGCCGGGGCCGCGCCAGCGCCAGCGTAGCGACGGCGTCCCGCTCGGTGTGGAAGTCCGCCATGTCGCGCAGCGAGAACCGCGTCCAGATGTCGCCGTTCGTGGCGTACCAGGGCTGGTCCGGGTGGGGAAGATGCGCTGCGGCGTACTTGAGGCCGCCGCCGCGGCCGAGCGGCTCCGATTCGACGACGGTGGTGACGGAGACGGGCAGCTCGGCCGTCTCCAGCCACTTCTGCAGGACGTCGGCGAGGTGGCCGCAGGAGACCACCACGTCCGTCACGCCCTCTTCGGCGAGCCAGGACAGCTGATGGCCGATGATCGGCGTCCCCGTCCCGGGGATCTCGACCATCGGCTTGGGCCGGTCGTCGGTGTACGGACGCAGCCGGGAACCCTGGCCACCGGCCAGAACGACGGCTTGAACGGGGCGGGACGCGGCGTTCGGATCGCTCATGAGACCGAACTGTACGTGGCGTCCCGCCCGTGACGACGGCGGACGACTGTCCCGTCGCCGGCCGTTACCGGTTTCCCACCCTTCTCACCCGGCGCCAGGGTGCTGCGCTCAGCCGTGCGCGGCGGCGACGCCGGTGGCGAACGACGTGTCGCACACCGGACGGGCGTAGGACTGGGCGCGGGTCGGGCCGTAGACCCGGACCGCGGCCTGGCCGAGGGCGCGGGCGATGGACTTGCAGTGCCGGGCCAGCGACGGGCGGCCGTTGACGGCCTGCTGGAGGTGGGTGAGGGCGACGCCCGGGTTCTCCTCCTGCAGTTCGGTCAGCAGCTTGTCGCGCAGGACGTCCTGTGGGGCGCGCTTGGCGGCACGTGGACTGCCGACGGAGGTGTCCGCTGCGGTGAGCACCGGGTCGGTGGAGTTCCCCGACCAGTTGACTCGGGTGACCGCGAGGGTCCCGGAGAGCACCAGGACGACGGGCAGGACGAAAGCGAGGGTGCGGCCGATCCGGCGGGCGGGGCCCCGGCCGCGTCGCGTCTGTTGGGTGTTGGAGTGCTTCACGCGTGTGAGGGTAGCGCGGGGTAATGGTTTGTAGACATTTAGTCACCGGTTCGGGGGATGAGAGAGGGCCTCTTTTTGGGTAGAGGGTTGACGCACACCGCTCGAAACGTCCGGTCTGCCGGGGTATTTGTCGACAACGAAGAGGGCCCCGCAGCACGCTGCGGGGCCCGCTTCGTCAACTTGGGTGAATCACCCGGGGTTGTGCGTTTGCCGACGCGTCAGTCGGACAGACGCTCACCGCTCGACGTGGAGAACACGTGGGTCTCGCCGGAGCGCGGGACGACGCGCAGCTGGCTGCCCTTCTCCGGGACGTCACGGCCGCTGACACGGACGACGAGGTCCTTGGAGTCGTCGCCGACCTTGGCGGTGCCGTAGACGTAGGCGTCGGCGCCCAGCTCCTCGACGACGTTGACGGTGACCGCGAGACCCAGCTCGGCCTCCGGGCCGGCCACGTCGAAGTGCTCGGGGCGGACACCGACCGTGACGGTCTTGTCGCTGGTGGCGGCGAGCGCGTCACGTTGCACCGGCACGACCGAGTTGCCGAACTTCACGCCGCCGTCGGTGACCGGCACCTCGACCAGGTTCATGGCCGGGGAGCCGATGAAGCCGGCCACGAAGAGGTTGGCGGGCTTGTCGTACATGTTGCGCGGGGTGTCGATCTGCTGGAGCAGACCGTCCTTGAGGACCGCCACGCGGTCGCCCATCGTCATGGCCTCGACCTGGTCGTGCGTGACGTAGACGGTGGTGATGCCGAGGCGGCGCTGCAGCGACGCGATCTGCGTACGGGTCGACACACGGAGCTTGGCGTCCAGGTTGGACAGCGGCTCGTCCATGAGGAACACCTGCGGCTCACGCACGATGGCGCGGCCCATGGCGACACGCTGGCGCTGACCGCCGGAGAGGGCCTTCGGCTTGCGGTCCAGGTACTCGGTGAGGTCGAGGATCTTCGCGGCCTCCTCGACCTTCTGCCGGATCTCCGCCTTGTTGACGCCGGCGATCTTGAGCGCGAAGCCCATGTTGTCGGCGACGGTCATGTGCGGGTACAGCGCGTAGTTCTGGAACACCATGGCGATGTCCCGGTCCTTCGGCGGCAGGTGGGTGACGTCGCGGTCGCCGATGCGGATGGCGCCGGCGTTGACGTCCTCGAGCCCCGCGAGCATGCGGAGCGAGGTGGACTTGCCGCAGCCGGACGGGCCGACGAGGACGAGGAACTCGCCGTCCTCGATGTCGATGTCGAGCGCGTCAACAGCGGGCTTGGTGGAACCCGGGTAGATCCGGGTCGCCTTGTCGAACTGCACAGTGGCCATGGTGAGTGAACCCCTTCTACCGGCAGGAACGTGCCGGACGATCCGAGTAGGAAGGCGGTGCCACGACGGTGTTCCGTTGTGGTGTAGTCCACGCGTGTGAACTGGCTCAGGACGGTACCTGGCGTTCACACGTCTGTCAGTAGTTCCGGGCCTGTGAACTTCGCGGAAATTTTCGAAGCGGCGGCCGGGCCTTCCGTGACGACGGCGGTCATGCCCGCTCGTACCGGCCCGCCAGCACGGCCACCGCCCGGGCGACCGCCCGCCGCAGCCCGGGCGGTCCGAGCACCTCCGCCTCCGCGCCCAGCCGGAGCAGATCACCGACCGCCACGGCCTCGGCCTCCACGGTCAGCTCCACCTCCACCCAGCCGTCCCCGTCCGGCGGGCCGGCGCTCTCCAGGGCCCGTACGCCCGCCGCCCCGAACTGCATCGGCAGCAGCCGCCGCGCCCGGGGGGAGATCCGCAACCGGGCGACGTCCTGCCGGAGGGCGGCCTCCAGGCGCCGGGACGACTCCTCCCAGTAGGCGGCCAGATCGAACCCGGCCGGACGGTCGAAGGTCTCCCCGGTGTCCTCGACGGCCAGCACGCGCGACACCCGGTACGTCCGGACGGCCTCCTCCGCCAGGGCGACCAGGTACCAGATGCCGCCCTTCAGGACGAGCCCCAGCGGCCGCACCTCCCGGTGCACCTCGCCGCGCCACCGCCGGTAGTGCACGCGCAGCGCCCGCTGCTCCCACACGGCCGCCGCGACCGCCTCCAGGCACGGCACCGGGTCGGCCTCCCGGAACCAGGCCGGCGCGTCCAGGTGGAACCGCTCCTTGACCCGGCGCGCCTGCCCGGCGAGCTCCGCGGGCAGGGCGGCCTGCACCTTCAGCTGGGCGCTGGCCAGTACCGCGCCGAGCCCCAGGTCCCGCGCGGGGCCGGGCATCCCGGCGAGGAACAGCGACCCGGCCTCGGCGTCGGTCAGGCCGGTCAGCCGCGTCCGGTACCCGTCGACCAGCCGGTAGCCGCCCTCGGGCCCCCGGTCGGCACAGACCGGCACACCCGCCGCGCCCAGCGCCTCGACGTCCCGGTAGACCGTCCGCACCGACACCTCCAGCTCGGCGGCCAGCTCGAGCGCGGTCATGCGCCCGCGGTTCTGGAGCAGCAGGAGCAGGGAGAGGAGCCGGTCGGCGCGCATGGGGGCCATTGTGCGGTGTCCGGGGGCGTACCTGACAGGAGATGTCAGGTACGCGGATCAGGCTGGGTCCCAGACGCCTTCACGGCCCGCCCGGGCCCCTGACGAGAGGACCGCCCATGCCCGGCTCCCGTACCACCGCCACCACGGGTCACTTCACTTTCGCCGACTGGCAGGAACGCGCGCTCGGCCCGGGCGAGGACACGCACCCCCGGCTCGCCCACGCCTCGGTCCGCAACACGTTCAGCGGCGGCATCGAGGCGGCCGGGACGATCTGCGAGTACACCATCGTCTACACCACCCCCAAGACCGGCTCCTTCGCCGGCATGGAGCTGCTCACCGGCCGCCTCGACGGGCGGGAGGGGAGCTTCGCCGTCGAGGAACGCGGGTGGTTCGGCGAGGACGGAACCGTGCACTGCGCCTTCGAGGTGGTGGAGGGCTCGGGCAGTGGGGAGCTGTCCGGGCTGAAGGGGAAGGGCGGCTTCACCGCGCGGCAGGGGGAGGCGGCGGTGGCGTACCGGTTCGAGTACGAGCTGGGATGAGACCGGGCGGACCGGAACTTCGTGGCTCGGGGTAACGGGCTCTGTGTACAGTGGTGCCGCCTCGCGTACGGCGTCGTAGTACGCGCGCCTCCTTAGCTCAGCTGGCCAGAGCAACGCACTTGTAATGCGTAGGTCGTCGGTTCGAATCCGACAGGGGGCTCTGCTGGAACCCCAGGTCAGATGTGTTCTGACCTGGGGTTTTGTCGTCAGTGGATGTGGCGACTCGGACGTTTCCTGACCTGTCCGTGTGCGTGATCAGGACCAGATGTAGGTCATCACCACGAAGATCACGACGAGAAGTCCGAGGGTCACCCCTCCAGCGGTGGTCATAGCCTCGTAGTAGGAGGCTTCCTCCATCACCCTGTGGGCGATGCCCGCAGCACCACCACCGATGATCGCAAGGAGGACTGCGACCCGGGCGTCGTGCAGCTTGTTCCTCGGGGGCTTGTCCCCGGGCCCAGAGAGCTGCGGACCGTCGTGCGTTGCCGTCATGGCTCGCTGCCTTCGTCAGTCGCCTGTGAAGGATGACCTGTCGGATTCGGACTGGCGAAGTTGTCCGGCCGCTGATGCGGCTTCACCCCAAGGGCTGCTCGGTCGGCCATGGCGTGGTCGGGGCCGGCGACCCGTCTTGCTCGGGTCCTCCACTCCTGCCGCTCCATGGATGCAACTGTGACATCCGGACGCCGGCAGGACTCGGCTTACGCCCGGACCGCCCCGTCGTCTGTAACGGGGGCTTGTCGTCAAAGAGATCGTGACTCAGGCCACGCCGAATATCCCAACTCAGACGGGCATTTGTGGGCTTGGTCACCAGCCCTCCATACGGGTGACCGTCAGTGGGATCACCGCTGCTCAGAGGCTAGTTGGCGCATTTTTGGAGTCCTTGATCAGTCCCGTTTGACGAGGGCCCGGTACATCATCTGGAGGGCTCCGCTCGGCGTCGATCGGCCTGCTGTCGATTGACGGAACATCAGATGAACGACTCGCACACGTGCTTGATGTCCGCTCCGGGCTGGTGTTCATGACGACCTGAGGCGGCGCCGGGCGCATGTTTGCGCCCAAGGAGTCGTGCTCCGGCGTGAGAGCCCCCCGGGGGCCCTTGCGTTGTCCAGGTCAGATCTTTCCCGACCTGGGTTTCCTCAGCCGCCGTGCGATTTCCAGCTGGTCGTCATCCAGGGGGCGGCCGTCCTCGATCTCCCACAGGGCGTTCTGGAGGAGGCGGCCGAGGGTCCAGGCCCGGGCTCGGGGGCGGTCCAGGGTGAGGATGTCGGTCATGGCGTCGAAGCGCCAGAGGATGTCGTCGGGGTCGTAGCGGTTGTCGAGGGCCGGCCAGAGTTCGAAGCCGGGGTCGCCTGCCAGGGGCTTGGGGTCGATGGCGAGCCAGGGGGCGCGGTCGGAGGACAGCACGTTCTCGTCGTGCAGGTCCCAGTGGAGGAGGCGGTCGCCCGGTTCGTCCACGACCTCGCGGACGGCGGCCGCGCAGTCCGCGATCAGGGCGCGGGCCTCGGGGTCGGGGATGCGGGGCAGCGCCCACGGGGTCTGGTCGAGCATGGCGCGGGCGATGTCGCCGAGGCGCCGCAGGCCGGGCGGGGCGGGGAAGGAGGTGAGGTGGGCGAGGAGTTCGGCGATGGTGACGACGGCCTGGTGGGGGTCCGGGACGTGGGACAGCATCCGGGTCTCGTCGAGACGCTCCAGCAGCATGGTGCCGGTGGGCTCGTCGTGGTCGAGGAGGCGGACGGCTCCGTCGCCGTCCCAGGCCCGCAGGGCGACCGGTTCGCCTTCGCTCTCCTCGTCGAGGAGCTGGAGTTTGAGGACCGCGGTGGTGCCGTCGCGGCGGACGACCGGGAGGACCAGGGCGGAGACGCCGTGCATGGGCGGTCCGTCGGGTGCCAGCTCCCAGCGGTCGAGGAAGCCGGCCGTCAGGTCGGGCAGTCCGGCGATGAAGGCGCGGCCGGCCTCGCCGTTGAACTTCTCCTGTGATGCCGCCAGTTCACGGGGAATGTCGATCACTTTCGGCACGGTAGTGGGGGTGTGCCGGGTGGGTCATGTGAATTTGCCCGGCCGGTGAAGCGGCGTGGCGGGGGAGTCGCCCGACCGCCCCGCCGGGTGCCGAGGGCGCCGGGCGGGCGGCGTGCGTCAGGGTTCCAGGGCTGTGCGTCAGGGTTCCGGGACTGCGCGTCAGGGCCCGAGGACTGCGCGTCAGGGCTCCAGGACCACCTTGCCCGTCGTCCCCCGGGTCTCCAGCGCGCGGTGCGCGACCGCGGCGTCGGCGAGGGGGAAGCGGTGGACGGCCGGGGTGAGGCGGCCCGCGGCGGCCTCGGTGAGGGCGCGCAGTTCGAGGATGCGGACGGGGTCGGGGCCGCCGGCCTTCTGGAGCATGACGGGGCCGAGGACCTGCTCGGAGACGCCGTCGACGAGGTAGGGCTCGCCGTCGTGGAGGCCCTCGCCGGACCAGCCGAAGACGATGTGCCTGCCGCCCGGGCCCAGGAGGGCGACGGCCTCGCGGGCCGCGTCGCCGCCCACGCCGTCGAAGACGACGGTGGCGGTCCGGCCGCCGAGGTGGGCGCGGACCTTCGCGGGCCAGGCGGGGTCCGTGTAGTCGACGGCGAGATCGGCGCCGTTGGCCTGGACGCGGGCGACCTTCTCCGGCCCGCCCGCGAGACCGACGACGGTGGCGCCGGCGTTCTTGGCGTACTGCACGAGGAGGGTGCCGATGCCGCCGGCGGCGGCCGGGACGATCGCGACCGAGTCGGGGCCGAGGTCGGCGAACTGCAGGATCCCCATCGTCGTACGGCCCGTGCCGATCATGGCGACGGCCTCGGCGAAGTCGAGGTTCTCCGGGATCTCGTGCAGGCGTTCGACGCCGGTGACGGTCAGTTCGGCGTAACCGCCGGGGGCGAAGCCGAGGTGGGCGACGACCCGCTTGCCGAGCCACCGGTCGGCGACGCCCTCGCCCAGGGACTCGACGACCCCGGCGACCTCGCGGCCGGGGATGGTGGGCAGGCGCGTCGGCTCGGGTGCCGGACCCTGCATGCCCTCGCGCAGGGCCGTGTCCAGGAGGTGGACGCCCGCCGCCCGTACGGCGACACGGACCTGGCCGGGGCCCGGCCGGGGGTCCTCGACCTGCTCGTAGGTGAAATTCTCGGCCGGGCCGAAGGCGTGCAGGCGGATGGCGTGCATGCGGGGCTCCTCGCGGTGTCGTGGTTGCGCGGGCTGTGTGGTGCCGTGGCTGCGCGGTGTCGTGGGCAGCGCGGTGTCTCGTGGTCCGAGCGCTGCCGTGCTCCGCGTGGTGCCGTGGTCCGCACCCCAGCCTTCAACCTCAAGCGTGCTTGAGGTCAAGCTCCCGCCGGCCGAGGGCCAGGGACACCGCCGTCAGGGCGCTGTTGAAGGAGACCTCCGACAGCACACCGGGGGCCGCGACCTGGTCGCCCGCGAGGTAGACGCCGTCGCCCCGGTCCACCGCGGGCCGGTCCCGCCAGCTGGTGCCGGGCAGGTCGACCGCGCCCGTACGGCCGTTCGCCACGGCCTCGCGCCGCCAGGTGACGCGCTCGCGCCAGCCCGGGAAGCCCAGGTCGAGCAGCTGCTCGGCGCGGGCGGTGCCGTCGGCCTTGGACTCGTGCGGGGCGATGGGGAGGTGCCCCTGGATCAGCTGCTCGCCGGCCGGGGCGAGGCTGCGGTCCTGGGCGGTGAACCGCTCCAGCCAGCCGGGCGCGTCGAGGTCGGAGACCACGAAGGCGTCCCCGCGCCGGGTGCGCAGAGCGAGGTCGACGAGGACGGCACGGCCGCTCGGCCAGGTCAGCGAGTCGTCGCCCAGCAGCCGCCGGGCGGCGTCGAGGGAGGTGGCGACGACGACCGGCGTGTCCGTGGGGAGCGTGTCGACGCGGGACAGGGTCTCGATCCGCACGCCCAGGTTCCAGGCGCGGGCGGCCATGCGGTCGATGAGGCTCGCCCAGCCGCCGCGCGGGTAGTGCGCCTCGGGCGGCAGCTTGGTGGCGCGGCGCAGCCGCTCCTGCACGAACGCCGCCGACAGGGAGCCGGGGTCGTGGTGGAAGAGGGCGACGGCCGAGTAGTGGGCGGCGGCCCGGGCGCCCTCCTCGCCCGCGATGCCGGTGGCCCAGGTCAGGAAGTCGACGTCCACGGGCGCCTGTTCGGCGGTCCGGCGCAGCAGCTTCAGCATCGGGAAGGGCGGGGTGCGGCGCAGCACGCCGTGGTGGCGCAGCCGCAGCCGGGCCGCCTCCAGGGGCGGGATCGGGGCGAGCGGGCCGATGAGGTCGCGCTGCTTGAGCCAGGCCCAGTGCGGGCCGCCGTTGTAGAGGGCGTGCGGACCCTCGTTCGTGCGGTACGGGCCCTCGGCGGTGCGGGCCCGGCCGCCTAGGGTGTGGTGGGCCTCGTGGATGGTGACCTTGGCGCCGGCCTCGGCGGCGGTGATGGCCGCGGTCAGTCCGGCGAAGCCGCCGCCGATCACGGTGATGCGGTGCATGGCTGGGGGTCTCCCTGCGGTCGTCGTGGTGGCTTTCCGGGAGTACGACGGGCCGCGGGCGCCGGAATGTGACATCGGGCGTGTTCGCGCAGGTCAGGGCGGGTTGTCAGTGGCGGGGTACAGCATGGGGGCATGGCGAGGAGAGCGGCGGGCGGTACGGGTGTGAAGGGCGCGCGGCGGCCGGAGGTGCGCCTGCCGGTGCTGGAGCCGTACGAGGGCGGGGGGCTGGAGCCCGACGGGGACTACGACGGGCTGGAGTTCCGGGACGCGGACCTCGCCGGGCAGGACGGCTCGGGCGCCCGCTTCATGGACTGCGCGCTCACGGGCTGCGCGCTGGACGAGACCCGGCTGCGGCACGCCCGGATCCTGGACTCGGCCCTGAGCGGCGTCCGGGGCGTCGGCACGGACCTGGCCGAGGCGACCCTGCGCGACGTGGAGCTGACCGACGCCCGCCTCGGCGGACCGCAACTGCACGGGGCGGTGCTGGAGCGGGTGCTGATCCGCGGCGGCAAGATCGACTATCTGAACCTGCGCACGGCCCGGCTCAGAGACGTCGTCTTCGAGAGCTGCGTCCTCGTCGAGCCGGACTTCGGCGGTGCCCGTCTGGAGCGGGTGGAGTTCGTCGACTGCGCGCTGAAGGGCGCCGACCTCCACGCGGCGACCCTCGTCGACGTCGACCTGCGCGGGGCCGCGTCGCTGGAGATCAGCCGGGGGCTGGACCGGCTGTCGGGGGCGGTGATCAGCACGGCCCAACTGCTCGATCTGGCGCCGGTGCTGGCGGCGCAGTGGGGGATCCGGGTGGAGGACTGACGGCCCGGGTCCCACCGGACCGCCCGGGGCGTCACGGCAGGCGGGGGAAGCGGGCCTGGAGGGTCCAGATCGCCGGGTTCTCCGCGAGGCCGTCGTGCAGGTCGGTCAGGTCGGCGATCAGGTCGTGCAGGAAGTCCCGGGCCTCACGGCGCAGTTCGCTGTGGGAGACGGTGAGCGGGGGCTCCTCCGCGCGCATCCAGTCGGCCTCGATGTCCACCCAGCCGAAGCGCCGCTCGAAGAGCATCCGGTCGGTCGACTCGGTGAAGTCCAGCTCCGCCCGCTGCGGCCGGGACGCCCGGGAGCCCGCCGGGTCCCGGTCGATGCGCTCCACGATGTCGCACAGCGCCCACGCGAAGTCGAGCACCGGCACCCATCCCCAGGCTGTGGACACTTCGTGGTCCGTCTTGGTGTCCGCCAGATAGACGTCACCGCAGAACAGGTCGTGCCGCAGGGTGCGGACGTCCGCGCGGCGGTAGTCGGTCTGCGGCGGGTCGGGGAAGCGGTTGGAGAGGGCGTAGCCGATGTCGAGCACGGATGTGATGGTGTCACGCGACCGTAGGATCGCGACCGTGGCCCGATCTGTACGTCTTGTCCCCGCCCTGCTCGCCTCCGTTCTCACCCTCGCGGGGTGCGGCGGCGGAGTGCACGGCACACCGGGCGGCTCCGGCGTACGCGACCCGTACTTCCCGAAGGCGGGCAACGGCGGCTACGACGTCGCCCACTACGGCCTGCGCCTCTCCTACGACCCGGACGCGCACCACCTCACCGGCACGGCCACCGTCACCGCCCGTGCCACCCAGGACCTCTCCGCCTTCAACCTCGACCTCCAGGGCCTGGAGGTCGAGCGGGTCACCGTCGGCGGTGAGACCGCCCGCTGGAACCGCGCCGGGCAGGAGCTGACCGTCCGGCCGCACACCGACATCGACCGGGACGACACGTTCCGCGTGACCGTCCGCTACTCCGGCGCGCCCGAGACGCTCACCGACCCGGACGGCTCCCGCGAAGGCTGGCTGCGCACCTCGGACGGGGTGCTCGCGCTCGGCGAGCCGACGGGGTCCATGACGTGGTTCCCCGGCAACCACCACCCGTCCGACAAGGCGGCGTACGACCTCACGGTGACGGTGCCGCAGGGGCTGCGGGCCGTCTCCAACGGGGAGCTGCGGAGCGAGCGGACCGCGCGGGGCCGTACGACGTACATGTGGCACACCGGTGAGCCGATGGCGAGCTACCTCGCCACCCTCGCGATCGGCCGTTTCGACATCAGCCGTTCCAGCACGCGGGACGGTCTGCCCGTGTACACCGCCGTCGACCCGGCCGAGGCCGGGGCGAGCCGGCCGGTGCTCGGGCGGATCCCCGAGGTGCTCCGCTGGGCGGAGCGGCGCTTCGGCCCGTACCCCTTCTCCTCCACCGGCGCGATCGTCGACCGGGCGGCCGACCTCGGCTACGCCCTGGAGACCCAGACCCGGCCGGTCTTCCCCGGCGCCCCCGACCTCACGCTCCTCGTCCACGAACTGGCCCACCAGTGGTACGGCGACTCCGTCTCGCCGAAGAGCTGGCGGGACATGTGGCTCAACGAGGGCTTCGCGACGTACGCGGAGTGGCTGTGGGAGGAGGACCACGGCGGGAAGAGCGCGCAGGAGACCTTCGACGCGCTGTACTCCGGCGGCCACTTCGACACCGAGGAGGCCGGGGAGTCCGTCTGGGCGTTCCCGCCGGCGGACCCGCCGAGCGCCGCGCGGATCTCCGACGCGCCGGTGTACTGGCGGGGCGCGATGGTGCTGCAGAAGGTCCGTCAGACCGTCGGGGACGAGCAGTTCTGGCGGATCCTGAAGGGCTGGGCGGCCGCGTACCGGCACGGCAACGCCGACACGGCCGACTTCACGGCGTACGTCGAGGAGCAGGCCCCGGGGAAGGACTTCGGCGGGATCTGGGAGGACTGGCTGTACGGGGAGGGGAAGCCGGAGCGGCCCTGAGGGCACTACGGCGTGGTCAGCTCCTTGCGCAGCACCGCGCAGGGGCGGTCCAGCCGGCGGTCCCGGCGGTGGTCGATGGTCTCGTAGCCGAGGGCGGTCCAGAAGGCGAGGGCCTTCGGGTTGTTCGCCAGGACGGCGAGGCGTACGGCCGTCCGGCCGGCCTGGCGGAAGCGGTCCTCCACGAGGGTGGCCAGGCGGCGGCCGTGGCCCTGGCCCTGAAGGCTCGCGTCCACCATCAGCAGGCCGATCCAGGGATCCGGGTCGGCCGGGTCGGGGTGGTGGGCGAGGGTGACGGCGATACCGATGAGCCGGCCGAAACTGCGGGCGAGCAGGATCTCGGCGTCCGGGTGTTCCCGCTCCTCCGCCAGGGCGGCCGCGACCTGCTCGGGGCGGATGTCCTTCGGGTCCGGGAAGTCGCCGCTGAGGGTGTGGAACTCGGGGTGGGAGGCGTAGAGGGCGGTCAGCTCCGCGAGGAGGGAGTCGCTCAGCGGGGCCGGGGGCAGGGGGTCGAGGATCATCGTCCGTGGGGCTTCCGTGCGGTGTGGCCGGTGTGGCCGGTGGTCGTCTGTGGCTTGTCGCGCCCACGGGGCGGAGCCGCATGTCGATACGGCCCCGCGCCCCTCGGGGCATGCGTCCGAGGACGTCGGAGCCCCCGGCCCGTTACCGCGGCCGGGGGCTCCACACGTGGACGGAGATGTCCGTCAGACGTTCACGCCGAAGTCCTGGGCGATGCCGACCAGGCCCGAGGCGTAGCCCTGGCCGACCGCGCGGAACTTCCACTCGGCGCCGTTGCGGTACAGCTCGCCGAAGACCATGGCCGTCTCCGTCGCCGCGTCCTCGGAGAGGTCGTAGCGGGCGATCTCGGCGCCGCCGGCCTGGTTGACGATGCGGATGTAGGCGTTGCGGACCTGGCCGAAGTTCTGCGAGCGGTTCTCGGCGTCGTAGATCGAGACCGGGAAGACGATCTTGTCGATGTCGGCCGGAAGCGCGGCCAGGTTGACGTTGATCGCCTCGTCGTCGCCGGCGCCCTCACCCGTGCGGTTGTCACCGGTGTGGACGATGGAGTTGTCCGGGGTCTGCTTGTTGTTGAAGAAGACGAAGTGGGCGTCCGAGTAGACCTTGCCCTGCGTGTTGACCGCGATCGCGGACGCGTCGAGGTCGAAGTCCGTGCCGGTGGTGGTGCGGACGTCCCAGCCGAGGCCCACGGTGACGGCGGTCAGGCCCGGAGCCTCCTTGGTGAGCGAGACGTTGCCACCCTTGGACAGGCTTACAGCCATTGTTGGGAGTCCCTTCCCTCGTTTGTGCGGCAAAGAAGCTGCGGCACCGAAGCTACAGCTACCCCCATGAACGTGGAGAGGGGTACGCGAGGTTCCTGGTCCTTTACTTTCTTTACTCTCGGATATTCGGGTGACGTGGACCGGACAGGAGCGGGAACATGGACGGCATGTCCGGTCCCCATGTCATCCGCGGCTCCGTCTCCCTGCCCGAGGCCGAGCTCATGTGGCGTTTCTCGCGGTCGTCGGGGCCGGGCGGGCAGCACGTCAACACCAGCGACTCCAAGGTCGAACTGAGCTTCGACCTGGCCCGGACCGAGGCGCTGCCCGCCGTGTGGAAGCAGCGGGCGCTCGAGCGGCTGGCCGGGCGCCTGGTCGACGGCGTCGTCACCGTCCGCTCCTCCGAGCACCGCTCCCAGTGGCGCAACCGCGAGGCCGCCGCCGTACGCCTCGCCGCGCTCCTCGCCGAGGCCACCGCGCCCCCGCCCAAGCCCCGCAGGCCGACCCGCATCCCGCGCGGCATCAACGAACACCGGCTGCGGGAGAAGAAGCAGCGCTCGGAGACCAAGCGGGGGCGTAACGCCCAGAACTGGGGCTAGGTCAGCCCCAGTACACCCACCGTCTGGCCTCCGCTGTTCTCGCCGTTCGGGCGGAAGCCGAGGTCCAGGTAGAAGCGCTCCGGGCCGTCGGGGCCCGGGTGCCAGCAGACGTAGAACTCCTTGGCGCCCCGTCGGCGGAGTTCCTCCGCGACCGACTCGACGGCGAAGCGGCCGTAGCCCCTGCCCTGCTCCCCGGCCGCGATGTTCAGCCGCCACAGGCCCGAGCGGCGGACACTGCCGTCCTCGTACCAGTCGATGTCGAGGAAGGCCATCAGGAAACCGACCGGGCGGTCCCCGTCGACGATCAGGCGGGGCCAGGCGACGCCGGGATGCGCATACGCCTCGGCGAGCGACTTCACGACCGGGGCGACCGCGTGTTCCTGGTCGGGGCGGACGGCGATGCCGAGGGCGGCGTCGAGGTTCGCGGGGGTGATCTCTTCGAGGCGCGGGCCGCCGGTCGTCGTCATGCGCGCACCCTAGGTGTGCGGTCCACCGCCCGGCGAACGGTTTCTTCAGGCCAAGTGTCAGGCCAAGTGGCGGTACCGGCCCCGGAAGTACGTCAGCGGGCCGCCCTCCGCGCTCGGCACACGGGCGGTCAGGACGCGACCGATCACCAGGGTGTGGTCGCCCGACGGCACGCGCTGCTCGGTGCGGCACTCCAGGACGGCCAGGGCACCGCCCACCAGGGGCGCGCCGGTGTACTCGCCGCGGGTGTACGGGATGTCGGCGAACAGCAGCCGGTCGCTGACGCGGCCCTTCATGGCGAAACGGCCGGCGATGTGCCGCTGGCTCTCGGAGAGGACCGAGACCGCCCACAGCTCCTGCTCCTCCAGCAGCTCGTCCATGCGGGAGCCGTCGCGCAGGCTCACCAGCACCAGGGGCGGGTCGAGGGACACCGACATGAAGGCCGTGGCTGTCATGCCCACGTCCTCGCTGGCCGGCGCGCCGGGATCGTCCGGGTCGAGCGACGCCTCCTGGGCGGTCACCAGGACCACGCCCGAGGCCAGCCGGGACATGGCGGCGCGGAACTCGTCGTTGCTCACCCCCTCAGCATGCCCGGAGGCGGGCTTCGGAATGATCGGCGACGTGGCTGCGGGAGTGTTCGGCACACCGGAAACGCTAATCTCCGTCCGGCACGCCCCGCATCGGGCTCCCGCCCGATCACGGTCCTAGGACTCCCGGCGGACACCCGGGAAATATTCGTGCGCAACCTGACAAAGTTTGCGTTCGGTAGACGCACGTGAAGAACGCAGAAACTCCACTCAATTGTTCAGGTTTGCCTGTGACTTGAGTCACAAGGGGCAGGAATTGTTGACCCTGTGTACCGAGTGGGCAGCGCGCTGTGATTCAGTGGCTGGGAAGCTGCCAGGACGTACGCCGATGAGAACCCTTGATTCTTGATTCGCTGCGAGGTACTCGGGGGGAGGGCGAGCATGGAGACCGAGTCGGAGCCCTACGTCCGTCTTGCGTCCCTGCGACAACTGCACCAGGTCATGGCCGACATGAACACGGCCCGCAGCCTGGCGGACACACTGCAGACCGTCGCGGAGGGCGTCGTCGCCGCCCTCGGGTACGAGCTGGCGTGCGTGAACCTCGTCCGGCCCGACGGCGACCTCGTCGTCGCCGCCTTCGCCGGGAACCCGGCGGCCGAGGCCCTCATCACCGGCCGCGTCGGCTCCCGCGACTCCTGGGAGCGCCGCCTCGGCATGGGCGAGCACTGGGGCGACCTGGTGTTCATACCGCACACCGAGGGCTGGGTCCTCGACGACGACGACGTCCCGCAGTGGTACACCGACGGCCCCGCCCCCCGCTTCGAGGACGAGTGGCACCCGGCCGACCGCCTCTTCGCCCCCATGTACGCGCCCGCACCGAAGGGCAGCGGTACGTGCGGCGAGCTGATCGGCGTGCTCTCCGTGGACCGGCCGCGCAACGGCCGCCGGCCCGGCGCCTGGGGCCGCGAGGCGCTCCAGATGTACGCCTTCCAGGCCGCCATCGCCATCAGCAACGCGCGTCTACGTGCCAACATGCAGCGCGCCCTGGTCCGGCTGGAGCGCGAGCAGCAGGCCCTGCGGGCCAGTGAGGAAAGCTTCAGGCAGGCCTTCGAGTACGCCCCCTCCGGCATGGCCATCGCCGAGATGGGCGGCGACCAGCACGGCCGGATCCTGCGCACCAACGACGCCCTGTGCCGCCTGCTCGGCCGCCCCGCCTCCGCGATGCGCCGCTACTCGTTCTCCGACCTGGTCCACCCCGAGGACATAGGCACGCTGCTGCGGACCTCCGCCGAGGGCGGCCGCGCCGAGCTGCGCCTGGGCCGCCGGGACGGCACATACGTCTGGGTCAGCCTGCGCAACAGCGTGGTCGCGGACGCCGCCGACGGGCCGCGCTTCCTGCTCACCCACGTCGAGGACATCGAGGAGCGCAAGCGCCGCGAGCTCCAGCTCGCCCACCGCGCCTCGCACGACTCGCTCACCGGCCTGCCGAACTCCGCGGAGCTGCGCTCCCGCCTGTCCGCGCGCCTGTGCCAGCGCGCGACCCCGCACGCCGCCGTCGCCGAGTCCCACGACGCCGCCTACGGCCACGCCTTCGACGTGGTCGGGCCCGGCTTCGACTTCCGGCAGAGCGCCGAGCCGTACGACGCGTACGACCACCACGTGCACACCGTCGCCCCGGACGGCGACCACGACGACGGCACCAAGGGCCTCGCCGTGCTCTTCTGCGACCTCGACGGCTTCAAGTCGATCAACGACCGGTTCGGGCACAACGCGGGTGACGCGGTGCTCATCGAGGTCGCCCGGCGGCTGAGCAACGGCGTCCGCGACGGCGACACGGTCGCCCGGCTCGGGGGTGACGAATTCGTCATCCTGGCCGACGGGCTCGGCCGCGCCGACGCGCAGGACCTCGCGGTCCGCCTCCGCAACGAGATCATCCAGCCCATCCGCGCCGAGGGGCGGGCCGTCCGGGTGGGCGCCAGCTTCGGCATCGGATGGGCACACTGTGGAATGACGGCGGACGAAGTGTTGAAATCCGCTGACGAGCGGATGTACGTCGAGAAACGATCTCGTCCCAAACAACACAGACGCGCGGGGTGAACCCCAGGTCAGCGAGTTGATGCGGTCTGAGTCACCCGTTTGGGTCACTGGGAGCGGGTAGGCTCGCTCTCTCACGACCCGTACCGCATGCACCGCACCTGACTGAGGAGACCAAGGGATGACGCCCGGCAACAACGGCGCGAGCACGCCCGAGGACGACGACCCGTTCGGCTATCTCTACGCCGACGGGCAGGCCAACGGAGCCCAGCCGCCGTCCGGTGGCTACGGCTACCCGAACTCGGTCAACCGGGTGCGAGCGGTCGGCACGCGCCAGTACGGCCAGCAGCCGCAGCACGCGCAGCCGGCGCCGTACGGGCAGGTCCCGCAGCAGCAGGGCGCCTACGGCCGGCCGAACGCGCACTACGCGGCGCCGGAGACGCTGCCGGGCGGTGCCCCCACGGCCCAGACGCAGATGCATTCCGGCGGCGGTGGCGGCCGGGGCGGTCGCGGCCCGAACACCAAGGGCCTGCTGATCGGCGCGATCGCGGTGGTCGCCGCGGTCGTCATCGGCATCGGCGTGGCCATGCTGGGCGGCGACAAGGACAAGACCGAGGCGGGCAACGAGACCGGCACGACGCCGACGCAGTCGCAGGAGTCGCAGCCGAGTCCGTCGAGCAGCGATGACGCCGAGAGCCAGGTCGACCTGCCGAAGATCGACGCCAAGGCGCTGCGTCTCGGCGGCGGCGCGTCGCTCGCCCAGGACGTGAAGGGCGCCCAGTCCGACGGCGGCATCTACGTGGGCAACCTCAACCAGGTCGGCTCCTCGGTCACCTGGACCGTCAACGGCATCCCCAAGGACGGGCCCTACACGGTCTTCGCCCGCTACAGCGCGGTGGACGAGGACCAGGAGATGACGCTCACCGTCAACGGCAAGCCGTTCGGCACCAAGCTGAACATGGGCAACTTCACGCACACGTCGGACGGCGACTTCTCCAAGGGCTGGACGAAGACCTACGCCTGGCCGACCCTCAACAAGGGCACGAACACGATCACCGTCTCCTGTCAGGACGGCGACAAGTGCAATGTCCTGCTGGACCAGCTGTGGCTGAAGGCGGGCCAGGTCAAGGACTGAGCCGGCCCGAACCTACGCCGCGCTGACCTCTTGCGAGACCGACACCCTCCCCAGCAACTCCTCGTACAGCCCCCGGTCGAACTCCCCGGCCACCGGTGCTGCCACGGTCGCCGCGGACAGCGCTGTCGCGCGGGTCAGGCGGTCCGGCCAGGGGAGGTGGTCCGCCAGGCCCGACAGCAGGCCCGCGACCGCGGAGTCGCCCGCGCCCGTCGGGTTGCCTCGGACGGAGGCCGGTGGGGTGGCTCGCCAGCGGCCCTCTCGGGTGGCGGCGAGGAGGCCCGCGGAGCCCAGGGACGCGACGACCGCGCCGGCGCCGCGGCGGCGGGCGTCCTGGGTGGCGCGCAGGGGCTCGTGGGAGCCCGTCAGTTCCGCCAGTTCGTCCGCGTTCGGCTTGATGATGTCCGGGCGGGCCGCGACGCCCCGGCGCAGGGGTTCGCCGCTGGTGTCGAGGAGGACCGGGACTCCGGCGGCGCGGGCCGTGCGGACCAGGCCCGCGTACGCGCCCACCGGCACGCCCGGCGGCAGGCTGCCGCACAGGGCCACGGCGGAGGCGCCGTGGAGCAGGTCCGCGTAGGCCTCCTGGAAGGCCGACCATTCGAGGGGCGTGATCGTCGGGCCCGGTTCGTTCAGCTGTGTCGTGTCGCCGGTCCGGTCGTCCACCACCGCGATCGTGCGGCGGGTCGCGCCCGCGACCGGGACCAGCGCGTCCGCCACGCCCGGGACCGCCGCCAGCTTCTCCTGCACGACCCGGCCCGTCGCCCCGCCCGTGAAACCCGTCACCGTCACCTCGTGGCCGAGTGCCGCGAGGACCCGGGCCACGTTGAGGCCCTTGCCGCCCGGGCGTTCCGTCACCTCGGAGACGCGGTGGGAGGCGTGGGGCGTGAGGGACCGCACGCGGTAGGTGATGTCGAGAGCGGTGTTCAGCGTGACCGTGAGGATCACCTGGGCCGACCTCCCCCGAGAATGTGCTTGCCGCCGTGGACTTCCGAAAGCCCGATCATGCCAAAGAGACGGCGGTCGGCCCAGTCCTGGAGTCGGCCACCGTCTCTCGACTGCGGGATGGATCAGCCCAGTTGGGGACCGACCACCCATTCGCCCCGGCGCATCACGCCCTTCAGCTCGAAGCCGGCGTCCATGAGCACCAGGTCGGCGTCCTTGCCGGGCTCCAGGGAGCCGATCCGGTCGTACATGCCGAGGAGCCGGGCCGGGGTGGCGGAGAGGGCCGTCACCGCGTCCTCGACGGACAGGCCGTCGACCGTGACCGCCCGCTGGAAGGCGCGGTCCAGGGTGAGGGTCGAGCCGGCGATCGTGCCGTCCGACGCCAGCCGGGCCACGCCGTCGGCGACCTCCACCTCCAGCGGGCCGAGCCAGTAGCGTCCGTCGCCGAAACCGGCCGCGTCCATCGCGTCCGTGATGAACGCCACCCGGCGTGCGCCCGCGCGGTGGAACGCCAGCTGGAGCGCGGCGGGGTGGAGGTGCGTGCCGTCGTTGATCAGCTCGACCGTGACCCGGTCGTCCTCCAGGAGGGCCGCGATCGGGCCGGGGGAGCGGTGGCCGAGCGGCGGCATCGCGTTGAAGAGGTGGGTGGCGACCGTCGCGCCCGCGTCGATCGCCTCGACCGTCTGCTCGTACGTCGCGTCCGTGTGGCCGATCGCCGCGATCACGCCGTGTTCGGCCAGCAGGCGTACGGAGTCGAGGCCGCCGGGCCGTTCGGTGGCCAGCGTGACCATCGCCGCCCTGCCCCGGGCCGCGTCGATCAGCTTGCGGACCTCCGCCGGGTCCGGGTCGCGCAGCAGTTCCTCGGAGTGGGCGCCCTTGCGGCAGGGGGAGATGAACGGGCCCTCGAAGTGGATGCCGGCGATCTCGCCCTGCTCGGCGAGTTCGCTGAGCAGGCCCGCGCGCCGGGCGAGGAAGTCCATGTCGCCGGTGACGGTCGAGGCGACCAGGGTGGTCGTGCCGTGCAGGCGATGGGTGTGGATGCCCTTGAGGATGTCGTCGACCGAGCCGGAGGTGAAGGAGGCTCCGCCGCCGCCGTGGTTGTGGAGGTCTACGAAGCCGGGGATCAGCCAGTGCCCTGTGACGTCGATGAAGTGGGCGTTTTTCGGGGCGGCGGCGGTGATGCGGGTTCCGTCGATGACCAACCGGCCGTTTTCGACGGCTCCTGTGGGGAGGACCACGGTTGCGCCGGTCAGGACCGTGGGGTGGCCGGCCGTGGCGGGGTGCGGGTTGTCGGTGGCTGGTCGCGCAGTTCCCCGCGCCCCTGGGTGGGCTGCCATCAGGGCGTTACCTCCATACGGTCGGTCGATGCCAGAAGATCCCAGGCCAGCAGGCCCGCCCCCAGACAGCCGGCACCGTCTCCCAGCGCCGCGGGGACGAGTGACGGCTGTTTCTGGAAGGTGATGCGGTGGGCGATCGCTTCCCGCAGGGGTGTGAAGAGGGTCTCCCCTGCCTCCGCCAGTCCGCCGCCGATGATCAGCGTGCGGGGGTCCAGCAGAGTGAGGGCCGTGACCAGGCCGTCGGCCAGGGCGTCGACCGCCTCCTGCCAGACCGCCCGGGCCTTCGGGTCGCCGGCGTCCACCGCCTTCGCGCAGTCCGCCGCGTCCGCGCCCGGGGTGCCGGAGGCCGTCGCCCAGGCCTCGCTCACGGCCGCCGCCGAGGCGAAGCGCTCCAGGCAGCCGCGCTGGCCGCAGGGGCACCGGGCCCCGCCGGGGCGTACGACGATGTGGCCGATCTCGCCCGCGAAGCCGTGCGCGCCCGCCTCGACCCGGCCGTCGACGCCGATGGCGCCCGCGATGCCGGTGCCCAGCGCGACGAACAGGAAGCGGTCGGCGCCCCGGCCCGCGCCCACCCGGCCCTCGGCGAGGCCGCCGGTGCGCACGTCGTGGCCGAGGGCGACCGGGACGCCCAGCCGCTCCGCCAGCAGCTCGCGCAGCGGGACGTCCCGCCAGCCGAGGTTCGCCGCGTAGGCGGCGATGCCGCGCACCTCGTCGACGATGCCGGGGACGGCCACACCGGCGGCGGACGCGGGCGTGCCGAAGTGCTCGGCGCCGTACGCGTGCAGCTCGGCGGCGAAGTCGAGGATGCCCGCGACCACGGCGTCCGGGCCCTGGTCGCGTCCGGTGGCCCGGCGGGCCCGGTGCAGGACCTCGCCCTCCGGGCCGGCCAGGGCGGCCTTCATTCCGGTGCCGCCCACGTCGAGGGCGATGACATGTCTCACGGAGAACAGTGTGACCCGGGGACCCGCAAGAGGTCTAGTCCACTTACGTGGTGTAGACCTTGTTCCGAATATCGAAAAGTTTCAGAGGCGGCGACGCCAGGGTTGGGGAAGAACAGCGGTGCAGCGGCGGCGGATGGCAGGAACGATCGCGGTGGTGTCCGCACTGGGCATGACGGCGGTCCTCGGCGGCTGCGGAGTCACGGGCGGCTCCGCCGATGTGACCCTGAAGCTGGTCGCCGCCGACTACGGCGACAGTGCGGCCAACAGCTCGAAGAAGTACTGGGACAAGCTCGTCGAGGAGTACGAGGCCGACCATCCCGACGTGAAGATCGACGTCAGCGTCTACTCGTGGAACGACGTCGACCGCAAGGTCAGGGAGATGGTCGCCGCCGGTGACCCGCCGGACATGGCGCAGATCGGCGCGTACGCCGACTACGCGGCGCAGAACCAGCTCTACAAGGCCGACGACCTGCTCTCCATACCCGTGCAGGCCGACTTCGTCGGGCAGCTGGCCTCCGCCGGCCAGGTCAAGGGCGTGCAGTACGGCATGCCGTTCGCCTCCTCCACGCGCGTGCTCTTCTACAACAAGACCCTCTTCGACAAGGCGGGCATCACCCCGCCCAAGACCTGGGACGACCTGGCCGACGACGCCGAGGCGCTCAAGGCCGAGGGCGTGAAGTACCCCTACGCGCTGCCCCTCGGCCCGGAGGAGGCGCAGGCCGAGACCATGCAGTGGATGCTCAGCGGCGGGGGCGGCTACACCGACAGCGTCGACAGCTACGGCATCGACTCCCCGGAGAACATCGACACCTTCTCCTGGCTGAAGAACGAACTGGTCGGCAAGGACCTGACCGGGCCGGTCGCGCCGGGCGAGCTCAACCGGGCCGACGCGTTCGCCGCCTTCGCGAAGGGCGAGGTCGGCATGCTCAACGGCCACCCCTCGCTGATGAAGATCGCCGCCAAGAAGGGCGTCCGGTACGGCATGGTGCCGATGCCGGGCAAGGAGGGCACGAGCAGGTCCACGCTCGGTGTCGCCGACTGGATGACGGCCTTCCGGAAGAACGGCCACCGCGACCAGGTCGGCGACTTCCTCGACTTCGTCTACAGCGAGAAGAACGTGCTGGCCTTCTCCCGCGAGTACGACCTGCTGCCGGTCACCTCCTCCGCGTCCGCGACCATGACCGCCTCCGACCGGGACCGGCACCTGCGGCCGTTCCTGGAGGAGCTGCTCACCTCCGAGCTGTACCCGGTCGGCAAGACCTCCTGGGCCGATGTCAGCGCCCAGATCAAGCAGCAGATCGGCAAGGCGGTCGCCCCCGGCAGCAGCCCTGCGGGCGTCCTGGGCCAGCTCCAGGCGGTGGCGGTCCGGGCGGAGAGCGCCGAGTAGTCCCGCTGTCGGTGGCAGGCGTTACGGTGCCGGGCATGGACGAGGAGACCGACCAGGCCCGGCTCGGGCGCGCGGAGCAGGACATCCTCGCGCTCGAACGCCGGGGCTTCACCGGCCCCGGCGCGAAGGAACGCGCCATACGGGAGGAGCTGGGCCTCGCCCCCGTGCGCTACTACCAGCTCCTCAACGCACTGCTGGACGACCCCCGGGCCCTGGCCCACGACCCGGTGACGGTCAACCGGCTGCGGCGGACAAGAGACAGGCGCCGGACCGAGCGCTGAGTGCTCCTCAGCCGAGCCGGTCCGCCAGGTCCCGCAGCAGTCGTACGACGCCCTCCGGGCCGTCCACCACCAGGTCCGCCCGTTCCCGCAGCTCGGTCACCTCGTCGCTGCCGCTGCACACCAGCAGGCCCGGGGTGCCGTCGGAGCGGAGCCGGTCCACCGCCGCGTAGGCGGGCAGGTCGCCCAGGTCGTCACCGGCGTAGAGGACGGACCCGGCGCCGGTCTCCCGGGCGAACTCGCTCAGGGCGACGCCCTTGTCCATGCCGGGCGGGCGGAGTTCGAGGACCATGCGGCCGGGCTCGACGATCAGGCCGTGCCGGGCCGCCAGGTCGGTGAGCGGTGCGCGCAGGGCCTCGAAGGCGGCCTGCGGGTCGGCGGCCCGCCGGGTGTGCACGGCCACGGCCCGGCCCTTGTCCTCCACCCAGGTCCCCGGCCCCGCGCCGCTCCCGTCGAGCAGCCCGGGCAGTTCGGCGCGGACGGCCTCGACGCCGGGGTGCGCCCCGGGCGCGGTGACCTCGCCGGTGCGGGCGTCCCACCGCTCGGCGCCGTAGTGCCCGAGGACGACCAGGTGCTCCAGCCCCGGCACGTCCGCGAAGGCGCCGTTGCGTACCGCGACCTCGGCGGGCCGGCCCGTGACCACCGCCACGGCGGCCACCTTCGGCGCGAGCGCGGCCAGCGCCGGCACCGCCTCCGGATGGGCCCGGGCGCGCTCCGGGTCGGCCACGATCGGCGCGAGCGTCCCGTCGAAGTCGAGGCCGATCACGGCCTTGCCGGGGCCGGCGAGGAGCGCGTCGAGGCCCTCCTGTCCGGCCCGGGTGGCGGGCGTGGGCAGCGGTCGCGCCGGCGGTGTCGTGCCGTTCATCCCCGCAACGCCTCCAGCTGGTCCACGAACCACTGCGCCGGCGGCAGCGCCGTGGCCGCCGCGGCCAGCCGCTTGCTCCGCTCGGCGCGCTCCTCCGGGCCCATCGACAGGGCCTCGTGCAGGGCCGCCGCCGTGCCCGTGACGTCGTAGGGGTTGACCGTGATCGCGTCCTCGCCCAGCTCCTCGTGCGCCCCGGCCTCCCGGGACAGCACCAGCGCGCAGCCCGCGTCGGAGACGACCGGGACCTCCTTGGCGACCAGGTTCATGCCGTCCCGGACGGGGTTGACGAGCGCCACGTCGGCCAGGCGGTACGCGGCCAGGGAGCGGGCGAAGTCGTCCTTGAGGTGCAGGACGACCGGGGTCCAGCCCGGTGTGCCGTACTGCTCGTTGATCTCGTCCGCCAGCCGCCGCACCTCGGCCATGTACTCCCGGTACACCGCGAGGTCCTGCCGCGACGGATACGCGAAGGCCACGTGCACCACGCGCTCGCGCCACTCGCCGTGCGCCTCCAGGAGCCGGCGGTAGGCCAGCAGCCCGCGCACGATGTTCTTCGACAGCTCCGTGCGGTCGACCCGGACGATCGTGCGGCGGCCCTCGCCGATCTCCTCGCGCAGCGCGGCCATCCGCTCCTCGACGTCCTGCTCGTGGGACCGCTTCCGCAGGAAGTCCGCGTCGGCCCCGAGCCCGTGCACGCCGATCCGCGTGCCGCCGAGCCCCCCGGCGAACCGCTCGGCGCACGCGGTGAACGCGTCCGCCCAGCGCTGCGTGAGGAAGCCCAGCCGGTCCGCGCCCAGCATGCCGCGCAGCACCTGCCCGGCCACGTCGTCCGGCAGCATCCGGAAGTACTCGGGCGGCGCCCACGGCGTGTGCGAGAAGTGGCCGATCCTCAGGTCCGGGCGCAGCTCGCGGAGCATGCCCGGCACCAGCGTCAGGTGGTAGTCCTGCACCACGACCGCCGCGCCCTGCGCCGCCTCCTCGGCCAGCGCCTGGGCGAACGCCCGGTTGTACGTCTCGTAGGACGCCCACTGGCGCCGGAACTCCGCGTCGAAGACCGGCTCCAGCGGCGTCTGGTACAGCATGTGGTGCACGAACCACAGCACCGAGTTGGCGATGCCGTTGTACGCGTCGGCGTGCACGTCGGCCGGGATGTCCAGCATCCGCACGCCGTCCTCGCCGATCCCGCGCCGGACCGCCTCCCGGTCGCCGTCGGACAGCGCCGAGCACACCCACAGCGCGTCCGCGTCCGAGCCGATCGCGGACAGCCCCGAGACCAGCCCGCCACCGCCCCGCTTGGCGTCCAGCGAACCGTCCTCACCGAGCGTGTAGGAGACCGGGCCCCGGTTGGAGGCCACCAGTACCCGCGCAGAACCGTACGTCGAACCCATAGGCCTCAACCTAGCCCGGCCGGTAAACGCTCAAACGTACGGACCTGCCGCGTCCGGCCGAAAACGGCCCCGGTCAGGCCGCCTTCCGCTGCTGGTACTCGGCGATCTCCACCATCGGCGGACGCTCCTCGGTGTCCACCGAGTACGTGCGCGGCTCGAAGCCGTCGCCGCTCCGCTCGAACTGCGTCAGGGACGGCCGGATCAGATGCCCCCGGGCCAGCCGCAGCTGGGCCGTGCGGTAGATCGCGGCGGCCATGCGGCCCAGCGCCTGCCCGTCCTGGTGCCGGTGCTTGCGCACCCCGACGTCCACCTGGGCGAGGGCGTCCAGGCCGACCAGGTGCAGGGCGTCGACCAGCATGCCCAGCTCGACGCCGTACCCGACGGGGAACGGCAGCTGCTCCAGCAGCGAGCGGCGGGCGGCGTACTCCCCGCCGAGCGGCTGCACGAAGCCGGCCAGCTGCGGCCAGTGCATGTTGAGCAGCGGGCGCGCCATGAGTTCCGTGACCCGGCCGCCCTGCCCGGCGGCGCCGCCCAGCGGACGGTCGTACATGCCCTTGACCAGGTCGACGTCCGGCTCGGTGAGCAGCGGGCCCACGATCCCGGAGACGAAGTCGGACGAGAAGTCCCTCAGGTCCGCGTCGACGAAGCAGACGATGTCCCCGCGCGTGACGAGCAGCGAGCGCCACAGCACCTCGCCCTTGCCGGGCACGGCGGGCAGCCGCGGCAGGATGGCGTCGCGGTGCACCACCGTCGCGCCCGCGGCGGCGGCCACCTCCGACGTGCGGTCGGTGGACCCCGAGTCGACGACGACCAGCTCGTCGACGAGCGGGACCTGCCGCATCAGGTCGTGGCGGATGACGGAGGCGATGTCGCCGACCGTCTCCTCCTCGTTGAGCGCGGGCAGTACGACGCTGACCGTCTGGCCCGTGCGCTGCTTGGCGGCCAGGATCCGGTGGAGCGGACGCTCGGTCGCGGACCAGGAACGGGTGCTCAGCCAGCGCTCGACTTCTTCCAGCACCGTGGCGGCTCCTTAGCGTTCTCTCGGCGGGACGGATTGTGAGCCATCTCGCGGTTCGGACGACTATCTCAAGGGTCCTGGTCGTCGGTTACAGTCTTGAACAACGCGGATGACCATCGCATGTCCGGGGTCAACCGTTGTTTACAACCACATACAGCTCATCCAGAGGGGCAGAGGGATACGGCCCGATGAAGCCCCGGCAACCCTCCAGTCGGTACTCGTAGGTCACTGGCGACCACAGCGCGAGGCTCCCGGCTAGGGAAGGTGCCAAATCCGTCTCACGGCGAGATGCGTCGTGAGGAAGATGAGGAGAAAGGGCCTCGCCTCACATGGCTGTGCAGACTGTTGCAAGCACCACGAACTCCACGGTAGACCTCGGCCCGGCCGCCGCTCTGAGCTGCCGCGAGTGCGGTCACCGCGTCCCCCTCGGCCCGGTCTTCGCCTGCGAGGAGTGTTTCGGCCCGCTGGAGATCGCTTACGACTTCTCCGCGTACGACGCCGAGGAGCTCCGCAAGCGGATCGAGGCGGGTCCCGCGAACATCTGGCGTTACGCGCCGCTGCTGCCCGTCCCGGCCGACGTGGCGGACAAGCCGAACCTCAACCCGGGCTGGACCAAGCTGATCAAGGCCGACAACCTCGCCCGTGAGCTGGGTGTCGACGCCGGCAAGCTCTTCGTCAAGGACGACTCCGGCAACCCGACGCACTCCTTCAAGGACCGCGTCGTCGCCCAGGCCCTGGAGGCCGCCCGCGCCTTCGGCTTCACCACCCTCTCCTGCTCCTCCACCGGCAACCTGGCCGGCGCGGTGGGCGCCGCCGCGGCCCGCGCCGGCTTCCGCTCCTGCGTGTTCATCCCGCACGACCTGGAGCAGGGCAAGGTCGTCATGGCCGCGGTCTACGGCGGCGAGCTCGTCGGCATCGAGGGCAACTACGACGACGTGAACCGCTTCTGCTCCGAGCTGATCGGCGACCCGGCCGGCGAGGGCTGGGGCTTCGTCAACGTCAACCTGCGGCCGTACTACGCCGAGGGCTCCAAGACCCTGGCGTACGAGATCTGCGAGCAGCTCGGCTGGCGGCTGCCCGACCAGATCGTCGTGCCGATCGCCTCCGGCTCCCAGCTCACGAAGATCGACAAGGGCCTGCAGGAGCTGATCAAGCTCGGACTGGTCGAGGACAAGCCGTACAAGATCTTCGGCGCGCAGGCCGAGGGGTGCTCGCCGGTGTCGACGGCGTTCAAGGCGGGGCACGACGTGGTGCGGCCGCAGAAGCCGGACACGATCGCCAAGTCGCTGGCGATCGGGAATCCGGCGGACGGGCCGTACGTGCTGGACATCGCGCGGCGGACGGGCGGTGCGGTGGAGGACGTGAACGACGAGCAGGTCGTCGACGCGATCAAGGTCCTTGCGCGGACCGAGGGTGTCTTCGCGGAGACCGCGGGTGGGGTGACCGTGGGGGTGACGAAGAAGCTGATCGAGAACGGGGTTCTGGATCCGTCGAAGACGACCGTGGTGCTCAACACCGGGGATGGTCTGAAGACGCTGGACGCGGTGGCGGGCACGGGGCTGACCACGACCATTCGCCCGAACCTGGCTTCGTTCCGTGAGGCCGGGCTCGTCTGATCGTTGTCGGCTGCGGGCCGGTGGGGGCTGGTCGCGCCCACGCGGCGGAGCCGCATATCGACACAGCCCCGCGCCCCTAAAGACAGGTGCGTCACCCAACCGGAGGTTTTGAAGTCATGAGCGTCACAGTTCGTATCCCCACCATCCTGCGTACCTACACCGGCGGGCAGGCCGAGGTCGCCGCTGAAGGGGCGACCCTGGGCGAGGTCATCGCCGATCTGGAGAAGAACCACACCGGGATCGCCGCCCGGGTGCTGGACGACCAGGGCAAGCTGCGGCGGTTCGTCAACGTGTACGTGAACGACGACGACGTGCGGTTCGAGCAGGGGCTGGAGACGGCGACGCCGGACGGTGCCGGCGTGTCGATCATCCCGGCCGTCGCCGGCGGCTGAACCGGTCGACCGGCCCGATTGTTACTTGCGGTAACGGTCGTCACCGAGAGTTCATCGAATTGCCCCCTCCGTGAGAGAAGCGGAGGGGGCAATTCAGTGTGGTTGAGCGGGGTACAGTTGGGGAACGCGATGCCGATCCCCTGATCGGAAACCCTGAATTCCTGCCGCACGCCCGACAAGATGTAGCCAAAGTGTGTGCGTCTTTCGCGGCTTTTGTTCCTTTTGTGTGGCCCGACTTGCCCTGAATTCAGGCGAATTCTCCCCACATTCCGGATGCTGCGCGTCCAGAATTCTCGTCCGATTGACCTGTTGCAGACGGCAGTTGGACAGATACATTCAGCCGCGGTCGACGCGTTCCGGCGCACGCCCCCAACCGTGGGGGGTGAGGTCTGACCCGGATCCGCGAAGTGTGGATCTGTGCAAGGGCCAGTAATAGGGGAGTTAGGCATGGCTCAGGGCACCGTCAAGTGGTTCAACGCGGAGAAGGGGTACGGCTTCATCGCGGTCGACGGTGGTGCGGATGTTTTCGTCCACTACAGCGCGATCCAGATGGACGGTTACCGCACCCTGGAAGAGGGCCAGCGGGTTGAGTTCGAGATCTCGCAGGGCCAGAAGGGTCCGCAGGCCGACATGGTTCGCGTCGCCGGCTGAACGCGTTCCACGACCAACCGCAAGCGACCGGTCTTCTCTGAAGGGCCCGTACCCCCCGGGGTGCGGGCCCTTCGGCCTGTTCGAAGGCCCTTCGAGCGGCGTTCGCGGGCGGCTGACGCCCCCGCCCGAACCCGTCAGGCGCTTGCACTCGCAGGGGTCGAGTGCTAATCATTGCGTTAGCACTCTGAAGGTGAGAGTGACAACGTAAGGACCGGGTCGGTGAGGCCACGGGCCGGGTGGGGCAAGGAACCACCGGTCGGGGCCGTCCGTCGCGGGCGCGGGCGCGGTCCGAAGTAATCACCCCCAGTCCTGGAGGGACCACTTCACATGGCCAAGATCATCGCGTTCGACGAGGAGGCGCGGCGCGGCCTCGAGCGCGGCATGAACCAGCTCGCGGACGCCGTGAAGGTGACGCTCGGCCCCAAGGGCCGCAACGTCGTCCTCGAGAAGAAGTGGGGCGCGCCCACGATCACCAACGATGGTGTCTCCATCGCCAAGGAGATCGAGCTCGAGGACCCGTACGAGAAGATCGGCGCCGAGCTGGTCAAGGAAGTCGCCAAGAAGACGGACGACGTCGCCGGTGACGGTACGACCACGGCGACCGTGCTCGCCCAGGCCCTGGTGCGCGAGGGTCTGCGCAACGTAGCCGCCGGCGCCAACCCGATGGCCCTCAAGCGCGGTATCGAGAAGGCCGTCGAGGCCGTCTCCGCCGCCCTGCTGGAGCAGGCGAAGGACGTCGAGACCAAGGAGCAGATCGCCTCCACGGCCTCCATCTCCGCCGCCGACACCCAGATCGGTGAGCTCATCGCCGAGGCGATGGACAAGGTCGGCAAGGAAGGCGTCATCACCGTCGAGGAGTCCCAGACCTTCGGTCTGGAGCTGGAGCTCACCGAGGGTATGCGCTTCGACAAGGGCTACATCTCGGCGTACTTCGCGACCGACATGGAGCGTATGGAGGCCGTCCTCGACGACCCGTACATCCTGATCGCGAACTCCAAGATCTCGAACGTCAAGGACCTGCTCCCGCTCCTGGAGAAGGTCATGCAGTCGGGCAAGCCGCTGCTGATCATCGCCGAGGACGTCGAGGGCGAGGCCCTGTCGACCCTGGTCGTCAACAAGATCCGTGGCACGTTCAAGTCCGTCGCCGTCAAGGCCCCGGGCTTCGGCGACCGCCGCAAGGCGATGCTGCAGGACATCGGCATCCTCACCGGCGGCGAGGTGATCTCCGAGGAGGTCGGCCTCAAGCTGGAGAACGCCACGCTCGACCTGCTGGGCAAGGCCCGCAAGGTCGTCATCACCAAGGACGAGACCACCATCGTCGACGGTGCCGGCTCCGCCGACCAGGTCCAGGGTCGCGTGAACCAGATCCGCGCCGAGATCGAGAACAGCGACTCGGACTACGACCGCGAGAAGCTGCAGGAGCGCCTGGCGAAGCTCGCCGGCGGTGTCGCGGTCATCAAGGCCGGTGCCGCCACCGAGGTGGAGCTCAAGGAGCGCAAGCACCGCATCGAGGACGCCGTGCGCAACGCCAAGGCGGCCGTCGAGGAGGGCATCGTCGCCGGTGGTGGCGTGGCCCTGCTGCAGGCCTCCCAGGTCTTCGAGAAGCTGGAGCTCGAGGGTGACGAGGCGACCGGCGCCAACGCCGTGAAGCTCGCGCTGGAGGCCCCGCTGAAGCAGATCGCCGTCAACGGTGGTCTCGAGGGCGGCGTCGTCGTGGAGAAGGTCCGCAACCTCCAGGTCGGCCACGGCCTGAACGCCGCGACCGGTGAGTACGTCGACATGATCGCCGAGGGCATCATCGACCCGGCGAAGGTGACCCGTTCCGCGCTGCAGAACGCCGCCTCCATCGCCGCGCTGTTCCTCACCACCGAGGCCGTCATCGCCGACAAGCCGGAGAAGGCCGCCGCGCCCGCCGGCGGCGGCATGCCGGGCGGTGACATGGACTTCTGATCGACTCCGGTCGATCACCGTCCTTCGGTACCGAGGGCGGCACTCCCTGTGCGACAGGGGGTGCCGCCCTCGGGCGTGTGCGGGATCACAGGGAGGGCGGGATGCCGTGGGCGGGCCGGGCTGTTGGAATAGGCGCCCTATGCGTATGCACATACCGACCGGTACCTCCCGAGGAGTCCCCACGTGACCGACGTCGCCTCCCGCGCCGCCGACATCCTGTCCCGACCCGTGTCGCTGGGCGGCCTGACCGTCCCGAACCGGATCGCTATGGCGCCGATGACCCGCATGTTCTCCCCGGGCGGCGTCCCCGGTGAGGACGTCGTCTCGTACTACGCGCGCCGCGCCGCCGCCGGAGTCGGTCTGATCGTCACCGAGGGCACCTACGTCGGCCACGAGTCGGCCGGGCAGAGCGACCGCGTGCCGCGGTTCCACGGCGAGGAGCAACTCGCGGGCTGGGCGAAGGTCGCCGAGGCGGTGCACGCCGCGGGCGGCACGATCGTGCCGCAGCTGTGGCACATCGGCATGGTCCGCAAGCAGGGCGAGCCGCCCGTCGCCGACGCCCCGGCCGTCGGCCCCTCCGGTATCCGCACGGACGGCACCGAGGGCACCGGCAAGGCCATGACCCAGGCCGACATCGACGCCGTCATCGGCGCGTTCGCCGAGGCCGCCGCGGCCGCCGAGCGCATCGGCTTCGACGGCGTCGAACTGCACGGCGCCCACGGCTACCTGCTCGACCAGTTCCTCTGGGAGGGCACCAACCGCCGCGCCGACGCCTACGGCGGCGACCCGGTCGCCCGCGTCAAGTTCTCGGCGGAGATCGTCGCGGCCGTCCGCGAGACCGTCTCGGCCGACTTCCCCGTCATCTTCCGCTACTCGCAGTGGAAGCAGGACGCCTACGACGCCCGCCTCGCCGAGACCCCCGAGGAGCTGGAGGCCATCCTGACCCCGCTGGCCGCCGCCGGCGTCGACGCCTTCCACGCCTCCACCCGCCGCTACTGGGTGCCCGAGTTCGACGACTCCGACCTCAACCTGGCCGGCTGGACCAAGAAGCTCACCGGCAAGCCCGCCATCACCGTCGGCTCGGTCGGCCTGAGCGGCGGCGACTTCCTCAAGTCCTTCCAGGGCCAGGGCGCCGAGGTCGGCGACCTCGACAACCTCCTGGACCGCTTCGAGCGCGACGAGTTCGACATGGTCGCCGTCGGCCGCGCCCTGCTCCAGGACCCCGAGTGGGCCCGGAAGATCCTGGACGGCCGCTTCACGGACCTGGCGCCGTACGACCCGGCCGCGCTGAAGTCGCTCAGCTGACCCACGGCCGAGCCCGGAACCCGAGGCTCTGGATCTGCTTGCGTCAGTCAAGGACACTGACTGAGCGCCTGTTCACCGGCCACGTGAGGAGATCCAGATGACGACGACCGAGGCCCGCCCCCCGGCGGACGGTCCGGCCGAGCAGCCCGCCCCGGTGGTGCGCACCACCGCCGGGGCGGTCCGGGGCCGCAGGGAGGAGGGGCTCGCCGTCTTCCGCGGCATCCCCTTCGCCGCACCCCCCGTCGGCGAGGCCCGCTTCATGGCCCCGCGCCCCGCCCCCGCCTGGGACGGCATACGCGACGCGTACGCGTTCGGCCCGCCGCCCCCGCAGGACCTCGGCCTGATGGGCGGCCCGGCCCTGTTCGACGTGCCCGAGGGCGACGAGTGGCTCACGGTCAACGTCTGGACCCCCGACCCCGACCCGGCCGCCCGCCGCCCCGTGCTGGTGTGGATCTACGGCGGCGCCTACAAGCTCGGCCACGCCGGCAGCCCCGGCTACGACGCCCGGCACATCGCCACCGACGGCGACGTCGTGGTCGTCTCCCTCAACTACCGGGTCGGAATGGAGGGGTTCGCCCACATCGAGGGGGCGCCCGCCAACCGCGGCCTGCTCGACCAGGTCGCCGCGCTGGAGTGGGTGCGGGACAACATCGCGGCGTTCGGCGGCGACTCGGAGCGGGTCACCGTCTTCGGCGAGTCGGCGGGCGCGGGCTCGATCGCCTCGCTGCTCGCGATGGACCGCGCGTCCGGCCTGTTCCGGCGGGCGATCGCGCAGAGCGTGCCGGGGACGTTCTTCTCCGACGAACTGGCCCGGGACATCGGCACGGCCCTCGCCGCCGAGGTGGGCCTGCGCCCCACGGTCGCCGACCTGTCGACGGTGGAGCCGCGCCGGCTGACCGCGGCGGGCGAGGCGCTGGGCCCGAAGATGCTGCAGTACCTCGACCGCTGGGGCCAGGCCGCCCCCACGGTCACGCCCTTCTCCCCGGTGGTCGACGGCGAGATCCTGCCGACGACGCCGTGGCGGGCGCTGGCGGCCGGTGCCGCCAAGGGCGTCGACCTGCTCGTCGGCCACAACCGCGACGAGTACCGCCTCTTCGTCGCCATGGCCGGGCAGCTGGGCCAGATCACCGACGAGCGGGCGAGTGCGGCCCTGCGCCTGTTCGCCCCCGGCCCCGACGGGGAAGCGGCCTACCGAGCGGCCTTCCCCGACGCCTCCCCGAGCGAGCTCTACGAACGCGTCCAGACGGACTGGCTGTTCACCATGCCCTCCCTGCACCTGGCCCAGGCGCAGCGCGCGGGCGGCGGCAGCGCGCACCTCTACGAGCTGACCTGGCCGGCCCCCGGCAACGGCGGCGCGCTCGGCGCCTGCCACGGCCTGGACATCCCCCTGCTCTTCGGCACGTACGGGGCGGACCTCGGGGCCCTGGTGTTCGCGGGAGCGGAGCCGTCCGCCGAGGCCCTCGCGCTGTCGGCCCGCTTCCGTGCCTCCTGGACGGCGTTCGCGAGGACGGGCGACCCGGGCTGGCCCGCGTACGACGACGAGCGGCGGCTGGTGCAGGTGCTGGACGCGGAGCCGGTGGTCACGGCGTATCCGGAGGAGGCGTCGCGGCGCCTGTGGGAGGGGCACGACTTCCGCCCGCTGCCCCTGCTGTGACGGGTTACAGATTGCCCATGGGCTCGATGTCGACCCGCACGGGTGTCCCCCACACGCGCAGCACCTCGTAGTCGGTGAACTCGTGCACCAGCCGGTACGCCATGGCGGCCCGGGGTGCGCGGCGCTGGGCGGCGATGTACAGCTCGGCCTCGCGGCGGTCCCGGCGCGGGGTGCCGCACAGCTGCCACGTCTGGCCGTTCCACAGCTCCGGCAGCCAGCGCTGCTGGGGCTGGGGGCGGTCGCCGCGGGCGCCGTAACGGGACTGGACGGGCTCGGTCTGCGGCTGCTGCGGGGCGGGCCCGTTGAACTCGTTGCGGCGGGCCGCCCGGCGCCGGGTCTCGCACAGCAGGCACAGGTCGGGGGCGCCCTCGTCGACCGGGCCGTTCGGATGCTCGGGGCACCGGGTGCTGGGCGCGGCGTTCGAGACGCTCTCCTCCAGCAGGTCGAGGGCCCGCCGCAGATCCGCCTTGACCTCGTGCAGCTTGGCGTCCGGGGTGTCGGCGGTGAGGGCTTCCCCGTGTTCACCGAGAAGCCGGAGGGCACGGCCTAGGGCGGTCAGCTGGGCGTGGTTCATGTGCCCATTGTCCTCAGTCGGCGTAGTCCTTGAGTTTCTCGGTGTCCAGGGTGATGTTCACGGGGGCGGGGAGCTCGACGGTGGCGCCCCAGGGGTACGGCGAGATCTGCTGCTAGCGGCCGTCCTTCGGTTCGCTGAAGACCGTCAGGGTGTGGTTGTCGCGGTCGTGGGAGGTGATCTCCCTCCATCGTGCCCCGGGCTGGTGGCGTCGGACCGTAGGAGCTGTCACGTGGATGCCTTCTCTCGGCGTCGTTGGGACATCGCGGCGCGGATCTCGGCCGCGCGGGCGCGGACCGTGGGGGCGGAAAGGGGGGCGGTGGGTTGTGCGGGGGCGTTTTCGCCCCGGCAGGCGCCGCAACGACCCCCTGGCAGGGTTTCCGGACGCCCCGGGGCGCCGCAGTTCGCGCACTCCAGGATCCGTAGGGGTGGGCGCGGGGCGGGTGAGGGCGGGAGTTTGCTGGTCAGGCGGTTGCGGACCAGGGCGGCGGGGTGGTGGACGGGTGTCGGCAGCCCGGCCGTGAGCGCGCCCAGTACGTCCTCCTCCGACGCGCCCCGCGTGAACCACTCCTCCACCAGCGGGGCGAGGGCGCCGCAGTCGGCCTGGGAGAGCGACAGCACGGGCGCGGTGCGGCCGAGGGCGGCCAGGAGAATGTGGGCGCGGGAGCGGGTGGGGCGTTGTCGCTGCTGCGGTACGTCGCCCCGGGTGAAGGCGGCCCACCAGTCGTCGTCCCGGGCGGTGCGGGACCACCACGAACGGGTGATCCAGCGGGAGCTGCCGTCGGCCGCCGTCACGCACTCCCGGCCTCGCCGTAAGTGTCCTGCCCGCTGGAGGTGGTTGAGGGCCGTGCCGAGGGCGCACTGGCCGTAGGGGAGGTGCTTGGCCAGCGTTTTCACGGAGATGTCGGCGCCGTCGGGGAGCCGGTCGAGGTAGGCGGCGATGGCGGCTTCGCGGGGTGGGAGGTGAGCGAAGTCGTCTTTTGTGCCGGGGAGTTGGTCGGGGGCGGAGCGCTTGCCGTAGCCGGGGTTGGCCATCGGGTGCGCGGAGGGGAGGGCGGCACTAAAGTGGGCGTTAGCCATGGGATCGGCGCTATCGATCTCGTAGGTAGGCCCCCGCAGGTGTTGGCGCACCGGGCGGGGGCCGTTGCTTATGCAGGAACGGTAGAGGCACGTGACTGTGCGTGGCAAGCCGAACGCGTCACGTCAACTCGCCGGGTGGGAGGGTGGGTTGAAGCCCTCCACCCATTCCTTGAAAAGAGGGCTCGAAGCTCGGATCCCGAAGCTCAGGCCGTCTCGTCCTTGATGTTCGCGACGAACGCGGCCCAGACGGTGGCCCGGAACACGAGCTTCGGGCCGTGGGGGTTCTTGGAGTCGCGGACGGGGATGACATCAGGGAGTGCCTGGGTGACTTCCAGGCAGTTGTCGCCGGTGCCGCCGCTGTAGCTGGACTTGTACCACTCAGGCATGTTCCTCATGGCCGTAATCCTGCGCCATCGGATCGAGGAGGGCCAGAGACTTCCCAGGCGAGAGTGCCGAAGCCGTGAGGAACTCGAAGTAGAGCCTGTAACGCGCGACGGTGGCGGGGTCGTCTTCCAACCGTCCGGTGTCGACTCCTTCGAGATAGACCGGCGGAGGGGCGTCGTCGAAGTCCATCAGCCTGACGCAACCCTGCATCCCCGGGTGGGCTCCCGCATCGAAGGGCAGAACCTGGACGATGACGCGGTTCTGGCGGATCAGGCCGACGAGGTGGTGCAGCGCCTCCGCCATCACCTCAGGCCCACCAGTCACTCGGCGCAGTGCGGCCTCGTCAATCACTGCCCACAACAGGGGCTTTGTTGGATCGGCGAGGATCCGCGCTCGCTCCATCCGGGCTGTCACCAGATCCTCGATGGCCTCTTCTGATGCTGAGGGCTGGTAAGCGCGGCTTACGGCTCGGGCGTAGGCGGGTGTCTGGAGCAGGCCGGGGATCAGCATCGACGCGTACTCCCTGATTGCCGTGGCCTGCGTCTCCGCCTCCGCGGCCTCCGCGAAGTGCTCGCGGTACTTGGACTTGGCCGCCGCCCTGCAATTCCGCTGAAAGAAGTCCTCCGTCCCCAGCACCTCGTCCAGCAACCGCGCGTACTCCCGCTGCATCCGCCGCGTGCCCGCCTCCAGCTGGCCGATGAACGAGCCGCTGACGAACAACCGCTGGCCCAACTCCTCCTGGCTCAGGCCGGCCTTCTCGCGGGCGTGGCGGAGTTCGGCGCCGAGGAGGGCCCGAGGGGAGGAGGACGGGTCGAGGTCCCTGGATCCGGGCATGGGCAACTCCCGGTCGTACACCTGGGGTTGTTGGAACGCCGTGTATGGCCAAGTTAGGCGCCCGGCGACCACGCTGTGTGGTGAATCACAAACTCAGCGTGGAGGTAGGAAAAGGTGCGCTCGACCGAAGAGATCGTGGAGTCGCTGCGGGAGGCGCTCGCCGGAGTCGGGGTGGTGCTGCCGTCGCTGGGCGTCGACCCGGTGACCGGGGCGAGCGACGAGCCGTTCGCGCTGGTCGACCTGGGGCGCTGCAACGTACGCACGGCCGAGCATCTGACCGATGTGCTCCGCTCGCTGCCGGTGGGGGAGGCGCTGCGGGCGCGGGTACGGCAGCTGAACCGGGAGGGGCGCTGCATCTCGTGAGCTGCGCGGCGTAGATCCAGTATCCCAGCGGGAGGGGGCGCGTGTCACCGTACTCCGGAATGATCTTTGTGTGCCGTTTGCGGCTTTAGGGTTTTCGTCAACGCCCATAAGCAGAAGGGGAGTTCACGATGAACCAGGACCTCGCGGCCCTCGCCGAGGAGCTGACGGCCATGGCCGCCGCCGACCACCGCGCCGCGACGGCCGGGGCGGCGAACAGCGACGACCCGGCCGAGCAGCTGGCGTGGCGGCGGCTGACCGCGCGGCACGGTGACCGGCTGGCCGAGATCATGGACGAGCACGGCTGGCCCACGGCGGAGCGCGTCGGCGAGGACGCGGCCCGGGCCGCCTGGCTGATCGCCCAGCACGCCGACCGCCAGCTCGAGGTGCAGCGGCGCGCGCTGCGGCTGCTGGAGCAGGCCGTGGCGGCGAGTGCCGCCGCGGCCCGCGAGCTGGCCTTTCTGCGCGACCGCACGCTCGTCAACGAGGGGCGGGAGCAGATCTACGGCACGCAGATCGCCGGGATGCGGGAGGACGGCTCCCCGGTCCCCTGGCCCTGCGCCGAGCCCGAGCGCGTGGACGAGCTGCGCGCGGGAGTGGGGATCGAGCCGTTCGAGGAGTACGTGGCGCGGTGGTCCTAGGCTGGACGGCGTGGCGGACGACGGAAAGCTCGGTGAGGGCTGGCCAGCGGGCGCACTGGGAGCGGACGTACGGGGAGCCCCCCGGGATGTACGGGGCGCGACCGTCCGACGCCGCCGTGCATGCCGCCGGGGTGTTCCTGGACGCCGGGGCCACCGATGTGCTGGAGCTGGGCGCCGGGCACGGGCGCGACGCGCTGTTCTTCGCCCGGGAGGGCTTCGCCGTCCACGCCACCGACTTCAGCCCGGTGGCGATCGAGCAGCTGCGGGCCGCCGCCCGGGAGCAGGGCATCGCCCGGCGCGTCACGGGCGGGGTGCAGGACGTCCGGGAGTCGCTGCGCCTGCCGGACGCCTCCTTCGACGCCGTGTTCGCGCACATGCTGCTGTGCATGGCGCTGTCCACGGAGGAGACCCACCGGCTGGTGGGAGAGGTGCGGCGGGTGCTGCGGCCCGGCGGGGTGTTCGTCTACACCGTGCGCCACACCGGCGACGCCCACTTCGGTGCCGGGACCGGGCACGGCGACGACATCTGGGAGCACGGGGGATTCGCCGTGCACTTCTTCTCCCGGGAGCTCGTCGACGCCCTCGCCGAGGACTGGGTCCTGGACGACGTGCACGCGTTCGACGAGGGCGAGTTGCCGCGGCGGCTGTGGCGGGTCACGCAGAGTGTTCCGGTGACCTGACAGGCCCTGGCTAGCCGGTCGTCGCCGCCGCGAGGGCCGCGCGCAGATGGCCGTCGGACTGCTCCAGCAGGCGGGCCGCCGTCGGGCCGTCCACGGCGGCCAGGATGGTGAGGATCGCGTGCTTGACCTCGCCGTCCGTGGCGGACAGGGCCCGTTCGATCTCCTGGTCGTCGGCGCCGGTGGCGAGGGCGACGATGCGGTGGGAGCGGGCGCGGAGCTTGTCGTTCGAGGCGCGGACGTCGACCATCAGGTTCCCGTAGGTCTTGCCCAGCCGGATCATCGTGATCGTCGAGATCATGTTGAGGACGAGCTTCTGCGCCGTCCCGGCCTTCAGGCGGGTGGAGCCGGTGAGCAGTTCGGGCCCGACGACGATCTCGATGCCGTGGTCGGCGGCGGCCGCGAGCGGGCTGCCGGGGTTGCAGGCGAGGCCGATGGTGAGGCAGCGGCGGGCGCGGGCGTACTCGACGGCGCCGATGGCGTAGGGCGTGCGGCCGGAGGCGGAGATGCCGACCACCGTGTCGTCGGGGGTCAGGGTGAGGGGCTCCAGGTCGGCCCGGGCCAGCTCCCGGGAGTCCTCCGCGCCCTCGACCGAGGTGACCACGGCCTGCGGCCCGCCCGCGATCAGGCCGACCACCCTGGACGGGTCGGTGTTGAACGTGGGCGGGCACTCCGAGGCGTCCAGGACGCCGAGGCGGCCCGCCGTGCCCGCGCCCGCGTAGACCAGTCGGCCGCCCCGGGCCATCCGCTCCGCCACGGCGTCGATCGCGGCGGCGATCCGCGGCAGCCGCGCCGCGACCGCCCCGGCCACCGTCGCGTCCTCGCCGTTCATCAGCCGCGCGATGTCCAGGGTGGGCAGCCGGTCGATGTCCGCGAGCTCCGGCCGGAAGGCCTCGGTGGTCAGGGACTCCAACTCGGTTCTCAGATCACGGGGGTCGGAGGTGGAGGTCATGGACGGCTCTTTCCGTGTCTTTCCGGTGCTGGGCGGGGCGGCTGCCTCAGGAACGGTGCCGGTGGGCCAGCGCCTCGTACGACGCCGAGAGCGCCGGCGCCGCCGACTCGTACGTCCGCTGCGCCACCCCCACGAAGAGGCAGTCCACCACAAGGAGCTGTCCGGTCCGGGACGACATCGCCGCGGGGCGCAGTTCGCTCTCGCGGGCGGTGGAGGTGGTGAGGACGTGGTCGGCGTACTGGCTGACGGGTCCGTCCGGGCGGCCGGTGATCGCCACCGTCGTCGCCCCGCGCTCGAAGGCGACCCGCAGCGGCTCGATGACGTCGCCCGTCGACCCCGAGTGCGTGATGGCGATCGCGACATCGCCCGCCCGCAGCTGCACGGCGTTGGTGACGGCCAGGTGCGGATCGCTGTGGGCGTGCGCGATCAGCCCTATGCGCAGCAGCTTCTGCGTGAGGTCCTGGGCGACCAGCCCGGACGCCCCGACGCCGTACACGTCCGTGCGGCGGGCCGTGGCCAGGGCCGCGACGGCCGCGCCCAGTTGGGCCGTGTCGAGGCCGGCGGCCGTGTCGGCGAGGGTCTGCTGCTCGTCGTAGGCGAGCTTGGCGACCACGTCGGCGATCGGGTCGTCCACCGCGATGTCCGTCGTTATGGCGGGGGCCCGGCCGGACTGCTGCTGCGCGGCGAGGCCGGCGAGGGCCAGGCGCAGGTCCCGGTAACCCGGATAGCCGAGCAGGCGGGCGGTGCGTACGACGGTCGCCTCGCTGGTGCCGGTGAGTTCGGCGAGGCCGGTGACCGTGAGGGCCGCGCAGCCGGCCGGGTCGCCCGCGACGGCCTCGGCGACGCGCTGCATGGAGCGCGTCATCGACGGCGCCAGCGTGCGGACCTTGGCCGCGAGGGCGGCGGGGGCGGGCGGGGTGCCGGGCGAGCCGGCCGGGCCGCCGCGCTCACTGGCGAAAATTTCCTTCACTCTGCGGGTCACCAGTGAAAGATATTTTCGGCTCGGCGTTGTGGTCAAGAGTGCGCACAATGGGTGCATGGACCCCATCAGCCCCCTGGAGCAGGCCCTGCACGCCGCGCGCGCCCTCGTGCTGGCCGACCTCGTCGCGGGACGCGTCGCCGAGGCGGACGTCGTCTCGCTGGTCGAGGAGTCCGTGACGCAGCGGCGGTGGTGGGTCGAGCAGTGGCCGGAGGGCGCGCCGTACGTGGCCGGGCTGGTCGCGCAGGACGTCCAGGACGCCCTGCTGGAGCGGTACGGCCGCTGGCCGCTGTGCCCGGTGTGCGGCGCGGGCGAGCCGCACGCGCTGGACGTGGAGCCCGAGTTGGGGCCCGACCCGCACTGGGTGTGCAGCGAGGCCGGGGTGAAGGTGGCGGCGGTGGGATCGCTGGGCGAGGCGCTCGGCGGGGCCGCGTCCTCGTGAGGCCCCGGTGACGATCTACATCGACCCGCCGACCTGGCCCGGTCACGGCCGCATGTGGTCCCACCTGGTCAGCGACGTCTCCTACGACGAACTCCACGCCTTCGCCGCCCGCCTGGGCGTGCCCCGCCGCGCCTTCGAACGCGACCACTACGACATCCCCGCCCAGCGGTACGCGGACGTGGTGGCGGCCGGGGCGGTGGAGGTCAGCAGCCGCGAGGTGGTGCGGCTGCTGCACGCGGCCGGGCTGCGGAGGCCGAAGGGGCGTTACCGGGCGCCGGACGCGCCCAGTTCGTAGGTCAGGTGCTCGGGGTCCTCGGCGACCTGGCTGAAACCGGCCCGCGCGAGCACCCTCTGCGAGGGCGTATTGCCCCGCTCGACGTTCGCGACGACGGTGCGCACCTCGTCCCTGCCCAGCGCCCAGGACGACAGCGCCCGCAGCGCCTCGGTGGCGTAGCCGTGACCGCGGGCCCCCTCGACCAGGTCGTACCCGACCTCGACCCGCCCCGCCCCGTCCGGGACGCCGTGGAAGCCCATCGCCCCGAGCGCGCGGTCGTCCTCCCGCCGGACCAGCACGAACATGCCCCACTCCGGCCGGTGGACGCCGTCCTCGTACTGCTTGTACACCAGCCCGGCACCCACCCGGGTGCCCTCGACCGGGCCGCCCTCCAGCCATGTGAAGCCGCCGTCGCCGACCGTGGACAGGTCGGTGGCCGCCGCTGGGGTGACGCCCTCGAGGGTGAGCCGGTCGGTCTCGATCACCAGGTTGTTGCTCCAGCGCCACGCGGTGACGGGGGCGCGCCCGGGCAGCTCGCCGCGGCCGGTGGCCCACAGCAGGGTCTGCCACGGCGTGGGCCCCGGCTGGACGTGCGGGAAGATCCGGGTGAGCACGAACTCGCACAGCGCCGGGTCGGGTTCGTACGTGGTGCCGAGCCCCTCGGCGATGTCGTGGGTGTGCAGCAGCGTCTCGGCCACGCCCATCGCGGCGAAGCCCTCGCGGTTCGCGCTGCGGAACGGGTACGGGTGGAAGGCGCGGACCTCGCGCGGGGTGGTCCGGAGCGTGGCGGCGAACAGCGCGCCCATCGCGCGGATCACGCGCAGCGCGCCCGCGTTGTCGGTGCCCTCCTCCAGGGAGACCTCGAACGGGGAGTACGCCTCGGGCTCCCGCCCCGCGAGCTGCCCCGCGTACGCGACCAGATCCTCGGCGATGTGCACGGCCGCCTCCCGGCAGCTCCACTCCAGCCGCCCGGCCCGGGCCCCTTCCCAGTCCCGCTCGGTGACCGTCCCCAGCAGCCCGACACACTCGCCGACGGCCTGCTCCACCTGTTCCGCGCCCGTTGTCCACATGGTGGGCAGGTTACGGGCGGTGCCGGATCAGGGCGACGGGTTTTCGGGGGCCGGGAACCAGTCCTCGACCTCGTGGCGCATACCGAGTTCGGTGGCCTTGAGAGCGGTGTCGCGGAGCGTCTTGCCGGCCGACATCGCTACGACGGCCAGGGTTACGAGGGTGAGCGGGGGGTCTTCGGGGTGGGTGGGGGAGGGGGAGTGGGCTTCGGTGGTCAGGGACTGGAGGAGGTCTTTTTCGAGTTCGCGTTCTCTGAGCCAGGATTCGGACGGGGGGACGAGGTCGTAGCCGAAACCGGCGAGGGCGGGGACGGCTTGGTCCCCCACCGCCTGCACGGCGGCGGGGGACACCGGGCCGAAGGTCGAGGGATCGTAGAAAGGCCCGAAGGCGAGCAGCGTGTACTCGAGGTCGGGGACACGGTGGATGGCCTCAGCGCTGACGGAGCACCGGTAGCCCCACGCCGCGTAGTGGGAGATCGCCTCGCTCAGGGACATCCCGGCCCGCTGCGCGCTGCGTGAGACCTCGCGCACCAGCAGTGGACGGTCCTTGGACAGACTGGTGGTGTGGTTGACGAGAGCGGTCTGCGTCCGCGAGGGGAGCGCGCTCTCGTCGTCGGGCACAGGTGCCGCCGTGAAGCCGAGTTCTTCCAGCCTGGCCGCGATGGCCTGTACGGGCCTGTGGAGGTGGCGGGCCACAGCCGTCATGTACAGCAGCGACACCTCCTCATCCACCCAGGCCCGCTGCGACTTGTACATGAGGAGCGACCGGTCGTCCTCCGTCAGGGCCGGGCTGTCCGCGGCATCCGTCGGCACCTGGAAGCCCAGGTCGGTCAGGAGCTCCATGACGCTGAGCACGGTCCGGTCCGTCTCGTGCGCCACCGAGACCAGTTGGGCACGGGAGAAGTGCTGTGCCTGTTCCGGGGACGGCGGTGTGGCACAGGAGGACCACAAGCAGTCGAGTACGGCTGTCTCCTCGTCCGTCCAGTGCTCCCGGACCGGATGGTCCGCCGGTACCGTGAAGCCCAGTTCCCGCAGGCGCTTCGCGGCCTGGCCGGTCGAACAGGCGCCGTGCCACGCGCTCACACAGACCTGTGCCGTGGAGAGTGCCGAGCCGGGAACCAGCCAGGACGACGAGTCGCCCATCCGCCGCAGCAGTGGAAGATCACCGCAGTGGGCGGCGGCGCAGCCCGACAGAGGCTCGACCTGGAATCCCAGAGCACTGAGCCGGTCGGCCACCTCCACGGGCCTCAGCTCGGACTTCGCGCTCAGGTCGAAGATCTCGGCGGAGCTGACCGGCTGGGCGGGGTCACGCCAGTCGAAGAGGAGCCAGAAGACCTTCACCGCGTGGTCCCATGTCCCCCGCCGCACCCAGTCGCGGTAGGACAGGTCCCAGCGCAGGTGGCGGGACCGGGAGAGCAGCAACAGGTCCGACGGCCGGGCACACAACTCGTCGGACGGGTCGGACCCCGGCAGATGCACCGGGCCGCCGAGCCCCATGCGGTAGAACGTGCGGAGCCGCCAACGCAGCACGGGCGACGGGATATTGCAGAAGAAGCGGGCGGCCCGGGATCGTTCGGTGCCCGAGGAACTGCCGATCACCAGAGGCAGGATCTCGACATCCGGGAGGAAGTAGCCGACCTGGTCGAAGGGCAGCGAGACATCGCCGATCTGCCATTCCAGACCGGCACGCCGTGCGTGCTCCGCCACGACGTCGCCGAACCACGGGGCGGAATGGCTGACTTCCGTCAACCAGCCGACCGTCGGCAGAGCGAGGCCAGGACGCGTCAGACTCGGCGCGGCAGCGAGCATGACGGACCGCACGTGATGGCCGTCGTAGGACCGCACCTGCTTGCGGTCCACGGTGAGCACCGGTGCGTGCTCACCGTGCAGATTCACGATGACGCCGTGCGGCAGCTGGGGATAGGCCTGCTCCGGCTCCGTCACCAGACCGTCCGCCAGGGCGATGCCCCGACGGTCGGTCCACCAGAGATCCGGCGAACTCGACGGGATGCAGACGTGGTTCTGGAGCTCGACACCCACCTGGCGCCTCGACGCCTCGATGGACAACGCCACCCGCGACAACTCCCCCGGCACCCACTCATGCCCCCGAGACCCGTGCACCGCCGACGTCCGATAAGGCGCCACCCACAGCAACCGCTGCAGCGCGTCCACGCAGGACACGTGTTTGCCCTGGCGGGAGAGGAGCAGGCGGACCGTCGTGCCCGGCTCCGTGCCCTCGCCCAGGTCCTCCACCCGGAACAGGTTCCCCGGGCCCGCGATCGTCACCTGGAGGAGGCGGCCGGGGCGGCCTGTGCGGTCCATGCGGCAGGTGCGGACGACGATCTCGTCGGCGAGCATGAAGTAGCTGAGGACGCCGATGCCGAACCGGGAGTTGGGGTACAGGCGGAGCTTCGGCTCCGGGAGTTCGCTCCAGGCGACCTGTTCCTCGATGTACTCGGGCAGGTCCACGAAGCGCGTGCCGCCCTGGGAGAAGACGCTGCCGAGTTCGGTGATGCCCATGCCGATGCCGTTGTCGCGGCACTCCAGGTAGGGGCGGCCGTCGGAGCCGACCCCCTGGACGAACGCGATCCGGCCCTCCCAGGGAGCCGTCGGACGGCCCGTGCGCTGGAGGTACTGCGTGCGGCAGTCCCGGTAGCGCAGGGCGTCCAGCGCGTTCTGGTACAGCTCGCGGACGGCCAGCTCGCGGTCGCCGTAGAGCTGTTCGCCCATGAGGAGTTCCTGGACGCGGTCCTCGGCGAGCTGGAAGCGGATCCCGTCGGAGAGCTGGTCGGGCGTGTTGCCGTCGAGGCGTACCCGGCTGCCGTCGGCGTACGGCGGCAGCGCGCCGAGCGGCGCCAGCGCCGGATTGTCGCGGCGGTTGATCTCGCGGAGGAGCGTGTCGACGCGGCCGGCGTGCTCCCGCAGGGCGATCTGGACGGCCGGGTGGGTGCACACCGCGTTCAGGGAGCGGCCGACACCGGAGTGGCGCCAGTCGGAGCGGCGCACGGTGGCCAGGAGTTCGCCGAGGTCGACACTGTCGTAGATGCCGATGTGCTCCACGACGATCTCGGGCAGGTCGACGGGGTCCACGGCCATGGCGTAGGCCGCCTTGAGCAGGGCGGAGACCAGGGGCGTGCGCAGCTCGTGCTCGTCGCCCGTGGTGGCGGCGATGACGTCGTGGTCCTCGTGGGGCGCGGCACCGACGGGGTGGGTGGCGGTGCGGCGTACCGAGAAGGGGGCCGTGCGGTGGTCCTTCAGCAGCCGCATCAGACGGTCCGCGGCGAGCGCGTCGGCCACCCACGGCGGCTGCTCGGAGCCGCTCGTCACCTCGCCGAGGAGGGACTTGAGCGCCTCCGCCGCGTACAGCTCCGGCTGCTGGATCAGCCAGCGGTGGAACAGCCACCAGCGGATCCGCTCCACGGAACCGCGCGCCGCCGTCTTGTCGTGCAGGGTGAGCAGCCGCCGCTTCAGCCGCGGGAAGCCCTGCCCGAACTTGCGGAAGCGGCTGTGGTCGGGCCCGCCGGCGCACAGGTCCGCGCCGAGGACGCCGACGCGCTGCGCGGCCTCCTGGGCCCAGAAGGCCTGCTCGACCAGGGGCAGCAGCACCGCCAGTGCCGCCTCGGAGGCGGACAGCTGGACGCCGTCGGCGAGCAGGCGGGTGAGGAAGCCCAGTCTGACGTGCGTGCGCTGGGCCAGTTCCGCGTCGTGCCACGGGTCGTCGCGCAGGGCGTGCGCCGCGCCCTCGTACGCCGTGGCCAGGCGGGCCGCCAGGGCCGCGCAGGTCTCCTGGAGCAGGTTGCGGGCGGGGCCGTCGGGGGTGCGCTGCCAGATGGGGTGCCGTTCCGTGGAGCGGATCCACGGGTGGGCCTCGGTGCGGCGGTCGGGGCCGGGCAGCAGCGGGAAGTCCTCGCCGCCCGGGGCGGCGGCGGTCTCCGTGACGACGGTGACCTGCTGCACGGGGCGGGTCTTGCCGTAGGCGCGGTGCAGTTCCTCGACGCGGGTCTGGATCCGTGCCGCGAACTCGTGCAGGCGCAGGGCGTGCGGGTCCGCCGCGATCGTGTCCGCGAGGGCGCGGGAGAACAGGCTGAACGACTCGCCCGGTTGCGTGCCCGGGTCGCACCCCGGCCGGACCGTCTCCTTCTCGCCGACGAACAGGGCCAGTTGGGGTGCCGTGCAGGCGTACACGTAGGCCACCTTGCGCCGCAGCGCGTTGGCGACCTTGCGCCGGGCCCAGGGCTGCACGCCGGGCGGGGCCGCCATGGTGTCGCGGTCGACGCCCTCGCGGCAGGCGTCGACGAGGAAGACGACATGGCTCGCCGGGGAGTCCTCCAGCTCGCGTTCCCAGCCGATCTCGATACAGCTGTCGGCGAAGACGCCGACGTCGAAGGTGGCGTCCTCCGGGATCAGGAAGTCCTTGCCCTCGAAGTGCTGGCCGTGCCCGCTGAGCAGCACCAGCAGGGTGTCGCCCGGGCCGGCGTCGCGCAGGAAGCCGCGGATGCGGCCGTTGACGGTGTTCGGCGTGATGCCGCGCTTGCTCTCGACGATGTCCGCGGACTGGAACCCGCGCTCGACCAGCGCGTCCCGGATCCGCTGCAGGTCGTCGCGGACGAACGGCAGGTCCTGGATCCGCGGGTCGTCGTACTCGCTCGCCCCGATGAGCAGGGCCTTGTGCTGGGGCATGCGCGGCGGGTCAGACGGGGCGGACCGGCTGGGCTCCCGCGGCCGTCGTCGCCGTCCTGCTCCGGTACGCCGCGCTGCCGCTCATGCCGTCCCCCTGACCCTCGGCCGTTCGTCCGACAACTTTAGTTCACGGGGCGGCGGTTGCGTCCCGTGATGAACGCTGTTCTCAGGGCCGTCTGAAGACGAGGGTCAGGCCGCGGGTGCCCTGCATCTGGCCGGTGCCGACGAGTTGGATGCCGCCGCTCGCGGTGACCTGGAAGGACAGCTGGGCCTCGGCGAGGGGTAGGGTGCCGCCCCGGGCCGCGGCGTCCTCGAACAGCTGCTGGAGGGCGTCGATGGTCTCCGTGAGGTTCTTGCGCAGCGGGCCGAGCGGGACGGACCGCAGGGCCGGTTCACCGCCCCCGCCGCCGAACAGGCCCATCGAGTCGTCGTCGCCCTCCTCGGTGACGGTGACCCAGAACGGCAGGCTCGTCTCGATGACCTCGGGCTCGCTGGTGTCGCCCATCCGTGCTCCCCTCCCTGTGGTGCGGTGGGGCCAACCTTAGAGCGTGTCCGGCGGGTCACGGGCGACCAACCGGACACGCCCCAGCCCGGCACGGTTCAGGGCGCCAGACAGGCCGTGCCTGGAACCTCGGCGGGGACTCCGAGGTTGGCCGGGTCCACGAGACCCGTGACTTCTTGAACAGCACAGTCGACGGTGGCTACGGGGTCCGGCACGGCAAAGGCCGGCGTGGCAAGAAGGCCGAGGAGCGCGACGACTCCGAGTGCGGTTACTGCGATACGAGGCATGAACTTCCTTCGGAACGACGACAGTTGTCCGCAGCCTGCCCGCATCTGCGTGCCCGGGATCGCTTCGTCCCTCGAATGAGTGTGGTGAATCGATCCTCTACTCCGGGCTCGCCGGACAGTCCCTAGGGCCCGGAGGGCGGGTCCTGGAGCAGTTCCAGTTCCGAGCGCAGGTTGTAGCGGGCCGTCGCCTCCCACTTGGCCGCTCCGTGCGGCGTCCTGAACAGCCTCGGCAGGCCGAGGAGTTGGCGCAGGACCGCGGCCCGCCCGGCGCGGAAGGCGTCGTTCGGGACGAAGTGGTACTCCTCGCGGACGGCGGCGGTGTAGGCGGCGTACCGCGACGGCGGCGAGGCCAGGATCGCCAGGTCGGCGTCGCACAGCACCTGGCCGTCGGGGTCGTCGTCGGCGGGGTCGTGGCCGACGGTGAGGCGGACCAGGCGGGCCACCTCGGCGGTCTTCGCGGCCGGGACGCCGGCTTCCGCGAGGGCGCGTTCGGCGAGGCGGGCGGAACGCTCCTCGTTCTCGGAGCGGTCGGGCAGGTAGACCGCGTCGTGGAACCAGGCGGCCAGGCGGATCACGTCCGGGTCCCGCGCGTGCTCCTCCAGCACGTCGACGTGGTCCAGGACCGCCGCGAGGTGGGCGACCGTGTGGTACTGCCGCTGCGGCTCCTGCCAGCGGGTGAGCAGGTTGTCGGCGTACGGCGCCGGGTCCGGGCCGCCGGCCGGTCCCCGGGCCGCTTCCAGGGCACGGGCGAAGCGAGCGCGCAGGATGTCGAGATCGGCCATGGGGTCATTCTCCCGCCGGCCGCCGCATCCCACCTAGCGTGGGGTGTATGACGACTCCTGCTGATGTGCACGACGTACGGGACCCCGAGCAGCCCGGGAGGCTGCTCACGATCGAGCGTGACGCGCTGATCCCGCTGCTGCGGGGCCGGTCCGACGACGACTTCGCGCTGCCGGTCGCCGCGTGTCCGGGCTGGACGGTGCGGTCGGTGCTGGCGCACTGTTCGGCCGCGCTCACGCGCGTGGTGGAGAACCGGTTCGAGGAGGGCGTGTTCTCGCCCGAGTCGAACGACCGGGACATCGCCGAACGGGACGGCTGGAGCAACGCGCGGGTCGTCGACGAGCTGGAGCGCGGGATGACCGAGGCCGGGGCGGTGATCGCCCGGGCCGGCGGGAAGCTGGACGGGCTCGCCCTGGGGGAGTGGGTGCACGCCGGGGACGTGCGCGAGGCCTTCGGGGAGCCGGGGGCGTACGGCGGGGCCGGGCTGCCGGACGCGCTCGACCTGCTCGCCCGGATCACCCGCGAGCGGGGGCGCGTGCCGCTGCACGCCGACCTCGACGACCGGGACGAGCCGCTGCGGCTGGGGGAGAGCGGCGGGGAGCGGCCCCCGGGGCGCTTCATCGGGGACGGGCCGACGCTGATCCGGCTGTGCACGGGGCGGCCGGTCGACGGGGCGCCCGCGTTCGAGCTGGCCGGGGTGGAGGCCCGGGAGCTGAACCTCTTCGGGTGAGGGGCCGGGCCCCGGGCCGGGTGCTTGGGCGTCGGCGGGAGTGGGCAGCGTAGTCTTGATTGGACTAGACCTGTCACGAACGCCGACGCCGTGCCGACGAAGGGGCCCCATGAGCAAGCGTGCAGTCCTGGAGGTGATCGCCCTCGGCGTCGAGGACGCGGTCGCCGCGCAGGCGGGAGGCGCGGATCGCCTCGAAGTGGTCACCGACATGGCGGCCGACGGGCTCACCCCGCCGGCCGCCACCGTGGCCGGGATCCGCCGTGCCGTGGACATCTCGCTGCGGGTGATGATCCGGCTGGCCGACGGTTTCCAGGCCGGGGACGTGGACCGGCTGGTGCGGGTGGCGGGGGAGTTGCGGGAGGCCGGGGCGGAGGAGTTCGTGCTCGGGTTCCTCGACGCGGGGGGTGGGGTGGATCTGGCGGCTGTGGAGCGGGTTGTGGGGGTGCTGGACGGGTGCCCCTGGACTTTCCACCGGGCGATCGACCGGGCCGCGGACCGGGATGCGCTGCGGAAGCAGCTGGATGGGATGCCGGGGTTGGACACGTATCTGACGGCGGGGGCTGTGGGCGGGGTCGATGACGGGCTGCCTGTGCTGCTCGCGGAGGCGGGGCGGGCGGGGGAGCCGGGGTATGAGCAGCAGTTGCTGGTGGGGGGCGGGTTGCGGCTCGATCATGTGCCGGTGCTGTTGAAGGCCGGGGTCGACGGGTTTCACATCGGTGGGGCGGCTCGTCCGGGGGGTTGGGACGAGCCGGTGTCGGTGGAGGCGGTCGCGGAGTGGCGGGCTGCGGTGGACGGTTCTTGATCGGTGTTCGGCGTTGTCGCTGGGGGCGGGTGGGTGCGCAGCTCGGCGCGACGAGGTGCCTCCCCCAAGCTCTCGGCTTCGCTCGAGCAGGGGGGACCCCCATCGCCCACCCGTGCCGCCCCTAGCGGCACGCATGCCCGCAGCTAAGCGAGCTGCGAGCTAAGCGCTGAGTTGGGGCGGCAGCGGTGCCGCGTGCGTCACCGTCAGCCCCGATACCGCCCTCGTCAGCGCCACGTACAGGCGCCGCAACCCCGTTCGTTCGTCCGGTTCGCCGTCGACCACCGCCTGGGGCTCGTCCAGGACCACGTAGTCGTACTCCAGGCCCTTCGCCAGGGACGCCGGGACCAGGGTCAGGCGGGTGTCCCGGGTGGTCTCCTCGCCGGGGCCGAGGTACGGGATCCCGGCGGCGGTCAGGGCCTCGGCCAGCTCGGGTACGCGCGCGTCCGCCGCGATCAGGCCCGTCGAGCCCTCGTGGCGCAGCGACTCGCGGCAGGCGGTGACCACGTCGGCGGTCCCGGAGACCTCGCGGACCTCGAAGTGGCCCGGGTTCTCCCGGATCGACACCACCGGCGTGAGGCCCGGAGCGATGTGCGGCAGGAGGCGTGAGGCGTAGGTGATGACGTCCGTGGGGACGCGGAAACCCGCCGTCAGCTCCTCGATCACGGCGTCCTGCTTGCCCAGGTGGGCCAGCGCCTCCTGCCAACTGCGGGTCGCCCACGGCGTCGTGCCCTGCGCCAGGTCGCCGAGGACCGTCGCGCTGCCGGTGGTGCAGCGGCGGCCGACCGCCCGGTACTGCATGGGGGAGAGGTCCTGCGCCTCGTCGAGGACCACGTGCCCGAGGGAGTGGGTGCGCTGGATCAGATCGGTGGCCTCGTCGATCAGTACGGCGTCGGCGGCCGACCACTTCGCCGACTTCACGCTGCGCGCCGGCTTCGCCCAGAGGATCGCCTTCTGCTCGTCCTCGTCGAGGATCCCCTTCGCGTGCTCGGCGAGGAAGTCCGCGTCCGACAGCAGGCGCAGCACCAGCTTCGCCGGGTCGACGGCCGGCCAGACCGCCTTGACCGCCGCCTTCACCGCGCTGTTGCGGGCCACCGCGTCCTGCACCCGGTCGTCCGGCGCCTCGCCCGAGCGCTCCATCTGCACCAGCACCGCGTGTGCGATGCGCTGCGGCAGGGCCTCGCGGGCGGCGCCGTAGCGGATGTCGCGGTCGAGCAACTCGCGGACGATGTCCTGGAGTTCGTACGCCGGGACGCGCCAGCGGCGGGAGCCGCGCACGACGACGACCGGCTCGGCGGGCATCGTGACGTGGGAGTAGAGGGCCCCGCGCAGCACCCGCGCCATGCGGGCGTCGCCCTTGACGACGGCGGCCGTCGCCTCGTCCGTTCCCTTGATCTCGACGTGCGCCACCAGGTCCTCGACCGTGGCCTGCCGGACGGTCAACTCGCCGAGCGCGGGCAGCACTTGCTCGATGTAGTGCAGGAAGGACCGGTTCGGGCCGATGACGAGCGTGCCGGTGCGGGCGAGGCGCTCGCGGTGGGCGTAGAGGAGGTAGGCGACGCGGTGCAGGCCGACGGCGGTCTTCCCGGTGCCCGGGCCGCCCTGTACGCACACCGTGCCGGAGAGACCGGACCGGACGATCTCGTCCTGCTCGGGCTGGATCGTCGCGACGATGTCCCGCATGGGGCCGACGCGGGGGCGCTCGATCTCCTGCTGGAGCAGCTTGCTGGTCTGCGCGGCCTCCGCGGGGTCGGAGAGGTGCTCGTCCTCGTACGCCGTCAGGTCGCCGCCCGTGTAGCCGAAGCGGCGGCGCAGCGTGATGTCCATCGGGTCCTTCTTGGAGGCCCGGTAGAACGGCTGCGAGACCGGCGCGCGCCAGTCGATGACCATGGGGTCGCCGTCGGCGTCGTGCACATGCCGCCGCCCGATGTAGAAGCGCTCCCCCTCGGCCCCCTCGGCTTCTTCGGCGCCGGGGGCGTGCAGGTAGTCGAGCCGGCCGAAGAACAGCGGGGTGTCGCTGAGGTCGGCCAGGGCCTTGATGCGCTCGTCGATCTGGTGGGCGAGGACTTCGGCGTTGACCCAGTTCGCGGTGACGTCGCTGATGTCGAGGGCCTCGACGTCCTCGCGCATCGCCCGCAGGGCGGAGCGGGACGCGGCGAGGTGGGAGCGCTCACGGGACAGGGGGTCGTCGACGGGCGTGGACACGGGGGTGCCTCCGGAGGGACCTGCTGAGGAGCCGGCGGTGGGATGCCGGCCGGTTTCCGTCCGGTCGGCGGCACTCCGTGGAGGGAGGCGGGCAAGAGCGGAGATCTTAGAGGAACCGGGGCGGCGACCGCGAACGGTTTTTCCCAGCTCCTTGAACGCCTTTTCTCATCCCCTAGGGGACGAGGACCTCATCCCGGAGGGGCAGGGGTCGGCCCGCAGGCGTACGAACGCGGTACGGAGAGTGGGCCCACAGGCCGACGCGGGCTTTACGTGCCAAAACGCACTATGGAGACATGAGCGCAGCAAGCATCTCCCCCGCCCCGGCACCGGGCCGCCCGCCCGGCGCCACCGCCGTGTCCGGGAGCCACCGCCACCCCCATCGCCTCGGCGATGCCCTGCGCGCCGTCAAGGTCTTCGCGGGCGCCGCCTTCGACGTGATCATCCTCGGCCAGTACGAGGAGGAAGTGGGCGTGGTCCGGCGCCACCGGTGATCGGCGCCGGCGGTGACCGGGGCCGACGGTGACCGGACCCGCCGCGATCAGCTCTCCGTCAGCAGCTCGTCCGCGTCCATGATCCGGTACGCATACCCCTGCTCCGCCAGGAAGCGCTGCCGGTGCGCGGCGAAGTCCTGGTCGATGGTGTCCCGGGCGACGACGGAGTAGAAGTGCGCCTGGTGGCCGTCCGACTTGGGCCGCAGCACCCGGCCGAGGCGCTGGGCCTCCTCCTGCCGCGAGCCGAAGGTGCCCGAGACCTGGATCGCGACCGTCGCCTCCGGCAGGTCGATCGAGAAGTTCGCGACCTTGGACACCACGAGCACGCTGATCTCGCCCTCGCGGAAGGCGTCGAAGAGCTTCTCCCGCTGCGCGTTCGACGTCTCGCCCTTGATCACGGGCGCCCCGAGGTGCTCGCCCAGTTCGTCGAGCTGGTCGATGTACTGGCCGATCACCAGGATCTGCTGCCCGGCGAAGCGGCGGACGATCGCCTCCGTGACCTTCCGCTTGGTGTCCGTCGTCGCGCAGAAGCGGTACTTCTCCTCCGCCTCGGCCGTGGCGTACGCGAGCCGCTCGGAGTCGGTGAGGTTGACCCGGACCTCGACGCAGTCGGCGGGCGCGATGTACCCCTGCGCCTCGATCTCCTTCCAGGGCGCGTCGAACCGCTTGGGCCCGATCAGGGAGAACACGTCCGACTCCCGGCCGTCCTCACGGACCAGGGTCGCGGTCAGGCCGAGGCGCCGGCGCGCCTGGAGGTCCGCGGTGAACTTGAAGACCGGCGCGGGCAGCAGGTGCACCTCGTCGTAGACGATCAGCCCCCAGTCGCGCGAGTCGAACAGCTCCAGGTGCGGATAGACACCCTTCCGCCTGGTGGTCAGCACCTGGTACGTGGCGATCGTGACGGGCCGGATCTCCTTGCGCGTCCCGCTGTACTCGCCGATCTCGTCCTCGGTGAGCGAGGTCCGCCGCACCAGCTCGTGCTTCCACTGCCGGGCGGAGACCGTGTTCGTGACGAGGATCAGCGTCGTGGACTTGGCCTGCGCCATCGCCCCGGCGCCCACCAGCGTCTTCCCGGCGCCGCAGGGCAGGACGACGACGCCCGAACCGCCGTGCCAGAAGTTCTCCACCGCCTGCTTCTGGTACGGCCGGAGCGCCCAGCCGTCCTCGGCCAGCTCGATCGGGTGCGCCTCGCCGTCGACGTACCCGGCGAGGTCCTCGGCCGGCCAGCCCAGCTTCAGCAGGGTCTGCTTGATCTGCCCGCGCTCGGAGGGGTGCACGGCGACCGTGTCCGGGTCGATGCGGGCGCCGACCAGGGGCGCGATCCGCTTCGACTTCAGGACCTCCTCCAGCACCGGACGGTCCGTCGTCGTCAGGACCAGGCCGTGCGCCGGGTGCTTGGAGAGGGTGAGACGGCCGTAGCGGTCCATCGTCTCGGCGATGTCGACGAGCAGCGCGTGCGGCACCGGGTAGCGGCTGTACTGCACCAGCGCGTCCACGACCTGCTCGGCGTCATGGCCCGCCGCGCGCGCGTTCCACAGGCCCAGCGGGGTCACCCGGTAGGTGTGGATGTGCTCCGGCGCCCGCTCCAGCTCCGCGAACGGGGCGATGGCCCGACGGCAGTCGTCGGCCTGCTCGTGGTCGACTTCCAGGAGCAGGGTCTTGTCGGACTGGACGATCAGCGGACCATTCACGCGCGGCACCCTTTCTGCGGCCGGACTGCTCGGACGGCTCGGCCAAACGTCCAGTGTGCCTGATCGACGGCCCCCGGTGGTGTGATCTGCGCAGCCGGTCGTACTTAATGCCTTTTCATTCCAACGTGTGGTGTGAATTCAGGTTTTCCACCGCGGCCCCGAAGAATGGCCGACTGTGCGGAACCCCACCACCACCACGCTCGGATACGCCCTGTTCGCCACCCGCTGGCTCCAGGCCCCGCTGTACTTTGGGCTCGTGGCCGCGCAGGGCGTCTACGTCTACAAGTTCTTCAAGGAGCTGTGGACGTTAATCCTCATGTGCGTGAGCGGGCACGCCACCGAGACGTACGTGATGCTCGCCGTGCTGAAGCTGGTCGACGTCGTCATGATCGCCAACCTGCTGATCATGGTGATCGTCGGCGGCTACGAGACGTTCGTCTCCCGCATCGGCCTCCAGGGCCACCGCGACCAGCCCGAATGGCTCTCGCACGTCAACTCCAACGTGCTGAAGGTCAAGCTCGCCACGGCGATCGTCGGCATCTCCTCCGTCCACCTGCTGCAGATGTTCGTGGACGTCCACCACACCTCCCGCCACGCTCTGCTGTGGGGGACGGTGATCCACATGGCGTTCATCGCGTCGGCGGCGATCCTCGCCTACATGTCGGGGCCGATGGCCGCGCAGACGGATCGCGGGCACGCCGACCGTACGCCGGCCGGGCACCCGCGGGCGGAGCCGGAAGCCGGAGACCGGCGGCACGGGCAGCCGGAGCGGGACGCCGGAGACCGGCGGCACGGGCAGCCGGAGCGGGAGGCCCCGGCGGCCGCTCCGCCCGCCCCCCGGCAGGCGGAGCCCGACGCGGACGCCGAGGCCCGGATCCGGGCCGCCGGCTTCCCGGTCCGCAAGCTGCTGGAGGACTTCGACGAGCAGCACCCCCGGGGTTTCGACCGGGAGGCCGTGGCCCGGCTCGGCAAGGCGGACTTCGTCGCCGCCCGGCGCAACGTCGTCTTCGTCGGCCCGCCCGGCACCGGCAAGACGCACCTGGCCATCGCCCTCGGCGTACGGGCCTGCCAGGCCGGGCACCGGGTGCTGTTCGCGACCGCCGCCGAGTGGGCCGCCCGGCTGTCCGACGCCCGGGCCGCCGGGCGGCTCGACGCGGAGCTGGCCGCGCTCGACGAGCACGCCCTGCTGATCGTCGACGAGGTCGGCTACACGCCGTTCGACGCGGCCACCGCCGGCCTGTTCTTCCAGCTGGTCGCGCACCGCTACGAGCGTGCCTCGCTGATCCTGACCAGCGACCGACCGCTCGGCCGCTGGGACGAGGTCTTCGGCGCGTCCGCCCCGGCGCTGGCGGACCGCGTGGCCCACCACGCCGAGATCGTGCGGCTGGACGGGGACAGCTACCGGACGCGGCGCGCTACTTCAGCGTGGGCAGACTGACGTTCTGGATCAGCGGGCCCTCGATGCCGATCGCCTCGGAGACCAAGGGCTCGGTGCCGGCGGCCGGCAGGGGCAGCGGCAGCGCGGGGGCCGCGGCCGCGGAGGGCGCGAGCACGCCCACGAGGGCGACGGCGGACAGGGCGACGGCGGGCAGCTTTTCACGCATGCGGACGGCACGGCCTTTCTCGGACGTTCGCGGACGGTGGGACGAGGTGCCGCCACACCGCGGGCCGGCCCACGGACGCCGGGGCCGGCCCGATGGGCGCGGAGGCGATCAGATCTGCGGTGTCTCGAGGACGAGTCCGGCGACATCGATGCTCACGGCGGAGGCCGGAGTGGCCAGCCCCCCGAACGTCATCAGGGCGGCGGTGGCCAGGACGGCGGCGACTCGACGAACAGCGCGCATGCGGGGAGTTCCTTTCGACAGCGCTCACAGGGACACCCGGTGGCTGCCCCCGGCCACCCGGCGTGATGCGACACGCCCGGCAAGGTCGCCCGAGCGTGGGAAATCCCCGGCGTGGCGTGCATGAACCCCGGCGTGCACCCGAACGGGTGAGAAGCCGCCCGAGCCCCCGGACCGGTGCTCAGCCCGCGTCGTCGGCGAGTTCCGCGACCCCCGTGATCCGGTGCAGCGGGTACGTGCGGACCTCGTCCGCGGTGTGGTCGTACGCCGTGACGAAGCCGCCCTCGACGCGGATGGGGGCGATGACCCGCTGGCTCGCGGCGCCCTCGGCGTTGACGTAGCCGATCCACAGGGCCTCGCCGGTCAGGACGGCGGCCTGCATGGTGGCCAGGGTCTCGGCGGAACCGGTGCGCGGCAGCTCGCCGTCGGCCGCCGGGGCCGTGCCGGGCTTGCGCGGGGTCGTGGAGGCGAGGTCGCCGGCCCGGATGGCGCGCAGCGCCGCGGCGAGCAGGGTGTCGTCGGGGACCGGCGGGCCGTCCGGCACCGGCTCGGGCGCGGCGCGGGGCGGGGTGCGGTGGGCGAGGGCGCGGGTGATCAGCACATCGCCCTCGGCGGACTCGGCGGCCGGCGCGAACCCCATCGCCCGCAGCCCCTCCAGCAGCCCCGCCGGGTCCGCCTGCGCGGCCAGCACGGTCGGGGCGAGCCGGCGCAGGCCCAGCGCGGCGGCCCGCTTGTCGGCGAGGATCTCGCTGAGCACCGCGTCGTCGTCGCAGCGGACGTACGCCGAGGCCGCGCCGACCCGCAGGTGCCCGTGCCGGCGGGCCACGTCGTCGATGAGGTACGCCAGCGGCTGCGGCACCGGCGTACGGGAGTGCGCGGCGAGGAAGGCGTGCAGGTCGGAGGCGGTCTGCCCGGAGTCGAGGGCGCGCCGCACCGAGCCGGGCGTGAACCGGTAGACCGTGGCCCCGCCCTTGGACTCGACGTCCGCGAGCACGCCCAGCATGTCGGCGAGCGGGCGCTGCAGGGGACCGGGCGCCACCGCCGTCAGGTCGGCCTGGAGCAGCACGTGGTCCAGCGGCTCGGGCAGCAGCGGCGTGAGCAGCCGGGCCGCGGCGGCGGAGGCGACGGCCTGCTCGGCCGGGGAGAGGGGGGTGAGGGGAGCGGTGCGGTGAGGGTGGACGGGCAGCCGGTCCCCTGGACCGGAGGGCTCCGCTTCCGGGCCCTTCACGGGCGCCGCGGGCGCGCCCAGCAGCGCCCGGCCGTGGGCCGACAGCGCGCCCCGGCCCGTGACGCCCAGCAGCTCCGCCTCGGACAGCGCCCACCGGGCGAGGCGCGCGCGCAGATCGTCCTCCTGCCGCTGGGCGCCCCGCAGGGGGCGCTCCCAGCGCAGCCGGGCCAGCACCGACTCGGGGTCCGCGGCGGCCCCCTCCGGCAGCGCGGCCAGCAGGGCCAGTACCCGGTGCCGCACCTCGGGCGCCGCCGAGCGGTCCAGGCCCGGCCCGAGCGCCGACAGCGTGCGGTCCTTGGCGTCCCGGCCGCCGACCAGCCCGGCCGTGCGGGTCGCCGCCAGCCACGCCGTGGCCAGCCGCGACCAGCGCTCGGCCGGAGGCCGCTCCAGCCACTCGTCGTAGGCGGGGGTCGCCGCGTACCGCTCGTCGGCCTCCCCGTCGGAGGCGATCAGGCCCGCCGCGTACGCCAATTCCACCCAGAACGCGGCGACCGGCTCCGGCACGTCCAGGGCGACGGCGGTCCGCTTCAGGTCCCGCACGCTCAGCCCGCCGGCCCGCAACACCGTCGGCCCGCCCTCGTCCCAGTCCTTCAGCAGCTCCTCGACGGTCGCGAGCGCGGTGTACGCCTGCCCGGCCGCGGTGCTGTCCACAACCTGTGGACGGTGCGCGGCGGCCGCCTCGACCACCGGCGGCACCGGCTCGGGCGTGCGGTGCGCGAGCCCCCGCCGCAGGTGCAGGGCGACCTCGCGCGGCAGCACGACCGTCCCCGGCGCCGTCGGCAGCAGCAGCCCGCGGTCCAGCAGCCAGCGCAGCCGGGGCGCCGGATCCGGCGTGACCTGGCCGTACGGCGGCCCCCACACCAGGCGTTCCAGGACGTCGAGGGAGTCGGCGGGGGCGTCGGCGAGCAGCGCCGCCATCCGGGCCCGGTCGGTGAACAGGCCGGTCAGGGCCGTCACAGCCGAGACAGAGTCATGGGTCGAGGGCAGCCCGGCGGCCGTGACGATCTCCTGGATACGCCCCGGGGACATCCCGGCCGTGGCCTCCTGGACCGTGGGTCCGAGCCCGGTCGGCGACGGGTGCTGCGGCGAGGGAGCCAGCAGCTCACGGGCCGTGCGGACCAGCCGCAGCCGGTCGTCGGCGCCCCAGACCAGGGCCTGCTCGCGCAGGACGTCCAGGGCGTGCGGCAGGGCGGCGGTGACGGCCGGGTCGCCCTCGTCCCCGGCCATGAGCCCGAGCAGCTCCTCGTACGTCGCCGGGTCCGCGGCCACGGCCAGCGCCTCCGCCGTCTGCAGCGTGAACCGGTCCAGCCGCTCCAGGGCGCGCACGACCGAGGCGCGGGTGCCGGCGCGGGTCGCGAGCTGGGTGAGGTCGGTGGGCACGGGCGTGATGAGATCCGGTCGGCTGCGCAGCAGCGCGCCCAGCGCGGCGTCGCCCCGCGCGCGGAGCGCTTCCGCGAGGGAGCGGGGGGCCGCAGGCGTGTCCTCGGTGCTCATCCGGCCAACGGTAGCGGGTCGCCCCCGGCGGGTGAGCCGACTGTGTACGACGGGCTTTTGGCGGCGCTGTCGGTGCTCGCGGTACCGTCGTCCGACGGGCTTCCCAAGGCACCCGCCCCGGAGGGGACTTCGTGGGGATCGAGAGCGACCAGGTCGTTTACGAGTATCTGAGCCGCGTCGGCGACGTGGCGCAGCAGCGGCAGTTGTCGTCGGCCACCCGCATGCGCCTGGTCGCGGACCTGCGCGACGAGATCGACCGGCGCCGCGCGAGGGCCACCGTCGACTCGCCCGCCGCCGTCCGCCGCATCCTGACCCGCCTCGGCAGCCCCGACGAGGTCGTGGCGGCGGCAGCGGACGGTACGGGATCCGGCGGCGCCGAGCCGCAGCACACCGCCCCCGCCTCCGTCCCCGTGCAACGCGAGCCGGAGGAGCGGGGCGAGCGGGCGAAGGGCGTCCTGCGGCGTGTCGTGCCCCGGCCCCGCCCGGCACGGCCCGCCGAGGAGCCGCGCCCCACCGCCCCCGAGGGCGCCGCCCCGCCGCACCTGGCCGCCGCGCACGAACTCGGGGACGGCGCCGTCCAGCCGGACTGGTGGCGGGTGGACAGCAGCCCCTTCGGCGTGGGCGACGAGGTGCCGGGCTTCGTGGGCGGGGTGGAGCTGCCGGACCTGCTGAAGCCGCCCCCGCAGCGGAAGGCGGAGCTGGAGAAGCAGGCGGCGGAGGAACCCGCTCCGGCCGTCGAGGCGGCGGAGGAGGCCGCCGCGCCCGGGACCCGCCGTCGGCTGCCGGGCCTCCCCGCGGGCGGCTGGAGCAACCCGCTCCTCCTCATCGCCGCCGGGCTCCTGGTCGTCGGCGCGGTGCTCGGCAACTGGTTCGTGCTGCTCCTCGGCTGGCTCATCGCGTACGCGTCCCGCCGGCTGAGCCCGGCGGAGACGAAGTGGGCGGTGGTGATCCTGCCCAGCACGGCCGTCGCGGCGGGCCTGGTCTGGCTGTGGGGGCGGATGAACGGCCGCTGGGGCGCGCCCATCGCCGAGGGGCACATGAACGAGGCGGTGGCCCAGACGTGGCCGTGGGTGGTGCGCGGGGCGGCGGTGGCGTCGGCGCTGTTCCTGGTGTGGCGTTCACAGCGTCAGCGCTAGGGCCCGGGGCGACGACTGCCGTTCACACCCCCTGGGCACAATGGCCCATATGGCCTCCACGACCTCGCGCGCACTCACCGTCGGCTTCGACCTCGACATGACCCTGATCGACTCCCGCCCCGGCATCCGCGCCTGCTACCAGGCGCTGTCGGAGCGGACGGGGACGTACATCGACGCCGATCTTGCGGTCACGCGGCTCGGGCCGCCGCTGGCCGAGGAGCTGATCAACTGGTTCCCGGCCGAGGAGGTCGCGACCGTGGCGGAGGTGTACCGGGAGATGTACCCGACGATCGCGATCGCCGAGAGCCCGGCGCTGCCCGGCGCCCGGGAGGCCGTCGCGGCCGTACGGGAGGCCGGGGGACGCGTGATCGTCGTCACCGCCAAGTACGAGCCCAACGCGAAGCTGCACCTCGCCCACCTCGGCATCGAGCCCGACGCGGTCATCGGCGACCTGTGGGCCGAGCAGAAGGCGGAGGCGCTGCGCGAGCACGACGCGGGTGTCTACGTCGGCGACCACGTCGGCGACGTGCGCGGCGCCCGGGCCGCGGGCGCGCTCTCGGTCGCGGTGGCCACCGGCCCCTGCCCCGAGGAGGAACTGCGGGCGGCGGGCGCGGACGTCGTCCTCACCGGCCTGGCCGAATTCCCCGGGTGGCTTTCGGACTACCGCCCCGCACGCGCCTGACGGCGCCCGGCCGCCACGGAACGCAGCACTCCCGCACCGGCCATCAGGAAACCGACTGCCATGAGCATGCTCAATCCGAACATGTACGTCGGAAAGGGCGTCGTCCCGAGGAACAGCGGGGCGACCGTGACCAGTGTGGCCACGGCGCCGATGAAGAAGACGACGGCTCCGGCACGGACCAGGCGGTCACCGGGAGCGGCGGAATTCGTTTGGGTTTTGTCACGCACCGGACCAGGGTAGTTCCCAGCGCGAAGGAACAACCGGGTGACGTCTTGTCACCGGCTGCAAGACCATTAGCCTTGGTACCGGCGGGTCGTACGACCCGCCCGAGTGCTATCAAGAGCCGTTTTCAGAAGCAGTTTTCCGACGAGTACGAGGACGAGGACAGACGTGCCTACCGGCAAGGTCAAGTGGTTCAACAGCGAGAAGGGCTTCGGCTTTCTCTCCCGCGACGACGGCGGTGACGTCTTCGTCCATTCCTCGGTCCTCCCCGCCGGAGTCGAGACGCTCAAGCCGGGGCAGCGAGTGGAGTTCGGGGTGGTCGCCGGGCAGCGCGGCGACCAGGCGCTGTCCCTGACGATCCTGGACCCGACCCCGTCCGTCGCCGCCGCGACCCGCAAGAAGCCCGACGAGCTGGCCTCCATCGTCCAGGACCTGACGACGCTCCTGGAGAACATCACCCCGATGCTGGAGCGGGGCCGCTACCCCGAGAAGACGGCGGGCAAGAAGATCGCCGGGCTGCTGCGCGCGGTCGCCGACCAGCTGGACGTGTGACGCCCGCTCAGGGAAAAGCGAGCGCGTTCGGGCCGAGGGGCGGCACCAGCCCCTCGGCCGCCGCGCGCGTCAGCAGCCCGCGCACGGCCGCGTAGCCGTCCTCGCCGAGGTCGGCGGTGAACTCGTTGACGTACAGCCCGATGTGCTGGTCGGCGACGGCCGGGTCCATCTCCTGGGCGTGCTCCATGACGTACGGGCGGGACACCTCGGGGTCGTCCCAGGCCGCGCGTACGGAGGTCCGGATGGAGTCGGCGAGCAGCCGCAGCTTCTGCTCGCCCAGCGTCCGCTTGGCGATGATCGCGCCCAACGGGATCGGCAGCCCGGTGGTGTTCTCCCAGTGCTCGCCCATGTCGGCGAGCTTGTGCAGCCCGTAGTTCCGGTACGTGAAGCGCGCCTCGTGGATCACGAGCCCCGCGTCGACCTTCCCGTCCCGCACGGCCGGCATGATCTCGTGGAACGGCATGACGACGATCTCGCCGACCCCGTCCGCCAGGGTGTCCGCCGCCCACAGCCGGAACAGCAGATACGCGGTCGACTTCTTGCTGGGCACCGCGACGGTCCGCCCGGCGAGTCCCCCAAGCTCTCGGCTCCGCTCGAGCAGGGAGGCGCCCCCACCATCCGCCTCGCGGGTGAGCACCAGCGGCCCGCAGCCCCGCCCCAGGGCGCCGCCGCAGGGCAGCAGGGCGTACTGGTCGAGGACGTAGGGCAGCACGGCGTACGACACCTTCAGCACGTCGAACTCGCCGCGTTCGGCCATGCCGTTGGTGACGTCGATGTCGGCGAAGGTCACGTCCAGCTCGGGGGCGCCGGGGACGCGGCCGTGGGCCAGGGCGTCGAAGACGAAGGTGTCGTTCGGGCAGGGGGAGTACGCGATCTGCAGCTGCTCAACTGTCATGCCGGTTCCAACTCTCCAGTACGGGCACGAGCTTCCCGAAACCCTCGGTCAGGGCGGCCAGGGCGTCCGGGATGCGCCAGGCGGCACGGTCCCGCGGCCCGACCGGGTTGGAGATCGCCCGGACCTCCAGCACGGGCACGCCCTGCGCGACGGCGGCCTCGGCGACCCCGAACCCCTCCATGGCCTCGGCGAGAGCGGTCGGGTGCCGCTCACGCAGGGCGGCGGCCCTGGCGGCCGTCCCGGTCACGGTGGACACGGTGAGCACGGCCCCGGCACGGGCCCCGGTCACCTCGGCGACCCGCCGCACCAGCTCCCCGGGCGGCCGATGCCGGACGGTCCCGAACCCCAGCTCGGTGACCGACAGAAACCCGTCCTCGGTCTCGGCCCCCAGATCGGCCGCGACGACCTCATCGGCGACGACCAGCGCCCCCACCGGCGCGTCGGGCTGAAAACCGCCCCCGATCCCGGCGGAGACGACGAGGTCGTAGGGGGTGCCGTGGAGGGCGGCGGCGGTGAGCGCGGAAGCGGTACGGGCGGCGGCGAGCGCGGCCCCGACCCCGGCGACGATCACATCGACCCGACCACCGCCCGCAACGCCGAGTGCCGATTCATCGGACCCCAGGGACAACACCCCCAGGCCCGCAACCACCGCGTCCCTCTCCACAGGAACCGCGGTGGCGACAAGCACCCGGCCAAGCCCAGCGGCAGCGATCAGGCGTCCTTCTCGAGCTTGAAGTTCCAGAGCCCCGACGTGTCCTTCTCGCCCTCCTTGATGGACACCAGCGTCGAGTTGCCCTGCGCGCCGTACTGGGCGTTGAAGAACACGCTGCCCGGGATCGTGCGGTACGTCTTCGTGCTGGCGTCGGTCAGCGGCTGACCGTTCATCAGGATCGTCCAGCCCTTGTCGGCGATCTCCGGGTCGACGCCGAAGCGGACGGTCTCGTCCGGGTCGACGGAGATGCTCTTGATGCCCTTGTCCTTCAGGCACTGGGTCAGGTCGGCGGACTTCAGGGTCTCGCCCTGGCCGCCACAGGTGGCCTCGGAGTTCACCGAGGAGCTGCCCACGGTGACCGTGGCGATCGCCGTCGGCTTGTCACAGGCCGACAGGACGAGCAGTCCGGCGGAAACGACGCCGGCGGCGGCGACGGCGCGGCGGCGTCGCACAGCGGATTGCAACGTGTTCATGGGCGAAGGCTATCGGGCGCACCGAGCCCCATCCCCACCTGGGGTAGGGCGTGCCCGTACCGTTACGCCACTCGCGGCCGTCCCGCACCCCCGCGACGGGCCGAGCCGAGCAGCCCCCGGACGGTCGTCAGCCAGCCCGTGCCGACGATCGCGGCGCCCACCGCGAGGCCGAGCGTGCCGTTGAGGGGCATGAGGATGCCGATCGCGCCGCCCAGCACCCAGGACATCTGCAGCAGCGTCTCGGAGCGGGCGAAGGCCGAGGTGCGGACCAGTTCGGGCACGTCCCGCTGGATCAGCGCGTCCAGGGACAGCTTGGCCAGGGCCTGTGCGAAACCGGCGATCGCGGCCAGGCCGGCGACCAGGACCGCGCCGAAGAACACCGCGGCCGTGATCGCCGCGCCCAGCACGCACGCCACGACCGTCACGATGATGATCTCCGGCGCCCGGGAGCGCAGCCACGCCCCGACCGCCGTACCGAGGGCGTTGCCCGCGCCCGCGGCGACGCCCACTATCCCCAGGGACACGGCGGCGCTCTGGCCCGAGATCGGATGCTCGCGCAGCAGGAAGGCCAGGAAGAAGATCAGGAAGCCGGTGTGGCAGCGGATGGAGGCGTTGACGGCCAGGGCGTGGGTGACGGCCGGGCCGACCGTGCGCAGCCCGGGGCGCTTGACGGGCTTGCGGTGCGGCCCGTGCAGGTGCTGTTCGTCGGCCGCGAGCAGCGCGGTGTCCTCGCCCTTGGCGGAGTCGACCTTCGGCGGCAGCGTGAACGACAGGACCGTCCCCGCCACGAAGATCAGGAAGGCGCCGTAGAGCGGCCAGCGCGGCCCGATCTGCTGGAGCCCGGCCCCGATGGGCGCGGCGACGCCCGTGGCGAGGAGGCCACCGAGGGTGACCCGCGAGTTGGCCTTCACCAGGGAGAAGCCGGGCGGCAGCAGCCGGGGCACGACGGCGCTTCTGACCACGCCGTACGCCTTCGACGCGACCAGGACGCCGAGCGCGGCCGGGTACAGCTCGATGCTGCCGCTGACGACCGCGCCGGACAGCACGATCGCCAGCAGCGCCCGGGCCAGCATGGCGCCGGCCATCGCCGCCCGGCGGCCGTGCGGGATGCGGTCGAGGAGGGGGCCGATCACCGGCGCGAGGAGCGTGAAGGGCGCCATGGTGATGGCGAGGTACAGCGCGACGCGCCCGCGGGCCTCGTCGGTCGGTACGGAGAAGAAGACGGTCGAGGCGAGGGCGACGGTGATCATCACGTCGCCGGCGCCGTTCACGCCGTGCAGCTCGATCAGCTTGCCGAGGCCGGACTCGCCCGCGCCGTGCGCGTGGGTCGCCTTGCGGATGCCGCGGGCGGTGCCGGTCACCGGGAAGTGCAGGGCACGGCCGACCGCGCGGAGGGAGCCGCCCACACGGCCCGGTCCGCTCGGTCGGCTGCTTCCCTTCAGCCCTTTCGGCCCACCGGTCCCGGTGGCGCCCTGGGGTGTCTTCGCGGCTGCCACGACGTCATAGTGCCCCGATAAGGCTGTGGCTAGTGCCATTACCGCTTGTATAGGGCCTGTGGGGTGACTGTCCGGAGGCGCCGGCAGGGCGGTGCTCCCATGACCGGGCCGACGGGTTACAGAACCGTCGGTGTACGCGAAGTGGGGCGGAAGGGTAGCGTGCGTATCTCCGCCATCCCGCAGAATGGATGAAGGACGTCGACGCGGTCCCCAGGTCCGCTCCGTCCCGCCCCGGGCGCTGGGAGTGGCGCACTCGTGAGACGGCGTATGGAGAGAAGCGATACCTGTGAGCGCAGCGACAACGCGAAGCCGCACCCCTGACCGCCTGTGCGCCGAGGCCGTCGACCTCGCACGCGCCGCAGCCGAGGAGGCCGCCGCGCCAGGGATCGTCGGCGAGCACGTGGGGCTGGTCTCCGAGGGGGACCGCGTTGTCACGCACTTCTTCGAGTGCCGGGAGCTGGGCTACCGGGGCTGGCGCTGGGCCGTGACGGTGGCCCGGGCGTCCCGCGCCAAGATCGTCACGGTGGACGAGGCGGTGCTGCTGCCCGGCCCGGACGCGGTGCTCGCGCCCGAGTGGGTGCCGTGGAGCGAGCGGCTCCGCCCCGGCGACATGGGCCCGGGCGACCTGCTCCCCACCGACGCCGAGGACCTGCGCCTGGAGCCCGGCTACTCGGGCGAGGACGAGCCCCCGCCGAACTCCGCCGTGTCGCACGAGATGGCCGACCTGGTCGAGGCGGAGGACGCCGACGTCACCGAGGGGCCCCCGTCCCGCCTGCCGGTCACGCCGTCCCGCGGGTCGATCGCCGCGGTCGCCGAGGAGCTGGGCATGCGGCGCGCCCGGGTGCTCTCCCGCTACGGCCTGCACACCGCGGCCGACCGCTGGGAGGAGGCGTTCGGCCCCAAGACCCCCATGGCCCAGTCCGCCCCCGCGGCCTGCGTCAGCTGCGGCTTCCTCGTCCCCGTCGGCGGCTCGCTGGGCCAGGCCTTCGGCGTCTGCGCCAACGAGTTCTCCCCGGCCGACGGCCGCCTGGTCTCCCTGGCCTACGGCTGCGGCGGCCACTCCGAGGCCGCGGTCATGCCCAAGCCTCCGCAGCCGGCCCCGCCGGTGATCGACGAGACCCGGGTGGACCCGTTCCCGCTGCGCCCGGCCTCCGACTCGGGTTCCGTACCCGTCACGGAGGACGAGTCGTCGGCGGAGCTGGGGCACTCCTAGGACCCGAGGCACTCCTGGGACCCGAGGCACTCCCCTGGACCTGGTCCGGGGGCCGCTCCCGGTCGCGGTACCTTCAACCTCACGGCCCACGCCGCCGATGAGGAGAGTGAACGTGAGCAAGTTCGTGCGCCCGGCCGCCGAGGGTGCCGACCCGTTCGGCACGGCACGTCTGCGGCGCGGGGTCCTCGACGCCTGGGCGACCAGCCCGGCCCGGTTCCGTGAGGACGCCAACGCCGAGGAGGACCTCGTCCTCGGCGGCTACCGGGACCGGCTCGTCGTCGAGCTCGCCCAGAACGCCGCCGACGCGGCGGCCCGGGCCGGAGTGCCGGGGCGGCTGCGGCTCACCCTGCGCGACGGGGTGCTCGTCGCCGCCAACACCGGCGCCCCGCTGGACGCGGCCGGCGTCGAGTCGCTGTCCACGCTGCGCGCCTCCGCGAAGCGGGAGACCCACGAGCGGGCCGTCGGCCGGTTCGGCGTCGGTTTCGCCGCCGTCCTCGCCGTCACCGACGAGCCCGCCGTCGTCGGCCGGCACGGCGGGGTCCGCTGGTCCCTCGCCGAGGCCCGCGAGCGCGCCGCCGAGACCGCCCGGCACAGCCCCGGGCTCGGGGACGAGATCCGGCGCCGGGACGGGCACGTACCGCTGCTGCGGCTGCCGTTCGCCGCCGAGGGCACCGCCCCCGACCCGTACGACACGGCCGTCATCCTGCCGCTGCGCGACGCGGCCGCCGCCGATCTCGCCGAGCGGCTCCTGCACGCCGTCGACGACGCCCTGCTGCTCACCCTCCCCGGCCTCGAAGAACTCGTCGTCGAGGTGAACGGGGAGAGCCCCCGGACCCTCACCCGCCGCACCGACGGGCCCTTCACGGTCGTCGACGACTCCGGCAACGGCGTCACCCACTGGCGTACCGCCGCCGCCCACGGCCCCCTCACCCCCGAGCTGCTCGCCGACCGGCCCGTCGAGGAGCGGCTGCGGCCCCACTGGTCGGTCACCTGGGCCGTGCCCGTCGCCAGCGACGGCAGCCCGGCCCGGCCCCGCACCAGCCCGGTGGTGCACGCCCCCACGCCCAGCGACGAGCCGCTGGGCGTCCCGGCCCTGCTCATCGCCTCGTTCCCGCTGGACTCCACCCGCCGGCACGCCGCCCCCGGCCCGCTCACCGACTTCCTGGTGCAGCGCGCGGCCGACGCCTACGCCGGGCTCCTCGCCGACTGGCGGCCGGTCACCGCCGGGATCATCGACCTCGTGCCCGGCCCGCTCGGCAAGGGCGAGCTGGACGGCGCCCTGCGCCAGGCGATCCTGGAGCGGCTGCCCCGTACGTCCTTCCTGCCGCCCGCGGTCCCGCCCCACGACGGTGACGACCTGCCGGAATCCCTGCGGCCGCGGGACGCCGAGCTGGTCGAGGGCGCCGGCGCGGACACCGTGGGCGTCCTCGCCGAGGTGTTGCCCACGCTGCTGCCCGCCGGGCTCGAACGCCGCGCGGAGCTGCGGAACCTGGGCGTCGCCCGGGTCCCGCTGACCGACGCGATCGACCGGCTGGCCGGCCTGGAGAAGGACCCGGGCTGGTGGCGGCGGCTCTACGACAGCCTGGCCGGGGTCGACCCGGACCGGCTGTCGGGGCTGCCGGTACCGCTCGCGGACGGCCGTACGACCATCGGGCCCCGGCAGGTCCTGCTGCCCGGCGCGGACGGCGCCCGGATCGACCCGGAGGTGCTGGCCCGACTGGGGCTGAAGGTCGCCCACCCGGACGCCGCCCACCCCATCCTGGAGAAGCTCGGCGCCCTGCCCGCGACCCCGCGGGCCGTCCTCACCACCCCGCAGGTGCGGGCCGCCGTCGCCGCGTCCCTGGACGACGAGGGCGGCGTGAACTGGGAGGAGGACTCCCTCGACGCCGAGGAACTCGCCGACACCGTCCTCGCCCTGGTGCGGGACGCCGGCCTGGAGCCCGGTGACGAGCCCTGGCTCGGCGCGCTCGCCCTGCCCGACGAGGACGGCGAACCGGCCCCGGCCTGCGAACTGGTCTTCCCCGGCGGCCCCTTCGCCCAGGTCATGCGCGAGGGCGAACTGGCCGCCGTGGACGCCGAGCTGGCCGCGAAGTGGGGCGAGCAGCCGCTGGCCGCCTGCGGGGTCCTGGTGGACTTCGCACTCGTCCGCGCCACCGACGTCGTCCTCGACCCGGACGAACTGGAGCCCCGCGAAGGGGACTTCGCCGAGCCCGACGACGCGGGACTGCTGGACGCCGTCGACGTGTGGTGCGAGGACATCCTCGACCGCTTCCCGGACAGCCCGGTGCCGCCGGTCGCCACCGAGATCGTCGCCGTGCGGGACCTGGACCTCGTCGACGAGGACAAGTGGCCGCAGGCGCTGGCCCTGCTGTCCCGGCCGCCCCTGCGGGACGCCATCGTGCAGCCCGTGCGGATCCTGCTGCACGACGGGACGCACGAGGTCGTCCGGCCGTACACGGCCTGGTGGCTGCGCGGGAACCCGGTGCTCGACGGCCGCCGCCCGGCCGGACTGCGCGCCGCCGGCGGCGACCCGCTGCTGCGCGGCCTGTACGACGAGGCCGACGCGACCGGGTTCGAGGACGAGCAGGTGCTGCGGGCGCTCGGCGTGCGGACGTCCGTCGCCGCGCTGCTGGACGAGCCCGGCGGTGCCGCCGAGCTGCTCGACCGGCTCGCCGACCCCGAGCGGGAGGTGACGGGCGTTCAACTGCACGCCCTGTACGGGGCGCTGGCCGAGCTGGACCCGGAGCAGGTGACCCTGCCGGACGAGCTGCGCGCGGTCGTCGACGGCCGGGTGGAGGTCGTGGACGCGGCCGACGCCGTGGTGTGCGACTCGCCCGACCTGCTGCCGTTCACCGAGGGCGTCCCGCTGCTGCCCGTACGGCCGTCCCGCGCCGCCGAGCTGGCCGAGCTGTTCCAGGTGCGGCGGCTGAGCGAGTCCGTCACCGGGCAGGTCACCTCCGAGGGCACCGAGCACGACGTACCGGAGCCGGTGCGGGTGCTGCTCGGCCGGCTGACCCCCGCCTCCTACGTCGAGCACGAGGAACTCGTCGTGGACGGCGTGGAGATCGACTGGCGGCTCACCGACGACGGCGTCCTGCACGCCGCCACCCTGGAGGGCGTCGCCGCGGGGCTGGCCTGGGCGGCGGGGCAGTGGCCGCGGCGGTTCGAGGTGGCGGCGCTGCTGGAGGATCCGTCCCGGACGGAGGAGCTGGCGCGGGACCGGTGGTTCGACTGATCCGGCGCCGCGGCCGGTCCGGGGTTTCGACCGATCCGGTGGTGGTGTACGACTGTTGGTGAAAAGTTCCGCACATATTTTTTACCAGTCGTACAACCAAGCGCATCGCTGAGGTATCTGATCACGTGAGTCAACAGACTCCACGATCACTTGGGCCCCAGGAGCCGACGACGAGCGCCGGGGCCCCTCTCCACCTGGAGAACGCATGCGTATCCGAGCCACCGTGGCCGCCGTCACCGGTGCCCTGGCCCTTTCCGCCTTCGCCGTGCCGGCCGCGCAGGCCGCCGAGCCGAAGGTTCCCGCGGACATCGCCGCCGCCAGCGAGGTCGTCCACGCCGACTCCGGCCGGTCGGCCTTCGCCGCCGCCGCGGACGGCACCCCGTACGCCCTGGACGCGACCTTCTCCTCCGTGAAGGTCAACAACGGCAAGAACATCGCGGTCGGCACCACCAACCTGGTGAAGGTGCCCGTCTCCTTCAAGCTGACGCACGGCGCGGACGTCGACATCCACGCGGCCGACTTCTTCGCGGGTGTCGAGCTGTACCGCGGCGCCTCCTTCGAGGAGTCGGTCTTCTTCTTCGACAGCAACGACGCGAGCTGCACCGACTCCTCCGCGACCGTGGCCAACTGCAAGGCCACCGTGGAGATCGACCCGTTCGCGCTGCTGAACGAGGACGCCGGCTCCTGGAAGGCCGCGGGCTTCGCGGTCGCGTTCAACGGCGAGGACCCGGAGAACCCGAACCTGGACAACGTCGGTGTCGCGGTGACGGACCCGACCAACTCCTTCAAGCTCCAGCGCTACTCGAAGCTGACGGTCAACGCCTCGCCCGAGCCGGTGAAGAAGGGCAAGACCATCACGGTCACCGGCAAGCTGTCCCGCGCCAACTGGGACGACAACAAGTACCACGGCTACACGAACCAGTCGGTGAAGCTCCAGTTCCGCAAGAAGGGCTCCGACACCTACACCACGGTGAAGACCATCAAGTCGAACTCCACGGGTGAGCTGAAGACCACCGTCAAGGCCTCCACCGACGGCTACTTCCGCTACTCCTTCGCGGGCACGACGACCACCCCGGCGGTCAACGCCGCGGGCGACTTCGTCGACGTGCGCTGACCCCGTCCCCACCACGACGACCGCCGGTCCCGGAGCCATGCCGGGGCCGGCGGTCGCCGTCCGGGCACCGGGCTCCTGACCCGCCCGCCCCATGAGCGTGTCAAACATCATGGATGACATGGCAAAACCCGGACCGCGCCCTACAACCCACCGGGGGGCTCGTGGATCTGATCGCGTGAGTCAACAGACTCCACGATCACTTCTCCACCTGGGGAACACATGCACATGCGAGCCACCGTGGCCGCCGTCGCCGGCGCCCTGGCCCTTTCCGCCCTCGTCGTGCCGGCCGCCCAGGCCGCCGACGCGCCGTCCGGCAAGGCGGCCTTCAGCTCCGCCGCCGCCGACGCCGACTCGGGCAGCAGCACCACCGCGTCGACCCTCGACGTCACCTTCTCCGACATGAAGGTCAACAGCGGCAAGAACATAGTCGTCGGCACCACGAACGTGGTCAGCTTCCCCGTCACCTACACCGTGACGCACGCGGCGGACCTCGACACCAGCTCCGACAACTTCGCCACGGGCCCGCTGATCTACCACGGTTCCTCGATCGACACCGCGGACAACCTCTTCATCAGCGACGACCCGGCCACCTGCACCGCCGCCTCGTCGACCGTCCTGAACTGCAAGGGCGTCATCAGCATCCACCCGGCCGACGGCGACCTGTACAACTCCGACGCCGGCACCTGGGGCGCCGGTGCCCTCGCCGTCACCAGCAACGGCGACGAGAAGGAGCAGGGCGGCCTCGCCTCCACCAAGGTGCAGCGCTACTCCAAGCTGACCGTGAACGCCGGCCCCGAGCCCGTCTACAAGGGCAAGACGATCACGTCCACCGGCAAGCTGTCCCGCGCCAACTGGGAGGACAACGCCTACCACGGCTACACCAACCAGCCGGTCAAGCTCCAGTTCCGCAAGGCGGGCACCAGCACGTACACCACCATCAAGACGGTGTACTCGGACAACTACGGCAACCTGAAGGCCACCGCCACGGCCCAGTACGACGGCTACTGGCGCTTCAGCTTCGCCGGCACGACGACGACTCCGGCCGTCAACGCCACCGGCGACTACGTCGACGTGAAGTAGCCCCGGCTACGCGGGGAAGCGGCGGTCCACCCACCTCCACAGGAGCTCCAGGGCGGCCGCCGCCACCGCCGCGATGCCGACCGCGATCCACGGCATCGTCATCCCCACCAGCTTCAACGCGAAGAAGTGCTGCAGCCACGGCACGACCAGCACCAGCAGGAACGCCCCGGCCATCGCGGCCACCAGCGCGAGGCGCCACCAGGTGTAGGGCCGGGCGATGATCGCCAGCACCCACATCGAGATGAGGAACAGCGTCAGCGTCGCCGCACTGGTCTCCGCGTCCAGCGCGCCCGCGCCCGTGTAGTGCTGCCGCGCGATCAGATACGTCGCGAACGTCGCCACCGCGGCCACGGCCCCGCCCGGGATCGCGTACCGCATGACCCGCCGCACGAAGTTCGGCTTCGCGCGCTCCTTGTTGGGCGCGAGCGCCAGGAAGAACGCCGGGACGCCGATCGTCAGCGTCGACAGCAGCGTCAGGTGCCGCGGCAGGAACGGGTACTCGACCTGCGAGCAGACCACCAGCACGGCCAGCAGCACCGAGTACACCGTCTTGACGAGGAACAGGGTCGCGACCCGCGTGATGTTGCCGATGACCCGGCGCCCCTCGGCCACCACCGACGGCAGCGTGGCGAAGCTGTTGTTCAGCAGCACGATCTGCGCGACCGCCCGGGTCGCCTCCGAGCCCGAGCCCATCGCGACACCGATGTCGGCGTCCTTCAGCGCGAGGACGTCGTTCACGCCGTCGCCGGTCATCGCGACCGTGTGCCCGCGGGACTGCAGCGCCCCCACCATGTTCCGCTTCTGCTGCGGGGTGACCCGCCCGAACACCGTGCCGTCGTCGAGGGCCTCGGCCATCCCGTCCTGCTCGGCGGGCAGCCGCCGCGCGTCCACGGTGGTCCCGGACAGCCCCAGCTTCGCGGCGACCGCGCCGACCGACACCGCGTTGTCCCCGGAGATGACCTTGGCCTGCACGTTCTGGTCGGCGAAGTAGCGCAGCGTGTCGGCGGCGTCCGGCCGCAGCCGCTGCTCCAGCACCACCAGGGCGGCGGGCTTCGCCCCCTCCGCCACCTCCGGATCCTCCAGGTCCCGCTCGACCCGGGCCAGCAGCAGCACCCTCAGGCCCTGCTCGTTCAGCCGCTCGGTCTCGGCGAGGGCCGGGTCCTCGTCGGGCAGCAGCACGTCGGGCGCGCCCAGCAGCCACGTACTGCTCTGCCCGTCACCCTCGCTGAACGCGGCGCCGCTGTACTTGCGGGCGGAGGAGAACGGCAGCGCCTGCGTGCAGCGCCAGTCCTCCACGGCCGGGTACGTGTCGATGATCGCCTTGAGGGAGGCGTTCGGCCGCGGGTCCGACTCGCCGAGGGCGCCGAGCACCGTCCGCACGTACGTCTCGTCGGTGCCCTGGAGGGGCCGCAGCTCCGTGACGTCCATGCCCCCCTCGGTGAGGGTGCCGGTCTTGTCCAGGCAGACCGTGTCGACGCGGGCCAGCCCCTCGATCGCGGGCAGCTCCTGCACCAGGCACTGCTTGCGGCCGAGCCGGATCACGCCGATGGCGAAGGCGACCGACGTGAGCAGGACGAGCCCCTCGGGGACCATCGGGACGATGCCGCCGACCGTACGGGCGACGGAGTCGTCGAAGGCGTTCTCCTTCACGAACAGCTGGCTGATGATCAGGCCGATCGCGGTCGGGACCATCATCCACGTGACGTACTTGAGGATCGTGGAGATGCCGGAGCGCAGCTCGGAGTGGACCAGGGTGAACCGGGACGCCTCCTCGGCGAGCTGCGCGGCGTACGCCTCCCGGCCGACCTTGGTCGCCTGGAAGGCCCCGCCGCCCGCGACCACGAAGCTCCCGGACATCACGTGGTCGCCGGGGCGCTTGACCACGGGGTCGGCCTCGCCGGTGAGCAGCGACTCGTCGATCTCCAGCCCGTCGGCCTCGACGCAGACGCCGTCGACGACGACCTTGTCGCCCGGGCCGATCTCGATCAGGTCGTCGAGGACGATCTCGGAGGTGCTGACCTGGCCGGTGGCACCGTCCCGGCGGACGGTCGGTCTGACCTCGCCGATCAGCGCGAGCGAGTCCAGCGTCTTCTTCGCCCGCCACTCCTGGACGATCCCGATGCCGGTGTTGGCGAGGATCACGAAGCCGAACAGGCTGTCCTGGATCGGCGCGACGACCAGCATGATCAGCCACAGCACGCCGATGATCGCGTTGAAGCGGGTGAAGACGTTCGCCCGGACGATGTCGACGGTGGAGCGGCTGCTGCGCACCGGCACGTCGTTGACCTGGCCGCGCTCCACCCGCTCGGCGACCTGAGCACCGGTCAGGCCGGTCTCGCGTGAGGTGACCGTCGCCGGCCGCGCGGAGTCGGGCCGGGCACCCGCGTCGAGATGCGTCATGCATTCGACGGTACGTGCGGATTTGCGGGTTCACCTGCCGAATGTGGCGAAGATCCGACCTGGGAAGGACGGACTTCGTGCCGTGGTCGTACGGCAGTTGTACGTCGTCGGACCCTGGTGCCGTTCCGTCCTCCGTCAGCCGGCCCGGCGGGCGGTCAGCAGCAGGTACTCCCAGTCCAGGACCGTCCCGCCCGGCCCGGTCCCGAGGTCGGCGTCGCGGGCCAGGGCCGCCAGGTCGCGGTCCAGGGCGGCGACGCGGTCGGGGTCGCCGGCGATGTTCTTGTAGACCGTGATGGTCGGGCCGTAGCGCTCCTTGAAGTAGTCGCGGAACATCTCGGGCGTCGCGAAACGCTCGACCCGGACGGTCCGGCGCTCGGCGCGCACGTCCGTGACCCGGTCGCCGAGGAGGCCGCGCACATGGTCCTCGTCGCCCCACAGCGGGGGCGGCTGGGCGCCCGGCGGGGGCGGTGGCGCGTACGGCTTCATCGTGGCGAACATCCGGCCGATGAACCCCTGGGGCGTCCAGCTCAGCAGCCCGATGGTGCCGCCCGGCCGGCAGACCCGGACGAGTTCGTCGGCGGCGCGCTCGTGGTGCGGGGCGAACATGACGCCGACGCAGGACAGCACGGTGTCGAACTCGGCGTCTCCGAAGGGCAGCGCCTCGGCGTCGGCCTCCTGCCAGGTGAGCCGCGCGCCCTGCTGCTCGGCCGCGCGCCGGCCCGCCTCGAACAGCTCGGGGGTGAGGTCGGAGGCGACCACGTCCGCGCCGGCCAGGGCGGCCGGGATCGCGGCGTTGCCGGAGCCGGCGCCGACGTCCAGCACGCGTTGGCCCGCGCGTACCTCGCACGCCTCGACCAGGATCGGGCCCAGCGCGGGGATGATCTCGGCGGCCAGGGACGGGTAGTCGCCCTGGGCCCACATCGCCCGGTGCTTGGCCTTCAGGGCGCGGTCGGCCTCGGCCGCGGTGTTCTGCGTCGTCATGGCTGCGCTCCTCGCCGGTCGGGCGGCTGCGCGCGCGACGGGTTGCGAGCGTTTTCGCCGCCTCTTATCGAGCGTAGGGAGGGGGCGGGTGGCTGTCTTGCCGGGCGGTGGGGGGGGGTGCGCGTGCGTGCGCCTGCCGTGGGGTGGTGGGGGTGCGCGTCTTCGCCTGCCGCGGGTGGGGGGTCGGGGCCGCGCCGGGGGGTGTCCGTCCTCGGAACGGCGCGATCGACTTGCGGGCCGACTGACTGTTCGTTGACGCGCCAACCGCTGCGGGCGGACACCCCCCGACACGTCCCCTTGCCACCGTGCGCGGGTGCGGGTGCGTCGCCCCGGGGCCTACTGCGGGGAGGGGGCGCCGGGGGTGTCCTGGGCGGCCGCCCGCTTGATCGCTGCGTCGCGCTTGCGGACGTACCAGACGCCGATCAGGCCGAGTCCGCCGCCGGCCAGGCAGGTCCACACCCACCACGTGCTGCCGCGGTCGTCGAACCAGCCGTAGAAGGGGAGCTGGACGAGGAAGAGGACGAACCACAGGATCGTGCCGCCGGTGATGGTGGCGACCACGGGGCCCTCCAGGGGCTCCGGCGCCTCGTGTCGGGGGGTCCACTTCGCCATGGGGACAGCTTACGAGGCGATCAGGTCTACGCGCGGAGATGGCCGAGTGGGGCGTTATATGTTCATACTGAAACGGTTTGTGTCTGACCACTTCTCTTCGTAGGAACCACCAAAACATGTCCTCCTCGGCTCCCGCCAAGGTCCCCGCCCCTGAACAGCCGGGAGCCGGGCCGTACGGCGCACTCGACCGCTTCTTCCGGATCTCCGAGCGGGGCAGCACCCTGCCCCGGGAGGTCCGCGGCGGTCTCGCCACCTTCTTCGCGATGGCCTACATCATCGTGCTGAACCCGATCATCCTCGGCAGCGCGAAGGACATGTACGGTCACCAGCTCGACAACGGTCAGCTGGTCACCGCGACGGCTCTGACGGCCGCGTTCACCACCCTCCTCATGGGCGTCATCGGCAACGTGCCGATCGCGCTCGCCGCAGGACTCGGCGTGAACTCGGTCGTCGCCCTCCAGCTCGCCCCCCGCATGTCCTGGCCGGACGCGATGGGCATGGTGGTGCTCGCCGGGTTCGTGGTCATGCTGCTGGTGGCGACGGGGTTGCGTGAGCGCGTCATGAACGCCGTGCCCTACGGGCTGCGCAAGGCCATCTCCATCGGGATCGGCCTGTTCATCATGCTGATCGGGCTGGTCGACGCCGGTTTCGTCTCCCGGATCCCGGACGCCGCCCAGACCACCGTGCCGCTCCAGCTCGGCGGCGACGGGCATCTGAACGGCTGGCCCGTGCTGGTCTTCGTGCTGGGGGTCCTGCTGACCCTGGCGCTGATCGTGCGCAAGGTCTCCGGCGCGATCCTGATCTCGATCGTCGCCATGACGGTCGTCGCGGTCGTCATCGACGCGGTGGCCAAGGTGCCGAGCTGGGGGCTGACCACGCCCAAGTGGCCCGGCAACCCCGTCGCCAGCCCCGACTTCGGGCTGATCGGCCAGGTCAGCCTGTTCGGCGGCTTCGACAAGGTCGGCATGCTGACCGGCGTGCTGTTCGTCTTCACCGTGCTGCTGTCGTGCTTCTTCGACGCGATGGGCACGATCATGGGCGTCTCCGACGAGGCCAAGCTGACCGACGGCGAGGGGCAGATGCCCGGCATCAACAAGGTGCTGTTCGTCGACGGTCTCGCGGTCGCCGCCGGCGGTGCCAGTTCCTCGTCCGCGACGACCGCTTTCGTCGAGTCCACCGCCGGTGTCGGCGAGGGTGCTCGGACCGGTCTCGCGAACGTCGTCACCGGCGGTCTCTTCGCCGTGGCCCTCTTCCTGACGCCGGTCGCCACGATGGTGCCGTCCCAGGCGGCCACCCCGGCGCTGGTCGCGGTCGGCTTCCTGATCCTGGCCGGCTCGGTCAGGGAGATCGACTGGGCCGACCACACGATCGCCATCCCGGCCTTCGTGACGATGCTGATGATGCCGTTCACCTACTCGATCACCAACGGCATCGGCATGGGCTTCATCACCTTCGTGGTGCTGCGTCTCGCGGCCGGGCGGGGCCGGGAGGTGCCGACGGCGATGTACGTGGTGGCGGCTGTGTTCGCGTTCTACTACCTGATGCCGGCGCTGGGTCTGACCTGATCCTCGTCGCCCGAATCGGGTGACCCGTAGAACCTCTCCGTCTCCTCGACGGCCGTCTGGAACCGTTCGTCGAAGTCATCTCGAACGAGCGTCCGGACGACGTAGTCCTGGACGCTCATTCCCCGCTTCGCGGCATGGTGCCGGAGCCGTTCCAGCAGGTCGTGGTCTATTCGTAGGCTGAGCACACTGGTCCCCATGACCATGAGGGTCGCGGCACCCTTCGGTACGGTGTGTCGCGTTCCGCCATCGGATCACCCATATGAGTGATGTCACGGTTCAGTGGCGGGCGTCACGGCCGCTCCGGCGCGTTCGCGCTGGTCTTTAGCGAGAGTAATGAGTTAAGCTAAAGAACATGCCGGATCTCAACCATGGCGACGACGTAGCCGCCGTGAACGCCCTCCGCTCCGCCGTGATGCGGCTCTCCCGTCGGCTCAAGCACCAGCGGGTCGACGAGTCGCTCAGCCCCACCGAGATGTCGGTGCTGGGCACCCTGTCCCTGTGCGGCAGGGCCACCCCGGGCGAACTCGCCCGCAAGGAGCACGTGCAGCCGCCGTCGATGACCCGCATCGTGGCGCTGCTGGAGGCCAAGGGGCTGGTCCGGCTGGAGCCGCACCCCGAGGACCGGCGCCAGAAGGTCGTCACGCGTACCGAGCAGGCCGAGACGATGCTCGCGGAGAGCCGCGCCAAGCGGAACGCATTTCTGGCCTCTCTGGTGGAAAACCTCGACGAGGACGAGTGGGCGAAACTCCGCGCCGCCGCCCCCGTACTGGAGAAGCTCGCGCATCTGTAAGCCGTACGTCGCTGCGAGTGAGCCGTAGGGGCGCGCCGCTGTCGAGGAGCCGAACGCGCGGAGGCCCGAAGGGGCGAGCACGATCGGCTCCCCGACAGCGGCTCCAGCGCCCCGGAGGCGAACGAGCAATGGAAAGAGGAGGCGAACCCTTTGAGTTCGGGACCCGGAGCAGCTTCCGTCCCCGCACCTGATCCCCACGACTCCCCGCCCGCCTCCGACGCACCCGCCGGCCGACCCGCCCGCAAGTCCTCGATGTTCTCCTCCCTGAAGGTGCGGAACTACCGCCTCTTCTTCATGGGGCAGGTCGTCTCCAACATCGGCACCTGGATGCAGCGCATCGCCCAGGACTGGCTGGTCCTCAGCCTCACCGGCTCCTCCGCCGCCGTCGGCATAACGACCGCCCTGCAGTTCCTGCCGATGCTGCTCTTCGGCCTCTACGGCGGTGTCCTCGTCGACCGGCTGCGCAAGCGGCCCACGCTGCTGGTCACGCAGTCGTCGATGGCCCTCACCGCCCTCGCCCTCGCCGTCGCCGTCCTCACCGGCCATGTCCAGGTGTGGCACGTGTACGTCGCCGCCTTCGCGGTCGGTCTCGCGACCGTCGTCGACAACCCGGCCCGGCAGTCCTTCGTCTCCGAACTGGTCGGTCCCGGCCAGCTCCAGAACGCGGTCAGCCTGAACTCGGCGAACTTCCAGTCGGCCCGCCTGGTCGGCCCCGCCGTCGCGGGCATTCTGATCACCGGCGTCGGCACGGGTTACGCCTTCCTCTTCAACGGCCTGTCGTTCATCGCGCCGCTCACCGGCCTGCTGCTGATGCGCGCCCGCGAGCTGCACGTCGTCGAGCGCGCCCCGCGCGGCAAGGGTCAGCTGAGGGAAGGCGTGCGGTATGTCACCGGCCGTCCGGAGCTGATCTGGCCGATCGTGCTCGTCGGCTTCGTCGGCACGTTCGCCTTCAACTTCCCCGTCTACCTCTCGGCCTTCGCGGACGACGTGTTCCACGCGGGCGCCGGCGCGTACAGCATGTTCAACACGCTGATGGCGGTCGGCTCGGTCGCGGGCGCGCTGCTCGCCGCGCGGCGGGGCACGGCCCGGCTGCGGCTGCTGATCGTGGCGGCGATGGCCTTCGGCGCGCTGGAGATACTGGCCGCGACGATCCCCACCCTGTGGGTCTTCGCCCTGCTGATGGTCCCGCTGGGCCTGTTCGGGATGACGGTCAACGTCACGACGAACACCAGCATCCAGATGTCCACCGAGCCGGCCATGCGCGGCCGTGTCATGGCCCTCTACATGATGGTCTTCCTCGGCGGCTCCCCGGTCGGCGCCCCGATCGTGGGCTGGATCACCGACACCTACGGCGCGCGGATCGGCCTGGCGGCCGGCGGCGCGGTGGCGGTCCTCGCCGCGGCCGTGATCGGCCTGATCCTGGCCCGGGTGGGCAACCTCCGCCTGTCGATCGGCTGGCACCGCGGGCACCCCCGGGTGCGGTTCGTGCCGCGCGAGCAGCAGGAGGAACTGGCTCCTGCCGCGTAGGGGCGTAAGGAGGGTATGGGGGGGCGCCGGGCTGGGGCCGGGCGGCCTGCCTACACCCTCCGGGCCAGCAGCTGGCCGGGCCAGTGGTTCTCGCCGACCGTGAAGGACTCGACGCGGGTGAAGCCGTTGGACTCGTAGTAGCGGACGAGCTTGCCGTCGTCTCCGGCGTAGCAGTCGACGCGGAGGAGGGACACCCCGGCCCGGCGGGTCTCCTCCGCGGCGTGGTCGAGCAGGGCGCCGCCCAGGCCGTGCCCCTTGAAGCGGCGGTCGGAGGCCAGCCAGTGGATGTAGCGCTCGGGCTCCCCGGCCGGCGCGAGGTGGGCCAGGTAGGCGCCGGGCGCGTCGGTGAGGGTGAGGGTGGCGGCGGGGACGCCGTCGACCTCGGCCATGTACACGCTGCCCTCGGCCATGTACCGGCCGACCGACTCCACCGTCTTCGTGCTCTGCGACAAGGGCTTCGTCCCCCACTGCCCGGTGCGCCCCTGCGCGACGAGCCACTCCACACAGCTGTCGAGCATGCCGAGTATCGCGGGAATGTCGTCGGGACCGCCGTCCCTGATGGTGATCTCCATGGCCTCATGGTGCCAGGCTGGGTCCATGAGACTCTTCGCCGCCGTGCTGCCCCCCGACGAGGTGCGTCGTGAACTCGGTGCCGTGGTCGACGCGTTGCGCGGGCTGCCCGGCGCGGACGGGATGCGGTGGACCGGCCGGGCCGGGTGGCACTTCACGCTCGCCTTCTACGGGGAGGTCGACGACGGGCTCGTGCCGGAGCTGTCGGCCCGGCTGGAGCGGGCCGCGCACCGCACCCCGCCCTTTCCGCTCGCCGTGCGGGGCGGCGGCCAGTTCGGGCACGGCAAGGCGCTGTGGGCCGGGGCCGAAGGCGACCTGGCGACCCTGCGGCTGCTGGCCGAGCGGGCTGAGGCGGCGGCGCGGAAGGCGGGGGTGCCGATGGGGGAGCACCGGCGGTACAAGGCCCACGTGACCGTGGCCCGGAGCCGGGAGACGCGTGATGTGCGGGCCTGCCTCGACGCGCTGAACGCGTTCGCGAGCCGGACCTGGACCGTGGACGAGCTGGTGCTGGTGCGGAGCAACCTGCCGACCTCGGGGGTTCCGGGGGAGCAGCCCCGGTACGAGGCGGTCGGGCGCTGGGCGCTCGGGGGTGCCGGTTAGGCTCGGGGCGTGGACCCGAAAACCCGGAACCGGATCATGGCCGGTGTGCTTGTGCTGATGTTTCTCGTCGTGGCCCTGGCCTCCGTGCTGGGCAGGTAGGACGGCGGGGGAACCGCGGACGGCTGTTCGTCGGCCGCGGGCCGGTGGGGGCTGGTCGCGCCCACGCGGCGGAGCCGCACATCGGACCAGCCCCGCGCCCCTCACGGGGCGTTCACCAGGCGAACGCCTCCGGGCTCGGGCCCGGGCCCGGGAAGATCTCGTCCAGGCCCGTCAGGAGCTCCTCGGACAGCTCCAGCTCGGAGGCCCGTACGGCCGAGGCCAGCTGTTCGGCCGTGCGCGGGCCGACGATCGGGCCGGTCACGCCGGGGCGGGTGAGCAGCCAGGCCAGGGCGGCCTCGCCGGGCTCGACCCCGTGCTTGTCGAGCAGGTCCTCGTAGGACTGGAGCTGCGCGCGGGTCGCCGGGTCGGCGAGCGCGTCGGCGGCGCGGCCGGAGGCGCGGCGCTTGCCCTCGACCTCCTTCTTGAGGACACCGCCCAGCAGACCGCCGTGCAGCGGCGACCAGGGGATGACACCGAGGCCGTACTCCCGCGCGGCCGGGATCACCTCCATCTCGGCGCGTCGCTCGGCGAGGTTGTACAGGCACTGCTCGCTGACCAGCCCGATGGTCCCGCCCCGCCGGGCGGCGGTCTCGTTGGCCTGGGCGATCTTGTAGCCGGGGAAGTTCGACGACCCGACGTAGAGGATCTTGCCCTGCTGGACCAGGACGTCGATCGCCTGCCAGATCTCCTCGAACGGGGTGTCCCGGTCGATGTGGTGGAACTGGTAGACGTCGATGTAGTCGGTCTGGAGCCGCTTCAGGCTGGCGTCCACGGCCCGGCGGATGTTGAGGGCGGAGAGCTTGTCGTGGTTCGGCCAGGCCGGGCCGTCGGCGCCCATGTTGCCGTACACCTTCGTGGCGAGGACGACCTTGTCGCGCCGGCCCTCGCCCTTGGCGAACCAGTTGCCGATGATGCTCTCGGTACGGCCCTTGTTCTCGCCCCAGCCGTACACGTTGGCGGTGTCGAAGAAGTTGATGCCCGCGTCCAGCGCCGCGTCCATGATGGCGTGGCTGTCGGCCTCGTCGGTCTGCGGGCCGAAGTTCATGGTGCCGAGGACGAGCCGGCTGACCTTGAGTCCCGTGCGTCCGAGCTGCGTGTACTCCATGCTGCCCAAGCCAACGTCTTGAAGTGCGCTCGAAGCAAGCACGTCCCTATGCGAGCGTGCTTTCCTCCACGTTCTCCATACGGCCGTACAGCACCTGCTCGTTGACCTCCAGGTCGTTGACCAGGCGCAGGCACGCCGTGATGCCGCGTCCCACCAGTTCGCCGGCGACCTCGCCGTACTCGATCTGGAACAGCAGGTTCGGGGCCCGTTCGTCGTTCGCCCGGCCCGCCGGGTCCTGCCAGGTGCCGACGGCGCCGATCTCGGTGGCGGCGCGCAGCATGAAGGCGACGGTGTGGGCCTTGTCGCGGGGCAGGGTGAGGGTGAGCAGTTCGCGTGCGACGCGGTCGAGGACGACGCCGTCCGCCGGTTCGCCGAACAGCAGGGCGTAGAGGAGGTCCTTGGCCTCGCGCAGGAGGTCCTCGCCGGCGGGGGAGCGGTGGGACGGGGCGATGAGGGGGCCGCCCTTGGGAGGCGGGGTGCGGAGCAGGCCCTCGGCCTCCAGGCGGTCGCGGGTCCAGGACGTGAGGCGGGTGACGCGCTCGTCGAGTGCCGCGTGGTCCAACTGCCAGGAGCGGATGCGGTGCAGACGCCCGGAGCGGTCCTCGTCGGACTCCGCCGGCCGGGGCTCCCGCGAGGGGCGCGGGCCCGGTAGGGACGGGTCGTCGGGGAGGCGGGCGAGGAGTTGCTCCGCCAGCCACTCGACGGGCTGCCGGAGCAACTCCTCGCGCAGCCGGCTGCGGAACTCCCCGCGCGGTCCGTCCGCCACCCGCCGGGCCAGTTCCTCGACCGTTGGTTGTGTCGCCATGGAGGGGACCGTAGGGCGGGAACGGAGGGGACGGGCACGGGCGGTGGGCAAACCCCACGTGGGGGTGAAACTGCCGTCGGGCCGGGGGAGGGCACGCGGTACGAATCGGGTGGCAGCCTGTACTCCGCGGACACCGTGGACTTCGCCGACTCCGCGGACTCCGACGCCTCCGTCGACATCGCCGACACCGGCGACACGAAGGGACCCGCAGATGCCAGAGCCCGGCACCGATCACCTCGTGCGGTTGCTCCGCGCCGCCCTCGGCGACTCCGTCCTCGGCGTCTACGCGCACGGTTCCGCCACGCTCGGGGGGCTGCGGCCGCACAGTGACGTGGATGTGCTGGCCGTGGTGCGCGAGCCCACGACGCACGGGCAACGCCGGGTGCTGGTCGAGGAGTTGCTCGAGGTGTCCGGCCGGGGGCGGCGGCCCGTGGAGATGACGATCGTCGTGCGGGACGCCGTACGGCCCTGGCGGTACCCGCCGACCTGCGACTTCCTCTACGGGGAGTGGCTGCGGGAGGACTTCGAGCGGGGAGTGGTCCCGGCGCCTGGGCCCAGCCCCGACCTCGCCCCCGTCCTCACCATGGTGCTGCTCGCCGACGCCCCGCTGTACGGCCCCCGTCCCGCCGAGCTGCTCGATCCCGTTCCGGCGGCCGACCTCAGGCGGGCGATCGTCGCGGGGGTGCCGGAGCTCATGGGCGAGCTGGAGACGGACACGCGCAACGTGCTGCTCACCCTCGCCCGGGTGTGGAGCACCCTGGTAACCGGCGGCATCCGGTCGAAGGACGCCGCGGCCGCCTGGGCGATCGAGCGGCTCCCCGCCGCGCACCGGCCGGTCCTCGCCCACGCCCGGGCCGTCTACCTCGGGGAAGAGCAGGAAGGGTGGGACGACCTGGACGTCCGGGCGTGTGCGGAGCGCCTGGCGCTGATGATCGAGGAGAACTACTCCTCGTAGGGCCCGCCCAGGTCCCAGCCCTGGTGCATCGCCTCCGCGAAAGCCGCCGCGATCTTGTGCTCGCCGCTCGGGCCGGGGTGGGTGCCGTCGTAGGTGTCGGTGTCGACGTCGTACGACGGCGGGGGCGAGGCGAAGAGGACGGGCGAGCCGGGCTCGTCGAGGTCGGCGGCCGTCTTGGCCAGCAGTTCGTTGAAGCGGGCGACCTCGGTGGCGAAGGCCGGGTCTGTCGCGGCCCGCACGTTCGGGGTGACCGGCAGCCACACCATCCGCACCCGCCGGTTCGCGGCCCGTGCCTCCGCCGCGAACGCCCGGACGTTCTCGGCGGTCTGCTCCGCGTTCGTGTAGAAGCCCAGGTCGATCAGGCCCAGGGAGACCAGGAGGACGTCCGCCCGGCAGGAGCGCACCGCGTCGCCGATCAGCGGCGCCATGTGCAGCCAGCCCTCGCCCCAGCCGGCCAGGTGGGCGCGCGGGAAGTCCGGTTCGGCGTAGGTGTACGACGTCGGGGCCTCGGCCAGCTTGTCGTAGAGCGTCTCGCGGGGGCCGACGAGGGTGAAGGGGCCGCCGTAGGAACGGCACAGGTGCTGCCACATCCGGTAGCGCCACGTGTGTTCGCCCGCGCTTCCGATCGTCATGGAGTCACCGACGGGCATGAACCTGAGCATCCGCTCATCATGGACGATCACGGCCGCCGGCGGGATACGGAGGGGTGTGAGTCGGACCACGCGCGGCATACCAGGTCACCCTCTGCGCCTCGGGGGTGACGGTGATCTGGAAGCGGTCCAGGGCCGGGGAGCCGTTCGCCCGCCACCGCAGCACGTGGTCCTCGACGGCGTCCCACAGCCGCACCGGCCCGCCCTGGCGGACGATCCAGTGCTCACCGTCCTGGGCGAGGGCTGCCCAGGCGCCGACCTCCACATCGACCAGGACGTGCTGGGTGCTGCCGGCGATCGTCAGGCTGAGGCGCTGCGCGCGCGGGGCTGCCAGCTGCGCGACGAACCGCGCGACCCAGTCGTCCAGGACATCAGCACCGACCGGCGTCGTCCGCTCCTGGCCGGTGTCGAAGTCGGGGAGCATGCCGAGCGGGGGTGGGAGCTGTGGGCGGGCGAGCATGAAGGAGACCTGCGCACCGAGGAACTGGCCGTGGGCCACTCCGTCATGGCCGACGGTCAGCCGGGCCAGCTCCGAGGAGTAGAGCCAGCCGCCGAGCGTGGCAAGGATGACGCCGCCCGGCTTCCTGATGGGGGACGTGACCGGCGCGGTCGACCACACCCACCGGGCAGTCGACGCCGCCTCCCGCACCAGGTCGAGTCGGGTCCGCGCCCAACTCGGTCAGCTGTACCCGTACACGGTGGGGCGCTGTGCATCGCGTACGGTCGGCGAAGCCCGGGCAAGGATTCGCGACGTCCTGTCGAGTTGAAGGAGCAAAGTGACCACGATCGCCGTGACCGGGCACATGGACCTGACCGACAGCAGCGTGCCCCTCGTGCGTGCCGCGCTGCGGGAGACGCTGAAGCCGTATGCCAGCGGCCTGACCGGTGTCTCCTGCATCGCGAAAGGCTCCGACTCGATCTTCGCTGAGGTCGTCGTCGAACTCGGTGGCCGTCCGGTCGTGGTCATTCCGTCGAAGGACTACCGGCAGAACAAGGTCAAGCCCGACCACGAAGAGACCTTCGAAAGGCTCATCGACGCCGCAGCCTAAGTCGTGGTGCTGGAGCACGAGACCGCGAACCGCTCGGCCTACGAGGACGCCAACCGGACCCTTCTGAAGCGCGCCGACCGCCTCGTCGCCGTGTGGAACGGCGAGCCCCCGAACGGTAAGGGCGGCGGGACCGCGGACACTGTCCTGGAGGCCCGCGAAGCGGGCTTGCCCGTCGATGTGGTGTGGCCGGACGGCGCTGCCCGGCAGGGCTGACAAGCGCCGCTCGGGAGACAGCAGGGGCGCCCCTCCGCACGGCAGCAAAGAGGGGGGGACAGCCACCGCTTCCACCGTCTGCAGACGGCAGCCGTCCCCGGACAGCCCCGGACAGCGCGCGATGAACCGCGGAGCGGGATGGCAGGCTAGAGAGCATGCGCAGACCCTCCGTCTTCCTCGCCGCGGCCCTTCTCGTGGGCGTCCTCGCCGTGCCCGCCTCCGCCGCCGACGGGGACGAGGAGTTCACCATCAAGGACCCGCGCATCACCGAGTCCAGCGGCCTGGCGGCCTCGCGGCAGCACCCCGGTATCTACTGGACGCACAACGACAGCGACGACGGGGCGTACCTGTACGCCGTCGACAGCGCCACGGGCGAGACCGTCGCGACGATCACCATGACCGGTGTGGGCAGCCCGCGCGATGTGGAGGCCATCTCCATCGGGCCCGGCAACCAGATCTACGTCGGGGACATCGGCGACAACCTCGGCGGCACGTGGCCGTACGTCTGGATCTACCGGCTGCCGGAGCCGAAGAACCTGCGCGACCAGACGATCCGGGCCACGCAGTACGTCGTGAAGTACTCCGACGGCGCGCGTGACGCCGAGTCGCTCGTCGTGCACCCGAAGACCGGCCGTGTCTACATCGTCGACAAGAACGCGAAGGGCGGCCACCTCTACGAGGGCCCGGCCGAACTCTCCCCGTCCGGGACGAACGTCTTCCGGCCCGTCGCGGCCGTCCCCGACCTGGAGGCCACCGACGCCACGCTCTCCCCGGACGGTCAACACCTGGTCGTACGCAGCTACTTCGGCGCGATCGCGTACGACTGGAACGGCGGCGAGATCAAGCGGAAGCAGCGGCTCGGCGTGCCGTTCCTGGGGCAGGGCGAGTCCGTCACCTACACCGCCGACGGGAAGAAGCTCATGTACGGCGCCGAGGGCGCCGACAGTCCCGTGGAACCGCAGGACGCCCCCGGGTCCGGCGGCTCCGGCTCGCCCTCCGGCAACGGCGGTTCGTCCGCCTCGGGCGGTGGCGCTGGCGGCGACGCGCTGAGCGGCAACCTCAAGACCGGCGCCATCGCCGCTGCCGCCGCCCTGGTCGTCCTGTTCGGCCTGCGGCGCCTGAGGCGGCGGGACTAGGAGCGCTCTTCCGGTGGCTGCGGGGCCTCGGCGCGGCGCCGGGTCACCAGGACCTCCAGGCCGTCCAGGATCCGCTGGAGGCCGAACTCGAAGTGGTCGAAGTCGGGTCCGAAGGTGTCCTCGGAGAGGGACGCCATGATCGGGTAGCGGCCCGAGGCCATGACCTTCTCCAGGACCGGCACCTGCGCCTTCCAGAACTCGGCGTCCGTCAGGCCCGTCCGGCGCTCCGCCTCCTTCTGGTACAGGTGCGAGCGCGCGGCCCCGACGACGTATCCGTCGATCATGATGACGGCGGAGAGCATCTCGGGATCGCTGAGCCCCATCGGGCGGATCCGGGTGAGGATCCGCTCCATGCTGTCGAGGGCGCCCGGGCCGAGGATCTGCCGGGACTGGTTGACCTGGAGCAGCCAGGGGTGGCGGCGGTAGAGGGCGAGGGTGTGGCGGGCCAGTGTCTCCAGGGCCGCGCGCCAGCCGCCGTCGCCGGAGCCGTCCGGGTCCTCGGAGACGCGCTGCACCCGGTCCAGCATGAGGTCGAGCAGCTCGCCCTTGCCCGGCACGTACCGGTAGAGCGACATGGTGCCGGTTCCCAGCTCGGCCGCGACGCGGCGCATGGAGAGCCCCTCCAGGCCCTCGGCGTCCGCCACCTGGATGGCCGCTTCCACGATCCGGTCCAGGGTCAGGGTCGGCTTCGGGCCCCGGCTGGGCCGCCGGCCGGTGTCCCACAGCAGTTCGAGCGTGCGGGCGATATCGCCGCTGCCGCTGGTCTCCGCGCTGCCCGTGCCACTCGTACCGCTCGTCATGACACCCAGCTTAGGTCCCCGCGAAAAAACTGGGTACGCCGTACGCGTAATCGGGTACGCTGTACTCAGTTCGCGATGCCGGGCACGGCACGGGCACGGTACGAGCACACGGGAGGGGCGGCATGGACGGATATGCGGTGCGGGCCGAGGCGCTGGAGAAGCGGTACGGCGAGAAACACGCCCTGGACGGCTTCGACCTCGCGGTGCGCGAGGGCACGGTGCACGGCCTGCTCGGGCCGAACGGCGCGGGCAAGACCACGGCGGTTCGGATCCTGTCCACGCTGATCCGGCTGGACGGGGGCAGCGCGACGGTGGCCGGTCTCGACGTGGCCCGGCAGCCGCGCGAGGTACGGGCCCGGATCGGGCTCACCGGCCAGTACGCGGCGGTCGACGAGGTGCTCACCGGCCGGCAGAACCTGGAGATGTTCGGCCGGCTGTTCCACCTCGGCGGCAAGCGGGCCAGGCTCCGGGCGACCGAGCTGCTGGAGCAGTTCGACCTGACCGACGCCGCCGACCGGGGCGTCGGCAAGTACAGCGGCGGCATGCGGCGCCGCCTCGACCTCGCCGCGTCGATGATCCTGGCCCCGGCCGTGCTCTTCCTCGACGAGCCGACGACCGGTCTCGACCCCCGCAGCCGGGGCGAAGTCTGGGACTCCGTACGGGCGTTGGTGGCGACCGGCACGACCGTGCTGCTGACCACGCAGTACCTGGAGGAGGCCGACAAGCTCGCCTCGCACATCACCGTCATCGACCAGGGGCGGGCCATCGCCGACGACACCCCGGACGGGCTGAAGAACCTGGTCGGCGGCGACCGCGTCGAAGTCGTGGTCGCCGAGCGGTCCGAGATCCCGCGCGTGGTGAAGGTGATCGCCCGGGTCGCGGACGGCGAACCCGAGGCGGACGAGACCGAGTTGCGGGTGCACGCCCCGGTCACCGACCGGGTCACGGCCCTCACGGAGGTGGCGCGGACCCTCCAGGACGAGGGCGTCCGCGTCGAGGACATCGGACTGCGCAGGCCCAGCCTCGACGACGTCTTCCTGCGCCTGACCGGACACCGTACCGAGAAGGAGGCCGCCGCGTGAGTGCCGTCGACCTGAGCACCCCGAGCACCCGGAGCGGCACGTACTGGCTGCTCGCCGACTGCTGGAACATCGTCCGCCGCGGCCTGACCCACTACCAGCGCCAGCCCGTCAACATCGCCTGGCAGCTGGGCTTCCCGATCCTGTCCGTGCTGCTCTACGGCTATGTCTTCGGCAGCGCGATGAAGGTGCCGGGCGGCGGGAACTACACGGACTTCCTGATGCCGGGCATGTTCGTGATGACCATGGCGTTCGGCTTCATCAACACCGCCACCGTCGTGGTCTACGACTCCACCAAGGGCGTCATCGACCGCTTCCGCTCCATGCCGATGGCGTCCTCCGCCGTGGTGGCCGGGCGCGGGATCACCGATCTGATCGTCGCCTGCGCCGAGTTGGCGATCATGATGCTCACCGCGCTGGCCATGGGCTGGCGGCCGGACGGCGGCTTCGGCTTCCTCGCCGCGTTCGGGCTGCTGCTGTGGCTGCGGTTCGCGCTGATCTGGATCGGCGTGTGGCTCGGCCTGCTCGTGCCCAACCCGGAGGCGGCGGGCGGGCTGTTCGCGGTGGCCTTCCCGCTGACGATGATCTCCAGCATCTTCGTCGCGCCGCAGCTGATGCCCGACTGGCTGGGCTGGGTGGCGATGTGGAACCCGATCTCGTCCACTGCGGCGGCGACCCGCGAGCTGTTCGGCACGCCGGTCACCGGAGACACGTGGGTCGAGCAGCACGCGCTGCTGATGGCCGGGGTGTGGCCGGTGATCCTCACGGTGATCTTCCTGCCACTCGCGGTACGGCGGTTCCAGAAGCTCAGCCGGTAGCGCCCGAGGGCTCAGCCGGTAGCCCTTGGCTTCGCGCACCTCCCGGAGTCTTGACGTGCTCATGGTGCGTCAGTTCTCTGGGAGGTGCGCGGCATTATGGGAGCGCTCCCATTTTGTTCCGGGTGCCGTGCCTCCCCCCGAGAGGAAGCAGCCACATGTTCCGCACTCTGCGCAGAGCGCTGTGTGTTGCCGCGGCGCTCCTGTTACCGCTGGCCGGCACGGAGTCGGCCCGGGCCGACGTGGACGCGAAGGCCGCCGGTGCCGGCTACTGGCACACCAGCGGCCGCCAGATCCTGGACGCGGCCGGGCAGCCGGTCCGTATCGCCGGCGTCAACTGGTTCGGTTTCGAGACCGACACCCACGTGGCCCACGGCCTGTGGGCCCGCGACTACAAGAGCATGATCGACCAGATGAAGTCGCTGGGCTACAACACCATCCGCATGCCCTACAGCGACGACATCCTCAAGCCCGGCACCATGCCCGACAGCATCAGCCACGACGGCAAGAACACCGACCTGCGGGGCCTGACCTCGCTCCAGGTCCTGGACAGGATCGTGGCCTACGCCGGCCAGTCCGGGCTCAAGATCGTGCTGGACCGGCACCGCCCGGACGCGGCGGGCCAGTCGGCGCTCTGGTACACGGCGTCGGTCCCCGAGTCGACGTGGATCGCCAACCTCAAGGCACTGGCGGCCCGCTACAAGGGCAACTCCACGGTGATCGGCATCGACCTGCACAACGAGCCCCGCGACCCGGCCTGCTGGGGCTGCGGCGACACCTCCCGCGACTGGCGCCTGGCCGCCCAGCGCGCGGGCAACGCCGTACTGTCGGTCAACCCCGAGCTGCTGATCATGGTCGAGGGCGTGCAGTCGCACAACGGCGTCAACGGCTGGTGGGGCGGCAACCTCATGGGCGTCGCCCAGCACCCGGTCCAGCTGGACGTGGCGAACCGGCTGGTGTACTCGGCCCACGACTACGCCACGTCGGTGGCCCAGCAGCCCTGGTTCTCCGACCCGTCCTTCCCCGCCAACCTGCCGGGGATCTGGGACAAGTACTGGGGTTACGTCTTCAAGCAGAACATCGCGCCGGTGTGGCTCGGCGAGTTCGGTACGACGCTCCGGTCGACGGTGGACCAGAGGTGGCTGTCCGAGCTGGTGAAGTACCTGCGTTCGACCTCGGCGCACGGCGCCGACAGCTTCCACTGGACGTTCTGGTCCTGGAACCCCAACTCCGGTGACACCGGCGGCATCCTCAAGGACGACTGGCAGACCGTCGACACGGCGAAGGACGCCTACCTCGCCCCGATCAAGGCCCCGGCCTTCGCGCCCGGCGGCCCCGGCACCGACCCGGGCGGGCCCGGCGACCCCGGTGGTCCCGGCGGCACCGCCGCGTGCAGCGCCGCCTACACGGTCGGCAGCGACTGGGGCGGCGGCTTCAACGCCGAGGTGAAGGTGACCAACACGGGCACCGCGCCGCTCAAGTCCTGGAAGGTGACCTGGACGTGGAGCGGCTCCCAGAAGGTCACGAACATGTGGAACGCGTCGTACACGCAGAGCGGCGCGAGCGTCACGGCGGTGAACGCCGCGCACAACGGGAGCGTGCCGGTGGGCGGTTCGGCGGGCTTCGGGTTCGGGGGCGCGCCCGGGGGCGGGGGTGTGCCGGGGGTGACGTGCACGGCGACGTGACGTGGCGTGCACGGTGAGGTGACGTGGCGTGCACCGTGATGTGACGTCGGTGCCCCAGGGGCGCTCGGTGCTTCCGGGCGCCCCCACCCGTAGGGTTGCCGCTCATGGGTGGGGACTCGGAGCACGAGATGATCGCCGTCCCGGCCGGGCAGGTGACGCTGTCGGACCGGCGGACGCGACGCAGTTGGCCGGTGGAGGTCGCGCCGTTCCGGCTGTCGGCGTTTCCCGTCACCCAGGAGTGGTACGCCGAGGTCACCGGCGAGCGGCCGAGCACCGCCGACGGCGACCGGCTGCCCGTCGAGGGCGTGTCCTGGTGGGACGCGGTCCGCTTCTGCAACGCCCTGTCCCGTCAGGAAGGGCTGGCCCCCGCGTACCGCCTGCGGAGCGACACCGGCACGGCCGACTGGGACACCTCCGCCGGCGGGTACCGGCTGCCGACGGAGGCCGAGTGGGAGCACGCCTGCCGCGCCGGCAGCACGGGCCCGCGCTACGGCCCCCTCGACGCGATCGCCTGGTACCGGGGGAACTCGGACGACCGGATCCACCCCGTGGGCGGCAGACAGCCCAACGCCTGGGGCCTGCACGACATGCTGGGCAACGCCTGGGACTGGTGCTGGGACCTCTACGACCCCGAGGTCTACGGCACCTACCGGGTGCTTCGCGGCGGCGGCTGGTCCGACGAGCACTGGAGCTGCCGCGCCTCGGTGCGGCGCCGGAGCCATCCGACGTTCCGGATCGACGACGTGGGGTTCCGCGTGGCGCGTACGCCCTGACCGCCGTCGGGCGCGACGACCCGCGGATCCGGCTTGACCCTCACGTTGCGTGAGGCCGGAAGGTGGGGTGCATGAGCGACTACTACAACGCGTTCGAGACCAGCCCCGTGCCCCCTCCCGGCCCGGACGCGGTGCCGCCGGAGCCCTTCCACGGCATCTACGGAATGCCCGCGTTCGCGACGATCCCCACGAACGACCTGGCCGCGTCGGTGGACTTCTGGACCCGCGGGCTCGGGTTCTTCGAACTGTTCGGCATCCCCGGCCGGCTGGTGCATCTTCGCCGGTGGGCGTTCCAGGACGTCCTCCTCGTCTCGGAGGAGAGCGTTCCGGAGCAGGCGCCCGCGATGAGCCTCAGCTTCGCGTGCGTGCTCAGCCAGGTCGATCCCCTCGTCGAGGCCTGTCGCGCGCTGCGCCCGGACTGCGTCGACGGTCCCCGGGACACCGCCTGGCACACCCGCGACGTGACGGTGATCACCCCCGAGAACGCACGGATCGTGCTCACCGCGGCGAAGCCCTTCGACCCGGACAGCCAGGAGGCGCGGAACCTCGCGGCCGTCGGGATCGTCCACCCGGACGCCGGTCGCGGAGACAATGGGGAGCATGCCTGATCCCACTGACACCGATGGCCTGACCGTCGGTCAGGTCTCGGCGCGGCTGGGCGTGACGGTCCGCGCGCTGCACCACTGGGACGAGATCGGTCTGGCGCGGCCGTCGCTGCGCACGGCCGCCGGATACCGCCTCTACACCGCCGGTGACCTGGAACGCCTGCACCGCATCGTCGTCTACCGCGAGATCGGCCTCGGCCTGGACCGGATCCGGGCCGTCCTGGACGACTCGAAGGCCGACGTGCCCGGCGCGCTGCGCGCGCAGCGTGCCCAGGTCGCCGAGCGGATCGAACGCCTCCAGCGGCTCAGCACCGGACTGGACCGGATGATCGAGGCCCATGAGCGCGGCCTGCTGCTCTCCGCCGAGCAGCAGGCCGCGATCTTCGGCCCCGAGTGGAACCCGGACTGGCCCGCCCAGGCCCGCCGGCGCTACGGGGACACGACGCAGTGGCGGCAGTACGCCGAACGCTCGGCCGCTCGCAGCCCGGAGGAATGGCAGGCCGTCGCCGAAGAGATGGCCGACCTCGAGCGTGCCCTCGCGAAGGCGATGGACGCCGGTGTCGCACCCGGCAGCCCGGAAGCGGATCAACTCGTCGAGCGGCACCGCGAGGTGTTCGCCTCGTACTTTCCCCTCACCCGGCAGATGCAGGTCTGTCTCGGCCGCATGTTCGAGGATGATCCGGGATTCGCCGCCCACTACGACGGCATCCGCCCCGGCCTCGCCACGTGGTTCCGCCACATCGTCGACGCCAGTGCCCGCACCCACGGCATCGACCCGGACACCGCGACCTGGGAGTAGGCCGACGTCGTGGCAGGCCCTAACCCTCCAGCCCCGTCGCCTCCAGTCCCTTCGTCTTCCCCCGGCCCACCTGTGTCCGCACCGCCCCCATGCTCGCCGCGATGACCAGGGCGATCGCCGCGGCCTCCGGGGCGGTGAGGGCCTGGTCCAGCAGGAGGAAGCCGGCCGTCGCGGCGATGGCCGGTTCCAGGCTCATCAGGATCGCGAAGGTGGAGGCGGGCAGGCGGCGCAGGGCGAGGAGTTCGAGGGTGTAGGGCAGGACCGAGGAGAGCAGCGCCACCGACGCGCCGAGGCCCAGCGTCACCGGGTCGGCCAGCTTCGCGCCCGACTCGGCGATGCCCAGCGGTAGGAACAGAACCGCGCCCACCGCCATCGCCAGGGCCAGCCCGTCCGCCTGCGGGAAGCGGCGGCCCGTGCGGGCGCTGAAGACGATGTAGGCCGCCCACATGGCGCCCGCCCCCAGGGCGAAGGCCGCTCCTGTGGGGTCGAGACCGTCGAAGCCTCCGCCGCCGAGGAGGAAGACACCGGCGAGGGCCAGGCCCGCCCACACGACGTTGATCGCGCGGCGGGAGGCCAGGACCGACAGGGCGAGCGGGCCGAGGACCTCCAGGGTGACCGCGGGGCCCAGCGGGATACGGGCGACGGCCTGGTAGAAGAGGCCGTTCATCGCGGCCATGGTGATGCCGAAGACGACGACCGTGCCCCAGTCGGTGCGCGAGTGGCCGCGCAGTCGCGGGCGGCAGACCAGCAGCAGGACCACCGCGGCCACGAGCAACCGCAGCGCGACCACCCCGAGGGCACCGGCGCGCGGCATCAGCGTCACCGCCAGGGCGCCGCCGAACTGCACGGAGATCCCGCCCGCGAGCACCAGGCCCAGGGGTCCGAGCGAGCCGAGCCGGCCCGGACCGGCGGCCGGTGCGGCGCCGGCGGTGGTGGTGGCGGGCTGGGGCGTGGTGACGCTGTCGGGGCTGGTCACGGCGGTCCTGTGGTCGTCGGCGCTGGTGCGGGGCTGCGTACACCGGCGTGTACGCAACGTACATCCCGGTGTACTGCACAGTCCAGGGTAATGGACTCGGTCAGGTGCGTGAAGCCCTTTTACCACTGTCTCGGGGCGTGAGACGCCCACGGCCGGTTCCTCAGCGGCGGGACAGATAAAGGTCGAACGCCTTGTAGAGCAGCCGGTTGAGCGGGAAGTCCCATTCGCCGAGGTACTCGACGGCCTCGCCGCCGGTGCCCACCTTGAAGCGCAGCAGGCCCAGCAGGTGGCTGGACTCCTCCAGGGTGTCGGTGATGCCGCGCAGGTCGTAGACCGCGGCACCGAGCTCGTGGGCGTCGGTCATCATGCGCCACTGCAGGGCGCTGCTCGGCTGGACCTCGCGCCGGCGGCTGGTGGAGGCGCCGTAGGAGTACCAGACGTGGTCGCCGACGGTCAGCATGGTGGCCGCGGCGAGCACCTCGCCGTCGTGGTACGCGAGGTAGAGCCGCATCCGGTCCGGGTGCTCGGCGGTGAGCGCGCTCCACATGCGCTGGAAGTACGGCAGCGGGCGCGGGACGAAACGATCCCGCTCGGCGGTCTCGCCGTACAGCTCGTGGAAGGCCGGCAGGTCCTCGTAGCCGCCGCGCACGACCTTCACGCCGGCCTTCTCCGCCTTCTTGATGTTGCGCCGCCACTGCTGGTTCAGGCCGTTGTGGACGTCGTCCAGGGAGCGTCCGGCGAACGGCACCTGGAAGACGAACCGGGGCTGGCCCGCGGCGAAGCCGCCCTCGCCGCCGGCCTCGGTCTGCCGCCAGCCCATCCGGCGCAGGCCGTCCGCGACCTGCCCGGCGCGCGGCTCGTACGACGTCGCCCGCACGTCCCGCAGCCGCCGGGCGGCCGGGTCCGCGATCGCCGCCTTGACCGCTTCGGCGCTCCAGCGGCGCACCACGACCGGCGGGCCCATCCGCACCGCGAAGGCGCCCCGCCGCCCCAGGTGCGCCAGCATCGGCTCCAGCAGGCGCTCCAGCTCCGGCTCGTGCCAGTCGATCAGCGGGCCCTCGGGCAGATACGCGAGGTAGCGCCGCAGCCCCGGCAGCCGCGGCCCGGGCAGCGGGCGCAGCAGGACCAGGCCCGCGCCGACGAGCTGCCCGCCCTGGTCGAACCAGCCCAGGCTCTCCGCCTGCCAGTCGGGTTTCACCTCGCCCCAGGACGGGAGCTGCGTGTGGCTGGCGGAGGGGCGGGCCGAGACGAACGCCAGGTGCTCGTCACGGGTGATGGGCTGGACGCGGACGCTCATGCGCGGGCTCCTTCGAGCAGCGGCCCTCGGCGGGCGGTGGCCCTCGACGGCGGTGACTGGTCCCGCGAGCCTAGGAGCGGCCTCGGCCGTCCCCCGGCTCAGACACTCCGGGTCCACCCACGGCATGGCCCGAACGCCTCAAACGCACTCCGGCAGTCGGACGCTCACCGCGGCCTCACCCCTCACCCCCCGCCCCCTCCAACGCCGCCGCCAGTACCTCAGCCAGGTGTCTCCCCCGCACCCCCGCCAACTGCTCCAGCTGCGTGCGGCAGGAGTAGCCGTCGGCCAGGAGCACCGCGTCGTCCGGGGCGTTCCGTACGGACGGCAGGAGGTGTTCCTCCGCGCACGCGGCGGACACGTCGTAGTGGCCCTTCTCGAAGCCGAAGTTGCCCGCGAGACCGCAGCAGCCGCCGCTCAGTTCGCCGGAGAGCCCGGCGGCCCGGCGCAGCCGGCGGTCGGCGGTGTCGCCCAGGACCGCGTGCTGGTGGCAGTGGGTCTGCCCGGCCACCGGGCGGTCCAGCCGCGGCGGCGCCCAGCCGGGGGCGTGCCGCTCCAGCGTCTCCGCGAACGTGAGGACCTTCGCGGCGAGGCGGGCCGCGCGCGGGTCGTCGTGCAGCAGCTCGGGGGCGTCCGTGCGCAGGGCCGCGGCGCAGCTCGGCTCCAGGACCACGACCGGGGCGTCGGTCTCCAGCACCGGTTCCATCAGGTCGAGCGTGCGGCGCAGGACCGTCCGGGCGCGGTCCAGCTGGCCCGTCGACACGTACGTCAGCCCGCAGCAGACCCGCCCCCGGCCCCGCAGCAGCGACAGCGGGTCGAGGGCGACCGTCCGGCCGTCGCCCACCGGGGGCTTCTCCAGACGCACGGTCGGCGGCAGCGCCACCCGCAGCCCGGCAGCCTCCAGCACCCGCACGGCGGCCTGCCCCACGGAGGGCGAGAGGTGCTCGGTGAAGGTGTCCGGCCAGAGGATGACGAGATCGCCGTCCGCGGCGACCCGCTGTGCGCGCCGCCGCTCCCACCACCGGCTGAACGTCCGCGACGCCACCCGCGGGATCTCCCGCTCCGGCGCGATCCCGCCCAGCCGCCTGGCCACCCACGCGCAGGGCCGCAGCCCCGACAGCGCGTTGACCAGCCACACCGTGCGCGTCCGCGCGACCGCCCGGAGCCACACCGGCAGCCACCCCAGGGCGTAGTGCGCGGCGGGCCGGCGCCGCCCGGCGTAGTGGTGGTGGAGGAACTCCGCCTTGTACGTGGCCATGTCGACCTCGACCGGGCAGTCCGAGCGGCAGCCCTTGCAGGACAGGCACAGGTCCAGCGCGTCCCGCACCTCGGTCGAGCGCCAGCCGTCGGTCACCACCTCACCGGCGAGCATCTCGTGCAGCAGCCGGGCCCGCCCGCGCGTGGAGTGCTCCTCCGCGCCCGTCACCCGGAAGGACGGGCACATGACGGCGGAGCCGGACACCGACGCCGTACGGCACTTGGCGACGCCCACGCAGCGTCGCACCGCCGCCGAGAAGTCGCCGCCGTCGGCGGGGTAGCCGAAGACGACGTCGACGGGCTCGCGGGGGAGGACGGAGAAGCGGAGGTCCGCGTCCAGGGGGGCGGGGCGGACCAGCATGCCGGGGTTGAGGAGGTCGTCCGGGTCCCACACCCCTTTCACCCGCTCGAACAGGCCCACCATCTCCTGCCCGTACATCCTCGGCAGCAGCTCCGCCCGCGCCTGCCCGTCCCCGTGCTCCCCGGACAGCGAGCCGCCGTGCGCCACCACCAGCTCCGCGAGCTCCTCCGAGAAGCGGCGGAAGCGGGCGACTCCGGCCGGCGTCAGCAGGTCGAAGTCGATCCGGACGTGGATGCAGCCGTCCCCGAAGTGCCCGTACGGCGTGCCGCGCAGCCCGTGCGCCGCCAGCAGCGCCCGGAAGTCCCGCAGGTACGCGCCCAGCCGGGCCGGCGGCACCGCGCAGTCCTCCCAGCCCGGCCACGCCTCCCTCCCGTCCGGCATGCGCGTCGCCGTACCGCTCGCGTCCTCCCGGAGCCGCCACAGCGCGCGCTGCCCGGCGGGGTCGGTAACCACCAGCGCGTCCACGACGTCGGCCGCCCGCACGACCGCCTCCGCACGCGCGCGTGCCTCCGCCGCCGACTCCCCGCCGGTCTCCACGAACAGCCAGGCCCCGCCCCGGGGCAGCCCGGCCGCCGACGGCACCAGGTCCGCCGCCATGCCCTCCACGGTCAGCGGGCCCAGCGGCAGCAGCCCGGCAGCGGCCTCGGCCGCCGCGCTCTCGTCGGCGTACGCCAGCACGGCCAGGGCACGCGCGCGAGGCGCCTCCACCAGGCGCACGACCGCCTCCGTCAGCACGCCGAGCGTGCCCTCGGAGCCGCAGAAGGAGCGCGCCACGTCGGCGCCCCGCTCCGGCAGCAGGGCGTCCAGCGCGTAGCCGGAGATGCGGCGGGGCAGCTCCGGAAAGCCCGTACGCAGCCGGGCCAGGTCGCCCTCCACCAGGGCCCGCAGGCCGTCCGGCGCCCCGGCCCAGTCCCGCCCGAGCCGCAGCCGCTCGCCGCGCGCGGTGACGACGTCCAGCTCGCGCACGCTGTCGGCGGTCGTGCCCCAGGCCACCGAGTGCGAGCCGCACGAGTTGTTGCCGATCATGCCGCCGAGCGTGCACCGGCTGTGCGTCGACGGATCCGGCCCGAACCGCAGCCCGTGCGGGGCGGCGGCCTCCTGGAGCCGGTCGAGCACCAGCCCCGGCTGCACCACGGCCGTCCTCGCCCCGGGATCCAGGGCGACCAGCCGGTTCATGTACCGGGTGAAGTCCAGCACCACGCCCGTGCCCGTGGCCTGCCCGGCGATGGACGTGCCCCCGCCGCGCGGCACCACCGGCACGCCCCGCCGCCGGCACACCTCCAGCACCGCCGCCACGTCATCAGCGTCCGACGGCGCCACGACCCCGTACGGCACCCGCCGGTAGTTGGACGCGTCCATGGTGACCAGCGCGCGGTCCAGGGCACCGAAGGCCACGTCCCCGCGGACGGCCGCGCGCAACTCGCCCTCGAGAGCCGTCAGATCCCTGCCGTGCGGAAGATCCGTCATGCCTCCAGGATGCACGCGGCCACCGACAGTGACGCCCCCGCGGCCGGCGACCCGGCGCACACCCGTCCAGAGCCCGTCTCACCCGACGGACGACGTTTCGCCCAGGTTTCTGGAAACGGCTACGCTCCCCTCCGTGGCTGAGATCCAGATTCCCTCTGACATCAAGCCCGCGGACGGACGTTTCGGCGCGGGTCCCTCCAAGGTGCGGACGGAGGCGCTGGACGCCCTCGCCGCCACCGGCACCTCCCTCATGGGCACCTCCCACCGCCAGGCCCCCGTCAAGAACCTGGTCGGCCAGGTGCGCGAGGGCATCAGCGAGCTGTTCCAGCTCCCCGACGGCTACGAGGTGGTCCTCGGCAACGGCGGCTCCACCGCGTTCTGGGACATCGCGACGCACGGCCTGATCGAGAACAGGTCGCAGCACCTCACCTTCGGCGAGTTCTCCTCCAAGTTCGCCAAGGCCGCCAAGCTCGCCCCGTGGCTGGCCGAGCCGGACGTCATCTCCGCCGACCCGGGCACGCACCCCGAGCCGGTCGCCGAGGCGGGCGTGGACGTCTACGCGTTCACCCACAACGAGACCTCGACCGGTGTCGCCATGCCGATCAAGCGCGTGGCCGGCGCCGACGAGGGCGCCCTGGTCCTGGTCGACGCCACCTCGGGCGCCGGCGGCCTCCCGGTCGACGTCTCCGAGACGGACGTCTACTACTTCGCCCCGCAGAAGTCCTTCGCCGCCGACGGCGGCCTGTGGATCGGCGTCTTCTCCCCGGCCGCCATCGAGCGCGCCGAGCGGATCCACGCCTCCGGCCGCCACGTCCCGGAGTTCTTCTCGCTGCCGACGGCGATCGACAACTCCCGCAAGAACCAGACGTACAACACCCCGGCCCTCGCCACCCTCTTCCTGCTGAACCAGCAGCTCGAGTGGATCAACGGCCAGGGCGGCCTGGACTGGGCGGTCCGCCGCACGGCCACCTCCGCGCGGACGCTGTACGGCTGGGCCGAGGACATCAAGTACGCCAACCCGTTCGTCACCGACCCGGCCAAGCGCTCCCAGGTCATCGGCACGATCGACTTCACGGACGAGGTCGACGCCGCCGCCGTCGCCAAGGTGCTGCGCGCCAACGGCATCGTCGACACCGAGCCGTACCGCAAGCTCGGCCGCAACCAGCTGCGCGTCGCGATGTTCCCGGCGATCGACCCGGCGGACATCGAGGCCCTGACGAAGTGCGTCGACTACGTGATCGAGAAGCTCTGACCCCGCGCGCGCAGAAGACCCTGCTCGCGCAGCAGACCCTGCTTGCGTAGAAGACCTGCTCGCGCAGCAGACCCTTCTCGCGTACGTGACCGAGGGCGCCCCGCCTGTGCGGGGCGCCCTCGCTCGCGCTCAGGCGGCCGCGCCCCGGCCGAACACCTCGAACAGCCGCGTCAGGCTGTCCTCCTCGTAGCCCTCCGCCGCCGCCCGCCGGAACGTCTCCAGCACCGCGGCCGGCAGCGCCGGGTCCGCCCCCGAGTCGCGCGTCGTGCGCACGACGTGGTCCAGGCTCGCCACGGCCATCGAGATCCGCTCGACGTCCCCCGCGTGCCGCCCCGCCTCGATCCGCGGCGTGTAGAAGTCGAGGAACTGGCCCATCCCGCCCAGGACCCCGGCCGCGTACGGCGTGATCTCGGAGGGCTCGATGCCGTTCGCGTCCGCCAGCGCCAGCATGTGCAGCCAGGCCGTGAGGGTGGTCCAGAAGAGGTCCATCTGGAGCTGGTAGTACAGCGCGGCCAGGCCCGGGTCCTCGCCCCGGTAGTCGGTGCCGGTGAGCACCTCCAGGACGTCCTGGTACTGCTCGAAGAGGTCCCGCGGGCCGCTGTAGAAGGTGTCGAACTCCTTCGAGCCGATGCCGGACGGCGGTGTCTGGACCCCGCCGGTGAGATGGCGTGCCCCGTGCCGTGCCGCCCAGGCCGCTCCCTCGCGGGCTCTGGCCGGTGTGTCCGAGCTGAGGTTGACCAGGACACGGCCCTCCAGCGCCGCGGCGGCGGGCTCCAGCACGGCGTACATCGCGGCGTAGTCGGTCAGGCTCAGCACGACCACCTCGCCCGCGGCCAGCGCCTCCTCGACGGTGGCGGCGCGTAACGCGCCCCGGGCCGCCAGTTCGTCGGCGCGGCCCGGGGTGCGGTTCCAGACGGTGACCCGGTAGCCGGCGTCCAGATAGGCACCGGCCATGGCGCGGCCCATGGGGCCGAGGCCGATGACGGTCACGGAAGTACTCATGGGAATCCCCCTCGGTTGATGTGAAACAAGCACTAGAACGAACGCTCTATCCAGAGAGGAACGTAGCACAGCGACTAGAGCGATCGCTCTAGCTCGGTAAGGTGGGGGCGTGAAGACGAAGGCCCCGCACGACCTCGACACCGCCGGCACCCGCGAGCGGATCGTCCGTACGGCGTCACGCCTGATGCAGCGCCAGGGCTACGAGGGCACCGGCATCAAGCAGATCTCCCGCGAGGCCGGGGCGACACTCGGCTCCGTCTACCACTTCTTCCCCGGCGGCAAGCAGGAGCTGGGCACGGCCGCCGTACGGCTCGGCGACGAGGAGTTCACCGAACTGCTGCGCGAGACCCTCGACGCGGAGCCGGATCCGGCGAAGGCCCTGCTCGCCCTCACCGCGTCCCTCGCCCAGGGGCTGCGCGACTCCGACTGGCTCGACGGCTGTCCGGTCACGTCCGCCGTCGTGGGCACGGCGACCAGCGCCCCCGGCATCCAGCAGGCGGCGGCCGAGGCGTTCGCCCGCTGGCGCGAGGTGGTCGCCGGGAAGCTCGTCACCGCCGGGTTCGCCGGCACGGACGCCGAGGAGCTGGCCCACACGGTGATCGCCACCCTGGAGGGCGCCGAGCTGGCGGCCCAGGTCGCCCGCAGCGCGACGCCGTTGGAGGTCGCGGGCCGGCATCTGGCACGGTTGGTCACCTCGTACCGGTGACCGGGCCCCATGGGGCCGGCCGCCACAGGGCCGGCCCGCACAGGGGTGGTCGGCACAGAGGTGGCCCGCACAGGTGTGGCCGGCACAGGGTGGCGCTCAGCGCACCAGGATCCCGCGCACCGTGATCCCGTAACGCACCCGCAGCCGGTGCAGCTCCCACAGCCCCACCGCGGTCACGGAGAGCGGGGCCCCGAGCACGAACACCGCCCGCACCGGCCCCGGAACACCCGCGTACGCGTCCGTGAACAGGTCGATCAGCGCCATCTCCCACACCAGCGTCATGGCCAGCAGCGGCGGCATGGTCTGGTGGATGTCGGCCGTGCGGAACACGTGGACGAGCGCCAGGCCGATGCCCCAGAGGACGAACGGCAGCACCCACACCAGGATGAACACCGTCACCCCCCATGTCACCACGGCCATCACCGGGTTGGTGGCGAACCGCCCGTCGACGAACCCGGTGAGCACCGTCGCCGGGAACACGAAGACCGCCGCCACGAGGGCCACCATCGCGCCGAACGACTTCCCGGCCCGGCGCAGCAGATCCCGGCGCGCCGACGGGGCGGTCAGGGCCAGCAGGACGCCCACCGCCACCGGGAACGTCACGGACAGCACCAGCACGTTGTTCCACGACTGGTCGAGGCGGTCGTCGGCGATGTCCCGGGCGGAGGCGGCGAGTTTGTAGGACACCGACATCCAGACGACCGCGCCGAGCCCCACGAGGGTGCGGATCTTCTGCATCCGCGCGATGAGCGGGTCGTGGACGAGACCCGGCCGGGACGGCCGGAAGACCCGGCGCGCTGTGTGGATGGGCCCGATCCGCCGCCGCAGCCGCGCGACCGGGCCGGGAGGCGGTGCCTGCGGCGGCACGGGGTGCGGGATGTAGGGGTGCGGCACATGGGGCGGATGGCCGCCCCCGTACGGCGGCTGACCGCCCGGGTTCCAGGTGCTCATTCTTGTGTCTCCCCCGATGTGTGCCCAATGGAACGAGCGTCGTCAGAGTGTAGGGATCGCGCCGCCGCGGCACACACTTCCGGACACCCCCAGTTCTTATGCAAGCACGCTTGCTTGTTTCTGGCGCCGCTGCCATGCTCCACAGCACACCGCACCACCCCGCACACCGCCGTGCCCCGAGGGGAGCGCCCGTGTCCGATCCGACGTCCGTGATCGACGACCTGCGCCAGGAGAGCGAGGAACTCGACGGTCTCGTCGCCGGGTTGAGCGCCCGCCGCTGGACGCTCGCGACCCCCGCACCCGGCTGGACCGTGGCCCACCAGATCGGCCACCTCGCCTGGACGGACCGCTCGGCCCTGCTCGCCGTCACGGACGCCGACGGCTTCCGCGCGCTGGTCGAGAAGGCCCTCGCCGCCCCGGACTCCTTCGTCGACCAGGGCGCCGAGGAGGACGCCGGGCTCCCGCCCGACGCCCTGCTCGCCCGCTGGCGCGAGGGCCGTACGGCACTGGAGGCGGCCCTGCGGGCAGCCCCGCCCAAGGCGCGTTTCCCCTGGTACGGGCCGCCCATGTCGGCCGCCTCCATGGCGACGGCCCGCCTCATGGAGACCTGGGCCCATGGACAGGATGTGGCCGACGCCCTGGGTGTGGTGCGCCCACCCACCGACCGGCTTCGGCATGTGGCCCGGCTCGGGGTGCGGACCCGGGACTTCGCCTACGGCGTGCACGGGCTGACCCCGCCCACCGACCCCTTCCGCGTCGAACTCCGCGCCCCCTCCGGCGACCTGTGGGCGTACGGCCCCGAGGACGCCCCGCAGTCCGTCACCGGCCCCGCCCTCGACTTCTGCCTCCTGGTCACCCGGCGCGCCCACCGCACCGACCTCGCCCTGCGCGCCGACGGCCCCGACGCCGACCGCTGGCTGGACATCGCGCAGGCCTTCGCGGGACCGCCGGGCAGCGGACGCCCGCGGAAGGGCCCCGCCTCGTGACGGCCCCGCCCCCGGGCGAGGAGGACCACCTCGTGACACCCCTGCGCATCGGCAACGCCTCCGGCTTCTACGGCGACCGCTTCGACGCGATGCGCGAGATGCTCACCGGCGGTGAACTCGACGTCCTCACCGGCGACTACCTCGCCGAGCTGACCATGCTCATCCTCGGCCGGGACCGGCTCAAGGACCCGGGCGCCGGATACGCCCGCACCTTCCTGCGGCAGCTGGAGGACTGCCTGGGCCTCGCGCACGAGCGGGGCGTCCGGATCGTCACCAACGCGGGCGGGCTCAACCCGGCCGGACTCGCCGACGCCGTAGGGGCGTTGGCGGACCGGCTCGGCATCCCCGTGCGTGTCGCCCATGTCGAGGGCGACGACCTCACCGCCGCCCACCCGGGGAACCTCGCCGCCCACGCCTACCTCGGCGGCTTCGGCATCGCGGCCTGTCTGCGGGAGGGCGCCGACGTCGTCGTCACCGGGCGGGTCACCGACGCGGCCCTGGTCACCGGGCCCGCCGCCGCCCACTTCGGCTGGACACCGGCGGACCACGACCGGCTCGCGGGGGCCGTCGTCGCCGGGCACGTCCTGGAGTGCGGGGCGCAGGCCACCGGCGGCAACTACGCCTTCTTCCAGGACGGCGACATCCGCCGCCCGGGCTTCCCGCTCGCCGAACTCCACGAGGACGGCAGCTGCGTCATCACCAAGCACCCCGGCACCGGCGGCTTCGTCGACACCGGCACGGTCACGGCCCAGTTGCTGTACGAGACGGCCGGTGCCCGGTACGCCGGGCCGGACGTCACCGCCCGGCTGGACACCGTGCGGCTCGCCCAGGACGGGCCGGACCGGGTGCGGATCGAGGGCGTGCGCGGGGAGGCGCCCCCGCCCACCCTCAAGGTCGGGCTCAACCGGCTCGGCGGCTTCCGCAACGAGGTCGTCTTCGTGCTCACCGGCCTCGGCATCGAGGCCAAGGCCGCCCTCGTGCGGGACCAGATGGCCCCCGCCCTGCGCGAAGTCACCGACGCCCGCTGGGAGTTGTCCCGCACCGACCGGCCCGACGCCGACACCGAGGAGAGCGCGAGCGCGCTGCTGCGGCTCGTCGTACGGGATGCGGACCAGCAGGCCGTGGGGCGGGCGCTGAGCGGGGCCGCGGTGGAGCTGGCGCTGGCGAGCTACCCCGGCTTCCATGTGCTGGCGCCACCCGGAAAGGGCGCGCCCTATGGGGTCTTCGAGGATGTGTACGTCCCCCATGGGGCAGTCGACCATGTGGCCGTCCTCCATGGCGGACGCCGGGTCACGGTGCCGCCGCCCCACGACACGCGCGTACTCGACGACGTCCCGGAGCCGCCCCTGCCGGAGCCGCTGCCGCCCGGGCCGTGCCGCAGGGCCCCGCTCGGCCTGGTCGCGGGGGCCCGCAGCGGCGACAAGGGCGGCAACGCCAACGTCGGCGTCTGGACCCGCACGGACGACGCCTGGCGATGGCTCGCGCACGAACTGACCGTCGAGCGGTTCCGGGAGCTGATCCCCGAGAGCCGCCCGCTGAAGGTGACCCGGCACGTCCTGCCCCGCCTGCGCGCCCTGAACTTCGTCGTCGAGGGGCTCCTCGGCCAGGGCGTCGCCGCCCAGCACCGCTTCGACCCGCAGGCCAAGGCGCTCGGCGAATGGCTGCGCTCCCGCCACCTCGACCTACCGGAGGCCCTGCTGTGACCGTCCTGACCTCCGCGCTCGACACCGGCAGCCCCGACTACCGGGCCAACCGCGAGGCCATGCTCGCCAAGCTCGCCGAACTCGACGCCGAGCACGCCAAGGCCCTCGCGGGCGGCGGGGAGAAGTACGTCGCACGGCACCGGCAGCGGGGCAAGCTCCTCGCCCGCGAGCGCATCGAGCTGCTCCTCGACCCCGACACGCCCTTCCTGGAGCTGTCCCCGCTGGCCGCCTGGGGCAGCGACTACACCGTCGGCGCGTCCCTCGTCACCGGCATCGGGGTCGTCGAGGGCGTCGAGTGCCTGATCACCGCCAACGACCCGACCGTGCGCGGCGGAGCGAGCAACCCCTGGTCCCTGAAGAAGGCCCTGCGCGCCAACGACATCGCCCTCGCCAACCGGCTGCCCTGCATCAGCCTGGTGGAGTCCGGCGGCGCCGACCTGCCCTCCCAGAAGGAGATCTTCATCCCAGGCGGCGCCATCTTCCGCGACCTCACCCGGCTGTCCGCCGCCGGCATCCCGACCCTCGCGGTCGTCTTCGGCAACTCCACCGCGGGCGGCGCCTACATCCCCGGCATGTCCGACCACGTGATCATGGTCAAGGAGCGGGCCAAGGTGTTCCTCGGCGGCCCGCCGCTGGTGAAGATGGCGACCGGCGAGGAGAGCGACGACGAGTCCCTGGGCGGCGCCGAGATGCACGCGCGCACCTCGGGCCTCGCCGACTACTTCGCCGTCGACGAGCAGGACGCGCTCCGCCAGGCCCGGCGCGTGGTCGCCCGCCTCAACCACCGCAAGTCCTACGGCGATCCGGGCCCCGCCGAGCCGCCCAAGTACGACGCCGACGAGCTCCTCGGCATCGTCCCCGGCGACCTGAAGAGCCCCTTCGACCCGCGCGAGGTCATCGCCCGGATCGTCGACGCCTCCGACTTCGACGAGTTCAAACCGCTGTACGGGACGAGCCTGGCCACCGGCTGGGCCACGCTCCACGGCTACCCCGTGGGGGTGCTGGCGAACGCCCGGGGCGTGCTGTTCAGCGAGGAGTCCCAGAAGGCCGCCCAGTTCATCCAGCTCGCCAACCAGCGCGACATCCCGCTGCTGTTCCTGCACAACACCACCGGCTACATGGTCGGCAAGGAGTACGAGCAGGGCGGCATCATCAAACACGGCGCGATGATGATCAACGCCGTCAGCAACTCGAAAGTCCCCCACCTCTCCGTCCTCATGGGCGCCTCCTACGGCGCCGGGCACTACGGCATGTGCGGCCGCGCCTACGACCCCCGCTTCCTCTTCGCCTGGCCCAGCGCCAAGTCGGCCGTCATGGGCCCGCAGCAGCTCGCGGGCGTGCTGTCGATCGTCGCCCGCCAGTCCGCCGCCGCCAAGGGACAGCCGTACGACGACGAGGCGGACGCCGCGCTGCGCGCCATGGTGGAGCAGCAGATCGAGTCCGAGTCGCTGCCGATGTTCCTGTCCGGGCGGCTCTACGACGACGGCGTCATCGACCCGCGCGACACCCGCACCGTCCTCGGCCTGTGCCTGTCCGCGATCCACACCGCCCCCTACCGGGGCGCGCGCGGCGGCTTCGGCGTCTTCCGGATGTGAGGAACCCCCAGTGATCACTTCTGTGCTCGTCGCCAACCGGGGCGAGATCGCCTGTCGTGTCTTCCGCACCTGCCGCGAGCTGGGCGTCCGCACGGTCGCCGTGCACTCGGACGCCGACGCGAACGCCCTCCACGCGCGCGTGGCCGACGCGAGCGTACGACTCCCGGGGGAGGCGCCCGCCGACACCTACCTGCGCGGCGACCTCGTCGTGAAGGCCGCCCTCGCGGCCGGCGCGGACGCCGTGCACCCCGGCTACGGCTTCCTCTCCGAGAACGCGGACTTCGCCCGGGCCGTCCTGGACGCGGGCCTGACCTGGATCGGCCCGCCCCCGGAGGCCATCGAGGCGATGGCCTCCAAGACCCGCGCCAAGCAGCTCACGGGCATCGAGCCCCTCACCGAGGTCACCGAGGCCGACCTGCCCGTGCTGGTGAAGGCGGCGGCGGGCGGCGGCGGCCGCGGCATGCGCGTCGTACGGCGCCTGGCGGACCTGGACGCCGAACTGGCCGCCGCCCGCGCCGAAGCGGCGAGCGCCTTCGGCGACGGCGAGGTCTTCGTCGAGCCGTACGTCGAGCACGGCCGCCACGTCGAGGTGCAGATCCTCGCCGACACCCACGGCACGGTCTGGGCGCTCGGCACCCGCGACTGCTCCCTCCAGCGCCGCCACCAGAAGGTCATCGAGGAGGCCCCGGCCCCCGGACTCCCCGGCGGACTCGTGGAGGAACTGCACACCCTCGCCGTACGGGCCGCCCGAGCCGTCGACTACGTGGGCGCCGGCACGGTCGAGTTCCTCGTCGCCGACGGCAGGACCCACTTCCTGGAGATGAACACCCGCCTCCAGGTCGAACACCCCGTCACGGAGGCCGTCTTCGGCCTCGACCTGGTGGCGGAACAGCTCCGGATCGCCGAGGGCCACCCCCTCGACACCGACCCGCCACGCGCGCGTGGCCACGCCGTCGAGGCACGGCTCTACGCCGAGGACCCCGCCCACGACTGGTCCCCCCAGACCGGCCGCCTGCACCGCCTCGACCTGCCCGACGGCATCCGCCTCGACACCGGCTACACCGACGGCGACGACATCGGCGTCCACTACGACCCCATGCTCGCCAAGGCCGTCGCCCACGCCCCCACGCGCGCGGAGGCCGTCCGCAAGCTCGCCTCCGCCCTGGAACGGGCCGCGATCCACGGCCCCGTCACCAACCGCGACCTCCTGGTCCGCTCCCTGCGCCACCCGGAGTTCACCGCCGCCCGCATGGACACCGGCTTCTACGACCGCCACCTGGCGGACCTGACCGAGCCGTCCCCCGACCCGCACGCCCCCCTGGCCGCCGCCCTCGCCGACGCGCATGCCCGCTCCCGCCCGGGCTTCGGCGGCTGGCGCAACGTCCCCTCACAGCCGCAGACCAAGCGCTACGCGACGGCCGGGGAGGAACACGAGGTCCACTACCGGCACACGCGCACGGGCCTGGAGGCGGACGGCGTACGGGTGGTCCACGCAGACGCGCACCGCGTCGTCCTCGAAACGGACGGAGTACAGCGCACGTTCGAGGTGACGCGCTACGGCGACCAGGTCTACGTCAACTCCACCGCGCTGAGGGCCCTTCCCCGCTTCCCCGACCCGACGGCCCAGCACGCCCCCGGCTCCCTCCTGGCCCCCATGCCGGGCACGGTCGTCCGCGTGGCCGAGGGCCTGACGCCAGGCACCCCCGTCAAGGCCGGAGACCCTCTCCTCTGGCTGGAGGCGATGAAGATGCAGCACAAGATCACGGCCCCGGCCACGGGGACGCTGAGCGAGTTGCACGCCGTACCCGGACAACAGGTCGAGCCGGGGGAGCTCCTGGCAGTGGTGACAGAGACCTCTTAGGGGCGCGGGGAACTGCGCGACCAGCCACGACGAAGGAGTCACATGCCCACGATCGAAACCGACGAGCACAAGGCCCTCCGCTCGGCAGTCGCCGCCCTCGGTACACGCCACGGCCGCGACCACGACCGCGAGGCGCTCTGGTCCGAGGCAGGCAAACTCGGCTACCTGGGCGTCAACCTGCCGGAGGCACACGGCGGCGGAGGCGGCGGCATCACCGAACTCTCCATCGTCCTCGAAGAACTGGGCGCAGCCGGCTGCCCCCTCCTCATGCTGGTCGTCTCACCGGCCATCTGCGGCACGGTGATCGCCCGCTTCGGCACAGACGCCCAGAAACGACAATGGCTCCCCGGCCTGTCCGACGGCACCCGCCGGATGGCCTTCGGCATCACCGAACCCGACGCCGGCTCCAACTCCCACCGCATCACCACCACGGCCCGCCGCGACACGGACACCGGAGACTGGATCCTCACCGGCCGCAAAGTCTTCATCTCCGGCGTCGACATCGCCGACGCCACCCTGATCGTCGGCCGCACCGAAGACGCCCGCACCGGCCGCCTCAAACCCTGCCTGTTCATCGTCCCGCGCGACACCCCCGGCTTCACCCGCCACCCCATCGACATGGAACTGCACGCCGCCGAGAAGCAGTTCGAACTGGTCCTGGACGACGTACGCCTGCCCGCCGACGCCCTCGTCGGCGACGAGGACGCCGGCCTCCTCCAGCTCTTCGCCGGCCTCAACCCCGAACGCATCATGACGGCCGCCTTCGCGATCGGCATGGGCCGCCACGCCCTCGCCAAAGCCGTCGAGTACGCCCGCGACCGCACCGTCTGGAACACCCCCATCGGCGCCCACCAGGCCATCGCCCACCCCCTCGCCCAGGCGCACATCGACCTCGAACTCGCCCGCCTGATGATGCAGAAGGCCGCCCGCCTCTACGACACCGGCGACGACACGGGCGCCGGAGAGGCCGCCAACATGGCCAAGTACGCGGCCGGAGAAGCCTGCGTGAAGGCCGTCGACCAAGCCGTGCACACCCTCGGCGGCAACGGCCTCACCCGCGAGTACGGCCTCGCCTCGCTGATAACGGCCGCGCGCGTGGCTCGTATTGCCCCGGTCAGCCGGGAGATGATTCTCAACTACGTCTCCCACCAGACCCTGGGCCTGCCCAAGTCGTATTGAGCACCGGAGACGGCCCGCGCCGCGAGGAGGAACCCGCCATGTTCCGCAGCGAGTACGCAGACGTCCCGCCCGTCGACCTCCCCATCCACGAGGCCGTCCTGGCCCGGGCCGCCGAGTTCGGCGACACCCCGGCCCTCATCGACGGCACCGACGGCACCACCCTCTCGTACGAGCAGGTGGACCGCTTCCACCGGCGCGTCGCCGCCGCCCTCGCCGAGGCCGGGGTCCGCAAGGGCGACGTCCTCGCCCTGCACAGCCCCAACACCGTCGCCTTCCCGACCGCCTTCTACGCCGCCACGCGCGCGGGTGCCACCGTCACCACCGTGCACCCGCTCGCCACCGCCCAGGAGTTCGCCAAGCAGCTCACCGACTGCGCGGCCCGCTGGATCATCACCGTCTCACCCCTGCTGGACATCGCCCGCCGGGCCGCCGAACTCGCGGGCGGCGTCCGCGAGATCTTCCTCTGCGACAGCGCGACCGGCCACCGCTCCCTCATCGACATGCTGGCCACCACCGCCCCCGAGCCGCAGATCGCCATCGACCCCGCCGAGGACGTCGCCGCCCTGCCGTACTCCTCCGGCACCACCGGCACCCCCAAGGGCGTGATGCTCACCCACCGGCAGATCGCCACCAACCTCGCGCAACTCCACCCGGCGATACCCGCCGGCCCCGGAGAGCGCGTGCTGGCGGTCCTTCCCTTCTTCCACATCTACGGCCTCACCGCCCTGATGAACGCCCCCCTCCGGCAGGGCGCCACCGTCGTCGTCCTGCCCCGCTTCGACCTGGAGCAGTTCCTCGCGGCCATCCAGAACCACCGCATCACCGCCCTCTACGTGGCCCCGCCGATCGTGCTCGCCCTCGCCAAGCACCCGGCCGTCGCCCAGTACGACCTGTCGTCCCTGAAGTACGTCGTCAGCGCCGCCGCACCCCTGGACGCCCGCCTCGCCACCGCCTGCTCCGCACGGCTCGGCCTGCCGCCCGTCGGCCAGGCCTACGGCATGACGGAACTGTCGCCCGGCACCCACGTCGTCCCCCTGGACGCCATGCGCGACGCCCCGCCCGGCACCGTCGGCAAACTCATCGCCGGCACCGAGATGCGCATCGTCTCCCTCGACGACCCGGCCAAGGACCTGCCCGTGGGGGAGTCGGGGGAGATCCTCATCCGCGGCCCCCAGATCATGAAGGGCTACCTCGGCCGCCCCGACGCCACCGCCGCGATGATCGACACCGACGGCTGGCTGCACACCGGGGACGTGGGCCACGTCGACGAGGACGGCTGGCTGTTCATCGTCGACCGCGTCAAGGAACTCATCAAGCACAAGGGCTTCCAGGTGGCCCCCGCCGAACTCGAAGCCCTGCTCCTCACCCACCCCGGCATCGCCGACGCCGCCGTCATCGGCACCTACGACGACGACGGCAACGAGGTCCCGCACGCCCACGTGGTCCGCCGGCCCACCGCCACCGACCTCTCCGAGGCCGAGATCATGATGTACGTCGCCGAGCGCGTCGCCCCCTACAAGCGGATCCGGCACGTCACCTTCATCGACGGCGTCCCCCGCGCGGCCTCCGGAAAGATCCTCCGCCGACAGCTCAGGGAGCGCGCATGACCCTCATCGGCCGCACCCGCGCGCGTGCCGTCCACACCCTCTCCCTCGACGCGCCCCACAACCGCAACGCCCTGTCCGCGCCCCTGGTCGCCGAACTCGCCGAAGCACTCACCGACGCCGGCCAGGACACCGGCGTCCGCGCCGTCGTCCTCACCCACACCGGCACCACCTTCAGCGCCGGCGCCGACCTCAAGGACCCCCCGCCCCCCGAAGCCCTGGTCGCCCTGCTCCGCCAGATCGTCGAACTGCCCAAACCGGTCGTCGCCCGCGTCACCGGCCACGTCCGCGCGGGCGGCCTCGGCCTCCTCGCCGCCTGCGACATCGCCGCCGCCTCCACCGAGGCCACCTTCGCCTTCACGGAGGTCCGCATCGGCGTCGCCCCCGCCGTCATCTCCCTGCCCCTGCTCCCGCGCGCCGACCCGCGCGCCCTGGCCCGCTACTACCTCACCGGCGAACGCTTCGACGCCGCCCAGGCGACCGCGACGGGCCTGCTCACCACCCACGCCGACGACGTCGACACCGCCCTGGCCCCCATCCTCGACGGCCTGCGCAAGGCGGCCCCCGACGCCCTGGCCGAGACGAAACGGCTGCTCACGGCTAGGGTGCTGGAAGCCTTCGACCGGGACGCGGCCGACCTGACCGCGCTCTCGGCCCGGCTGTTCTCCTCCCCGCAGGCACGCGAAGGAATGACGGCCTTCCTCGAACGACGGGATCCGGCATGGGTGGTGTGAGCACGGTCGACCGTGCGGAGAGAGTCCCCAAGCAGGACCGCAGCCGGGCGACCCGGCAGCGGCTCCTGGAAGCCGCCGTGGCCTGCCTCGCCGAGCACGGCTGGGCCGGCTCCACCGTCTCCGTCGTCGCGGAACGCGCCGGCGTCTCCCGCGGCGCCGCCCAGCACCACTTCCCCACCCGCGAGGACCTCTTCACGGCCGCCGTCGAATACGTCGCCGAGGAACGCTCCACGGCCCTGCGCGCCCTCTTCCCCGAGGGCGCGGCCGGCGACCGCCGCGCGGTCGTCGCCGCCCTGGTCGACCTCTACACGGGGCCCCTGTTCCGCGCCGCCCTCCACCTCTGGGTCGCCGCCTCCAACGAGGACCAGCTCCGCCCCCGCGTCACCGAACTCGAATCCCGCGTCGGCCGCGAGACCCACCGCATAGCGGTCGACCTCCTCGCCGCCGACGAATCCGTCCCCGGCGTCCGCGAAACGGTCCAGGGCCTCCTCGACATGGCCCGCGGCCTCGGCCTCGCCAACCTCCTCACGGACGACGCGCCCCGCAGGGAGCGGGTCGTGACACAGTGGGCGGAACTGCTGGACGAGGCACTGGGCTGACGCCACGGGCCCGCTCAGGGGCTGAGCCGCTCCACTCGCCAGCTCCCGTCCGGCCGCTCCACGTACCGCAACCGGTCGTGCAGCCGGTTCTCGCGGCCCTGCCAGAACTCCACCGTCTGCGGCGCCACCCGGAAACCGCCCCAGTGCGGCGGCACCGGCACCTGCTCGCCCTCCGGGTAGCGGGCGGCCAGCTCGGCGTACGCCCCGTCGATGTCGGCCCGGGTGGAGACCACCGAGGACTGGGCGCTGGCCCACGCCCCGAGCTGCGAGCCGTGCGGGCGGGTGCGGAAGTAGGCCGCCGTCTCGTCCCGGCCGGTGCGCCGCGCGACCCCGGTGACGATGACCTGCCGGGCCATCGGATGCCACGGGAACAGCAGCGAGACGTACGGGTTCTCCGCCAGGTCGCGGGCCTTGCGCGAGTCGTAGTTCGTGTAGAAGACGAAGCCCTGCTCGTCGAAGTGCTTCAGCAGCACCGTCCGGGAGCTGGGGCGCCCCTCCGCGTCCGCCGTCGAGACGATCATCGCGTTCGGCTCGAACAGTCCGCCGTCCGTGGCGGCCTGCTTGAACCAGCGCGCGAACTGCTCGACGGGGGTGGCGGCCAGTTCGGTCTCGGAGAGCCCCTCGGCCCGGTACTGCTTGCGCATCGAGGCCAGATCGAAGGGGACGGCGTCGCGGTCGGTCACCCGGTCATCTTGCCGTACGGACGGTGTCCTTCGTCACTGCCTGGCACTGAGTGCCGTGAACCCTCCCCAAGGATGGCACTCGGGGATATCGTTTCCGTGCCGTTCCGGTTGGGTGACCGCCAGCCGCACGGGGCATCACAGGGGAGACCGGCCAGGACCGCGAGTCACCGCACACGACCGTGGATCCACCGGACGGCCGCCCGCTTCGCAAGCTGACTGACACATGGTTCTTTCGCTCACCCCACAACACCATCTGTCGCTTACATCACGAGGAGCCGCCTGATGTCCGACTTCGTACCCGGGCTCGAGGGAGTCGTCGCGTTCGAGACGGAGATCGCAGAACCGGATAAGGAGGGCGGCGCACTCCGGTACCGGGGCGTCGACATCGAGGACCTCGTCGGCCACGTCTCCTTCGGCAACGTCTGGGGCCTGCTCGTCGACGGTGCCTTCAACCCCGGCCTGCCGCCCGCCGAGCCGTTCCCCATCCCCGTCCACTCCGGCGACATCCGCGTCGACGTGCAGTCCGCGCTGGCCATGCTGGCGCCGGTCTGGGGCCTGAAACCGCTGCTCGACATCGATGCCGAGCAGGCCCGCGAGGACCTGGCCCGCGCGGCCGTCATGGCCCTCTCCTACGTCGCCCAGTCGGCCCGGGGCCAGGGCCTGCCCATGGTCCCGCAGCGCGAGATCGACAAGGCCCAGTCCGTCGTCGAACGCTTCATGATCCGCTGGCGTGGCGAGCCGGACCCCAAGCACGTGGCGGCGGTGGACGCGTACTGGACGAGCGCCGCCGAGCACGGCATGAACGCGTCCACGTTCACCGCGCGGGTCATCGCGTCGACGGGCGCGGACGTCGCGGCCGCCCTCTCGGGCGCCGTGGGCGCGATGTCCGGCCCGCTGCACGGCGGCGCCCCCTCCCGGGTCCTGCACATGATCGAGGAGATCGAGCGCACGGGCGACGCCGAGGCCTACGTCAAGCAGACCCTCGACAAGGGCGAGCGCCTGATGGGCTTCGGCCACCGCGTCTACCGCGCCGAGGACCCCCGGGCGAGGGTCCTGCGCCGCACGGCCCGCGAACTGGGCGCCCCCCGCTTCGAGGTCGCCGAGGCCCTGGAGAAGGCGGCCCTGGCGGAGCTCCACGCCCGCCGCCCCGACCGCGTCCTCGCGACGAACGTGGAGTTCTGGGCGGCCATCGTCCTGGACTTCGCCGAGGTCCCGGCGCACATGTTCACGTCGATGTTCACCTGCGCCCGCACGGCCGGCTGGTCCGCCCACATCCTGGAGCAGAAGCGCACCGGCCGCCTGGTCCGCCCCTCGGCCCGCTACACCGGGCCCGGCGTCCGCGACCCCCGCGAGATCGAGGGCTACGAGGACATCGCCCACTGACCCACCCCACCCACGGCGGCCTCACCCGACTCAGGGTGGGGCCGTCCACTCGTCCCGCCCCGCGAGCCGGTCAAGCTCCTCACCCACAGCCTCCCGCAACGGCACGTGCCGCGGCCCGAGCGCGTACCGCTCCGCACTCCACATCTCCCGCGGATACAGCCACACGGGCCGCCGTACGAGATCCTCGGGCTCCCACTCGTACCGCGGCCACACATGCGCGTGCAGGAACGCGTCGGTGTTCCCCAGGATCTCCAGATTGACCCGCCGGAACCCCGATTCCATCCGCCGGCAGGCCCGCTCCACCGCTTCCCCGAGCAGGTCCATGTCGCTCAGGAACGCCAGCCGCCTGCTCCGCGGCAGCTCCGACAGCCGTTCCACCGCCGGATCATCGGTCAGCAGCACCGAGTAGCCCGGCAGGAACTGCGTATCGCCGATCACCGCGAACCCGGCGTCCAGTCTCCGCATGACGGCCGGATTCTCACCCCGCAGCGCACTGCCGACCCGGTCGGCCCGCCACGCACCGGTCACGATCGCCCCCCAAAACGCAGACGACCCGCGAGTCTGGGTCCTCCTAGGAGGAGCCGGCCGGACGTACCGGCGACTCGCGGGTCGGGTGACTGCCTGAGATTGGGCCGGCTGCACGCTTCGCTCACGCGCTGGCTCGGCACCGCACTGAGTGTGGTGTCGGGCCGCTAGCCCGCAGCCACCTCACGCGTCCGGGATTCATACATCTGCCGGATCACCTCCTTTCCAGTGTGACCCACACACTAGGAACCGCTCGGCCGGCCATCAACCCATTTTCCGAGAGGTTGACCGTCGCGGTTCGGGCCGGACGCCCCAGCCGTATCCGTCACCCCGCTGAAGCAGCCGCAGATTCCGATGGGAGACGTTGATCCGGCCCCGGGGGGTGGAGACGCTGTGCTGCCCCCTGGCCCGGACCGAGACCCTCCCGGTCCATGTTCCCGCCCACTTGCCGCCGGGCACGACCGCACGCACGAGGTCTCCGCTGACGTATCCGAAGTGCCGTTTGACTCGAGTCCTCAGCAGACGGGGAAACCCGTACGCGTCCGGAGTGGTACGGGCGGGATGGCAAGGCATGAGAGGCCGCCCCTCCCGGGACAACGCGAAGATCGGGCGAAACGGCTCACGGACACTCCGTGTCTGCTCCCACGGATTCCAGAGCAGGCTGCGAGGAAGCACAGCCTGGTGGGTCTGCTCGCCCACAGCTCACTCGACGGCCTCGCGGCCGGGGAGCGAGTGGCCTCCTTTCTCGTGTACGCCGCCGAAATTAGTGATCCGTGCTGCGGGAAGGTGCCCGAGAGGGGCACCGGCCCGGCCTCCGGGGCGTTGACGTGGGGATTGCCGCCGTACAACGATTCCTTCAATGTTGTGGGAACTCGGTGTGCGCTGGGTCACGTTCGAGTTGAATGATTGCGAGTAGCGAACCGACGTGCCGTACGTGCGGACGCAGCCTGCAGGGGGTCCAGGTGAGTGCTTCCCGGCGTAGTGGGACCACCGACGAGCTGGGGCCGGACGAGCCCGAGCGGGACGGTTCGGATGGTTCGGATCTGCTTGCCGCGCTGCTGGACGGGATGGACGCGGCGCTGTGTGCCTTCGACGCCGACGGGGTCGTGACGCACTGGAACCGCGAGGCCGAGCGGATCCTGGGGTGGAGCGCGCAGGAGGCCGTGGGGCGGCGGGGGCTGGCCGGGTGGGCCGTGCGCAGCGCGGACGCCGAGGAGGTCGAGGGCCGGCTGCTGTCCGCGATGCACGCCCCGGGGCGGCAGGTGCACGAGTTCGCGTTGCTGACGAAGGACGGCGGGCGGGTGCTCGTGCGGACGCAGTCGGCGGCGGTGCGGGGGCCCGACGGGAAGCCGGCGGGGGTGTACTGCGCGTTCAGCGAGGTGCACGCGCAGATCGACCTGGAGCGTTCGATCGCGCTGAGCGAGGCGCTGTTCGAGGACGCCAGCTGGGGTGTCGTGCTGGTGGACGTCGATCTGCGGCCCGCCGTGGTGAACGCGCACGCGGCCCGGGCGCTGGGCACGGGGCGTACGTCCGTGCTCGGGCGGCCGCTCGGGGAGCTGCTCGCGCAGGGCGTGGAGGAGCTGGAGAGCGCGCTGCAGCATGTGCTCGCCGAGGGCGCGCCGCCCGCGCCCGCCGAGGTGTGGGTGAGTGTGCGCACGCCGCAGGGCGAGAAGCGGCGGTGCTGGCGCAGCGGTTTCCTGCGGTTGGCCTCGCCGCTGGCGGAGGAGCCGGTTCCGCTGGGGGTGGGCTGGCTGTTCCAGGACGTGACGGAGGCCAAGCAGGGCGAGCAGGAGGCGTCGCTGCTGCGGTTCCGTACGCAGCAGCTGCACCGTGCGTCGCGGGCGGCCGCCGAGTGCGAGGACCCGGCGGAGGCGGCGACCGTGCACCTGGACTTCGCGCTGGCCGGGTTCGCCGACCACGCGCTGATCGACCGGGTGGCGGGCGGCGCGCTCGGCGACGCGGAGGCTCAGGGGCCGGTACGGCTGGTGCGGGTGGCGGCCACGCCCTCCGGTGCGCCGGGGCCGAGCAGACTCGCCGACCGGGCGGGTCTGCCCGTGCGGTACGCCGAGGGGCATCCGGCCCTGCAGTGCGTGGAGCGGGTGGGCGCGTTGCGGGCGAGCGCGGGCGCGGTGCGGCCCGAGGAGGCCCGGGAGTGGGCGCTGGCCCGCCAGTGGCCGCCGGACGCGGTGCACGCGCTGTGCGCGGTGCTGCGCAGCCGGGCGCGGACGCTGGGCGTCGTGACGTTCCTGCGGGGTGCGGGGCGCAGCGCGTTCGAGCGGTCCGACGCGGTGTACGCGGAGGACGTGGCGGTGCGGATCGCGGCGGCGCTGGATCTGGCGGGGCTGTCGGACGAGGCGTGAGGGCGCGCCGGGCCGCCGGTGGCTTCAGTGCCGGTAGGAGAACGGGGTCAGTGCCGGTAGAAGATCCGGTCCCGGTACTGCTCCATGACCCGCGCGTTCCACTCGTGCCCGCCGTCGACGTTCCCGGAGCGCAGCAGCGGGGGCTCGATGCCGCGGTCGGCGAGGGTGGCGGCGGCCGTCGCCATGACGGCCTGGAGGAGGGCCGAGGTGACGACGGTGGAGGCGGGGGCGAAGGGGGCGGGCACCTTGTCGTGGGTGAGTTCCGCGTCGCCGACCGCGATCTTCGAGTCGAGGACGAGGTCGCAGTGGTCCTTCAGATACGTGCCCGAGGCGTGCCGGGACGTCGTCTCCGAGGCGTACGCCACCGAGGTCACGCCGATGACGCGCACGCCCAGGGCGCGGGCCTTCATGGCCATCTCCACGGGGAGGGCGTTGCGCCCCGAGAGGGAGATGATCAGCAGGGCGTCGCCGTCGCGGAGCGGGGAGCTGTCCAGGACGGCGCCTGCGAGGCCGTCGACGCGTTCCAGGGCGGAGCCGAGGGGCGCGGGCATGACGTCGACGCCGACGACGCCCGGCACGGCGAGCAGGTTCATCAGGGCGAGGCCGCCGGCGCGGTAGACGAGGTCCTGCGCGGCGAGGGAGGAGTGCCCGGCGCCGAAGGCGAAGAGGCGGCCTCCGTTCGCGACGGTGTCGGCGAGGAGGGTGCCGGCCGCCGTGATGCTGTCGGCCTCCTCGTCGCGCACCCGGCGCAGCAGGTCGATCGCGGCGTCGAGGAACTGGCCGGCCGGCGCGCGGTCGCTCATACGGGGTCCCTTCGGGCTGGCCTCTCTGGCTGGTGTCGCGCATCACGGTGCGGTCTGGACCAGTGCGGTGTCAATACGGCCGTGCGGGGCCCGAAGAGGAGGTTCGTACCCCTCTGCCGGTCCGCGTAACCGACCGCTTTCCCTCCGGCGGCACGGTTGTCGGTGGTATCCGGCAGAATTGGGTGCAGGGCCAGCGCACGCGCCGGTGAGCCGTCCAGCCTCCGGCAGATCTCATCGAGGGGCACGTATGTCCGGACTGATCGACACCACGGAGATGTATCTCCGCACCATCCTCGAGCTGGAGGAAGAGGGTGTGGTCCCCATGCGCGCCCGTATCGCCGAGCGGCTGGACCAGAGCGGGCCGACGGTGAGCCAGACCGTGGCGCGGATGGAGCGCGACGGCCTGGTGTCCGTCGCCAGCGACCGGCACCTGGAGCTCACCGACGAGGGCCGCCGTCTCGCCACGCGCGTGATGCGCAAGCACCGGCTCGCCGAGTGTCTGCTCGTCGACGTGATCGGTCTGGAGTGGGAGCAGGTCCACGCCGAGGCGTGCCGCTGGGAGCACGTGATGAGCGAGGCCGTGGAGCGCCGCGTCCTGGAGTTGCTGCGGCACCCGACGGAGTCGCCGTACGGCAACCCGATCCCGGGTCTTGAGGAGCTCGGCGAGAAGGACGGCGCCGACCCGTTCCTGGACGAGGGCATGGTGTCGCTGGCCAGCCTCGACCCGGGCACCGAGGGCAAGACGGTCGTGGTGCGCCGGATCGGCGAGCCGATCCAGACGGACGCGCAGCTGATGTACACGCTGCGCCGGGCGGGCGTGCAGCCCGGCTCGGTGGTGAGCGTGACGGAGTCGGCGGGCGGGGTGCTGGTGGGCAGCGGCGGCGAGGCGGCCGAGCTGGAGTCGGACGTCGCCTCCCACGTGTTCGTCGCCAAGCCCTGAGCCGAGCGGGGCACCTGCCAGCCAGCTGCGCACGGGGCGCGTCCCGGGGCTCGTGCCGGGCGGGCGCGGGTTCTTCCGTGGCTCGTACTGGGCGCGTACGGGGTCGTCCCGGTGCTCCTGCCGGGCGCGCGTGGGGCTCGCCGGGGCTCCTGCCAGGCGTGCGCGAGACTCGTCCGGGGGCTGGTGCCAGGCGTGCGGGGCTCGTCCCGGGGCTCCTGCCAGGCGCGGGCGAGGGGCGGCGCCGGGGCGTTGCCCAGGGCCGCTGGGGGCCGTGTGCCGGGGGCATGGCGTGATCCGTGCCGAATCCTGTATTCAGTCCGTCGAATGGCAGCGCTCGTCCGCTTCCCGTGCGACGCTGTCGCGTGAGGCATATGACCTGAGGGGCTCTGGGCCGTGGCTCGACAGCGATGTCGCCCGGCCGGGGAGGGGGCGGGAGGATGTGCCGCGGAGATGTGGAGGGCCCCGGCGCCGTGTGGCGCCGGGGCCTGTCCTCCCCTGTGCTGACCCGGAGCCCCGAGCTCTCAGGGTCATCCCCCTCGGACCGTTTTTCCCCGAGCGGTCCGCCTCCCGCTGAAGATCTCCCCTCGGCGGCGGCGCTCAATCCCCGCGGACGGTCACTCGAAGGTGGGGTGTTGCCCGCGAGAACGGCATCTTCGAATGCGCATTCGATAGTCTGCGGATGACGCGAGGCGCAGGTTCACCGGCGGACACAGCACGACAGGCACAGCAGGCAGAACACGGTTCACAGGACCGACCGGCTCGAGGGAGTCGCGGTCCGCGCGAAGCTTGGGGGGTGCCAGGACATGGCGCGACGCATCGACGTGACCGGGACGGGCGGCGTACGCCTCGCGGCCTGGGAGTTCGGCGACCCGCCCAAGACGGATCCGGCCGGCATCGATCCGGCCGGCCTCGATCCGGCGGCAGCGCATCCGACGCAGGACGGGCGGGCGGGACAGGCAGGGCAGACCGGGCTGGACGAACAGGCAGGGCAGGCCGGCGCGGCGCCCGCCCCCGACGCCTCCCCGGGCGTGCTGTTATTGCACGGCCTCATGGGCCGCGCCTCCCACTGGGCCCCCACCGCGCGCTGGCTCTCCGGCCGGTACCGCGCGGTCGCCCTCGACCAACGCGGCCACGGCCGCAGCGACAAGCCCCCGCAGGGGGCCTTCACACGTGACGCCTACGTCGACGACGCCGAGGCCGCCCTCGAACAGCTCGGCCTCGCCCCGGTCGTCCTCATCGGCCACGCCATGGGCGCGCTGACCGCCTGGCAGCTCGCCGCCAAGCGTCCCGACCTGGTCCGCGGCCTGGTCATCTGCGACATGCGGGCCTCCGCGCTCGGCGCCGCGTCGCAGCGCGAGTGGGACCAGTGGTTCAAGTCCTGGCCGCTGCCCTTCGCCACGCTCGCCGACGTCCGCAAGTGGTTCGGCGAGGACGACCCCTGGGTGGAGCGGCCGAATCCGGCCCGCGGCGAGTTCTACGCCGAGGTGATGGCCGAGTCCCCGGACGGCTGGCGTCCCGTCTTCGAACCGGAGCAGATGCTCCGCTCCCGCGAGACGTGGGTGTACGACGCGCACTGGGAGGAGCTGGCCCAGGTCCAGTGCCCCGCCCTGGTCGTGCGCGGCCTCGACGGCGAGCTGGGGCGCGCCGAGGCCCAGGAGATGGTCCGCGTCCTGCCCCGCGGCCAGTACGCGGAGGTCGCCGACGCCGGCCACCTGGTCCACTACGACCAGCCGGAGGCCTGGCGCGCGGCCATCGAGCCCTTCCTGGACGCGCTCGACCACGACTGAGCCCCGCCCGGCTCGCTCCCCCTGGCTCACCCCGCCCGGCTCACCCCTTGCTGACCGCCGCCAGGATCTCCGGCAGCCGCCCGGCCGTCCGCGGCGCGGCCAGGCGCAGGCCCGCCGCCGTGAGCCCCGCCCCGTACGCCGCGCCCACCGGCAGCAGCAGCCATGTCCAGTCGTCGCCGCGCGCGCTCACGTTCAGCCAGATCGTGAGCGCGATGACGGGCGCGCACAGCACGGCGGACGCGATCATGCCGCCGAAGATGGAGATCCAGGCGAGGCCGGTCTGCCCGGGGGCGACGTTCTTGTAGCCCTCCTGGGGGATGGAGTAGGGGAAGCGCGCGGACGTCCACGCCCCGGTCGCGAGCATCGCGCCGAGCAGCGCGAAGGACAGCCCCAGCGCCTCGGGCAGCCGCCGCCAGTCGCCGAGCATCGCCGTCGTCACGACCGTCACCAGCGTCGCGTACGGCAGGGTGATCAGGAGCAGGGCGTACGCCCGGGCGCGCAGCTCGACGTAGGCGTCCCGCGTCGAGGAGATCGTCAACGCGACGATCCAGAACGCCGAGGTGTCCTGCCCGAACTGGTTGTACATCTGGATGCCGAGCATCCCGGCGGCGAAGCACGCGAAGTACACGGACCCGGTGCCCTGCCAGGCGTTGAACACCGGCACGATCAGCCCGATGGCGAGCGAGGTCACCCACGCGGCCTTGGTCTTGGGGTCGCGCCACACGTACCGCAGGCTGCGCTCCATGACCGTGCCCGTACGGCCCGGGGGCAGCAGCCGCCCGAGCCCGGTGGACGTGCGCTCGCGGGCCGCGCCGGCAGCCGGCAGGGTGGAGCCGTCGGGCGAGGTCATCAGCCGGGTCAGATGCCGGGACCACACGGCGATCAGCGCCAGCAGCGCGGCCCCGCTCAGGGCGAGTTGCGCGGCGGCGGTCCCGTACGAGCCCTCGCTCACCGAGTGCACCGCCCCGATCGCGGACGCGGGCGGCAGCCATCCGACCACGTCCGCCACCGGGTCCAGCTCCCCGAGTCCGGACGAACCGAGCCGCTGCGCGCCGAAGTTGACGACCTGCGCCCCGAGCGCGATGACCAGCCCGCTCAGCACCGCCAGGTCCCGCCCCTTGCGGCTGCTCAGCAGCCGGACGTTGGCGGCGGCGACGGCCCGCGCGAACGCCACGCACACCAGCAGCGCCAGGACGACGGCCACCACCCCGACGGCGAACGCGGCGGCGCCGCGTGCCACGGCGATCGCGGAACCGGCCAGCAGGCACAGCGTGAACAGCGGCCCGATCCCGATCAGCGAGGCCGCCAGCAGCGCCCGTACCAGCGGCCGGGGCCGCAGCGGCAGCATCACCAGCCGCGTCGGGTCGAGGGTCTCGTCCCCGCTGGGGAAGAACAGCGGCATCACCGCCCACCCCAGCCCCAGCACCGCCGTCAGCAGGACGACCAGGGCGTCGATGTGCGCCTGCCCGCGCAGCGCGATCAGGCCGGCCAGCTGGAGGGCGGCGAAGAGCAGCGCGGTGACGGCGGAGGCGATGTACGCGACGCGCTGCGCGCCGGACCGCCGCAGTCCGTTGCGCAGCAGCGACAGCTTCAGCCGGACGAAGACGGGGGTGATCGCGGGGGCGCTCACCGGGATCCGCCGCCCAGCCAGTCGAGGTCGGACCCGGCGTCCCGGCTCTGCGCGCCGACGAGTTCGAGGAAAGCCCGCTGCAGCGACGGCGCCTCGCCGCGCACCTCGGCGAGGGGGCCGGTGGCCCGGATCCGCCCGGCGGCCATCACCGCGACCCAGTCGCACAGCGACTCGACGAGCTCCATGACGTGGGAAGAGAACACCACCGTGGCGCCGGAGGCCGTGTACCGCTCCAGGACGCCCCGGATGGTCTGCGCGGAGACGGGGTCGACGCCCTCGAACGGCTCGTCCAGGAAGAGCACTTCGGGGTTGTGGAGGAGGGCGGAGGCCAGCCCGATCTTCTTGCGCATGCCGGTCGAGTAGTCGACGACGAGCTTGTGCTGGTCCCCGGCCAGGTCGAGGACGTCGAGGAGCTGCGTGGCCCGCTTGTCGACCTCGGCACCGGGCAGCCCGCGCAACCGCCCGGTGTACGCCAGCAGTTCCCGCCCCGACAGCCGCTCGAAGAGCCGCAGCCCCTCCGGCAGCACCCCGATCCGCGCTTTCACCTCGACGGGGTCCCGCCACACGTCGTGCCCGACCACCTCGACGGTTCCCTGGTCGGGCCGGAGCAGCCCGGTCACCATCGACAGCGTGGTGGTCTTCCCGGCCCCGTTCGGCCCGACCAGCCCGATGAACTTGCCCGCGGGCAGCTCCAGATCGATCCCGGCGACAGCCACCTGCTGCCCGAACCGCTTCCAGAGCCCCTGCACACGCACAGCGCTGGATCCCACCGCGACTCCCTCCGTCACCTTGAACCTTACGGTTTCGGTGCTGCCAAAGGGGCGCGGGGAACTGCGCGATCAACCGAAGACGACCCGCAGCCGCCCACGAACGACAACCAGGCAGACGAAAGCGCGCTTATCGATCCCGGCCGCACGCATAGGCCAACGGCGAGATCAACTCCTCCGCGTCCGGCAGCCACCGATTCGCAGGCGTGGGCCGGCAGGCCCACTGCACGGCCCCCCGGGACCCGAACCGCGTGGGCGGCGCCGCCACATACGCCCCCTCACCCAGCACGGTCAGATCCAGCGAGGACAACGACCATCCGAGCTTCCGCACCAGATCGGGCACCTTCACCGCGGCCCCCGGCAGCACGAAGAACTCCATCCGCCGGTCCGGCGTGAGCGTCACCGGCCCCAGCGTCAGCTCCATGCGCTCCATCCGCGCCAGGGCGAGAAACCCGGCGGTCTCCGGCACGGAGATCGCGTCGAACGTCCGCCCCGTCGGCAGCAGGATCGACGCGGTCGGCTGCTTCTGCCACATCCGGCGCGCGACGGTCGCGCTGCCCGTCGCCTGCGTCGCCCAGTCCGGGCGCGCCGGGTGCGACCCGGGTGCCGGACACGCGGCGTCACCGCAGGAGCAGCGCTGACTTCCGTCGACGGCTTCCAGCCAGGTGCCCGGGAACACGTCCCAGTGGCGCTCCTCGGCGTAGCGGACAGCGGTCTCCAGCAGCGATTCCCCGCGCTGCTTCGGGATCTGAGCGGCTTCGGTGCCGGCGATCGTCTCTTCCACGATGAGCACAACTCTGGTCGTCACCAGGGGTTACGCCCGCCCGCGTGCGCGGGGAGGAGCATCCCGCCCGTGGCCGGGGCGCATGGGTGCATGTGCGGGGGCGCGCAGGAGGATCCGTGGCCGGGGGTGGGTAGCCACGAGTGGGGCCGGCAGCAGCCGTTACCCCGGCAATCCTCACATGCCTCGCATTTTCGCCTGGTCGGCGGGGCATTGATCTTCACGGCCGGATCTTTTCGCTGGGACGTGAGGGGTTCGGCCGCGGAAGACACGTCAACTCGGTGCGTGGGCAGGCACCGCAGCCACAGGGGGTACGCCATGGCCGCAAGGCCGCTCGTCGCCCGTCAGCCGAACGAACGGCTGCAGGCGCTCATCCAGGAAGCCGGATGCTCCAACGCCGGCCTCGCCCGCCGGGTCAACATGTGCGGTGCCGAGCACGGCCTCGACCTGCGCTACGACAAGACGTCCGTGGCGCGCTGGCTGCGCGGGCAGCAGCCGCGGGGCCGGGCCCCGGCGATCATCGCCGAGGCGCTGGGCCGCAAACTCGGCCGTACGGTCACGATCGACGAGATCGGCATGGCCAACGGCAAGAACCTCGCCTCCGGCGTGGGCCTGCAGTTCTCGCCGACGGTCCTGGGGGCCATCGAGCAGGTCTGCGAGCTGTGGCGCAGTGACGTGGGGCGGCGGGACTTCCTGTCCGGCTCCTCCGTCGCCGCGTCGGCGCTGGTCGAGCCCAGCCGGGACTGGCTGATCTCCGCGCCCGACGCGCAGGTCTCGCGCTCGGCGGGGCCGCGCGTGGGGCAGTCCGACGTGCAGGCGGTACGGGCCATGACGCAGGCGCTGGTGGACCTCGACCACCAGTACGGCAGCGGGCATGTGCGGCCGGTCGTCGTGCACTACCTCAACAGCGTCGTCTCGGGGCTGCTGGCCGGCTCCTACCGGGAGGCCGTCGGACGCGACCTGTTCGCCGCGGTGGCCCGGCTGACGGAGCTGGCCGGGTACATGGCCGTCGACACGGGGCAGCCGGGCCTGGCCCAGCGCTACTACATCCAGGCCCTCCGGCTCGCCCAGGCGGCCGGGGACCGGGGGTACGGCGGTTACGTCCTGGCCGCCTCCATGAGCCATCTCGCCGCGCAGCTCGGGAACCCGCGGGAGATCGCGCAGTTGGCGCGCGCGGCGCAGGAGGGGGCGCGGGGGCGCGTGACGCCGCGTGCGGAGTCGATGTTCCACGCGGCGGAGGCGCGCGGGCACGCCCTGATGGGCGACGCGCGCGCCGCCCAGTCGGCGGCCGGGCGCGCGGTGAGCGCCCTGGAGGCGGCCGACCCGTCCGCCGGGGACGACCCGGTGTGGATCGCGCACTTCGACGAGGCGTATCTGGCCGACGAGTTGGCCCACTGCCACCGTGACCTGGGGCAGGCCGAGGCGGCGGCGCGGTGCGCGCAGGAGTCGCTGGCCGGGCATCCCGAGACGCGGGCGCGCCGCCGGGCCATCGGTTATGTGCTGCTCGCCACGGCGCAGGTGCAGCAGCGCGAGATCGAGGAGGCGTGCAGCACGGGCATGAAGGCCGTGGAACTGCTGGAGGGGCTGCGGTCCAACCGGGGCGCCGAGTATCTGGAGGACTTCCAGCAGCGGCTGGAGCCGTACCGGGACGAGGCCGTGGTAAGGGAGTTCGGGGCGCGGCTGGACCTGCAGGCGGCGGCGTGAACACAGGGTCTGCGGATGCGTGAACGTGCGGAAAACGGCTGCTCGGCGCGCGGGAGGTGAGATGAGCGGCGCGCCGTGACCCGGTTTGTGGCCGCGCTCACAGGGCAGGAGGTCGCGCCCTGTGCTGCGTGGCACCGGGCTCAGGGGACCCGGTAGCGTGACCCGACGATTCACAAGGTCCCCCATTAGTAGGAGTCCCGGTGACGCAGAGTGGACGGGGCGAGGAGCCCTCGGCGCGCCCCGCGCGCGAAGGCATCGTGCTGCCCTCGGACGGCGGCGAACCGCTGCTGCCGGGTATGACGGGCGGACCCGGTGACGCTTCCGCCGGCCGCCGGCCCGGCCCGGCTCCGGCCTCCGCGCCGGCGGAGGGCCAGACCTGGGGCCAGCCGTGGGGCCCGGACCAGCAGACCCCGCCCCCGCCGCCGGGCCAGAGCTGGCAGTCCCCGCAGGCCCAGCAGTGGACCACCCCGGAACCCCCGGCCTGGGACACCCGGCACACCCCCGGCGCACAGGGCCCGGGCGCGCTCCCCCCGGAGGGCACCCAGCCCCCCAACCCGTACGCCGGGGCGCAGCCGTCGCCGGACCACGGCCCCTACGGCACCCCTGGCGGCGGCGCCCCGCTGCCCCCGGAGGGAACCGCCGGGCACGGATCCGCACCGGCCGGCGGACCACCGCCCCAGACACCCCCCGGCTACGGCCCTCCCCCCGCAACGGGCCTGCCCCCGACCTCCGGCCCCTACGGCCCCGCACCCACGGGCGACCAACTCCCGCAGACCACCCCGTACGGCTCCCAGCCCCGCCCGCAGCCCGACGCGTACGGCTCCCTGCCGCAGCCGGGTCCGGGCGGGCACGGGTCTGGACCGGGCGGTGGTCCGCTGCCGCAGGGCGACGCGTATGGCTCCCCGGCCGGAGACGGCTCCCTGCCGCAGCCGGGATCCGGTGGGCACGGGTCCGGACCGGGCGGTGGTCCGCTGCCGCAGGGCGACGCGTATGGCTCCCCGGCCGGAGACGGCTCCCTGCCGCAGCCGGGATCCGGTGGGCACGGGTCCGGAC
>NZ_JBEXTS010000010.1:0-109578 GCF_040628815.1 Streptomyces sp. NPDC006140 | reverse complement strand
GTCCGGACCGGGCGGTGGTCCGCTGCCGCAGGGCGACGCGTATGGCTCCCCGGCCGGAGACGGCTCGATGCCGCAGGCGGGTGCCGGGTACGGGTCTCGTGGCGGGAGTGGCCTGCCGTCGGCCGGCGAGGCGTATCCGCCCGCTGCCTACGGGCAGGCCGGTGCCGGTGGCCCGCTGCCGCCGGCCGGTGCCGCCGGGGGCGCCCCGCTGCCGCCGCCCTCCGACGCCCACGGCACCGGCGCGGGTGGCGCCCAGGGACCCGCGGCCTCCGCCGAGGGCGCCACGCAGTACCTGCCGCCCGTCGCGGGGGACGGGGCCGCCGCGGCCACGCAGTATCTGCCGCCGGTCGCCCCGGCCGGCGACGAGGGGGCGACGCAGTACATACCCCCGGTCCGCCCGGGCGCGCTGCCGCCCGAGACGCCCTCCGGGGAGGACCCCGAGACGACGCGGTTCCTGGGGACCGGCCCCCGGGCCGCCGCGGGGGCCGGGCCGTTGCCGCCGGCCTCGAACCCGGACGCCGAGGCGACGCAGTACATCGCGCCGGTGCCCGGCGGGGACAAGCAGCCGCCCGCCGAGTTCGACAACCTCTTCCGCCACGGGCACGGCGCCGGGAGCCCGGCCGGGGCCACGCAGCAGCTCCCCCGCATCGAGCAGCCGCAGCCCTCGTTCGGCGCTCCCCAGCCGGCCCACACCGCGCCCGCCGGAGGCCGGTCCCGCGGCGGCCGTTCCGGCTCGCGCGTGCCGGTCATCGCGGCCGTCGGCATCGGCATCGCCGTCCTCGGCGTCGGCGCCGGCGCGCTGCTCGCCGGCGGGGGCGACGGCGGCGACGGAGGCGACAACAACAAGACCGTGGCCGCCTCGGCGCCCGCCACGGAGGGTTCCGCCTCGCCGTCCGCCGACCCGGCCCGCGCCCAGGCGGTCGAGCTGGACAAGCTCCTCGCCGACAGCGGCGACAGCCGCAGCACGGTGATCAGGGCGGTGGCCGACGTCAAGGGCTGCGACAACCTCGCCCAGGCGGCCAAGGACCTGCGCGACGCGGCCCAGCAGCGCACCCAGCTGGTCACCCGGCTCGGCGGGATCAAGGTCGACCAGCTGCCCGACCACGCCGCGCTGACCACGGCCCTCACCAAGGCGTGGCAGGCCTCGGCCTCGGCCGACAACCACTACGCGGCCTGGGCCGACCAGACCGCCGGCAAGAAGGGCTGCAAGAAGGGCCAGGCCCGCGTCACCGGCCAGACCCAGGCAGGCAACCGGGCCAGCGGCATCGCTAGCGCGGAGAAGACGAAGGCGGCCCGGCTGTGGAACGGGATCGCCAAGACGTACGGCCTGACCGAGCGCCAGCCGACGCAGCTGTGACGGACCGGGCGCCAGCGTGACCTACTGAGCGGGCGCTCAGTAGGTCAAACCGCTGAGCGGGGGCGCTCAGTAGTTCACGTCGGCGTCCTGGAGGGTCTTGGTGGTGTCGACGAATCCCTTCCGCGCCGACACCAGCCGCCCCTCCCGCACCACCTGAAGGGTCACGTTGGCGTTGACCAGGCGCGGGAAGCCGACGGAGGCGAGCTTGTCCTGGAACTTCCAGCGCAGCGTCGGCGTGAGCCCGCCCGTGCCGATCTGGAGGCCGTTGTCGAGGGCCTCCGTCACCGTGTCGGCGGTCACCTCGCCGTCGCCGAGCGATTCGACGACCTTCCGGAAGACGGTGTAGGCGATCCACGTGGTCTGCACTCCGGCGTCCGCGGGGTCGATGCGGTTGTCGCCGAAGGCCTGCTCGCGGATCACCTGCTTCATCCCGTCCCAGCGCGGGTCGCTCGCCACCGGGTACCAGCCGGTGATGTACGAGCCCTCGTACGGCCCCGACGCCCCGCCGGTCGCGTCGATCACCGTCTGGTCGACGCTGCCGAGCACGGTGGCCGTCCGCACGTCGGGGTAGTCCTCGCGGGCGCGCCGGAACGAGTCCATGAACGTGCCGGTGCGGTCCCCGAGCGCGGGCACCACGCATCCCTGGTCCGCCGGGTCGCCGGTCGTCGCCCGCAGCGCCCGCGCCGCCTGCCCGTCGTACTCGGTGGCGTCCTCCGCCGCCCGTTGGTCGTTCGCGGCCCGGTGCCCGCCCGCCTTCAGCCCGGAGTCGAGCAGCGGGGGCAGCTGGTCGCCCGCGATGGTGTCGGGGCGGATCAGCGTCACGGGCCCGCAGTCGGCGAGCGCGCTGCCGAGACCGGCGAGCAGTGCGGGCTGGCCGCCGTTGACGGGGTAGGACAGGGGGCTGGTGAACTCGGCGTTGGTGATGCCGTAGCCGCCTATGTAGGGGATGCCCGCGCCCTCCAGGGAGGGGAAGAAGGAGTCGGCGTACTGGCTGTAGGATCCTACGACCGCGACGACGTTCTCCTTGGCGGCCCGCCGGGCGCACTTCGCCGCGGCCACGCTGTCGTTGTGATCGTTGCAGGTCAGCACGTTGAGCTCGCGGCCGTTGATCCCGCCCCTGGCGTTGATCCAGCGGGCGTAGGCGCGGGCGAAGGCGGGCATGCCGGGCTTGTTGGTGGCCTTGGTGTTCTCGGGCGCCCAGGTCATGACGGTGATCGGGTCGTCCCCGACACCCCCCGTGGTACCGGGGACGACCCCGCAGCCGGCGAGGAGTGACGCGCACGCGACCGCCGTGCCCGCGGAGAGGACGCCCTTTTTGGCGTGACGGGTGAGGAGGCCGGGGAGGTATGTGCTGCTGGTGCGTCGCCTGCCGGTCATGGTTCCGCACGATTCCGTCACACGGCTAACCGGCGAGTGATCTCTGGTCAACAATTGGTGACGCGCGGGTGAATTGCGGGGGTCGGTGAGGATCATGTGGAGGGGAACGTACGATCGATGACCGTGCAAGCTTCGGAGAACTCTTCCCGTCGTGGCCGTCGCTCATCCACCATGGGCGGCATGCCTGTCAACGACATGCCGTGGTGGCGCTGGCGCAGCAACGTGCGCTCGGCGCTGCACATGCTCTCCGATCCCGTCTTCCAGCGGGACGTCTGGCTGGCCGGCGTGGACGGCTACGGCGACGTGACCGACGCGGTGTACCGCCTCGTCGAGGACACCTGGCTGGACCACTGGTCCGCCGAGAAGTACGTCGGCACGATCTTCCGCGACTCGCAGGAGGCGGCCCTCGTCGACACCGCCGTGCTGCGGGTGCTGCGGATCATGCACCAGGTGGGGCCGGACGCGCCGGTCGCCGCGTACCTGGAGCACGAGGCGTGGCCGGACGCGGTCCGCGCCGCCCGGGACGCGCACGTCCGGCTCGCCGCGAGCGACGGCGAGGAGCCGGACGCGCCGCCGCGCAGCCTCGAAGTCCTGCGGATCATGACGCGGTCCGCCTAGCGGGACGATTGCCGGTGCCGTCGTCCCTTGTGGGAACCTGTCCTGCATGAACGAGCAGTCCACCAGCACCGCGGTCCCGGCCGACCAGTACGTCCTCACCCTTTCCTGCCCGGACAGGAAGGGCATTGTGCACGCCGTGTCGAGCTATCTGTTCATGACCGGTTGCAACATCGAGGACAGCCAGCAGTTCGGCGACCACGACACGGGACTGTTCTTCATGCGGGTCCACTTCTCGGCGGACGCGCCGGTGACCGTGGAGAAGCTGCGGGCCAGCTTCGCGGCGATCGGTGACTCCTTCCAGATGGACTGGCAGATCAACCGCGGCGACCAGAAGATGCGCATCCTGCTGATGGTCAGCAAGTTCGGGCACTGCCTGAACGACCTGCTGTTCCGGGCGCGGACCGGTGCGCTGCCGGTGGAGATCGCGGGCGTGGTGTCCAACCACACGGACTTTGCCGAGCTGGTGGGCTCGTACAACATCCCCTTCCACCACATTCCGGTGACGAAGGACACGAAGGCCGAGGCGGAGGCGCGGCTGCTCGACATCGTGCGTGAGGAGGGCGTGGAACTGGTCGTGCTCGCCCGGTACATGCAGGTGCTGTCGGACGACCTCTGCAAGGCGCTGGCGGGGCGGATCATCAACATCCACCACTCGTTCCTGCCGAGCTTCAAGGGGGCGAAGCCGTATCACCAGGCTCATGCCCGGGGTGTGAAGCTGATCGGTGCGACGGCGCACTATGTGACGGCCGACCTCGACGAGGGGCCGATCATCGAGCAGGAGGTCGAGCGGGTCGGGCATGACGTGACGCCCGAGGGGCTGGTCGCGATCGGGCGTGACGTGGAGTGCCAGGCGTTGGCGCGGGCCGTGAAGTGGCATGCCGAGCGTCGGATTCTGCTCAACGGGCGGCGGACTGTGGTGTTCGCCTAGGAGCTCGGTCGTTCCGGTGCGTGGGCGGGTGCGGGTGGTTGGTGGCTTGTCGCGCAGTTCCCCGCGCCCCTGAAGACCTCACATCCTGCTCAGTGATGCCGCCGCGTGGAGGACGTCGCTGATTGCCTCTCTGTCTCCCACCTGGCCTGCCGCTGCCTCCTGCGGGGGTACGTGGCCGGCTGCCAGGCGGCAGAACTCGACGCCGTCCAGGGCGACGTGGGCCACCTCGTGGTCGGCGGAGCCCTTGGCCGCGGGGGAGTCCAGGGGGATCAGCCACTCGCCGCCGCCCGAGCCCTCGATCTCCAGGCGGAGGCTGCGGCCCGGTTCGCCCGCCGCCACGAGGTGGCGGTGGTGCGCGGGGGCCGCGAGGCCGGTCTGCCGGCGGTGGGCCAGGGCCGTCGGCAGCATGCGGGCCGCCAGGTCGATCATGCGGTGCAGATGGCGCGGCGAGGGCGGGTCGTAGGGGTAGTCGACCGCGTCCGCGATGTCCTCGGCGTGCACCCAGCACTCGAAGGCCCTGTCGAGCATCGCGTCGTGCAGGGGCAGTTCGAAGTCGCCGTACGACACCGGCATGCGGCCGACGCCGCTGCCCGTGAAGGACACCGTGCGGACCAGGCTGTGGCTCTGTTCCCGCCAGGGCGCCCGTACCGCGCGGGTCGGCGGGAAGTGGGAGGCACGCCAGTACGCCTCGGTCCGGGACGCCGGTGTCGGGCGCCGGGACGTGACGTCGCCCAGCGGGTCGTCCAGGCCCAGCGCGACCGCCACCAGCCCGTCGACGCTGAGCAGGTGCGCGATCACCCCGGCGACGGTGGTGCGGCGGCTCGTCGGCTCGTCGCCCCGGAACCAGCGCAGCCGTACCGGCGCGTGCCACTCGGCGTCGCCGAAGTCCTGCAGCAGGGCGTCCAGGCGCGCGGCCTCGGCGTCGTAGGCGGCCGCCCAGTCCGGCACCGGGATGCGCGGCGGGCGCCGCTCCAGGCAGGTCTCCAGGACGCGGGTGCGCAGGCCCGGGTCCAGGTCGAGGCTCTCGGGGCGTTGCAGCAGCCCGACCGCCTCGCGCAGCCGCCGCGCCTCGTCGGCACACGCGCCGCACGCGCCGAGGTGCTCCTCGACGGCCGCGGCCTCCTCGGCCGAGCAGGCGGCCAGCGCCCAGGCGCCGAGCAGTGCCTTCAGCACGCGGTGCTCGAACACGGGCGGTACGGGCGGCGGGGCCGCGTCGCCGAGGTCCGCGGGCGCGGGCAGCGGCAGCCCGCTGTCCTCGACGGAGGCCCGGGGCATCGGTATCCGCGGCGGCCGGTCCGGCCCCCGCCCGTCGCCCCGCCGGGGCCCGTCCGGTCCCTGCGGCCCGCCCGGCGCACCGGAAGCGCCGGCGTCCTGGACGCCGCTCCCGCCCCGGGCGTTGTCGTTCTCCGCGTGGTCGCCCTCGCCCTCATGGCCGTCGTACGCCTCGAACCGGTCCGGCCCGTTCACACCGCACCTCCGAATCCGGGCGGTGCGCCCGGTGCCTCGGTGTCGTGGGCGGTGGACAGCAGTTGCAGGCCGAGGCGCAGGCGGCGGCGGGCCTCGTCCTCGGTGATGCCGAGGTCGGCGGCGGTCTGCCGGTAGTCGCGGCGCTGGAAGTAAGCCCGTTCCAGGGCCGAGCGCAGCGGGACGGGCATGGACTGGACGATGTAGTCGGCGCGGGCGGCGACCGCGGCGTGGCGCACCTTGTGCTCCAGTTCCTCGGCGGTGCCGGAGCCGTCGCGGGCGAGGGCGGCGGTCTCGGTGGCGCGCAGCCGCTGCACCGCCAGCCGGTGGGTCAGCGCGGCGACCCAGGTGCGCAGCGGGCCCTGCTTGGGGTCGTAGGAGTCGGGGTGCTCCCAGACGTGGACGAAGACCTCGCGGGTGATGCCGTCGGCGGCGAGTTCGTCGCCGAGGACGCGGTGGGCGAGGCCGTGCACGAGGGAGGCGAACCGGTCGTACAGCTCGCCGAGGGCGGCCGCCTCCCCGCGGGCGAGCCGCTGTTGCATCTTGCGGTCCCAGCGCGGCGGTACGTCCTTTTTCGCCATGCGGCCCCCTCACCCCCTGCTCGTGTCCCGCGCCCGCGACCTGTCCAGCCTGTGCTCGCCGTCTCCCCGAATGTAGTCGGCACGTCCGGTGGCGCACGCCCCTTTGTGGCAATGTGCGCCCCCCGACGGGCCGCAGGTGGTAGGGGGTCGCGGCGCCCGTGCCGGGTTCCTCCGGGGCCGCGCCTACCCACCCGCCCTCCGATCAGACCTGACTGAAGAGGATCGAACAGGATCGAAGTCGACTAAAACAAGCCTCTTCCGCGGGGGATCCGTTTTTCGGGTTGTGTTTCAGGGAACGGCCGCTGGGCAGCCGCGCTGCAAGGAAGCGTAGGCATTGCTTCCGTTTTGGCGAGCGAGGGGCGTGGTGGTGACCTTCAAAGTGACCGGCGGCGAGCAGGGCGAATGGGCCGTGCTCCAGGTGTCGGGCGAGCTGGATCTGGTGACGTCGCCGGTGCTGCGTCAGCGGGTCCACGACGTGGTGGCCGAAGGGCACCACTGTCTCGTCCTGGACCTGTCCGAGGTGTTCTTCTGCGACTCCAGCGGCGTCGGCGTGCTCATCGCCGCCCGCAGGCTGATCCGCTCCTGCCAGGGCCGGCTGCGCCTGGTGCTGCCCGCCCGGGGCGCGGCCGACGGGTCCCACGTCAACCGGGTCCTCGGCGCGCTGGGCGTCCGCCGCCTGTTCGACGTGTACGGCGATCTGGACGCGGCTCTGGGCGACGAGGGCGAACCCCTGTCCGCGTGACCGCACCACCACGCACGGCAGTCCGAGTGTTGCCGTTCCGACACGCTGTTGTCCCGGAATTCCCCCGGTCTTGGCACAAGTGACGTTTTCGCGCGCCCGAACGGCTCCCTCCGTCGTACGCTCCGACCGAGACGCACCCCACCCGACGTAAGGCGGCCCGAAAGAGACATGGTCAGCAGCGAGTACGAGCGCAGGATCGCCGCCCGGTTCGCCACCTTCGACCAGGACGGCAACGGCTACATCGACCGCGAGGACTTCTACGGGGCGGCCAAGGCGCTGCTCGCGGAGTTCGCCGTGGCGGCCCGCTCCGACAAGGGACAGGCGCTGTACGGCGGCGCCGAGGCGTTCTGGCAGGGCATGGCGGGGATAGCGGACCGCGACGGCGACCAGCGCATCACGCGTGAGGAGTTCGTCAACGGCGCGGCCAAGCGGCTGCGCGACAACCCCGACCGGTTCGCCGAGATCGCCCGCCCCTTCCTGCACGCGGCCCTGGACGTCGCCGACACCGACGGTGACAGCGCGGCGACGGTCGAGGAGGCCGCCCGCGTGCTGAAGTGCCTCGGCGTCCCCGAGGACGTCGCCGGCCCGGCCGCCGCCGCACTCGACGCGGACGGGGACGGCAAGGTCGGCGAGGCCGAGATCATCCCCGCCTTCGCCCGCTACTTCACCGTGCCCGAGTAGGGGCCCGCGCCCGCGCCGCGGGATCTCGCGCCCCTTCGCCGTAGGGGCGTTCCCGGACGGGCGGCCGCGGGCTGTCCGTGGTCGCTCGCGCAGTTCCCCGCGCCCCCGAAAAACCTGGCCGCGGCGGGTCACCCGCCCGAGTAACGCTCGCGCAGCTTGTACTTCAGCACCTTCCGCAGGGTCTCGCCCCGCGGAAGGGCGGCCACCAGCTCCAGCCGTTCCGGGAGCTTGTGCACGGACAGGCCCTCGGCGCGCAGGAACGCGGTCACGGCGTCGAGGGTCAAGGCCTCGGCCCCCGGGGGCTGTTCCACCACCGCGCACACCAGCTCCCCGCGCGCCGCGTCCGGCAGTCCGATCACGGCCACGTCCCCGACCGCCGGGTGCCGGTGCAGCAGGTCCTCGATCTCCTGGGCCGAGATGTTCTCGCCCTTGCGGATGATCACGTCCTTCAGCCGGCCGGTGAGCACCAGGTGCCCGGTCTCCGTGAGATGTCCCAGGTCGCCGGTGCGCAGGAACCCCTCCTCGTCGAAGGCGTCCGCCGTCTGCGCCGGGTCCAGATACCCCCGGCACACGGCCTCCCCGCGCAGCCGCACCTCCCCGTCCACGATCCGTATCTCCATCCCCTCCGGCGGCCGCCCCTCCGTCGTCGCCAGCAACTCGGCGCTGTCGTCCGGCGCCCCCATGGTGATCATCGGCACCTCGGTCATGCCGTACCCGTGGGTGAGCTGCACCCCCATCTCGCGCACCACCGCGTGGTACAGCTCCGGCGGTTTGGGCGCCCCACCGCCCGCCAGCAGCCGCAGGGACGGCACCACGGGCTCCCCGGGCCGCTTGCGCTGCTCCGCCAGGAACATCGAGTAGAACGCCGTCGACCCGCCCGCCAACGTCACCCCGTGCGCCCGGTAGGTCTCCAGCGCATCCGGCAGCGCGAACTGCTCGAACAGCACCGCCGGGAAGCCGTACAGCAGCAGCATCACCGTGTAGTCGGGCCCGCCGATGTGGGCGTACGGGAAGGCGATCGACCCCACGTCCGCCGCCGAGGGGCGCAGGGCGTGCGCGAGGCAGGAGCCGCCCGCGAGCAGTGAACGGTCCGTGTGCAGCACGCCCTTGGGGTCGGAGGTCGTGCCGGACGTCCAGTAGATCCAGCGGACGGCGGTGCCGTCGGCGGGCGGGACGGGCAGCACGGACGGGTCGCCGTCGGGCAGGTCTTCGTACGCCTCGAAGACGCCCCGCGCGCCCAGCCGCCGGGCCATCTCCGCGTGGTCGAAGCCGCGCCAGACGCCCGGCACCGCGAAGAACTCCGCCTTGGACTCGCGCAGCGCGAAGCCCACCTCGCGGTCCCGGTAGAACGGGATCACCGGGGTCTGCACGGCGCCGAGGCGGGCCAGGGCGAAGGACAGCACGGCCGTCTCGATGCGGGTGGGCAACTGCCAGGCGACGACCGTGCCGGGGCGTACGCCCATGCCGTACAGCCCGGCCGCGACCCGCTCGGCGCGCGCGGCCAGCTCGCCGAAGGTGAGGCCGCGGTCGTCCTGGAGGAAGAGCGGGCGGTCGGGGGTGAGGGCGGCGCGGCGGCTGACCAGCTCCCACAGGGTGCGGGACGAACTCAGGGCGTGCGGGGTCTCGTTCACGGCTGCCCCCTGCTGCTTGGCTGACGGGTCGTCAGATGGGATGCTAACTGACGCTACATCAGATAAGTACCGTCCGGCGGAGGGGACCCATGGCGACCGAACTGCCCCGCATCATCAGCGTCGACGACCACGTGATCGAGCCCGCCCACCTCTTCGACACCTGGCTGCCGGCCAAGTACCGCGACCGCGGGCCCAAGCCGCTGACCGCCGGGATCGGTGACCTCGCCTACGTCGGCGGCAAGTACCGCATCACCATGGACCCGGACGGCCCGCCCACGGACTGGTGGATCTACGAGGACCTGAAGTTCCCGTACAAGCGCAACATCGCCGCCGTCGGCTTCGACCGGGACGAGATGACCCTGGAGGGCATCACCCGCGAGGAGATGCGGCGCGGCTGCTGGGACCCCAAGGCGCGGCTGGCGGACATGGACCTCAACCACGTCGAGGCCAGCCTCTGCTTCCCCTCCTTCCCCCGCTTCTGCGGCCAGACCTTCGCCGAGGCGCACGACAAGGAGGTCGCCCTGGCCTGCGTGCGCGCCTACAACGACTGGATGGTCCAGGAGTGGTGCGGGGACAGCGGCGGGCGGCTCATCCCGCTCTGCCTGATCCCGCTGTGGGACGTCGAGCTGGCGGTCGCGGAGATCCGCCGCAACGCCGCGCGCGGGGTGAAGGCGGTGACCTTCTCCGAGATCCCCACCCACCTCGGGCTGCCGTCCATCCACTCCGGCTACTGGGACCCGTTCTTCGCTGTCTGCCAGGAGACCGGCACGGTCGTCAACATGCACATCGGGTCCTCGTCCCAGATGCCGGCCGCCTCCCCGGACGCCCCGCCCGCCGTGCAGGCCTCGCTCAGCTTCAACAACGCGATGGCCTCGATGATGGACTTCCTCTTCAGCGGGGTGCTCGTACGCTTCCCGCGCCTCAAACTCGCCTACTCCGAAGGCCAGATGGGCTGGGTCCCCTACGCCCTGGAACGCGCCGACGACGTCTGGGCGGAGCACCGCGCCTGGGGCGGGGTCCGCGACACGGTCCCCGAGCCGCCGTCGACGTACTACTACCGGCAGATCTACTGCTGCTTCTTCCGCGACAAGCACGGGGTCGCCTCGATCGACGTCGTCGGCCGCGACAACGCCACCTTCGAGACCGACTACCCGCACGTCGACTCGACCTTCCCGCACACCAAGGAGGTCGCCCTCGACCACGTCAAGGGCCTCGACGAGGAGACGGTGTACAAGCTGATGCGGGGCAACGCCATCCGGATGCTGGACCTGGACCTCGACCGCTGATGGACCTGACGTACACGCCCGAGGAGGAGGAGTTCCGGGCCCGGCTGCGCGCCTGGCTCGCCCGGGTGCTGCCCGGCCTCCCGCCCAGGCCGTCACCCGACGACTGGCCGGGGCGGCGGGCGTACGACCTCGGCTGGCAGCGCCGGCTCCACGACGCCGGGTACGCCGACGTCCACTGGGACGCCTCCCCGACGATCCGGCTGATCTTCCTGGAGGAGACCGAGAGGGCAGGAGCGCCCTACGTGGGCGCCAACTTCGTGGGCCTGCTGCACGCCGGGCCGACCATCGCCGCCGAAGGCACGCCCGAGCAGCGGGCGCGCTGGCTGCCGCCGATCCTGCGCGGCGAGCAGGTCTGGTGCCAGGGCTTCAGCGAACCGGAGGCCGGCTCCGACCTCGCGGCCCTGCGCACGCGCGCGCGGCGCGACGGCGACGCCTACGTGGTGACCGGTTCCAAGATCTGGACCTCCCACGCGGAAGTCGCCGACTGGTGCGAGCTGTTGGTCCGCACCGACCCCCGCGCCCCGAAGCACCGGGGCATCACCTGGCTGGCCCTGCCCATGGACGCGCCCGGCATCACCGTACGGCCGCTGCGCACGCTCGCCGGGTCGGCCGAGTTCGCCGAGGTCTTCCTCGACGAGGTGCGCGTGCCGGTGGCGAACCGGGTCGGGGACGAGAACGACGGCTGGCGCGTGACCCTGGTGACGCTGTCCTTCGAACGCGGCACGGCCTTCGCCGGGGAGGTCGTCGCCTGCCGCCGCGTCCTGGGCGAACTGGCCGTCGAAGCCCGCAAGAACGGCCGCTGGGACGACCCGGCGCTCCGCCGCAGGCTGGGCAGGCTCCACGCCGAGTTCCGGGCGCTGTGGCGGCTGACGCAGTGGAACGTCAGCGCGGCGGAGGCCTCGGGCGGAGTGCCCGGCACCGGCGGCTCGGTCTTCAAGCTCCGCTACTCGCACGCCCGCCAGGAGCTGTACGACGCCGCCGCGGACGTGCTGGGCGCCGACTGCCTCGACCTGGACCGCCCCTGGACGCTCGACCGCCTCTCGTCCCTCTCGTACACCATCGCGGCCGGCACCTCGCAGATCCAGCACACCATCGTCGCCGAGCGCATCCTCGGCCTGCCGAAGGGACGGTGAGACCGTGCGCTTCCGACTCACGGAGGACCAGGGGGCCTTGCGGGCCGGAGTGCGGCAACTCCTGGAACGCCGCTTCGACCGGGAGGCGTTGTGGGGGGCCGCGGAGGCGGGGGGCTCGGGGCGTGCGGGTGGGGGGCCTCGGCTCGATCGGGGCCTGTGGCGGGCCCTGGGGGAGGCCGGGTTCTTCGCGCTGCGGCTGCCGGAGGCGGACGGTGGGGTCGGACTCGGGCTGCCGGAGGCCGTGTTGGTGTTCGAGGAGGCGGGGCGGGCGCTGCTGCCCGGGCCGCTGCTCGCCACGCACCTCGCGGCCGGTGCGGTGCCGGGCGCGGCGACCGGGGAGACGGTGGTCACGGCCGTCGACGGCACACTCGTGGAGTGGCTGGCGGAGGCGGACGTCGTACGCGGGGACGCCACCGGCGCCCTGCCGCTGCGCTCGCTCGACCCGCTGACGCCCCTGCACCGCGTGCCCGCGCGGCAGCCGGGCCCCCGGGACCCCGTAGCGACCCTCCTCACCGCGGCCGAGCAGCTCGGCACGGCGGCCCGGGTCTGCGAACTGGCGGCGCAACACGCCCGGGCGCGCGAACAGTTCGGCCGGCCCATCGGGGCCTTCCAGGCGGTGGCACACCTGTGCGCGGGGATGCTGGTGCGCACGGAGACGGCCCGCGCCGCGGTGTACGCGGCGGCCGTCACCGCCGACCCGGTCGACATCGCCGCCGCCCGGCTGCTCGCCGACGAGGCCGCCGTGCGCGGCGCCCGCGACTGCCTCCAGGTCCACGGCGGCATGGGCTTCACCTGGGAGTCCGAGGTCCATCTCCAGCTGAAACGGGCATGGGTTCGAACCCACCGTACGGGCGGAGTCACGGAGAGTGAGGAAATTCTCGCGGCCGCTCTGGCGGCGGGAGAGGCCTGACGGGCCCCCTGGCTGCGGCATCGCCGAATATGCCCGCGGAGATGTCGCGGATCGTGGCATGCCGGGATCACGGAGCGTTGATACCGGCTTGTGTCCTCTGCGTGACTCGTCACGGCCCGGAGTCGACTGCCCGCTCCGGTACCTTGTGTGAGATGCGAGTGGCTCCGATCGCAGTGCGACCCAGTGGCGCCGCCTGTTCGACTGCCCGCGACGGGCGTCGCACAGTATGCCGCACGGGTACTCCTTCGCGCTGGAATATGCCCGAAGCGCTTGTTGGGGTGACTGTACGTCAACCATGCTGTCCCACAAGGGATTCACATTCCGTGATCCTTGTCCCGGCCGTTGTTCTGGCCATGCAGAAAATGGCTACGATCGTGGCCCTCGTGAGGCGCGAGCCTAAGTGTCCGCCGGTTCGGATGGTGTGAGCGGTGCAGGTGCTTCAAGTGCAGCTGGAGATCCGGCCCGACCCCGCAGAGGTGGGGCGGGCCCGGCGGTGGGCCCGCTCGCGCCTGACCGGGTCGGGCATACAGGCCGATGAGCCGCTCGCCGAGACGCTGGTCCTGCTCGTCTCCGAGCTCGTCACCAACGCCGTGGTGCACACCGGGCGTCCCGCCGTGCTGCGGCTGTCCCTGCCGCCCGCGGCGACGGACGAGGCCACGGTCCGCCTGGAGGTCGCCGACCGCAGCGGCCGGGCCCCCGTGCCCCGGTGCGCCGACGACGACGCGACCGGCGGCCGGGGCCTCGCCCTCGTCGACGGCCTCGCCGACCGATGGGGCTGGAGCGTCGAGAGCACCGGCAAGCGCATCTGGTGCGAACTCGACCGGTGCGCGAAGTCCCGGGAGGTCACGGCGTCGTGCGGAGGCGGCGCGGTGACGTACGGCGACTCCGCCGGCCCCGCCCTCGAGGGCCTGGCGGCCTACGAGGCGGTCTAGCCCCTCCTTCCGCCCCCACCCGCGCTCGGCGGGCGCGGCCGGGGCGGGTGCGGTGTACGGCGGCACATGCCGCGCGGTCATGCGGCGGGGCGGGGGCACGGAGGCGCGGCCGATCGGCCGGTTTCCTCGGGGTATGCGGCGGTGCGCCGGGATGTGCTTCCGTGCGCGCCCATGGCAAATGCCGCATAAGCAATAAATCGCCGAACGGGTGTTGACGCGTCGTGACCGGTTGCTCACGCTTGTGGGCAGCGATTCGCCGTGAGGGGACGGCGAGGGCTTCGACGACGGTGGCCCTCGGCGAGTGTGAGTCGTGATTCGGCGTCGGTTCCCTTTCAGGGCCAAGGGAGCCGGGGCGGGAGCGCCGGAGTCGGGTGGCGGCGCGCGCTGCCGTGCTCGGGGCGAGCAGCGCGGCGCCGCCATCCAGCTTCAGGGGGGATGGCCTACAGGACGGCGACCGGGGCCACAGGAGCCCCGGTCGCCCCTGTGAAGGGCTCGGGGGTGGCCGCCAGGAGGAAGGCGTAGCGGCCGGTTTCTCCACAGGCTGTGGACAACTCCTCGAGGTTCCAGTTCTGGCCCTGCGGCATCCCCATCTCCACGAGGTCGAGCGCGTGCACCGGCAGCCACAGGTCCTCCACCTCGGGCGGGAACACCTCGAAGGTGAGGGTGTCGTTGGCGACGGCCGCCACATCGCGCGCGTGGAACCACTCCGGCGTCCGGATCGACAGCCCCGGCGACGGATACGCGTAGGCGTGCCGGTCCCCGGCCAGGCAGACCTGGACCTGCCCCGTCCGTACGAGCACGAGGTCACCGGCCCGTACCCGCGTCCCGGCCAGTTCCTCGGCGGCGTCCAAATCCTCCGGCGTGACGGCGTACCCGCCGTCGAGCCGGTCCGTGCCCCGGGCCCGGGCGACATCGAGCAGCACCCCGCGCGAGACGACGTGCCTAACCTTGTCCATGCCGCTGAACCCGGCGCCGCCGTGCGCGGTGATGCTGTCCGCCGGGCGGCCGTTGTAGAGCCGGCCCGAGTGCGAGACGTGGGGCAGGGCGTCCCAGTGGGTGGCCGCCTGGAGCCCCATGGTCACGGCGTCGTCGCTGCACGCGACCGTGCCCGGGCCGAAGAGCTCCTGGTTGATCTGCACCATGACGTGCAGCGGGTTGACGCGGCCGGGGATCATCCCCGTCTGCACGCCGTCCTGTCGCAGCGGCAGCGCGAGTGGGATCCGGTGCCCGGAGCGCACGCAGGAGGCGGCCTCCCGCACCACCTCGTCGGTGATCAGGTTCAGCGTGCCCAACTCGTCGTCGGCTCCCCAACGGCCCCAGTTGTTCACGCGCTCGGCGATGTCGTGGAACGCGTCCGGCAGTGACATGAGTCCTCCCCGGGGGCTTGTCTTCCCGTATCTGACGGGTCGTAGAATTCGGGAACCGAGAATCTAACGGTCCGTCAGAAACCGTGGGACGGGAAGGGGACGGGCGTGGGGAACTTCTTGGCGGGCAAGGTCGTCGCCGTCACCGGCGCCGGGCGGGGCATCGGCCGGGCGGTCGCGCTCGCGGCGGCGGCCGAGGGCGCGCGGGTCGTGGTCAACGACTACGGGGTCGCGGTCGACGGCGCATCGCCGACCAGCGAGGTCGCCGAGGCCGTGGTGAAGGAGATCGAGGCGGCGGGCGGGGCGGCCGTGGCGGTCGCCGACGACATCTCCACCATGGCGGGCGGGCAGCGGGTGGTCGACGTGGCGCTGTCCTCGTACGGGCGGCTGGACGGTGTCGTCTGCGTGGCCGGGATCCTGCGCGAACGGATGCTGTTCAACATGTCCGAGGAGGAGTGGGACGCGGTCCTCGCCACGCACCTCAAGGGGACGTTCACGGTGTTCCGGGCGGCCTCGGCGGTGCTGCGGAAGCAGCGCGCGGGCACGCTGATCGGGTTCACCAGCGGCAACCACCAGGGGTCGGTGTCGCAGGCGAACTACAGCGCCGCGAAGGGCGGGATCATCTCCCTGGTGCGCAGCGCCGCGCTGGGACTGCACAAGTACGGGGTGACCGCGAACGCGGTGGCGCCGGTCGCCCGGACCCGGATGTCGGCGGGGGTGCCGATGGAACTGGCGGAGATCGGGGAGCCGGAGGACGTCGCCCCGCTGGTGGTGTACCTGCTGTCCGACGCGGCTGCCCGTGCCGGGGTGACGGGGCAGGTGTACACGGTCGCCGGGCCGAAGATCGCGGTGTGGGCGCAGCCGCGGGAGTTGCGCGCCGCGTATGCCTCCGGCGGTTGGACCGTGGAGGGGATCGCGGAGTTTCTGCCCGGGTCGGTGGGGGTGGATCCGATGCCGATGCTGGAGCGGGTGGCGGCGATGGAGAGGGCTGCGCGGGAGGGGGAGCGGCCGAACGCCCAGTAGCTCGGGGGGTGCGCGGTTGTGTGGCGGGTGCGGGTTCGCTGTGGCTTGTCGCGCAGTTCCCCGCGCCCCTTAAGTTCTCGTCCCCCTGCGAAGTGCAGGGCCCGGGCCGACGGAAGGCGGCGACCATGGATTTCGGGTTTTCCCAGGAGGACGAGGACTTTCGTGTCGAAGCCCGTGAGTGGCTTGCCTCGCACGTCAATACCGGTGTTGGTCGGCGTGCTTGGGAGCGCGTCCTCGGTGCGGGCGGATGGATCGGGATCGGGTGGGTGGAGGCGGGGTACGGGAACCGCACCGCCGGGCTCACCCAGCAGGTCGTCTGGGCGGAGGAGTACGCGCGGTCGGGGGCGCCCCCGCGCTCCGGGCACATCGGGGAGAACCTGCTCGCCCCCACGCTCATCGCCCACGGCACCGAGGAGCAGAAGGCCCGCTTCCTGCCCCCGATCGCCGCCGGGGACGAACTCTGGTGCCAGGGGTACAGCGAACCCGGCGCCGGGTCGGACCTCGCCGGGATCCGGACGGCGGCGGTGCGTGCGGGGCGTTCGTACCGCGTCACCGGGCAGAAGATCTGGACCTCGCTCGCGCACGAGGCGGACTGGTGTTTCGTGCTGGCCCGGACCGAACCGGGCTCGGTGCGGCACCACGGGTTGAGCTTCCTGCTCGTCCCCATGGACCAGCCGGGGCGGATCGAGGTCCGGCCCATCCGGCAGCTGACCGGCACCAGCGACTTCAACGAGGTCTTCTTCGACGGCGCGCACGCCGAGCACGTCGTCGGCGGGGAGGGCGACGGCTGGCGCGTGGCCATGAGCCTGCTCGGCTTCGAGCGGGGCGTGTCCACGCTGGCCCAGCAGATCGGGTTCGCCGAGGAACTGGCCGGTGTGGTCCGGGCGGCCGTGGAGTCGGGAGCGGCGCGGGATCCCGTCGTGCGCGAGCGGCTCGTACGGCAGTGGGCCGAGCTGCGCACCATGCGCTGGAACGCCCTGCGCACGCTGGGGGGTTCGGCCGGGCCGGGAGCGCCGAGCGTGGCCAAGCTGCTGTGGGCCGACTGGCACCAGCGGCTCGGTGAGCTGGCGGTGCTGGTGCGGGGCGCGGCGGCGGGGGCCGGGCCCGCCGACTGGTCGGCGGCGGCGCCGTACGAACTGGACGCGGCGCAGCACCTGTTCCTGTTCTCCCGGGCCGACACCCTCTACGGCGGCTCGGACCAGATCCAGCGCACGATCATCGCCGAGCGGGTGCTCGGTCTGCCCAGGGAGCCCAAGGGAGCCGTGTGATGCGAGGCGTGGTCTTCGACGGGAAACAGGTCCGGGTCGTCACGGACCTGGAGGTGCGCGAGCCGGGGCCCGGCGAGGTACGGGTCGCGATCGCGGCCGCCGGGCTGTGCCACAGCGATCTGTCGGTGGTGGACGGGACCATACCCTTCCCGGTTCCTGTGGTGCTGGGCCATGAGGGGGCCGGGGTCGTGGAGGCGGTGGGTGTGGGCGTCACCCATGTGGTGCCCGGGGATCATGTAGCGCTTTCCACACTCGCGCACTGCGGGACATGTGCCGACTGCGACCGGGGCCAGCCGACCATGTGCCGGCACTCCATAGGCCGCCCGGGCCGGCCGTTCCGCCGGGGCGGCCTGCCGGTCCACCAGTTCGCGTCCAACTCGGCGTTCGCTGAGCGGACCGTAGTCAAGGCCGTACAGGCGGTCCGTATCCCTGCGGACATTCCGCTGACGTCGGCCGCGCTCATCGGGTGCGGGGTGCTGACGGGCGTGGGTGCCGTGCTGAACCGGGCGCGGGTGGAGCACGGCGACAGCGTCCTGGTGATCGGGGCGGGCGGGATCGGGCTGAACGTGCTGCAGGGGGCGCGGCTCGCGGGCGCGTCGCGGATCGTGGCCGTGGACGCCAACCCGGCGAAGGAGGAGGCGGCCCGCTGGTTCGGCGCGACCGACTTCCGCACGTCGACGGAGGGGGTGCGGGACGTCCTGCCCACGGGCGCGGACCACGCCTTCGAGTGCGTCGGCCGGGTGGAGCTGATCCGGCAGGCGATCGACGCGCTGGACCGGCACGGCCAGGCGGTCCTGCTGGGCGTGCCCCCGGCCGCGGCCGAGGCGTCCTTCCGGGTCTCCTCCCTGTACCTGGACAAGTCCGTCCTCGGCTGCCGCTACGGCTCCTCCCGGCCGCAGCGGGACATCGCCCTCTACGCCGACCTGTACCGCCAGGGCCGCCTCCTGCTCGACGAACTCGTCACCAGGACCTATCCCGTCGAGGACTTCGCGCAGGCGGCGGCGGACGCCGAGGCGGGGCGGGTGGCCCGGGGCGTGCTCACGTTCTGACTGCGTCAGGTCTTGAGGGTGGCGGCCGGGGGGTTCTCCGCGCGGAAGGTCCGCCGGTAGGCGGTGGGGGTGATGCCGAGGGCCGCCTGGAGGTGCTGGCGCATCGACTGGGCCGTGCCGAAGCCCGCGTCGCGGGCCACCTGGTCCATGGAGCGGTCGGTGGACTCCAGCAGGTGCCGCGCCCGCTCCACCCGCTGCTGGGTGAGCCACTGGCCGGGGCTGACGCCGGTCTCCTCGCGGAAGCGGCGCGTGAAGGTGCGCACCGACATGGACTCCTGGGCGGCCATGTCGCGCAGCTGGATCGGCTCGTGGAGACGGCCCAGGGCCCAGGCGCGGGCGGTGGTGGTGGACGCCTGCTGCGGATCGGGCACCGGCCGCGCGACGTACTGGGCCTGACCGCCGTCGCGGTGGGGCGGTACGACCGTACGGCGGGCCACGTCGTTGGCGACGGCCGCGCCGTGGTCGCGGCGCACCATGTGCAGGCACAGGTCGATGCCGGCCGCGACGCCGGCCGAGGTGAGGACGTCGCCGTCGTCGATGAACAGCACGTCCGGGTCGACCTCGACCTGCGGGAAGAGCCGCTGGAGGCGCTCGGCCTCCGCCCAGTGGGTGGTCACCGGGCGGCCGTCGAGGAGACCGGCGGCCGCCAGGACGTAGACGCCGGTGCAGATGGAGGCCAGCCGGGTGCCGGGCCTGAGGTGGGTGAGCGCCGCGGCCAGTTCGCCGGTCAGCACGCCCTCGTCGTAGACCGGGCCGAGCTGGTACGACGCCGGGACGATCACCGTGTCGGCGGTGGCCAGGGCTTCCGGGCCGTGGGGGACGTGGACGGCGAAGTCGGCGTCCGTGACGACCGGGCCCGGCGGCCGGACCGAGCACGTCACGACCTCGTACAGGGGCCGCCCACGGTCGTCCTCGGGGCGGCCGAAGATGCGGTGCGGGATGCCGAGTTCGAAGGGGAGCAGGCCGTCCAGGGCCAGGACGACGACGCGGTGCGGGCGGGCGCCAGGGGCCGTGTCCGGAGCGGGGTGGGTGGCCGAGGTCATGGCCCGATCCTAGCGAACACTGTCCCTCGGGCCACTCGATGTGATGCCGCGCAGGCCGGAAGCTCTATGTCGTGACCCAGACAACCGATGCAGCGGCCGTCGAGCAGCCGCCGAAGCCCCGCCGCCGTCGTCGCGTGCACCGCGCCTGGTTCGTCGCCGCCGTCACCTTCGTGACGATCATCGGCGCCGCCGCCTTCCGTTCCGTGCCGGGTCTGCTCATCGACCCGCTGCACGACGAGTTCGACTGGTCGCGCGGCACGATCGGCGCCGCCGTCTCCGTCAATCTCGCGCTGTACGGTCTGACGGCCCCGTTCGCTGCGGCCCTGATGGACCGCTTCGGCATCCGCCGGGTCGTCGCGGTCGCCCTGACCGTGATCGCGCTCGGTTCCCTGCTCACCGTGTGGATGACGGCGGCCTGGCAGCTGATGCTGTGCTGGGGGCTGCTGGTCGGCCTCGGCTCGGGCTCGATGGCGCTGGCGTTCGCGGCGACCGTCACCAACCGCTGGTTCACCGAGCGGCGCGGCCTGGTCAGCGGCATCCTCACCGCCGCCTCGGCCTCCGGCCAGCTGATCTTCCTGCCGCTGCTGTCCTGGATCATCGACCGGTACGAGTGGCGCCCGGCGGCCGTGACGGTGGCGCTCGCCGCGCTCGCGGTCGTGCCGTTCGTGTGGCTGCTGCTGCACGACCACCCGGCCGACGTGGGGCAGAAGCCGTACGGGGCGGTCGAGTTCGTACCGAAGCCGGCACCGGTCCCCGGCGCCGCGCGGCGCGCGCTCAGGGTGTTGTTCTCGGCCGCCCGTACCGGCCCGTTCTGGCTGCTCGCCGGCACCTTCGCGATCTGCGGTGCCTCCACCAACGGCCTGATCCAGACCCACTTCATCCCCGCGGCCCACGACCACCACATGCCCGTCACGGCCGCCGCCTCCCTGCTCGCGGTCATCGGCGTCTTCGACGTCGTCGGCACGATCGCCTCCGGCTGGTTCACGGACCGCTTCGAGCCGCGCCGTCTGCTGGCCGTCTACTACGCGCTGCGGGGCGTCTCCCTGATGTTCCTGCCGATCCTGCTGGCGCCCAGCGTCCACCCGCCGATGATCTTCTTCATCGTCTTCTACGGCCTCGACTGGGTCGCCACCGTCCCGCCCACCCTCGCCCTGTGCCGCGAGCAGTACGGCGAGGACAGCGCGATCGTCTTCGGCTGGGTCCTCGCCTCCCACCAGGTGGGCGCGGCCCTCGTCGCCTTCCTCGGCGGCGTCGCCCGGGACGTCTTCGGCTCGTACGACGTGGTGTGGTACGCGTCGGGGGCGCTGTGCGCGGCGGCGGCGTTGATGGCGCTGGTGATCCGGCGGCGGACCGGGAGCGTGGCGGCCGCGCTCTGAGGCGGGCCCAGCGCTCGCTCCGCCGAGACCTCGGGGGTCCTGCGCCCCGAGCGCCCCTGAGCGGTCCCCGACCCGACCCGGAAAAGGCCCTGACCAGGGCACCACACGGGCAACTGTGCGCCTAACGTGACGACGGTGCCCCCGGCCGGGTCTGTACGCCTGACACAACCGCTCTCTGCAGGAGGAGGATCCATGCCGTCAAGGGGCAGATCCGCACTGCGGCGCATCGCCGCGCGCGGCACGGCCATGGCTGTGGGAACCGTCATGGTCATGGGGACTGGCACGGCCGTGGGGGCTGCCTCGGCTTTGGGGGCTGCCTCGGCTGTGGGGGTCGCTACTGCCGTGGAAGCCACTACTGCCGTGGGGACCACCACTGCCGCCGTCACTGGCCTCGCCACCGCTCCCGCCGCTCCCGCCGCCCGTGCGGCGCCGTCTGCCACCGAAGCCCTGCACTGGGCACCGTGTGCCGGGTCGGCAGAGCCGGGAGCCGAGTGCGCCACTCTTTCGGTGCCGGTCGACTGGGCCCGCCCGGCCGGGCCGAGACTCGACCTGGCCGTGGCCCGCCGCAAGGCCACCGACCCCGGCGCGCGCGTCGGCTCGATGGTGTTCGGCCCGGGCGGGCCGGGCGACTCGGGGGTGGAGATGGTGACGCGCTGGATCAGCCGCTTCAGCCCCGAAGTCCGCCGCCGCTTCGACATCGTCAGCTTCGACCCGCGCGGCGTGGGCGGCAGCAACCCGGTGACCTGCTCCCGCGACCTGCTTGCCGAGCGGCCGTCACCGCAGCTGAAGAGCCAGGCGGACTTCGACGCCACCATGGCGTACAACAGGCGGCTCCGAGCGGACTGCCGGGCCCGTACCGGCCCGGTGTTCGACCACCTGGACACCGGCCAGACGGTCCGGGACCTGGATGCCCTCCGGGCCGCCCTGGGCGAGCGGAAACTGACCTTCCACGGCAGCTCGTACGGCACACTGCTCGGCGCGCAGTACGCCGAGACGTACCCGCGCCGCGTGCGCGCGATGGTGCTGGAGAGCGTCATGGACCACAGCGTCCCGACCAGCCGTGACTTCCTGCGGTCCACGGCGGTCACGGCCGAGGACTCGTTCCGGGAGTTCGTGAAGTGGTGCGACGGCGCCGCGGGCTGCGCGCTGCACGGCCGCGACGTCCGCACCGTCTGGCAGGGCCTGTTGGCCCGGGCCGGGCGCGGCGAGCTGGCGGACCCGGTGAAGCCGGGCACCCCGCTGTCGTCTTCGGACCTGGTCAACAAGATCGCGTTCCGGAAGCTCTACGGCGCCGACCACGCGGGCCTGGCCACGGCGATCGCGGGGATGGACGCGAGCGAGCCGCTGCCCGCGTCGCCCACCTCGCCGGCGCCGCTGCCCCCGGCCACGCCGGTCTTCTGCTCGGACTGGCACCTGCCCGTGCGCGACCACCAGGAGTACGCCTCGCTCGTCGCCATGATGAACAGGGTCGCGCCAGACCTGCCTTACCTGCTGCCGATCCACATGGTGGCGGCGTGTCTGGGCGCGCCGACCGCCAACCCGCAGCACCGCCTGGACGCACAGGGCGCCCCGCCGATCCTGCTGTCCAACGCGCTGCACGACCCCGCCACCGGCTACCCGTGGGCGGTCTCGGTGGCCCGCCAGCTCGGCCGCAGCGGTGTGCTCCTCACCTACGAGGGCCACGGACACGGCAGCGTCACCAGCGGCCCGTGCATGGAGCACACCGTGGACAGCTACCTCACCGACCTGCGGGTCCCGCCACGGGGGACCAGCTGCCCTGCGGTGCCGTCCTGACAGTTCGCTTCAAGTCGGTGGTTCACTCGGTCGGGGTTCCTGGAGAGGCCCGATGCGGTCGGCTCGGCGTGCTGCGCGGAGTTCCTTGAGCAGCCGGTCGTCGGTCTCACAGGGAAGGTTCAGGTTCACGCCCTCGTCGTCCATGGCCCGGCATGTCGCGCAGGCGAGAAAGTGCTCTGCCAAGCGCACGAACGCGGCCGTCCTGGGAGGTACTTCCCCCTGCTCCTGGGTGCCGTCGGTGCAAGCGACCGGCTGCGGACCCGCGCTCACTCTTTCGGCTCCGTACTCATGCAGTGCCGAGCGGCGGCGATCAGCCGGGCTGCCTTCAAGGGCCTGCACAGCGTCGCATCCGATTCCATCGGCACCGACCAGTAAGGGGCGCGAGCAGGGGTGCGTACCAGGGCGTCCACCCTCGGCACCCCCAGGAAGCTGCCGAGGCCAAGGCAGTCCACATCCAATGCACGCCAGTCGTCGACCGCCTGGCTCCACGTCCTCGGCATGCCGGCGGGTACCAGCGCGTAGTACCGGAGGAACTGCGGATCACAGATGACCGGGCCGCCGTCGAGGGCCTGCTGCATGAAGTCGTCCAGATCGAGGGCCTCGGCACTGCCCGTCAGGGCGACCACGAGACACCGCGGGATCCGTACAGCGGAGAACCTCGTGCCGAGTGGGAGCAGTGCCACCCCGTGCTGCTCCCATTCCAGCCGGGCCCGGTCGCGACCTGGCGGCGGCAGTGCAGCCAGCAGCCAGTGCTCTGCCGCCGATCGCCGTTCCGAGGCGGGGTGTACGAGCATGCCGGGATCAGCTACGACAGGCTCAAGGACTCGACGGCGGTGGTTGCTCGGCATGCTCGTAGCTCCCCGGTCATGTGTCGTCGCTCTCACACACGTGACCGTAGGCACGCCCAAGGGGGCTGAACCGAGCTGACAGTTCGGGTGGGCCACAGGCTCGGCGGCTCTACACGAGACCCATCCTCAGCGCCAGTTGCTCCGCTTGGCGCGCGTGCATCGCCCGCGCTCGGCGGATCACCGTCAGCACCAGCTGTCGTGCGAGCGGCGTGCGAGCGAGGTCCTGCGGCGCGATCGCCTCCAGGCTGAGGAGGGCCAGCAGCGCCGCGGCGTCGTCTCGGCGCTGGCTGTGACACGCCGCCACCTCCAGACCGAAGGTGAACTTTCGCTCCAGCGACGGCAGCCCCTTCGTGTCGATGGCGTCCGCAGTGTGCAGTGCCTCACCGGTCTCACCGGCCTCCATCTCGATGGAGACGGCGTGCAATGCCACGTTCGTCGGACCGAAAACGGTCCATGCGAGGTTGCTGTCGTCGGACACGGCGCGGGCTGCGGGCGCTGCGTGCCGCGTCAGTCGGTCGCGCGCCTCCCACCATCGACGCCGGCGGGCGGCAGCCACGACCGCCACGAGCTGGAGAGCACCGGTCATCGCCACCCGGCCGGTCTCGGGCATCCGCGCTGCCGCTACCCGCTCGGCGGCGCACAGCGCCACCTCCTCCGCCTCGGCAGGCTGACCGGCAGCGAGCAGCGCATGTCCGAGGTTCCACTGAGCGGCGGCGATGCGCAGCGGGTCGTCGGCGTCCTCTGCGGCACGCATCGCCCGGTCGGCGGCGACGACAGCCAGATCGACACGGCCACTGCGCCGAAGGTAGGAGCGGAGCAGGCAGTACAGATCCGCGGCGGCGCGCAGCAGGGCACGTCGTTCGCCCGGTTCGTTTCCGGCGCGGGTGGTGCGCACCGCGTGTTCCATGTCGGCGACGAGGCTCGGCAGTGTTCCGGCTGCCTTGCTGAACCGGTCAGGGCTGGTCTGCCAGCTCTGCCATGCGGCTGTCACCCGGTCCCGCAAGACGCTCGCCGGCGGGGGGTCGGTGGTGTGTGCAGGACCGTAGCCGAGTAATGCCCGGCCCACCGAGGTCTCGGCGGTATCAGCCGCCTTCTCCTCGGTGGGCGGCTGCTCGGAGAGCAGTGCCGCGGTCGGAACACCCAGTTCCTGGGCGAGCGCGTACAGGATCGGCAACGACGGGACCCTCAGGCCACGTTCGATCTGGGACAGGTAGTCCGGGGTGATGCCGACCAGGCCGGCGACCGCGTCCTGACGGCGACCGCCGCGGAAGTGCCTGATCCTGTCCCCGATGGGGAGGTCCGCTGCAACCATGCGCCCACTCCTCGCTCCTTGCTTCTCAGCGTAGGGTGCCCGCTGCGTGGGGACGCGGGGTTCGTGGAGAGGAGGCGCTGGTGCCGGAGCTGGTGCTGTGGGACATCGACCATACGCTGATGGCGACGCGGGGGCTCGGCCGTGAACTGTGGGGCGAGGCGTTCGAGCGGGTGACGGGCGTGGCGTTGCGGGAGCAGGCGTCGGTCACCGGGTCGACGGAGCGGGTGATCCTCCGTGAGACCGCGCGCCTGCATGACATCCCGTACAGCAGCGGCCTGTTCCTGCGGTTCGCTGACGCCCTCGGGTCCCTGCACGTCCGCCGCGCGGCTGAGCTGCGCGAACGGGGGCACGCGCTGCCCGGCGCCACGGCCGTGCTCGCGGCACTCGAGGCCCGGGGCGCGCGGCAGACGGTGGTGACCGGCAATGTCAGGCAGGCCGCCGAAGTGAAGCTCGCCGTGTTCGGCCTGGACGCATACCTGGATCTCGACGATGGCGCATACGCCGAGAACGGTGAAGGCCGCCCCGAGCTGCTGCGCGCCGCCCTCAAGCGGTCGGCGGTGTCCCCACGGGACGCGGTATTCCTCGGGGACACACCCGCTGATGTCGCAGGAGGACGGGAGGCGGGTGTCCGCGTGGTGGCGGTCGCCACGGGGCGAGCTTCGGCGAACGACCTGCGCGCGGCCGGTGCCCATGCCGTGCTGGAGGGGTTGTCGGATACTGACGAGGTCCTCGCTGCGATCGGTGCGTGACCCGGCGGGGGGCGCCGGTTGTTCGTCCTCTCCGACCAGGTTGGTAGTTGCGTGCGCCGGCCGAAGGCAGTGGACTCCGGGCATGACGAAGCCAGTCCTGTACCTGATCGCCTGCGCCGCAGGGCCTGCCCAGTACATCGACGTCGGCGTGCGTGCCGCCCAGGCCGAGGGATGGGACGTGTGTCTGATCCTCACTCCGGCTGCGGCGAGTTGGTGGGAGCCGCGCATGCGGGAACTCGTCGACCTGACGGGGCATCCGGTGCGGTCGCGGTACAAGCTGCCCTGGGAGAAGGACCAGTTGCCGAAGGCGGACGCGATGCTGGTGGCGCCGATGTCGTGCACGACGCTGAACAAGTGGGGTGCGGGGATCACGGACACCCTGGCCATCGGTATTCCGTCGGAAGCGGTGCACATGGGTGTGCCCGTGGCCGCGATGCCGTACTTCAATCAGGCGCAGGGCGCGCAGCCTGCGGTGGCGCGTTCGATCGCTGTGCTGCGCGAGCAAGGTGTTCTCGTTCTCGACGGCCGGGACGGGTACGAGTCGCATCCTCCGAAGCGAGGGAGGCCTGAGGCGTATCCCTGGGGGAAGGCACTAGCGGCTGTTCGGCGTCGGGGTGGCGTCTGATCGGTGCGCAGCCGGATGGGGTGGGCGGGGGCGGGTTCGGCCTATGCTGGCGGCCAGGGGGTTCCCCTGGGCTCAGCTACCTCGCTGTCTCGGAAGGTTCTTTGATGACACTCGGCATGGTCCTCGGTGACGTGGTCGTCGTGACTTCGCGCGTTCGTTCACGTTCCGCCTTCCGAGGAGTCTGCCGTGTCCACGATCCACTGGATCGAGGCTCAACGCCGTTCCGCCCGCTGGCATTCTGAGTCCGGGCTGCCCCTGCCCCGCCGGGTCGTCGTCGCCGATGACCGGATGCGGGCCGACGTCGCCTTCCGTCTGGCCTGTGAGGGCACCGCGCTGTTGTGGCGCGGGGATTTCCACAACGCCCGGCAGTTGCTGCGGGCGATGGACCGTCGTGTCGGTCGTGGCGCGCCCGGTGCGGCGCGGACTCCGGCCGAGACCTTCCGTCTGCAACGTCGGTACCGTGCCCACCGTGCCCGCGTGCTCGGCAAGTTGATCGTCCTGCTGGAGGACCACACCCTGGCCCTGCGCCGGGCGCCCGATGTGCGGCGGGCGTGTGACGAGGCGTACGGGGTGGCCGACGGGCCTGTCGCCGTCGCGCTCACGGAGCTGCTGGGGGTGGTCAGTGCCCGGCAGTGGCGGGAGAAGGGCGTGCACGTCCCGGCCTTGGAGGCGCGGATCCACCCGCACTACGGGGTGTTCGCCCCGACGCGGAGTGAGTACGTCGATCTGGTCGCCCGGGCGCCGTTGCCGGGTGGCGGTGGCGTGCGTACGGCGTTCGACCTGGGGACGGGCACCGGCGTGCTCGCCGCCGTGCTGGCCCGACGGGGGGTGGAGCGGGTCGTGGCGACGGACGTCAGCGCGCGGGCACGGGCCTGTGCTGCGGACAACGTACGGCGGTTGGGGCTGGGCCGGACGGTCCGCGTCACCGGGCCCGGCCTGTATCCGGAAGGGCGTGCCCGGCTCGTCGTCTGCAACCCGCCCTGGATCCCCGGCCGGCCCGCCTCCGATCTCGACCTCGGCGTCTACGACGCGGGCGGCGGCATGCTCCGGGGCTTCCTCGACGGGCTCGCCGGACGGCTGGAACCCGGCGGTGAGGGCTGGCTCGTGCTGTCCGACCTGGCCGAGCGGCTCGGGTTGCGCAGTCGGGAGGCGTTGCTCACCGCCGTCGAAGGGGCGGGGTTGTGCGTGGTCGACCGGATGGATACGCGTCCGCGGCATCCGCGCGTGCGGGATGGCGTGCGGGGCTCCGACGATCCGTTGCATGCCGTGCGGGCCGCCGAAGTGACGTCCCTGTGGCGGCTGGCCGTCGCCTGACCGGGTCAGTCCGTCAGCCGTGTGAAGCGCCCTCGGTGGAAGAGCAGCGGTCCCTCCGGATCGTCGTCGCCCGTGCCGAGGGCGTTCACCCGGCCGACCACGATCAGGTGGTCGCCGCCTGTGTGGACGGCGTGGATCGCGCAGTCGATCCAGGCGACGGCGCCCGACAGGCGCGGTGAGCCCGACACCGGCGCCGCGTCGTACGCCACGCCCGCGAACTTGTCCGCGCCGCTCACCGCGAAGGCCCGGCACAGTTCGGCCTGGTGCGCGGCCAGGACGTTGACGCAGAAGACGCCGGCCCGGGCGATGCGCGGCCAGGTCGTCGACGTGCGGCCGACCATGAAGGCGACCAGGGGCGGATCGAGGGAGAGGGAGGTGAAGGACTGGCAGGCGAAGCCGGCGGGGGAGGCGCCGACGGTGGCCGGTGGTGCCGTGACAACGGCCACGCCCGTCGCGAAGTTCCCGAGGACCCGGCGGAACTCCCGGGCGTCCAGGGGAGCGCGCTCGTCGTCGGCGACGCACCGCAGTTCGGGGCGCGGCAGCGGGTCGACGGGCTCCGGGGCGGTGGTGCGGACCGACCTGAGGTAGCGGACGGCGGCTTCGGCCATCCCTGCTTGTCCCATCACACCACCCATTGAAGCTGACGGTGTGTCAGATAGGAAGGGTCAGCGGCCCCGGTACTCCGGTGTCCTCCGCTCCACGAAGCTCCGTACGCCCTCCTGCGCGTCCGCCGTCGTCATGTTGATCTCCTGGGCGGCGGCCTCCGCGGCGAAGGCGGTGGCGCGGTCGGAGTCGAGGGAGGCGTTGACGAGCTGCTTGGTCAGGGCGAGGGAACGGGTCGGGCCGCAGGCGAGGCGCTCGGCCCAGGCACGGGCCGTCGTGTCCAGGTCGGCGTCCGGCACGACCCGGTTGACCAGCCCGAGGCGTTCGGCGTCCACCGCGCTGAGCGCTTCCCCGAAGAACATCAGCTCCTTGGCGCGCTGCGGGCCGACCAGGCGGGGGAGCAGGTAGGCGCCGCCCGCGTCGGGGACCAGGCCGCGCCGTGCGAACACCTCGATGAAGCGGGCGGACTCGGCCGCGAGGACCAGGTCGCAGGCGAACGCGAGGTGCGCGCCGAGCCCGGCCGCCGTGCCGTTGATCGCCGCGATCACCGGCTTCTCGCAGTCCAGCACGGCAGCGATCAGCCGCTGGGCGCCGGTGCGCAGGGTGCGTGCGACATCCCCGGCGATCCGCTCGCCCGCGCCGGCGCCTGTCCCGGCACCTGTCCCGACACCCGTGCCCCGCAGGTCCGCGCCCGCGCAGAAACCGCGGCCCGTGCCCGTGAGCACCACGGCCCGGACGGCGGGGTCGGCGGAGGCGCCGGACAGCAGCTGGATGAGGCGTTCGCGCTGGTCCGGGGTGAGGGCGTTCAGGGCCTCGGGCCGGTTGAGGGTGACGGTGAGGACGTGACCGCCGGTGGTGTGCAGCACCTCGGACGGCACCTCGGAGGGCGCCTCGGAGGGCGCCTCGGAGGGCGCCTCGGAGGGCACCTCGGACGGCGCCTCGGAGGGCGCCTCGGACGGCGCCTCGGACCGCACCTCGGGCCGCGTCATCAGCCGCACACCGCCAGCGCGTCCAGCGCCACCGCGCCCTGCCCCTGCGGCAGCACCATCAGCGGGTTGATGTCCAGCTCCGCGAGCCGGTCGCCGAGTTCCAGCGCCATGCGCTGCACGCGCAGGACGACCTCGACGAGCGCGTCCCGGTCCGCCGGCGGCCGCCCCCGGACCCCGTCGAGCAGGGCCCGCCCGCGCAGCCCGGCGAGCATGTCCCGCGCCTGCTCCTCCCCGAAGGGCGGCACTCCTACGACGGTGTCGCGCAGCACCTCGACCAGGACGCCGCCGAGCCCGACGGTCACGGTCGGGCCGAACAGCTCGTCCTGGGTGACTCCGACGACCATCTCGACGCCCTGCTCGACCATCTGGCAGACGAGGACGCCGTCCAGCGAGACGCCCTCGTAGCGGGCGATGTCGGTCAGCTCCCGGTAGGCGTCGCGGACCTGGCTGGCCGAGGTCAGTCCGATCTTCACCAGGCCCAGCTCGGTCTTGTGGGCGATCCGGGCGCCCGAGGCCTTCATGACGACCGGGTAGCCCACGAGCCCGGCCGCGCGCACGGCGGCCGCGGCGCTGGTCACCAACTGCTCGCGCGGCACGCGGATGCCGTACGCCCGCAGCAGCTGCTTCGCCGCGTGCTCGCTCAGCTGCTGTCCGGGCCGCAGGAGCGCCTGCGCCTTGCGGTAGGACGGCGAGGGGGTGCGCGGGGCCTCGTCGAAGGGGGAGCGGTAGCCGGTCGTGAAGCGGTGGTGGGCGAGGTGGGCGCGGACGGCCGTGAGGCAGTTGCCGACCGTGCGGAAGGTGGCGACGCGCGAGGAGCCGAGCAGCACCTCGCGGTAGGCGGGCTCGGTGCCGACCGGCGAGCCCCACACCACGCACACCAGCTTGTCCGTCCGCTCGGCCGCGTCGGCCAGGTCCCGGACGAGCCGGTCGCTGAGCGGCGGGAACGGTCCGGTGATCGGGCAGATGAGCACGCCCACCTCGGGGTCGTCGAGGAGTGTGTCGATGATCTTCCGTCCGCGCTCGTCCCCGACCGGATGCCCGCCGTTGTCCACGGGGTTGGCGACGCTCAGGTACTCGGGTATCCACTGGTGCAGCTCGGCCTGCCTGGCCTCGGACAGCACGGGCAGCCGCAGGCCCGCCTCGGTCGCCAGGTCGGCGACGTGCGCGCCCGTACCGCCCGAGATCGAGTAGACGACGACGCCGTCGGCGCGCGGCGGGTGCGCCCGGGCCAGCAGGGCCGCCGTGTCCTGGAGTTCGTCGAGGCCGTCGACACGGATCACGCCGAACTGCCGGAACGCCGCGTCCACCACCGCGTCCGCGCCGGTCAGCTTGCCGGTGTGGGAGGCGGCCGTGCGGGCGCCGGTCTCGGTGCGGCCGACCTTGACCGCGACGACCGGCACGCCGCGCCGGGCGGCCCGGTCGGCGGCGAGCAGGAAGGAGCGGCCGTCCTTCAGCCCTTCCAGGTAGCAGGCGATGGCGCCGACCTCGGGCTGCTCGGCGAAGTAGGAGAGGAAGTCGGCGGTCTCCAGGTCGGCCTCGTTGCCGGTGGGCGCCCAGTGGGAGAGGCGGATGCCGAGTTCCTGCAGGGCGAAGACGGGGCGGCCCTGGTGGCCGGACTGGGTGATCAGCGCGATCGCGGGCCCTTCGAGGTCGTCGCGGAACCGCTCGAAGGCGTTGAGGTTGGTGTTGGGCCCCAGCAGCCGCAGCCCGGACCGCTCGACGGCGGCGGCCAGTCGCCGCTGGGCCTCCTCCCCGGCCGGGCCGGTCTCGGCGAACCCGGAGGCGAAGACGACGGCGAACCGCGCCTCGGCCTCGGCCAGTTCCTCGACCACCGGCAGGGGATCACCGACGAGCACGACGGCCAGGTCGACCCGCTCGGGCAGGTCGGCCACGGAAGGAACGCAGGGGACGCCGAAGACGGCCGGCCGGCTCGGGTGCACGGGGTGCAGCCGGGCCCCGACCCGCTGGGCCCAGTCGGCGAGTTGCCGGGTGATGCCGCTGTGGGGCCGCCCCTCGGCGTCCGAGGCGCCGATCACGGCGACGGAGTGGGGGCGGAAGAAGCGGTCCAGATCGGGGACTTCGGCGTGCAGCGGGCGCCCGCTGACGTCGAGGTCGCCCACCTGGGCCGGCCTGCCGTGCACGGCGGGCCCGGACCGCTCGCCGCAGGCGATGGCCCGGGCGCGGCGGGAGTCGGTGGTGAGAGTGCCGTGGGTCGATCCAAGCATCGCTCCGCCCGCTCCTGTGAGACAGCCGTTAACTGACGCTCTGTCAGATTATCCGAATCGGCAGCATGTCAGGAATGGCCGGGAGCGGGCGAAGTTGCCGCTGGTCCGGGAGATCGTCGCGGCCCTTGTTCCCGTGAGAAGGCACCGAGGGCGGCATCGCCGGGCTGCGGACCGGCAGCGAGCGCCGGGCACGTCGGACGGGCTAGCCCGGGAGCCGGGACACCCTGCCCGAGTCGTCCCGGGCGATGGCCTTCGCGATCCGTACCGCGTCGATCGCCAGCTCGCGGAGATTGCCGCTGATGGGGTTGGTGAAGCCGGTGAAGTACAGGCCGGGGGCGGTCTTCGGGCTGCGGGCGCCGTGGGCGACGGGCCTGCCGCGTGCGTCGAGCACGCCGAGGTCGCCGACCAGGCCCTCCAGGGCGCGGACGTAGCCGGTGGCGGCGATCACGGCGTCCGGGGAGATCCGGGTGCCGTCGGCGAGGAGGATCTTGCCGCCGTCCTCGAAGCCGTCGACGGCGGCCACGATCTCCACCCTGCCCTTGCGCACGGCGTCGATCAGACCGACGTCCTGCACCGGGATCGCCCCCTGCTTGACCCTGGTGTACAGGCCCGTGTCGGGGCGCGGCAGTCCGTGGGCCGACAGGTCGGGCAGGGCCACCCTGGCCTGCACCCGGCTGAGGCGGTCGACGAGGCCGACCGGCAGCCGGCGGACGAGGATGCCGCTGTACTGGGCCGCCCAGCCGGCGGTCGAGCGGCGCACGATGTGCGGGACGGTACGCACGGCCAGCCGGACCCGGGAGGCACCGTTCTCGACCAGGTCCACGGCGATCTCGGCACCGGTGTTGCCGACGCCGACGACGAGGACGTCCCGGCCGGCGTAGGGCTTGCCGTTGCGGTACTCGCCGGCGTGCAGGAACTCCCCGGTGAAGGCGGAGCGGCCGGGCCAGTCCGGCACGCGGGGCGTGTGGTTGTAGCCGGTCGCCACGACCACCGCGGCGCCGGTCAGCTCACGGCCGCCGGTGGCGTGCAGCAGCCAGCCCGTGCCGTCGGGCGCGCGCTCGACGCGGGACACCTCGACGCCGGTGACGATCTCCAGGCGGTGGTGCTCGGCGTACTTCTCCAGGTACCGCACGACGTCGTCCCGGGACACCCACCGCCCGAACCGGCGCGGCATCGGCAGTCCCGGCAGGGCCGACAGGCGGCGGGTGGTGTGCAGGTGCAGCCGGTCGTAGTGGCGGCGCCAGGACGCCCCGACACGGTCGGACTTCTCCAGGACGACGGCCCGTATGCCCCGGGCGCGCAGCGCGTACGCGGCGGCGAGTCCGCCGGGGCCGCCGCCGATGACGTAGACGGGGCGGTCGGGTGAGGTGTGCGCGGAGGCGTGTGTGGGGGGAGTGGAGTCGGCCATGAGCGGGAGCGTAATCACGCCCCCGATTGATGGGTCTCGGTCAAGACCGGAATTGGTTTCGGATTGATCACGGCTGTAGGGGGAGGGGGTGGGGATGGTGGCGTACCGGGCCCGGTTGTGGCGAGCCGGTGATCATTCCTGACGCCGGGGTTCCCCGGTTCCCGGGTTCCCGGGTTCCCGGGTTCCGGGGGTTCCCGGGGCTTGTTGCGCCGCCCGTATCTGACGTACCGTCAGATCCCGATGTCGGGCGGCGGCAGCACGGGAGCACCCATGGACTCGATCTGGCTCACCGGAGCGGAATGGCTGGCCGTGCTGCGGATCGGGCTCGGGCTGTGGTGGCTGGAGAGCTGGCGGCACAAGGACCGCACGGCCTGGTTCGAACGCGGTACCGGCATCGCGTGGGCGGCCGGGATCGCCGCCGAGCACCGCTGGAGCGCGGTCCGTTCGGGCTTCCGGGTGGCCGTCGCGCCGCGCCCGCGCGTGATGGCGTACGTCGTCGTCTACGCGGAACTCGCGCTCGGGCTGGGCCTGATCACCGGGTTCCTGACGCCGGTCGCCCTGGCCGGGGGGTTCCTGCTCAACGCCCTCTACTTCACGCTCATGATCCACGACGTCGCCGAGCAGGGGCAGAACTCGATGATGGCGCTGATGTCGGTGGTCGGACTGTTCGGGATGTCGTGGCAGACGTGGTCGCTGGACAGCGCGCTGGGACTGTTCCGATGACCGGCCGCCACGACCTGCCCGAGACCGACCCGTTCACCCGGACGTACTGGGACGCGGCCGCCGAGGGCAGACTGCTGATCCGCCGCTGCCGGGCCTGCGGCCGGGCCCACCACTACCCGCGCGAGTTCTGCCCGCACTGCTGGAGCGAGGACGTCACCTGGGAGACGGCGAGCGGCCGGGCCACGCTCTACACGTGGTCCGTCGTCCACCGCAACGACCTGCCGCCCTTCACGGACCGCACGCCGTACGCCGCCGCCGTGGTGGAACTGGCCGAGGGGCCGCGGATGATGACGGAAGTGGTGGGGGCGGAGGACGGCCTACGGGCCGGGGACCTGTCGGCCGGGGCCGAACTGGAGGTGACGTTCCGGGAAGGGATCCCGGTCTTCCGGACCGTACCGGGGACGACAGGCACGTGAACCGCACAGCCCCAAGCGCTTGAATGACCCCATGGCCCCCATACGCGACCACTCCCTCACCGGCCCTTCCCCGGAACTCCACGGCCACGGTCTGCGCCTGCGCCCCTGGGACGCCGGGTCCGGCTCCGACGTCGACACCTGGCTGCGCGGCCTGCGGGATCCGGAGTTCCGCCGCTGGAACACCCCGCTGCGGCCGGTCACCGACCGCAGGAGTGCCCGGGAGTCGCTCCTCGCGCGGGAGCAGAGCGCCGCGGAGGGCACGTCGCTGTCGTTCCGGATCGCCGACGCGCACAGCGACACGGCGCTGGGCCACATCGGCGTCAACGAGATCAAGTACCACCTGAAGGTCGCCCGCGTCGGCTACTGGGTGCTCCCCGAGGCCCGCGGCCAGGGCGTCGCCACCCGGGCCCTCCTGCTCGCCGCCCGCTGGGCGTTCGCCGAACTGGGCCTGCACCGCCTGGAGCTGGACCACGCGGTCGGCCACGACGTCTCGTGCCGGATCGCGGAGCGCTGCGGCTTCCCCTACGAGGGCACCCTGCGCGGGTCGATCTTCCAGCAGGACCGGAACGACGCGTTCCGTGACGCCCACCTGCACGCCCGGCTGTCGACGGATCCGGAGCCGGAGTATCCCTGAACGGCTGTGCCATGGGCCGGAAAACCCCCGGCGCCGGGCCCAGGGTCGACGGCAGGATGAGGCATGGACACCGGCACCTGGCACTTCACCCGAGACCTCGATGCCTTCCTCGCCCGCGCGGACGCCTTCCTCCGCTCCCGGCCGGCGCTGCACACCGTCCCGCTGACCGTCACGGAGACGCTGCGCAGGCGCGGACCGCTCGTCTACGGCGACGAGCCACCGGAGTTCGGTGTGCTGGAGCGCGACGGGGCGGCCCGGGCGGCCCTCTTCCGCACGCCGCCGCACTGGCTGAACCTCACCGCCCTCACCGCCGAGGAGGCCGTCGCCCTCGCCGCGCGACTGGCCGCCCTCGGACAGCGCCTGCCCGGCGTGAACGCCGACGACGCCACCGCCGCCGCCTTCACCGAGGCCTGGCGGCGGCACACGGGCGTCACCGCGACGCTCCGGCAGCGGCAACGCCTCTACCGGCTCGGCACCCTGACCGTGCCCGGGCCCGTGCCGCCCGGCGGTCCGCGTGTCGCCGGCGCGTCGGACCGCGAGCGACTCATCCGCTGGCACGACGAGTTCGGCGAGGCCGTCGGCCTGGGCACGGTCCGGGACTCCGCCGAGTGGGCGGACGCCCGGATCGAGAGCGGCGGCATCACCTTCTGGGAGACCCCCGACGGCACCCCCGTCGCCATGGCCGGCACCAGCCCCCGGGTCGCCGGCCAGGTGCGCGTCGCCCCGGTCTACACCCCGTCCCGCTTCCGCGGCCGGGGTTACGCCGGTGCCGTGACGGCCGAGGTCAGCCGCGCCGCCCTCGCCGCCGGGGCGAAGGAGGTGCTCCTCTTCACGGACCTGGCGAACCCGACCAGCAACGGCCTGTACCAGCGGATCGGGTACCGGCCGGTCGCGGACTTCGCGGTGTACGACTTCTCGTAGGCGTAGGCGTAGGCGTAGGCGTCAGGCAGCGGGGCCGGGGACGACCTTGATGTTGAACGTGTGGGACCCCAGCCCGTTGGCGATGCCCATGAAGAGCAGGGCGAAGTGCTCCTGGCCGCGTGCCGTGGTGATGCCGCCGATGTCCAGCTGGGACGACTCGGGCCAGCCGAGGTCGGTGAGCAGCCGGCCGACCGTGCGTTTGGCCTCGGCGTCGTCGCCGGAGAGGAAGACGGTGCTCGGGCCGTCCAGGGCGTCCGGGGCGATCATCGCGGTCGCGTCCATGGTGCACAGCGTCTTGACGACGGGGGTCCGCGGGAAGGCCTGCTGGATCTGCTCGGCCAGGCTGCTGTTGGGGTGCGAGAGCTCGGTGTAGTCGTCGGAGAGGCCGACGCCCACGTCGATGAGCACGGTGCCGGCCAGCGCCGGTGCCCCGAGGGAGCGGAGCAGGTCCAGGGAGACGGTCCCCGGGGTGGCGTTCACCAGCACCTCGGCGTGTGCCGCTGTCTCGCTCAGGCCCGCCACGGGCAGCCCCAGGCCGGTCCGCTCAGCGGGCCGGCGGGAACCGAGAAGTACGTCGTGTCCGGCCGCGCTCCAGCCCTGGGCCAGTGCGCGGGCGACATTTCCGGTGCCGAGTAATCCGATTCGCATGCTGTGACGCTAACCGGCGTCAGGGGGCCCTCGGATCGGGCTGCGGGCCCAGCCGCGACGGCACCAAAGGCGTAGTCCCGAAGTCGGCCGTCCGCGTACGCCGACGCCCTCACGGCCACAGCAGCTCCCGCGACCAGTCCTCCTCCCCCTCACGCCGGTAGCGCAGCCGGACGTGCCGTCGGCGCTCGTCGCCCTGGAAGAACTCCACCTCCTCGGCCCGCAGCCGGTACAGCGTCCAGGACGGCACCGGCGTCTCCGGCTCGCGCGCCGCCCGCTCCCACGCCGACTGCGAGGCCCGGGCCAGGTCGTCCAGCGACTCCAGGACCTCGCTCTGCCTCCCGGTCAGCGCCGCCGCCAGCGCACCCGTCGAGCGGGCGTGGAGGTCGCCCTGGGACTCCTCGGAGGGCGCGGCCGAGACGGGGCCGCGCACCCGGACCTGGCGGCCCAGCACCGGCCAGTAGAAGCCGAGCGCGGCGTACGGGCGGGCGGCGAGGTGACGGCCCTTGCGGCTGCCCGCGTGGGACGCGAAGGACCAGCCCGTCTCGTCGGCGCCGTGCAGCATCACGATCCGTACGTCGGGCAGTCCCGACTCGTCCGAGGTCGCCAGGGACATGGTGTGCGGCTCGGACTGCCCGGCCGCCACCGCCGCAGCGAACCACTCGGTGAAGAGGGGCAGGGGAGCGGCGGGGGCGGTGGCCGGGTCGAGGGGCGGGAGGTGCGTGGTCTCCGGGTCCCAGACCCGCAGTGACCTCAGCAGCTCGTGAAGATCGGTTGCCATGCCCCGATTGTCACCGGTGGCGGGGACGCCCCGGGCTCACACCTGCCCGAGGTCCGACGACACCCACCGCTCCGGCCGCATGCGCAGCACCAGTTGCTCACCGTGGTTCTTCCAGGAGAAGTCCACGTAGCCGTCGACCTTCTCGGCCGGCAGGTAGCGCGCCGAGAGCTCGCGGAGCCGGTCGAGGGTGGCGGGGGAGGTGTCGACGACCGGGCCTTCGACCGACACGTAGCGGATGGTCGGTTCGAGCCGGTCCACCATCAGCGAGAACCGGCCCGCCGCGTTGATCAGCTCGTACTTGCGGGAGTCGAGGCCGGTCATGATCCAGATGTCGCCGCCGGGCTCGTACTGGTACCAGATCGGCACCGTGAGCGGGGCCCGGCCCGGCCCCGCGTCGACCGCGAGCGCGGCGATGTGCGGCTCGGCCAGGAACTGTTCACGCTCTTCGCGGGTCAGGGCCATTGCGGTCTCCTTCGGAACGGGGCGGTCGGCGTGCGGAGCATCACAACGCCCTTGCGGGGGCCGGGTGTTCCCCGGCTCACCGGTTCCGTCCGGTTCCGTTCACCAGCGGACCGCCGTGAAGTCGACCGGCCGGGGCCGCAGCCGCCGGGTCCGTTCCGCCAGGGACCGCAGCCGCCCGGACATCTCGTCCACGGGCAGACGGCGCCGGTCGCCGTGGCCCGGCAGCAGCCACTCGAAGCGCAGTTGCCCGGCGACCCTGGCCAGGGAGCGGGCCAGTTCCTCGACGGAGTGCCAGGTCACGCTCTCCGCCACTTCCAGGTCGCCGGTCGTGCGCGACCAGTAGAAGCTGTCGCCGCTGAAGCAGTACCGGTCGTCCGCCAGGTAGAGCACGGAGCCCCGGGTGTGGCCGGGCAGCGGATACGCGGTGACGCCGTCGCCGATCTCCAGCGGCTCCAGCCCGCGCAGCACGCGGTCGGCGTCCGGCGCGGCGTCCAGGTCGCCTTCGTGGATCCACAGCCGGGCGCCGAAGTGGTCCGCGTAGCGGCGGCCGTGCGCGGCGTGGTCGCGGTGGGTGAGCAGGACGTCCGTGACGGGGCCGCCGGCCGCCTCGTAGCGTGCCGCGAGGTCGCGGCTCCAGCGCGGGGTGTCGATCATCATGGCGGTGCCGGACGGGCGTGGGAGCAGGTAGGAGTTGGCTCCGGCCGTGTGGGCGGAGTTGTGGCCGCACAGCAGCACGCCGTCGTCGAGGGGCATCGGGAACGGGTCCGCCGACGCGTCCGGCCGGCCCGACCCCGAGCGGATGGAGCGGCTGGGGCGGGCGAAGCGGATCGACCGGGTCGGGCAGGCGAACGCGGCCGCGTGTAACCGCCGTTCCTCCGCCGCGTCCACCGGCTGCCGCAGAACCCGCGACCGCCCTTCCCACTCCCCGATCAGCCCGGGCGCGAGCTGCCGGGCCGCGTCACAGTTGATGCAGCGGTCGTCCACGAACCAGCCGTCCATGACAGGGCTCCTTCACACAGGGGGGAAGCGACCCGGACCAAGGGGCCACCGCACCAGAGTCCCCACCCACCACCCGAACGGGAAGCCCCTGCCGATCTTGTGCTTTGCTCCCTGGGCCGATCTCCGGACCAGACACCCGTCGACGACCTACAATTTCACGATTTCCCGCCCTTTTTCGAAGTCAGCGTCTCAAAAGGGGAGTGGAATCCTGTTCCTGATCAGGCTCGAAGACGGAACAACCGTGACTCCGCCGAGCGCCAAGGCCGATCCGCGAGGTGTTCTGTGATCACGACGTTGCCGGTTGGCAGCTGGTCCTGGGAGACCATGACCCACCGGCCGGACGACAACCCTGTCGCGCGATGTGTGCGGCAGACGCTCGATTCATGGACGGTGCTGCGTTCTCTCGGCCTTGCCGATGGCGACGCCCAGGCAGACATCACCGCGCTCGGCACGAGTGAGGGCACGACCCTGACAGCCCTGAAGAGGGTGCACGTATCGGCTGCGCGCATCGCGCAAGGCAGCGAACTCTCGGAGGAACTGCAGTCTCTGGATCCGTCACAGGTCAAGGTGGTGACGATCGATATGACCACACCCGGAACCTACCTACGCGACGGAAAAGCCTGTCACGCCCAGAAGGTGTTCGCGCTGTCCGTGGACGCATGGACGGGTGGTGCCGGGACAGTGACCCTCGACACCTTCTCCGATGTCTGGCTGTCCCATGATGCGCGCGGACACAAGCAGACCGAAGTGCGGCGGGAGAACGCTCCTCGACTGGCATCCGCGCTCGCAGGGATTTCCAGGATCACTCGGTCTCAGATCGTTCCCGCGGACCCCCGGACGTACGGAGTTCCGACCGTGGACGGTTTCGAGGACTTCCCGGACGACGATGCAGATCTGCTGGACTTTTGGTACATGCTCGAAGTGCCGCGCAGAACGAGGTGGCTCCTGAATCAGCTGCCGTCCGGATCGGAGCATTTCGAAGCTTGTACCGAGTCGCCGGTGACGTTCGTCGAGGTGGTGGCCGGCAGCCGCGTCATCGGCTATCTGTGGGCAGCTGACAACGATGACGCCGCAGGGTACGAGCCGCGCACTCCTGCCGGGGACATCGCCGTGGAAGCGGGTACGGCGTGGCTGACGCGTCTGAGCGACGCGAAACAGCGTGGTTTGTCCCCGGCCGAGGCACTGCGCGAACTCTCGGCGCGGCAGGGCGACTCGCGGGCGGGGACTGTCGTGGCCGGCTCGCTGCGCAGGGCCGCCTCACTGGAAGATCTGCAAGATCTCTCAGGCCGAGAGTAGAGGCGCAGCCTCGATCGCACCCGCACCTCACCCCACCCCCAACACCACCGTCCCCGAAGAGCAGAACCAGCCCCCCGTGCCCGAGGCGACGGCCAGTCGTGGCAAGGTTCCGTCACCGCGTCGCACCTGCCGGTCCCCGCACTCCCCGCGGAGCTGGCGTACCGCCTCCACCAGCAGGAACAGCCCGCGCATCCCGGGGTGCTGGGCGGACAGTCCGCCGCCGTCGGTGTTCACCGGCAGGGTGCCGCCCTCGACCCGCAGCCGGCCCTTCTCCACGAACGCCCCGCCCTCGCCCTTGGCGCAGAAGCCGAGGTCCTCCAGGGTCACCAGGGTCATGTAGGTGAACGCGTCGTAGATCTCGGCGAAGTCGACCTCCGACGGCCGCACCCCGGCCCGCGCGAACGCCAGTCGCCCGCTCACCGCCGCCGGCGACACCGTGAAGTCCGGCCACTCGGACATCGCCGCGTGCGAGACGGACTCCCCGCTCCCCAGCACCCACACCGGCGAGGTACGGCAGTCCCGTACGTACTCCTCCGCCGCCAGCAGCACCGCCGCCCCGCCGTCGGAGCGGAGGCAGCAGTGCAGCTTGGTGAAGGGGTCGGCGATCATGGGGCCGCTCGCCACATCGTCCACGGTGATCGGGTCCCGGAACATCGCCTCCGGGTTCAGGGCCGCGTTGGTCCGGGCCTGTACCGCCACCTCCGCGAGCTGCTCGATCGTCGTGCCGTACTCGATCATGTGGCGGCGGGCCGCCATGGCGTACTTCGCGATCAGGGTGTGGCCGTAGGGGACTTCGAACTGCAGGGGGCCGCGTGTGCCGAAGGACAGCGTTCCAGTGCGGCGGCCCGCCCTGATGTCCGCCCGGGCCGTGGAGCCGTAGGCGAGCAGCACCACGCGCGCGTGCCCGGCCGCGATGGCGTCCGCCGCGTGGGCCGCCATGACCTCCCAGGTGGCGCCGCCGACCGAGGTGGAGTCGACCCAGGTGGGGCGCAGTCCCAGGTATTCGGCGACCTCGACGGGGGCGAGCGTGCCCAGGCCCGCCGAGGCGAAGCCGTCGACCAGCGAGCGGTCCAGGCCCGCGTCGGCCAGGGCGCGGCGGGCCGCCTGGGCGTGCAGGGCGTACGGGGTCGCGTCGTCCACACGGCCGCAGTCCGAGAGGGCCACGCCGACGACGGCCACTTTCCTCCGGACCACCATGAATCTGACGGTACATCAGATAACGCCGTCGGGGGGAGGGCCGGGGCTCTGGGAATCCCCGGCCCTCCGCCCTAATATGACGCACCGTCAGATACGGAGGTGGCCATGGACGTCCGCTTCACCGCCGAACAGGACGAGATCCGCCGCACCCTGCGCGACCTGCTCCGCAAGCGGTGCGGCCCCGCGGAGCTGCGGGCCGCCGTCGACACCCCGGCCGGACACGACCCGGCCCTGTGGGCCGCCCTCGCCGAACAGCTCGGCCTGCCCGGCCTCGCCCTCCCCGAGACCTACGGCGGTGTCGGCTGCTCGGTGACGGAGCTGGCCCTGGCCTGCGAGGAGACGGGCCGGGTGCTCGCCCCCTCCCCGCTGCTCGCCACGGCCGTCCTCACCGCCCCGCTGCTGCTCGCCCTCGGCACCGACGCCCAGCGGGCCGCCCTGCTCCCGCGCATCGCCTCCGGCGCGCTGACCGCCGCCCTCGCCGTACCGGGGCCCGCCCTCGCCACCGCCCTCGCGCTCACCGGCCACGACCCGGGCGGGGGCTGGGCGGGCGGCGGACGGGCCGGGGGCGTGCAGGCCCGGCGGACGGCGGGCGGCTGGCGGCTGTACGGGCAGGCCGACCAGGTCCTCGACGGGCACAGCGCGGGGCTCCTCGTGGTCGCCGCGCACGCCGGCGGGTTCGCCCGGTCCCGTGTCCTGCTCTTCCTCGTCCCCGGTGACGCGGCCGGCCTCACCCGCGTACGGCGGACCGCGCTGGACGCCACCCGGCCGCAGGCCCGCGTCCAGCTCCGCGATGTGGAAGCCGAGTTGCTGGGCCGGGACGGCGATGACGTGCCCGCCGCCCTCGCCCGGGTCGGCGACACCGCCGCCGCCTGTCTCGCCGCCGAGGCCGTGGGGGCCGCCGACCGGGTGCTGGAGCGGACCGTGGAGTACGTACGGCAGCGCGAGCAGTTCGGGCGGCCGATCGGCTCCTTCCAGGCGGTCAAGCACCGGCTGGCCGACGTGTACGTCCAGGTGCAGGCGGCCCGCTCGGCGGCGTACTACGCGGCCTGGGCCACCACCCAGGGCGAGGCGGTCGGCGGGACGGCCCTGGCCCAGGCGCTCCAGGCCCTGCGCGAGGCCACCGCCGAGGGGATCCAGTCGCACGGCGGCATCGGTTTCACCTGGGAACACGAGGCCCACCTGTACTTCAAGCGCGCCACGGGCGACGAACTGCTCCTCGGGCCGGTGCACCGGCTGCGGGCGCACGCCGCCGACGTGGCGCACGTCTTCGAGGAGGCCGGCCGATGAGGGGCGCGCGGATCGTGCAGAAGGTGTCCTCCACCCGGGGTTTCGCGCGGGTGGCGCCGTACGTCGTCCCGGCCCTCGACCGGGCCGTGCACCGGCTCACCCGCGGAAAGGTGCTGCTCAGCGCTCAGCTGCTGCCGGGCGTGGTGCTGACCTCGACCGGGGCGAGGAGCGGGCAGCCGCGTCGTACGCCCCTGGCCTGCGTGCCGGAGGACGGCGGGCGCGGCTGGATCCTGGTCGGCTCCAACTTCGGGCGGCCGGGGCACCCCGCCTGGAGCCACAACCTGCTCGCCCACCCGGAGGCCGAGATCAACTGGAAGGGCCGGGACATCCCCGTCACGGCCCGGCTCCTGGAGGGCGAGGAGCGGGCGACGGCCTGGCAGGCGGTGCTGGCGTTCTGGCCGCCGTACGCGGCGTACCAGGCGCGGGTGGAGCGCGAGATCAGGGTGTTCCGGCTCGCGCGGCGGTGAAAAGCGACAGGCGGCAGTCCACCCGGGTGGACCACCGCCTGCCAGACAGGACTTGGGTAAGGGAGAAGGCCGTCGCGAGCGGCTACTTCGTCGGCTTTCTGCCGGTGACGCCCAGGTGCACCAACAGCGCGAGGTTCGGCTTCAGTTCGGCCTGCTTCACGCCCCAGGAGGAGAAGCCCTTCTGGTGCGAGGCGACCGCCGCGAGCATCGCGACCAGCGAACCGGCGACCGCCGCCGGGTTCACGTCCTTGTCGACCCGGCCCTTGGCCTGGAGCTCGGCGACGGCGTCCGCGAGGGAGTTGTTCACCGAGTTGAGGATCTTCATGCGGAGCTTGTAGAAGCGCTTGTCGCCCTCGGCGGCGCCGAGGTCCACGACCCGGAGGATCGCGTCGTTCTTGCGCCAGAACTCCAGGAACCCGTCGACGAGTTCCTGCGCCGTCTGCCAGCCGGCCTTCCCGGCCCAGGAGCGGCCCTCCAGCAGCTCGGTCAACGACGCGCCCTCGGTCGCCATTTGCTCGGCGATCTCCAGGACGGCGCCCTCGACGTCCGGGAAGTACTGGTAGAAGGTCGCGGGCGAAGTGCCCGCCTTCCGGGCGACATCGATGACTTTGACGTCCCGGTACGGGGAGGAGCTGAGCATCTCGCTGAGGCAGTCGAGCAGCTTCTGCCGGGTCGCCTGCCCACGCCTACCGGCCACGCGGCCGTCGACGGTACGCACTTGTCCTGTCATGCCGTCAGCTTACCGAGGCGTGATCGGGGCGCGATTCGGCCGACTGCAAATGGGGTGTAAGGGAGTGCGGGGGCTGGTGTGCCTGGTCTGCGGGGTGCGGCCTTCACGGTTACGTTGGCGACATGGCCGAAAACAGGGCATCGGTGTACGCAGAGGGCGTCCCCTGCTGGGTGGACGCGCAGCTTCCCGACGTGGCGGCGGGCAAGCGGTTCTACGGCGAACTTTTCGGGTGGACCTTCGAGGACTGGTTCGGCCCCTTCACGCGGGCGCTGAAGGACGGCGAACCCGTGGCCGCGCTGGTCCGCAAGATGGACGGCCGGCTGCCCACCGTGTGGACGGTGTACTTCGCCACCCCGGACGCCCTGGCCCTGGCCCGGCGGATCCGGGCGGCCGGCGGGCAGATCGTCTCGGCGCCGGTACCGGCCGGCGACCTGGGCGTCACCGCGCTCGTCACCGACCCCGACGGGGCCGTCTTCGCTCTGTGGCAGCCGGGCGGGCACCCCGGCTTCGGCAGGCGGCACGAGCCGGGCACCTTCGCCTGGGCGCAGTTGTACGCCCGGGACACCGAGGCGGCCAACGCCTTCTACGGCGATCTCTTCCAGGAGGCCCTGTTCGGCCCCGAGGCCGAGCCCGACTTCGGCCGCGCCCCGGTCTCCGACGTCTTCCCGGCCGAGATGCCGCCCCACTTCCTCGTCCACTTCGCCGTCGCGGACGTACCGGCCGCGCTGGAGGACGTCACCCGGCTCGGCGGCCGGATCCAGGCCCCGCCCTTCGAGACGTCGTACGGCACGGTCGCCGTCGTCACCGATGATCAGGGGGCGTCGTTCGCGCTGCTGCACCGCTGAGCAGGCACCCTATGGTCATCTTTTGTCCCTCTATAGGGCGAGACACCCCAATGGTCACCGGGTTCGCCACCAGGGCTCCGGCCAGGAAGAATCGGGGTGCGTGCCGCCATGGCGGTGCGGTGGTGAGACGCTGCACGGGGTCGCGTGGAACATGTGGCTTGGCGCGGCTCGTACGGGGAGGTGGCAGGCAGAGTGGTGGATCAGCTGACGCAGCACGATCCGCGGCGGATCGGGCCGTTCGAGGTGCTGGGACGGCTGGGTGCCGGCGGCATGGGGCTGGTCTATCTCGCGCGCTCGGCGTCCGGCCGGCGCGTGGCGATCAAGACCGTCCGGACGGAGCTGGCCGAGGACCAGCTGTTCCGGGTGCGTTTCACCCGTGAGGTGGAGGCGGCCCGGGCCGTCTCCGGCTTCTACACGGCCGCCGTCGTGGACGCCGACCCGCGTGCCGCCGTGCCGTGGCTGGCCACCGCGTACGTTCCCGCGCCCTCCCTGGAAGAGATAGTGAACGACTGCGGGCCGCTGCCGGCCCAGGCGGTGCGCTGGCTCGCGGCGGGCGTGGCCGAGGCGCTCCAGTCGATCCACGGGGCCGGTCTGGTGCACCGGGACCTGAAACCGTCGAACGTCCTGGTCGTCGAGGACGGCCCCCGGGTGATCGACTTCGGTATCGCGTCCGGCGTTTCGAACACGCGTTTGACGATGACGAACGTGGCCGTCGGCACGCCCGCCTACATGTCCCCCGAGCAGGCCAAGGACTCCCGCAGCGTCACCGGCGCGAGCGACGTCTTCTCCCTCGGCTCCATGCTGGTCTTCGCCGCCACCGGCCACCCGCCCTTCCACGGCGCCAACCCGGTCGAGACGGTCTTCATGCTGCTGCGCGAGGGCCCGGACCTCGAAGGGCTCCCGGACGAGCTGCGCCCGCTCATCGAGTCCTGCATGCAGATGGACCCCACGGCCCGCCCCAACCCGGCCGACCTCCAGGCACAGCTGGCCCCGCACCTCTTCGGCTCCGGCTCGGACGACAGCGGCACGGCCTCCGCGTGGCTGCCCGAGCGGGCGGTGGCCCTGATCGAGTCCCGCCGCAACGGCCGCCCGGCCGGCAAGCCCGCCGCAGGCTCCGGCCGCAGCGGCGGCGGCCGCCCCGCCCCGGGCCCCGCGCCCATCCCGCCCCCGCCCTCGCACGACCCCGTCGTCCCGGCGCCCGCGCCGGTGCCCGCCCCCATCGGCGGCCCCGACACCGGCCCCGTACGGCTGGCCGGCGCCCAGGTGCCCATCGGCCCGGGCCCGCGCGTCGCCGACGTCCGGGCCGCCGCCGTCAAGGCGCCCCCTCCGGAGGCCGCCCTCGCCGCCTCCTGGTCCAAGCCCCGCCCCGGCGTCAACGGCACCGACCCCGCCGTGGGCCCCGCCGTCGCCGCGCCCCCGGCCCCGGCCGCGCCGCCCGAGCAGCCCGGCGGCTGGCGCCCCTGGCGCTTCCGCATGTCCAACGACGTCTGGGGCACCCCCGCCGTCGACGGTGACCTCGTCTACGTCACCTCCTTCGAGGTGCACGCCCTGGACGTGGCCACCGGCCGGCGCCGCTTCAAGACCCGGGACGTCGCCTGGTCCATGGCCGTCTCGGACGGCCGGATCCACGCCTCCGACGGCCCCACCCTGTTCGCCCTGGACGCCCGCGAGGGCGCCGACCTGTGGCGCCTGCAGACGGACGCCTGGGTCTACTCGCTCAAGGCCGGCCGCGGCACCGTCGTCACCGGCACCCGGGGCGGCGGAGTCCAGGGCTGGGAGGCCTCCGGCGGCCAGAAGCTCTGGGAGATCACCGGCTGCCAGACCGACTTCGAGTCCCCCGAGGCCGGACCCGCCCTGCACGACGGCACGGTCTACGTGTGGCAGGACGCCCGGCTGCGCGCCCTGGACGCCCGCACCGGCGACGAGCGCTGGTCGTACCCGATCGGCGACGCGGCCTCCTGCGGCGGTGTCCCGGTCCGGATCGCCCCGGCGACCGACGGGTACGTGTACGTCTGCGCCGGCACCCGCGTCCTCGCCCTGGACGTGGCGGCCGGGCATGTGAAGTGGCACTTCGAGGCCCCGGCCGTGTTCCTCTCCCCGCCCACCTTCGTCCCGGGCCCGGCCGTCACCGGCGGCGGCATCTACCTGGCCGACTACCTCGGCACGGTCTACGCCCTCGACGCCACCGACGGCCGTGACCGCTGGCGCATCGCCACGGAGTCCCGTGCCTCCGTCGAGCCGGTCCTGGTCGCCGCCGGGCACGTCCACGTGGGCAGCGGCAAGGGCCTCTACACCCTGGACGCGGTCACCGGCACGCCCAAGTGGCGCTTCCAGGCGGGCGGCGACATCGTGGGCGCCCCCTCGGTGGCCGAGGGCCGTATCCACTTCGGCTCCACCGACCACCTGCTCTACACCCTGAAGGCCGACGACGGCCGGCTGCGCTGGAAGCTCGCCACCGGCGGCGAGATCACCGGCTCCCCGGTCGTCCGGGACGGGGTGGTGTACGCGTGCAGCAAGGACCGCTGCGTGTACGCGCTGGACGCGGAGAAGGGCACGGGCACGGCACGCACCGCCTGACCCGCCCGAGACGGCCGTCGCACGGCGTACGGAAGGGGCTCCGGACGGCGGCCGCCGCTTGGGGGAGCGGTCCGCTCACCGCTCTCACCCAAGACGCTACGCCGGGTGCGCGCCGGCCGCCAGGGCGGCCGTACGTCAGTCCCGCAGCTCCCTGAGGAAGCCGAGCAGTGCCTCGTTCACCTCGTCGGGCCGCTCCTGCTGCGTCCAGTGGCCGCAGCCCGGCAGCACGAGCGGCTTCCGGCGCAGGTTCGGCATCAACTCGGGCAGCTTCTCGATCAGTTCGGGCGTGCCCGGGAAGGCGGGTACGAGGTCCCGGTCGCCGTACACGTACAGCGCGGGCGGGGACACCACCGCGCCCTGCCAGGGGGCGGTCAGCGCCCAGTTGCGGTCCAGGTTGCGGTACCAGTTGAGCGCGCCGGTGAAGCCCGGCGCGAAGCTCTCGGTGAGCCGGTCGAGGTCCTCCTCGGTGAGCCACGCGGGCAGCACCTCGGGGTCCGGCGCGTCCGCGAGCCAGCCGCGCTCCAGGTCGGCCAGGGCCTGCTCGGGGCGTCCGGCGCCCGGGGCGTCACCGGAGGCGGAGTACAGCAGCTTGCGCAGGGTGGTGCGGGTGTCGGCCTCGAACTCGGCCTCGGCGACGCCCGGCTGCTCGAAGTAGTTCCAGTAGAAGCGCCCCCCGAACCGCTCCCGCATGGTCTCCAGCGGCGGCCGACCGCCCCGGAACGGCGGCGGCACGCTCAGCCCCGCCACCCCGCGCACCACGTCCGGCCGCAGCAGCGCGGTGTGCCAGGCCACCGGCGCTCCCCAGTCGTGCCCGACGACGAACGCCCGCTCCTCGCCCAGCGCGTGGATCAGTCCGACCACGTCCCCCACCAGGTGGAGGATGCTGTAGTCGGCCACGTCCTCCGGGTGATCACTGCCGCCGTAGCCGCGCTGGTCCGGCGCGACCACCCGGAAGCCGGCCTCGGCCAGCGGTCCGAACTGGTGCCGCCAGGAGTGCCAGGACTCCGGGAAGCCGTGCAGCAGCACCACGAGCGGGCCCTCGCCCTGCTCCGCGATGTGCAGCTGAATGCCGTTCACGTCGATCATCCGATGCTCAACCACGCGTCGAGCATACGCGTGTAGACGGAAACCATTCCCTAACGCAACCGGTACTCCCGTCGCCGCCCAGCGAACAGCCGGGCCTGTTCCCCCGCTTGCGCGTTCCCGAGCGCGATGAGATGCGGCGCCTGCGCGACCCCCTGGGCCCGCCCCGCCTCGCTCGCGGCCCACAGCGCCCGGACGGTTCCCTGCACGGCCTCAGTCGGATACCCGGCGATGACGGAGGCGCAGGCGGTCGCCGCCGCCAGGGCCTCGCCCTCCGCGACGAGTTCCGACACCAGCCCCACCTCGTACGCCCGGCGCGCCGAGATCCGCTCCGCCGTCCCCAGCAACGCCATCCGCGCGACCTCCCCGTACGGCATGCGCTGCGCCATCAGGACGGACTCGTAGGCGCTGACCATGCCGTAGGTGGTGTGCGGGTCGAAGAAGGAGGCGGTGGTGTCGGCGACGACGAACTCCGCCTCGCCGAGCAGGTAGAAGGCGCCCCCGCAGGCCATCCCGCGCACGGCGGCCACGACCGGCTTCCACAGGTCGTTCGCCTTGGGCCCGACCCCGAGCAGCGGATCGTCCTGCGCGTAGGGCGAGTTGGGCTGCGGCACGACCGCGTCCCGGTCGATGCCCGTGCAGAAGGCGCGCTCGCCGGCCCCGGTCAGGACGATCGCCCGCACGGAGTCGTCGAACCGCAACCGCCGCCACACCTCGGCGAGTTCACGGGCCATGGCCAGGTCGACGGCGTTGTGCCGCTCGGGCCGGTTCAGGGTGACGACGGCGACCCCGCTGTCCTCCTCGCACCTGACGAGCACACCGCTCATGACCGCTCCAGGACCCACCGGGGGAGGCCGTCGTCGAAGACGACCCGCACCCGGGCGCCGATCCGCAGCCGGTCGGCGGGCAGGGAGCCGATCGCCGCGCCCGGCTCCGCGACCAGATTGCCGACGAGCCGGATGCGCGGCGCCTCGTCCAGCTCGACGACGACCACGTTGTAGGGCGCCAGCGCCGCGTAGTCGGGCAGCAGCGGCGGATGGGCGACCACGTACGACCAGACACGGCCCTGGCCGGACAGGCGGCGCCAGTCCGTCGCGAACGACTGGCAGTGCGGGCAGCAGGGGCGGGGCGGGAAGCGGAGCTCGCCGCAGTCGGCGCAGGCCTGGACGCGCAGCTCGCCCTGTTCCGCGTACGTCCAGAAGGGGGCGCCGTCGGGGTCGGTGACGGGTCGCAGCATCTCAACTCCTCAGCAGCAGAGCGGAGGTCGGCACCCCTTCACCCGCGGTGACGAGGCAGGTGGAGGCGCCCGGCACCTGCGCGGTGCTGGTGCCGCGCAGCTGCTTCACCCCTTCGGTGATCAGGTTGAAGCCGTGGACGTACGCCTCGGACAGGCCGCCCCCGCCGGTGTTCAGGGGCAGCAGTCCGCCGGTCTCCAGGGCCCCGCCCTCGGTGAACGCCCCGCCCTCGCCGCGCCCGCAGAAGCCATAGCCCTCCAGGGAGAGGAGCACCAGGGGCGTGAAGGCGTCGTAGATCTGGGCGACGTCCACGTCCTCGGGGGTCAGGTCGGCGTGCTTCCACAGGTGCCGGGCGGCGCTCCAGGCCGGGCCGGTGAGGGGGTCGTCGTTCCAGTAGTTGACCATGCCGTGGTGCTGGGCGGGCAGCGACTGGGCGGCGGAGTGGACGTAGACGGGCCTGCGCCGGCAGTCGCGGGCGCGCTCGGCGGAGACGACGACACAGGCCAGCGCCCCGTCCGTCTCCAGGCAGTTGTCGAAGAGGCACAGCGGCTCGCTGATCCACCGGGACGTCATGTACATCTCGCGGGTCAGGGGCCGGTCGTACATGATGGCGGCCGGGTTCTGGTTGGCGCGGTTGCGGCAGGCCAGGGCGACGTTGAAGAGGTGGTCGCGGGTGGCCCCGTACGCGTGCAGATAGCGGCGGGCGAGCATGGCGATCTCGTCGACGGGCCGGAGCAGCCCGAACGGCCGGGTCCACTGGGCCGGCGTCGGGAGCTGGACGGCCGTGTTGGTCCACGGCCGGGGCCCGCTGCCCCGCTTGCGCGACCGCCAGGCCACCCCGACGCTCGCCTGCCCACTGGCGATCGCCCCGGCGAGATGGGCGACCGTCGCGCACGAACCCCCGCCCCCGAAGCCGACCTTGCTGAAGAACGTGAGGTCGCCGAAGCCGCAGGCCTTCGCCAGCTCCACCTCGTCGGTCTCCTCCATGGTGTAGGAGGCGAGGGCGTCGACCTCGCCGGGCGCGATCCCGGCGTCGTCGAGGGCGGCCAGCACGGCACGGCAGGCGAGGGTGCGCTCGTCCTCGGGGAGCCGCTTGGCGAAGGGCGTCTGGCCGATGCCGACGATGGCGGTGGCGTCCTTGAGGCCTGCCGATCCTGCAACTGCCATGCTGCGCGCACCTCCGGCCCGAGCGGTCGCTGACAGGTCGTCAGATTACCGTTAATCTGACGGGCAGTCAGCTCCTAAGGTCTTCGGGAGGCTTGCCATGCGAGCGGACACGGAGTGGGGAAGCGTTCCGGGCCTGGTCAGGGCGGCGGCCGAGCGGTACGCGGACGCCGAAGCGGTCGTCGAGGGCCGCACCCGGATCACCTACGCGGAACTGGGCGCGCGCGTGGACCGCGCCGCGGCGGCCTGCCTGGCGAACGGGCTCGAACGGGGCGACCGGGTCGCCATCTGGGCGCCCAACACGCTCGACTGGATCGTCGCGGCCCTCGGAGCGGTCTCGGCGGGCGGCGTCCTGGTCCCCCTCAACACCCGCTTCAAGGGCGCGGAAGCGGCGGACGTCCTGCGTCGCAGCGGGGCCCGGCTGCTGTTCGTGACGGGCACCTTCCTCGGCACCTCGTACGTGGCCTCCCTGCGCAGGGCGGCGGGGCAGGGCCCGGGCGACGGCCCGCTGCCCGGCCTCCCTGCCCTGGAGAACGTGGTGGTCCTCTCGGAGGACGCCCCGGCCGCCTTCCTCACCTGGAAGGACTTCCTGGCGAGCGGGGAGGCGGTGGGACCGGCGGAGCTCCGCCGCCGAGCCGACGCCGTCGACGGCTCCCACCCCTCGGACATCATCTTCACCTCGGGCACCACGGGCCGCCCCAAGGGCGCGGTCATCACCCACGCGCAGACGCTGCGCGCCTACGACATCTGGAGCGACCTCGCGGGCCTGACCCGGGGCGACCGCTACCTGATCGTCAACCCCTTCTTCCACACCTTCGGCTACAAGGCCGGGGTCATCGCCTGCCTGACGCGGGGCGCGACGATGATCCCCCAGCCGGTGTTCGACGTGGCCACGGTCCTGGCCAACATCGCCGCGGAACGCGTCTCCGTCCTCCCCGGCCCCCCGACCCTCCTCCAGTCCCTCCTCGACCACCCGGCCCGCGACGCCCACGACCTCTCGGCGCTCCGCCTGGTGGTGACCGGAGCGGCGGTGGTACCCCTGCGACTCGTCGAGCGGCTGCGCGGAGAACTCGGCATCGACACCGTCCTCACCGCCTACGGCCTCTCCGAAGCCGGCGGCGTCGTCACGATGTGCCGGCGCGGCGGCGACCCGACGGTGATCGCCTCGACGTCGGGCCGGGCGATCCCCGGCACGGAGGTGAGGGTCGTGGACGCCCAGGGGCGGCCCCTGGGGCCCGGGGCGCCGGGCGAGGTCCTGGTCCGCGGCTTCAACGTCATGTCCGGCTACTACGAGGACGAGGCCGCCACCGCCGAGGTGCTGACACCGGACGGCTGGCTGCGCACGGGCGACGTCGGCGTCCTGGACCCCGAGGGCAACCTGCGGATCACCGACCGCCTCAAGGACATGTTCATCGTCGGCGGCTTCAACGCCTACCCCGCCGAGATAGAGCAGCTCCTGGGCCTCCACCCGGACGTGGCGGACGTCGCGGTGATCGGCGTACCGGACGCCCGGCTGGGCGAGGTGGGCCGGGCGTACGTCGTACGGCGGCCCGGGGCGCTCGTCACCGCCGACGACCTGATCGCCTGGTCCCGCCGGGAGATGGCGAACTACAAGGTGCCGCGCACGGTGGAGTTCGTGGCGGAACTGCCGCGCAACGCGAGCGGGAAGGTCGTGAAGGGAGCGCTGCGCGAGAGGGTCACCGGCTGACCGGCAGGGAGGGCGTCCCGGTCACCGACATCATCAGCGAGTAGAGCGTGGTGTCGGCGGCGATGAACATGCGGTTGCGCCGGGCGCCGCCGAAGCGGATGTTGGCGACGACGCCGGGGACCAGGACGCGGCCCAGGAGCGTGCCGTCGGGGTCGTAGCAGTGCACCCCGCCGTCCAGGGCGGCGGCCCACAGGCGGCCCGCGTCGTCGAACCGGATGTTGTCGAAGTTCCCCTTCGCGCACTCGGCGAAGACCTCGCCGCCGCCGAGCGTGCCGTCGTCGCGGACGTCGAAGACGCGGATGTGGTTGGCCGTGCTGTCGGAGACGTACAGCCGGCTCTCGTCGGGGGAGAAGACCAGGCCGTTGGGGCCCTGGAAGCCGTCGGCCACCAGCCGCACCGCACCGCTCACCGGGTCGATCCGGTACACGTTCCGGGCGCCGATCTCGCTCTCCCCGCGGTGCCCCTCGTAGTCGGTGGCGATGCCGAACTCCGGGTCGGAGAACCACACCGAGCCGTCCGAGCGCACCACCGCGTCGTTCGGGCTGTTGAGCCGCTTGCCCTCGAACCGCTCCGCGAGCACCGTGACCGAACCGTCGTGCTCGGTCCGGGTCACCCGCCGGTTGCCCTGCTCGCAGGTGATGAGACGGCCCTGCCCGTCCAGGGTGTTGCCGTTCGGGAACCCGGCGGGCGACCGGAACACCCCGACGGCGCCGGTCGTCTCGTCCCAGCGCAGCAGCCGGTCGTTGGGGATGTCGCTCCACAGCAGATACCGCCCGGCGGGCACGTACACGGGCCCCTCGGCCCACCGGCAGCCCTCGAAGAGGATCTCCAGCGTCGAGTCCCCGGCCTGACACCGGCCCGTCCGGAACCGCTCGTCGAGCGTCTCGTACGTCTGGGGTTGCTCACCGGGCATGCTGCCACCTTCGGGCTCGGGCCGATCGTGATCGTCGCGGACCCACTATCGCGCGCCGGGGGCGTCGGCGCACGCCACCCGGGCCGGGCGTCGGGGCCGTGCCGCTGCGACGCCCCCGGTCCCGGACACGCGTCGGCCGCGACGGCTCCCCCTCCGCGCCGCCGCGGCCGATGCTCCCCCGAAGTCCCCCGTCGGATCAGGTCCGTCAGGCCTTCTCGTCCGAGATGTGGGTGTCGAGCGGGGTGGCGGTGCCGCTGGAGATGTGGGTGTCGAGAGGCTTGATGTCGCCCGTGTCCAGCTCCCCGGAGGAGATGTGCGTGTCCTGGGGCTTGATGTCCCCGTCTTCCCCACCGGAGATGTGCGTGTCCTCGGGCTTGACCTTGTCGCTCATAGAATGGATCTCTCTCTGTGACATGGGCCGGTTGCCGCTTCACAGGACGCCCGTCCGGCAACTCCCCCGTGGGTTGCCGAACGAGCGTCCGAAGGCCGGTACACCGTACGTGTACGGCCGTTGACCAAACCGTCTGCCCCCCGACGCGACGGGTTGGTGGCAACAGAGTGCCGGGCAGCGATAAACGAACGATGAACGCCCACTTGGCCGCGTTCAGGGGGCCACGGGGCTGAGCAGCGCGCGCACCTCGGACGCCTCCGCGGAGCCCAGTTTGTCGTAGATGGTCAGGGCTTCCTGCCAGCAGGCACGGGCGCGGTCGGGCTGGCCGAGTTCCCGCAGGGCCTTGCCCAGCACGGTGAGGACCGTCCCACGACGCCACTCCCCGCCGATGCCGCGCAGGGCGATGGCCTGCTCGGCGTGGGCGGCCGCGAGCGGCGGACGCCCCGCCGCGAGGTGCACCTCCGCGATACGGAAGTGCGTCACGCCCTCCCAGAGCGGCTGGCGGTTCTCCCGGAAGACGGCCAGCGCCGCGCTGAGTTGTTCCAGCGCCTCGCCGTACCGGCCCGCGACGGTCAGCGCGAGCCCGAGGGCGTACCGTCCGTTCGCCAGACGCAGGGCCGCTCCCAGGCCGTCGTAGATCTCGATGCCCTGCTCCACGAGCGAGATGGCCGTGCTCGTCTTGCCCAGGGCCAGATGCACACGGGAGAGGTTGCACAGTGCGCTGGCCTCTCCGGGGGCGTTCCTGTCATCGCGGAAGTTGTCCAGGGCGATGCTCAGGTAGGTCTCGGCGGCCTCCAGTTCGTTCTTGTAGAAGGCGATGACGCCGCGTTCCAGGGGTGCGTTGCACATGGACCACGGGTCCTCGGCCGATTCCAGGGTCATCGCCTTGCTCGCCTCGACAGCCGCTTCGTCGAAGCGCCCGGCGCGCACGTGCACCTGCGCCAGGGTGGTGCGCGCCTGCGCCTCGACATGAGCGTCACCCAGTTGCTGGGCCGCCCGGCACAGTGCGGTGGCGGCCCGCTCGTAGAAGAGCGAGCTGGCGCCGGACTCCGAAAGGTCCTTCGCCACGAGGAGAAGGCCGGCCGCCCGCCGGAGCGTGGGCGCGAGCAGCGACTGCACGACACAGGCCAGCAGGCACTCGGCCTCGGCGAAGAGCCAGTCGAGGGCCGCCTCCCTGCTGCCGAAGGACAGGCCCTGGTGCGTCGTCGGGGCGAGATGATCCACCAGCCGGTCGCCCGGCCGTTCGATCGCGTACACGGCCGCCGCCGAGGCCAGGTAGAAGTCCAGCAGGCGGGAGACCGCCGCCCCGCGCTCGCTCGGGGGGTGTTCGTCCCGCTCCGCGCACGCACGCGCGTAGAGCCGCACCAGGTCGTGGAAGCGGTAGCGGCCGGGGGCCGCCGACTCCAGGAGGGAGGTGTCGACGAGGGACTCCAGCAGGTCCTCCGTCTCCTCCACGGGCAGGTCCAGGACGGCGGCCGCCGCCGCGAGGGAGATGTCCGGGCCGTCGGCCAGGCCCAGCAGGCGGAAGGCGCGGGCCTGGGCGGGCTCCAGCTGGCCGTAGCCCAGCTCGAAGGTGGCCTTCACCGCGAGGTCTCCGGCCTGGAGTTCGTCCAGGCGGCGGCGTTCGTCGGCGAGTTTCGCCGCCAGGACCGACACCGTCCAGGTGCGGCGGGCCGCCAGGCGGGAGGCGGCGATGCGGATCGCCAGCGGCAGGAAGCCGCAGGCCGCGACCACGTCCAGGGCGGCCTTCCGCTCGGACGCCACCCGCTCCTCGCCGACGATCTTCGTGAACAGCGCCAGCGCCTCGTCCGGGGACATCACGTCCAGGTCGACCAGGTGGGCGCCCGCCAGGTCCACCATCCGCACCCGGGAGGTGACCAGGGCGGCGCAGCCGTCCGTGCCGGGCAGCAGGGGGCGGACCTGGGCGGCGTCGCGGGCGTTGTCCAGCAGGACCAGGACGCGGCGGCCGGCCAGCACCGAGCGGTACAGCGCCGCGCGCTCCTCCAGGGAGTCGGGGATGGCCGAGTCGGCGGTACCGAGGGCGCGCAGGAACGAGCCGAGGACCGTTTCCGGCTCCGCCGCGCGGGCGCCCGCGCCCTGGAGGTCGACGTACAGCTGCCCGTCGGGGAACGCCGAGCGCGCCTGGTGGGCCACGTGCACGGCGAGGGTCGTCTTGCCCACGCCGCCGATGCCCGCCAGGGCCGACACCGCCATCACCCGGCCCTCGGCGGCGGCCAGGAGGTCGCCCAGTTCGCGGACGAAGCCGGAGCGGCCGGTGAAGTCCGGCACCGTCGCGGGCAGTTGCGCCGGGCGGACCGGGACGGCGGCCGGCTCGGGGGCCGGGGAGGAGGGTTCCGCCAGGCCCGGGTCGGCCTGGAGGATCCGCTGCTGCAGTTCGCTCAGGCCGGGGCGCGGGTCGACGCCCAGTTCGTCGGCGAGCAGGCGGCGGGTGTCGGCGTACACCGCGAGGGCCTCCGCCTGGCGGCCGCTGCGGTACAGGGCCAGCATCAGCAGCTCGCGGAGCCGTTCGCGCAGCGGGTGGGCGGCGGTGAGGGCGGTGAGTTCGGAGACGGCCTCGGCGTGGCAGCCCTGCTCCAGGTCCATGTCGAGGCGTGTTTCGAGGAGTTGCAGCCGCCACTCCTCCAGGCGGACGCGCTGCGCCTCCGCGTACGGGCCGGGGACGCCCGCCAGGGTCTCCCCGTCCCACAGGGCGAGGGCGCGCCGCAGCACCTCGCGGGCGTGGCAGAGGTCGCCGGCCGAGCGGGCCTTCTCCGCCTCGGTCGCCAGGTCCTGGGCGACGGCCAGGTCCAGGGCGCCCTCGGCAAGGTCCCGCACCGCGTACCCGCCGGACTCGCTGACCAGGACGCCCGGGTCGAGCACCTTGCGCAGCCGGGAGGCGTACGTCCGCAGCGCCGCCAGGGCCTGCGAGGGCGGTTCCTCGCCCCACAGGGCGTCGATCAGCTCCGCCGCCGTCGCCGTACGGCCCTCGCGCAGCAGCAGGGCGGCGAGCAGGGCGCGTTGCTGGGGGGACCCGGTGCTGATCGGTTCGTCGCCGCGCCAGGCGCGCACCGGCCCGAGCACGCCGAAGCGCAGCGCCGCGAACCCCGCCGGTCCTGCGGAATCCGGCGATACCGCCGGGAAGCCGGTACGCCGCTGCTCCGGTACGCGCGGCACACCGTCCGGTACACCGTCCATGCAGTCCCCCTAGGCATCCTGAGCAACCAGGCCAGTTTGCCTTGTGTGCGGCGGATACGTCAGCCGTGGGAGACACCGATCACAGGCCGACGCACGGGAGTCCACGAGGTCTGCACACTCTCTCCGCACGGACCCGGGGCATGCCGCTGTGACCAGGCCATCGTGGCCGGAACCGGACCGCGTGCGCATAGCTGACGATCCGTCAGATCGGCGCTACCGTGAGCGCCATGGACACCCACGCGAGCACGTTTCCGCTGATCATCTCCGTGGACGACCACACCGTGGAGCCCGCGACCGTCTGGCAGGACCGGCTCCCGGCGAAGTACCGGGGCGTCGGCCCCCGGATCGTGCGGGCGCCCGTGAAGGAGATGACCTTCCTCGGCGGCCGCTTCAAGCCCGTCATGGGCGAACCCGGCGACGACGGCCCCGTCGGGGACTGGTGGGTCTACGAGGAGCTGCGCCGGCCCCTGACCCGGCTCGACACCGCCGTCGGCTGTGCTCGGGACGAGATCAAGCTGGAGGTCATCACCTACGAGCAGATGCGGCCCGGCTCCTACGACGTCACCGCGCGCCTCGCCGACATGGACGTCAACCACGTCCAGTCCGCCCTCTGCTTCCCGACCTTCCCGCGCTTCTGCGGCCAGACCTTCACCGAGGCCGAGGACCACGAACTGGGCCTGCTCTGCGTCCGCGCCTACAACGACTGGATGGTGGAGGAGTGGTGCGGCCCCGACGCGCGGGGCCGGCTCATCCCGCTCACCCTCATCCCCCTGTGGGACGCCGAGCTGGCCGCCGCCGAGGTCCGGCGCAACGCCGCGCGCGGTGTCCGTGCCGTCGCCTTCTCCGAGATACCGCCCTACCTCGGCCTGCCCTCCGTCCACACCGACGACTGGGACCCCTTCCTCGCCGCGTGCGACGAGACCGGCACGGTCGTCGCCATGCACATCGGCTCCTCCAGCCGCATGCCCTCCACCTCGGCGGACGCCCCGCCCGCCGTCGGCTCCACCATCACCTACGCCAACTGCTGCTTCTCGATGGTCGACTGGCTGATGAGCGGCAAGTTCGAGCAGTTCCCGAACCTCAAGGTCATGTACGCCGAGGGGCAGATCGGCTGGATCCCCTACATCCTGGAGCGGGCCGACGTGGTGTGGGAGGAGAACCGGGGCTGGGGCGGCGTCGCCGACAAGGTGCACCGGCCGCCGTCCGAACTGTTCGCCGAGCACGTCTACGGCTGCTTCTTCGACGACGCCTTCGGGCTGCGCAACCTCGACTCCATCGGCGTCGGCAACGTCCTCTACGAGACCGACTACCCCCACTCCGACTCCACCTGGCCCAAGTCCCGCGAGGTCGGCGAGGCACAGATGGGGCACCTGGAGCCGGACGTGGTGGAGCGGATCGTGCGCGGTAACGCCATCGACCTGCTGGGCCTCACGGACGAGGGGCTGTGGCCCGGCCCCGGCGGTGCGCGGTGAGCCTGCTGTACGGGATGCAGCTGCCCGTCCAGTCGCAGAGCACCCTCTACGCCGAGCCCTGGGAGGCGGCGGCGGGCCCCGAGGACCTCCTCGACATCGCCCGCACCGCCGACCGGGCCGGTTTCGCCTACCTGGCGAGCTGCGACCACGTCGGCATCCCGCGCCGGCTGGCCGCCGCCATGAGCACGGTCTGGTACGACCCGGTCGCCACGCTCTCCTTCCTCGCCGCCGCCACCGCCCGCGTCCGGCTGCTCAGCCATGTCGCGGTCGTCGGACTGCGGCACCCGCTGCTCACCGCCAAGCAGTACGCCACCCTCGACCACCTCAGCGGCGGCCGGCTCGTCCTCGGGGTGGGCGCCGGGCACGTCCGTGAGGAGTTCGAGGCCCTGGGCGTGGACTTCCGGCAGCGCGGGCCGGTGCTCGACGAGTGCCTCGACGCCCTGCGCGCCGCCCTCGGACCCGACGAGTTCCCCGAGCACCACGGCAAGCGGTACGACTTCGAGGGACTCGGGCAGCGGCCCCGCCCCGCGCAGGAACGCGTACCGCTGTGGGTCGGCGGCTCCTCGCCCGCCGCCGTACGCCGGGCCGCCCTCAAGGGCGACGGCTGGCTGCCGCAGGGGGACCCCAGGGACCGGCTGCCCGCGCAGCTCGCGCGGATCCGGGAGCTGCGCGAACGGGCGGCGGCGCGGGGTCCGTTCACCGTGGGCGCGATCACCGAGCCGCTGTACGTCGGCACCCCCGGCTGGGACGTGGGCCGCCGCACCCTCACCGGCCGTCCGCGGGTGCTCGCCGAGTCGCTGCGGGCGTACCGGGCGATGGGCGTGGACCAGATCCAGGTGCGTTTCCGCAGCCGGAGCCGCGCCGAACTCACCGACCAGATCGCGGCGTTCGGCGCCGAGGTCGCCCCCGAGCTGTGAGGGAGAGCCATGGGCAAGCTCGACGGACGGGTCGTCATCATCACCGGTGCCGCGCGCGGCCAGGGCGAGCAGGAGGCCCGGCTGTTCGCGGCCGAGGGCGCCCGGGTGGTCGTCGCCGACGTCCTCGACGACCGGGGCGAGACCCTCGCCAAGGAGATCGGCGCGCGGTACGTCCATCTCGACGTCGGCCGGGAGGACGACTGGCAGGCGGCTGTCGCCGCGGCCAAGGACGCCTACGGCCGCCTGGACGGGCTCGTCAACAACGCCGGCATCCTGCGCTTCAACTCCCTCCTCGACACGCCCCTCGACGAGTTCATGCAGGTCGTCCAGGTCAACCAGGTGGGCTGCTTCCTGGGCATCCGCACGGTCGCCCCGGAGATGGCCGACGGGGGCACGATCGTCAACACCGCGTCCTGCACGGGCCTGACCGGGATGGCCGCCGTGGGTTCCTACGCGGCGACCAAGCACGCCGTGCTCGGGCTGACCCGGGTCGCCGCCCTGGAACTGGCCGGGCGGGGGATACGCGTCAACGCCGTCTGCCCGGGGGCCGTCGACACGGCGATGTCCAACCCGGCGCGGCTCGACCCGGACGCCGACCCGGAGGAGAGCGCGAAGGGCCTCGACCGGCTGTACCGCAAGCTCGTGCCGCTGGGGCGGGTCGGGCGGCCGGAGGAGGTGGCCAGGCTCGCGCTGTTCCTCACGTCGGAGGACTCGTCGTACATCACGGGGCAGCCGTTCGTGATCGACGGGGGGTGGCTGGCCGGCGTCAGCGTTATCTGACGGCTCGTCAGCTCTTGACGCTCATGAGGGCCGGTGGAACAGTCGGAGCCATACATCTGATGGTCCGTCAGATAAGATCCCATGGGGCGGTGAACCTCCTTGGAATTCGGCATCTTCGTACAGGGATACGTCGGCAAACGGGCCGAGACCGACCCGCTCGCCGAGCACAAGGCGCTGATGGAGGAGACCGAGTACGTCATCCAGGCGGACAGGTCCGGCTTCAAGTACGCCTGGGCGTCCGAGCACCACTTCCTGGACGAGTACTCGCACCTCTCCGCCAACGACGTCTTCCTCGGCTACCTGGCCCACGCCACCGAGCGGATCCACCTCGGCTCCGGGATCTTCAACCCGCTGGCCCAGGTCAACCACCCCGTGAAGGTCGCCGAGAAGGTGGCCATGCTCGACCACCTCAGCAGCAACCGGTTCGAGTTCGGCAGCGGGCGGGGCGCCGGCTCGCACGAGATCCTCGGGTTCCTGCCGGGCATCACCGACATGAACCACACCAAGGAGATCTGGGAAGAGACCATCGCCGAGTTCCCCAAGATGTGGCTCCAGGACGAGTACGAGGGCTTCCAGGGCAAGCACTGGTCGCTGCCGCCGCGGAAGGTCCTGCCGAAGCCGTACGGTCCGGCGCACCCGGCCATGTGGTACGCGGCCGGTTCGCCCCCCTCGTACGCCATGGCCGCGAGGAAGGGGCTCGGCGTGCTGGGCTTCAGCGTGCAGAAGGTCTCCGACATGGAGTGGGTGCTGGAGCAGTACAAGACGGCGATCGTGGACGCGGAGCCGGTCGGGGCGTTCGTCAACGACAACGTGATGGTGACGACCACGGCGATCTGCGCGCCGACGCATGCGGAGGCCGTGCGGATCGCCGCGAACGGGGGGCTGCACTATCTGCCCTCACTGGTGTTCCGGTACCACGACACGTTTCCTCGGCCCGAGGGGTTCCCGGTGTGGCCGGAGACGCTGCCGGAGTACACCGAGGAGTTCGTGGAGGTGCTCATCGAGGAGGAGCTGCTGATCTGCGGGGATCCCGATGAGGTGCTGCGGCAGTGCAAGCGCTGGGAGCAGGCCGGGGCGGATCAGCTGAGCTTCGGGTTGCCGGTGGGCGTGCCGAAGGAGGAGACGCTGCAGACGATCCGGCTGGTCGGGGAGTACGTGATCCCGAAGATCGACACGGATCCCGTGCATCGGACGTCGCGGTTCCGCCGGGGTGTCTGAACGTTCGTCGGCGGGTGCGGGCGCGTCGTGGCATGTCGCGCAGTTCCCCGCGCCCCTAGGGCCTGTTGTTTGGATCACGCCGCAGACGCGGGGTCTGGCACGCACATCTGCCGCGTTGTCGTCGGTTGCCGACTCCCCCAAGCTCTCGACTTCGCTCGAGCAGGGGGGACCCCCATCGCGTCGACGCCCTCCTCCGCCTTGCAGCTGCACGCACCAGACCCCGCTCACCGGCGCTGAAAAGCACCGTCGCATTCCTGCGACCTGATCCAAACGACAGGCCCTAGGTACCACCAGGAGGTGCGCCCAGTGCTCGATCACGTCATCAAAGGTGCGACGGTCGTCGACGGGACCGGTGCCGTCGCCCGCACCGCCGACGTCGGTATCCGTGACGGTCGGATCGCCGTCGTCGGCACCGTCACCCAGGAATCCCGCACCACCGAGGACGCCGCCGGCCTCGTCCTCACGCCCGGCTTCGTCGACCCGCACACCCACTACGACGCCCAGCTCTTCTGGGATGCGTACGCCACGCCCTCCCTCAACCACGGGGTCACCACCGTCGTCGGTGGGAACTGCGGGTTCACGCTCGCGCCGTTGCACCCGGAGCGGCCCGAGGACGCCGACTACACGCGGCGGATGATGTCGAAGGTCGAGGGCATGGCGCTGGTGGCGCTGGAGCAGGGGGCACCCTGGAACTGGCACTCCTTCGGGGAGTACCTGGACGCCCTGGACGGGCGGATCGCCGTCAACGCCGGGTTCATGGTGGGGCACTGCGCGCTGCGGCGGTACGTGATGGGGCCGCAGGCCGTGGGCGGGCAGCCGAGCGGGGAGCAGCTCGACGCGATGGTGCGGCTGCTGCGGGAGGCCATGGACGCCGGGGCCTGGGGGCTGTCCACCACCCAGTCGAGGAGCCACTCGGACGGGGACGGCCAGCCCGTCGCCTCGCGGCACGCCCGGCCCGCCGAACTGCTCGCGCTGTCCCGGGCCGTCGGGGAGCACGAGGGCACGCAGATCGAGGCGATCGTCGCGGGCTGCCTCGACCAGTTCAGCGACGCCGAGATCGACCTGTTCGTGGAGATGAGCGCGGCGGCGGGGCGGCCGCTGAACTGGAACGTGCTGACCATCGACGCGGCGGTGCCCGAGCGCGTGCCCCGGCAGTTGCTGGCGAGCGAGCGGGCGAGGAAGGCGGGCGGCCGGGTCGTCGCCCTGACCATGCCGATCCTCACGCCCATGAACATGTCCCTGGGCACGTTCTGCGCGCTCAACCTCATCCCCGGGTGGGGGCCGGTCCTCGGGCTGCCCGTCCCCGAGCGGATCGAGAAGCTGCGCGACCCGGACGTCCGGGCCGAGATGCTGAGGCGCGCGAACTCCAAGGAGGCGGGCGTCTTCCGCAGGCTCGCCGACTTCGGGCGGTACGTCATCGGTGACACCTACAGCGAGGACAACGCCGGGCTGACCGGGCGCGTGGTGCGGGACATCGCCGAGGAGCGCGGCCAGGAGCCGTTCGCGTGCCTGGTGGAGATCTGCGCGAACGACGGGCTGCGCACGGTGCTGTGGCCGATGCCGCCCGACAACGACCCGGCGTCCTGGGCGCTGCGGGCGGAGACCTGGCAGCACGAGGACGTGCTGCTCGGCGGGTCCGACGCGGGCGCCCACCTGGACCGCATGTGCGGGGCGCCGTACACCACCCGGTTCCTCGGGGACTGCCTGCGCGGGCGGAAGCTGGTCGGTCTGGAGCAGGCCGTGCGGATGCTGACCGACGACCCGGCCCGGCTCTTCGGGCTGCGCGAGCGGGGGCGGATCCAGGAGGGCTGGCACGCCGACCTCGTCCTCTTCGACCCCGAGCGGATCGACGCGGGCCCGGCCACCCTGGTGCACGACCTGCCCGGCGACAGCCCGCGGCTGGACTCCCGGGCGCTCGGCGTGCGGGCCGTGTGGGTCAACGGCGTCGAGACGATCCGGGACGACGTGGTGACGGGCGCGGTGCCCGGCCGGGTGCTGCGCTCGGGGCGGGACACGGAGACGGTGAGCACGAGGTGACGGCACGGCAGCCGCTCTTCGTCGGCGGTTCCTGGACGGAGCCGGACGGCGGGCACTACGAGGTGATCGACCCGGCGACCGAGCAGCCCGTCGGGTGGGCGCCGGAGGCCTCCCGGGACCAGGTGCTCGCGGCCTGTGCCGCGGCCCGGGAGGCCTTCGGGCCGTGGTCGCGGACGCCTCCGGAGGAGCGGGCGGCGCTGCTGGGCCGGGCCGCGGCCGTCATCCGGGAGAACCTGCCGGAGTACGCGGAGCTGTCCCGGGCCGAGACCGGCGCGACCACGGGCACCGCACGCGGTCTGCAGGTCGGCGTCGCCGCCGCCCGTTTCCGCCGCTACGCGCGCGTGGAGCCCGCCGAGTGGGCGATCCCGCCGCAGATCAACGAGGCGGGGCCGATGGGGAGGGCGGGCGTGATGGGCGCGCTGGCCGTCCGCCAGCCCGTCGGGGTCGTCGCCTGCGTCACCTCGTACAACAACCCCTGGGCCAACCCGGCCGGCAAGATCGCCCCCGCCCTGGCGATGGGCAACACGGTCGTCGTGAAGCCGGCACCCCAGGATCCGCTGTCGGTCTACCGGATGGCGGAGGCGCTTGAGGCGGCGGGCGTGCCGCCGGGCGTGGTGAACGTGGTGTCCGGCCGGTCGACCGGCGTCGGCGAGGCGGCCGTCGCGTCCCCGGACGTCGACATGGTCAGCTTCACCGGCTCCACCGCGGTCGGGCAGCGGATCGCCGAAGTGTGCGGGCGGGGCATGAAACGCCAGTTGATGGAGCTGGGCGGGAAGGGCGCGGCGGTCGTCTTCGACGACGCCGACCTCGGCTCGGCCGTGGCCGGGATCGGGACCACGTTCTCCTTCTACAGCGGCCAGATCTGCACGGCCCCGACGCGGGTGCTGGCCCAGCGCGGGATCCACGACCGACTGGTCGATCAACTGGCGGCCTACGCAAGCAGGTTGAAGGTCGGGGACCCACGGGAGCCGGACACGGTGGTCGGGCCGGTGATCTCGGCGGCGCACCGGGACCGGGTGGAGTCGTACGTCGAACTGGGCCGCAAGGAAGGCGCGGTGGTGGTCACCGGCGGCGAGCGCCCGGACCTGCCGACCGGCTTCTACGTCGCCCCCACCCTCCTCGCCGACTGCACCAACGCCATGCGCGTGGCCCGCGAGGAGATCTTCGGGCCGGTGGTCGTCGTCATCCCCTTCGACGACGAGGAGGAGGGCGTCGCGCTCGCCAACGACACCGACTACGGCCTGATCGACTACGTCTGGTCGGGCGACGTGGCCCGCGCCTTCCGGGTGGCGCGGCGGCTGCGGGCCGGGGGCGTCGGCATCAACACCGTCGGCCGCAACATGGAGGCGCCCTTCGGCGGGTTCAAGCGGAGCGGCGTCGGCCGGGACGTCGGCTCGTACGCGCTGCACGCCTACAGCGAGGTGCAGGCGATCGTCTGGCCGGGCTGACCCTCAGTCCGCCAGATCGACCCGCACCGTCAGCAGATCCGTCCCGAACGCCCGCACCCCCAGGCTGTTCACCCGGGGCAGCCGCCGCAGCCGGGCCACCGGGTCGTCGTCCGGCAGCAGTTGCGCGGTCCCCTCGTGCCACCGGCCCCGGATCCGCACCCGCACCCGCGGGTCCGCCTTGATGTTGCGCACGTACTGGGAGCGTTCGCCGAACTCCGACACCAGCCAGAAGGAGTCGCCGACGCGGCGCCCGCCCACCGGTGTCCGGCGGGGCAGCCCGGAGACGCGCCCCCTGGTCTCCAGGACCGTCTGGAACGGCAGGCGCCGCAGGAGCGGGTTGACGCGGCGCTGGAAGGCGGTGGTGGCGCGGAACCTCAGGTCGGTGCGGCGGGACATCGTCGGCGTACTCCTTCGCACACAGCTCTCACGGTTTCTCCAATGGTTCCTGCTTCAATGATGCTCCCCTGACGTGGCGGGACGGGAGCGGGTGGCCGGTGGTGCGGATCGTGACCTGGAACCTGTGGTGGCGCTTCGGGCCGTGGCAGGCGCGGCAGAAGGCCATCCTCACGGCCCTGCGGGAGCTGCGCCCCGACGTCGTCGGCCTGCAGGAGGTGTGGGCCGCCGACGGGGAGAACCTCGCCGAGTGGCTCGCCGGTGAGCTGGGCCTGCACTGCGCCTGGGCCGCCTCGCACGCCCCGGAGCGCTGGCGGCGGCGGATCGGCGACCCCACCGTCGACATAGGCAACGCCGTGCTCAGCCGGTGGCCGGTCGTCGACCGGGACGTGCTGCCGCTGCCCGCCCCGGCCGACACGGACGACGGCCGGCTGGCCCTCTACGCCCGCCTGGCCGGCCCCGGCCACGACATCCCCTTCTTCACCACCCACTTGACCTCCCCGGTGCACGCCTCGGCGGTCCGCCGCGGCCAGGTCGCCGCGCTCGCCGCGTTCATCGCCCGGCACCGGGGCGACACCCCGTTCCCGGCCGTCGTCACCGGCGACCTCAACGCCTGGCCCGACTCCGACGAGGTCCGCCTCCTCGGCGGCTACAAGACCGCCCCGGCCGTGCCCGGCCAAGTGCTCCTGGACGCCTGGGAGTACGCCGACCCGGCCGCCCCCTCGGCCACGTGGGACGCGGCCAACCCGTACGTGGCGCCGACCCATGAGCCCAGCGTGCGCATCGACTACATCCACGTGGGCCCGCCCGGCCCCGACGGCCTCGGCCGCGTACAGGCCGTGCAGCGGGCCTGCCATGGCCCGGTGGACGGGGTGTGGCCCTCCGACCACGCGGCGGTCGTGGCCGACCTGGCGGCCACGGACGGCGGCTGATCCCCGGGAGGGGTCCCGGCCGGGGCGGGGTTTCATGGCGGGCATGATGCGCAGAACGTCATCCACCGCCGTCGCCCTCCTCGCCGCCGGTGTGTTCACCGCTCTCACCTCGTGCTCCTCGGACTCTGCGGACGGCTCCGCGGCCGAGGCCCGGCCGGGCGTGTCCGGCTCCGGGTCGCCGGCGACCGGCCCCACGCCGACTCCCACCGAGACGGCCCGGCCGTCGCCCTCGCCGACCGGGCCGTGCGCCGACGGGACGTGCGAGACCGAGGTCGCCGTGGGGGACGTCGTGACGGTGCCGGCCAGGTACGGCCTCGGGCCGATCGAGGTGACGTCGATCACCGGCGACGGGGTCGAGATGGCCGCGCCGCTGACGGGGCCGGGCTACAGCGTTTCGGGCTGTTCCGGTGGCGGCGGCGTGTCGTCGGCGGGCGGCGGCGGCGTCGAACTGCGCTGCGACCGGGGAACCGTGGCGACCATCAACGACGCCATGAGCCTGGAGATCGTCGAGATCCGCGACACCGCCGCCGTCCTCCGGATCGAACCCGCCGGGTGACGTACGGCCCTCACCCCGAGCCGCGCCCCAGGAAGATCGGGTTGGTGAACGCCGCCAACGCCCCCGGCACCGGCCCCGCCGCCGCCTCGTGCCGCAGTTCCGCCCGTACGTACGCCGCGTACGACGGCGTCGTCCGCCACTCGACGACACCCGAGCCGGACACCGGCAGCGGGGCACTGGTGTGCAGCACCCCCTGGTCGGTGACGAAGCGGACCGTGCAGCGCGGGGCGCCCGTGACCTCCAGGCGGACGGTGACAGGGGTGTCGCGGCCGACGGTGAGCCGTTCGCCGATGCCCGCGTGCTCCCCGCGCCCGCCGGACGCCCGGAACGCCAGCTCGACCTTCGCGGACTCGGCGACGTACGACCGTCCCGCCCGGATGCCCTCCTGGATGGCCCGGCGGGTCAGGTCGTCGGCGAGGACGACGGTCTGCGGGCTGCCCACCGGGTCCGGGGCGCGGTGCGCGTCGCTGCTGCCCATCGCCGGGATCCAGTCGCGCCCGTCCCGCACGGACGCCACCAGCATGCTGTCCCAGTCGGCCAGGGCGACCTCGTCGTCGGGCGTGTAGGGGCCGTTCCACACCTCGATCGCGTCGGCCTCGCCGAAGCCGAACTTCCAGTTGCAGCCGACGCAGGTGGCGTGCGGGTGGGCCGGGACGACCAGGCCGCCGGCGCGCCGGATCTGCCGGGCGAACCGGCCGAAGCGGTTGTCGCGGGCCCGGTAGCGCCAGTCGACGAAGGTGCCCGGGTCGGTGCCGAGCGCGACCACGTGACCGTTCCTGGTCGTGATCTCCTCGCCCAGCATCACCAGCAGGTCGTCCCCGGCCACGTCGGCCCAGTGGGCGTGCGCCGCGTGCGTGTTGTGCTCGGAGGAGTTGATGAAGTCCAGTCCCGCCGCCCGGGCCAGCTCGCCGATCTCGGCGGGGGTGCGGCGGCCGTCGGAGTACCAGGAGTGCAGATGGCAGTCGCCCCGGTACCAGGCACGTCCCCGGCCCCTGGCCCGCTCCGGCGGGTACACGGGCTCGACGGCCTCGCCCGGCTCGCCGTACGTCAGCGTGATCGTGATCTCGTACGCGAGGCCCTGCGGGGCGACCGTGTACGGGCCGAGCGCGATGTGCCAGGTGCCCTCGCGCACCGGGCCCGGCAGGTAACCGGGCGTGGCGTCGTCGGCGCGGATGAAGAACTCCGTGCGCGCCCCGCCCGACCAGCCCCGGAAGCCCCGGCCCCCCAGCTCGGTGCCGCGCTCGTCGAAGACGCCGATGTCGAGGGCGTTGCCGGTCGTGCCGGCCGGGACGGTCGGCCGGTCGTAGGTGTAGGCGACCTTGATCTCCCGGACCCCGGCCGGGACCTCGACGGGCACGTACACGAAGTCGGGCGAGCCGGGCGGCAGGGTGCCGCGCACCGTTCTGCTCTCCCGGCCGCCGTCGTCCGCTGCGGCGAAGCTCACGCTCCCCAAGGTAAGCGCGGCGGCCGCTCCCGTCACGAACAGCGCCCGCCGACCGGGCCCGCCGCGGTGGTCCTCGCACATGCTGCTGCTCCCAGGTGTCGTCGGTGACGTGGCACGGGCGGTGCAGGGTGGTGCGTGGGAACTCTTGTAGTCCCCCGTGAACTGGCGTGCAAGGGAAGGGAATCCGCCGACGCTGATCCGCGGAACAGGCCGGGACACCAGCCGGGGCATCACAAGAGTCCGACCGGTCGGTATGGACAGTCGGGTCTCCCTCGGGTAGAGATGGCCCATGCGCATCGCCGTGACGATCTTCCTCACCGACGAGACGATCACTCCGACCCGGCTCGCCCGGGAGCTGGAGGAGCGCGGTCTCGCCGGGCTGTACCTGCCCGAGCACACGCACATCCCTGTCGAGCGGACCACCCCGTACCCGGCGGGCGGGGAGCTGCCGCGCGAGTACGGCCGTACGCTCGACCCGTTCGTGGCGCTCGGCCAGGCCGCCGCCGTCACCGAGCGGCTCGGGCTCGGCACGGGCATCACGCTCGTCGCCCAGCACGACCCGATCGACCTGGCCAAGCAGGTCGCGACCCTGGACCACCTCTCCGGCGGCCGCTTCACCCTCGGGATCGGTTTCGGCTGGAACGTGGAGGAGGCCGCCGACCACGGCGTCCAGTGGCGCACCCGGCGCGAGCTGGTCCGGGACCGGATGGGGCTGATGCGGGCCCTGTGGGCGGAGGAACCCACCCCGTACGAGGGGGAGTTCGGGAGCGTACGGGCGAGCCTCGCGCACCCCAAGCCCGTGCAGCAGCCGCGCGGCCCGGTCGTCGGCCCGCGCACGCTGCTCGGCGGGGCCGCCGGGCCCAGGCTGTTCGCCGACATCTGCGCGTACGCCGACGGCTGGCTGCCCATCGGCGGACGCGGCCTGTCCGAGTCCCTGCCGCGGCTGCGCGCCGCCTGGACCGAGGCGGGCCGTGACCCCCGGGCCCTCCAGGTCGTCCCGTACGCCGTTCACCCGACCCCGGGCAAGCTCGCCCACTACGCCGACCTCGGCATCGAGGAGGTCGTGGTGCAGCTGCCGCCGGCGGGGGAGGCGGAGGTGCTGAAGGCGCTGGACGGGCTCACGCGATATCTTCCAGGTACCTGACAACCCGGTCGGGGTGACATGGGGGGAGCAGTACAGCGTCATGAGGATCGCCTGGTTAGCGTGGCTCGGGCGGCATTTCGCCGAGTACGGCTACAGCCAAGGCCTGTTGCGCGGCGCGATCGGCACGCTCGCGGTCCTGGTGACCGCCCTGCTGGTCTGGTTCACCCTGCAGCGCCACAGGCCCCTCGCCGTGGTCCTCAGCGGTCTCGTCTCGGCCCTGGGCATCGGATGGCTGGCCTTCCACTGACAGGGCTCGGCCCTGTTGATCAGCGCACTCGTATGCTCGAAGGATGACGACTTCCGCGACCTCCGGAACCGGCCCCACCGAGAACTCCCTGCGTCGCGCCCTGAAACGGGCCAGGGACGGCGTCTCCCTCGACGTCGCCGAGGCGGCGGTCCTGCTCCAGGCCCGGGGCGAGCAGCTGGAGGACCTGTCGGCCTCGGCCGCCCGGGTGCGGGACGCGGGCCTGGAGGCGGCCGGCCGGCCCGGCGTCATCACGTACTCGAAGAGCGTCTTCATCCCGCTGACCCGGCTGTGCCGGGACAAGTGCCACTACTGCACGTTCGTGACCGTCCCCGGCAAGCTCCGCCGGGAGGGCCACGGGATGTTCATGTCCCCGGACGAGGTGCTGGACATCGCCCGCAAGGGCGCCGCCCTCGGCTGCAAGGAAGCCCTCATCACCCTCGGCGACAAGCCCGAGGACCGCTGGCCCGAGGCCCGCGAGTGGCTCGACGCGCACGGCTACGACGACACCCTCGCCTACGTCCGTGCCATCTCCATCCGCATCCTGGAGGAGACGGGCCTGCTGCCCCACCTCAACCCGGGCGTCATGTCCTGGACCGACTTCCAGCGCCTCAAGCCCGTCGCGCCGAGCATGGGCATGATGCTGGAGACCACCGCGACCCGCCTGTGGTCGGAGCCGGGCGGCCCTCACTACGGCTCCCCGGACAAGGAGCCCGCCGTCCGCCTGAGGGTGCTGGAGGACGCCGGGCGGTCCTCCGTCCCCTTCACCTCCGGGGTGCTGATAGGCATCGGCGAGACCTACGAGGAGCGCGCCGAGTCGCTGTTCGCGCTGCGCAAGGTCTCCCGCGCTTACCACGGCGTCCAGGAGCTGATCATCCAGAACTTCCGCGCCAAGCCGGACACGGCGATGCGCGGCATGCCCGACGCGGAACTCGACGAACTGGTCGCCACGGTCGCCGTCGCCCGCCTCCTCATGGGCCCGAGCGGCAACATCCAGGCCCCGCCCAACCTCGTCGACGACGAGTACGAGCGGCTGATCCGGGCCGGTATCGACGACTGGGGCGGCGTCTCCCCGCTCACCATCGACCACGTCAACCCCGAGCGGCCCTGGCCGCAGATCGAGCAGCTCGCCGAGAAGTCCCGCGCGGCCGGTTTCGAGCTGCGCGAACGGCTCTGCGTGTACCCGGAGTTCGTGCGGCGCGGCGAGCCCTGGCTGGACCCGCGGCTGCGCCCGCACGTGGCGGCCCTGGCCGACCCGGAGACGGGCCTCGCCCGCCCCGACGCCGTGCCGGTGGGCCTGCCCTGGCAGGAGCCGGAGGAGGTCTTCGTCGCCTCCGGCCGCACCGACCTGCACACGACCATCGACTCCGAGGGCCGTACCTCGGACCGCCGGGACGACTTCGACGAGGTGTACGGCGACTGGGGCGCCCTGCGCGAGGCCGCCGCCCCGGGCATGGCACCCGAGCGCATCGACACCGACGTACGCGAGGCCCTGCGCACCGCCGCCGACGACCCGACGAAGCTCACCGACGACGAGGCCCTGGCCCTGCTGCACGCGGACGGCCCGGCGCTGGACGCCCTCGCCCGCGTCGCGGATGACGTACGGAAGTCGGCCGTCGGTGACGACGTGACCTACATCGTCACCCGGAACATCAACTTCACCAACGTCTGCTACACCGGCTGCCGCTTCTGCGCCTTCGCCCAGCGCCGCACCGACGCCGACGCCTACACCCTCTCCCTGGATCAGGTCGCCGACCGGGCCCAGCAGGCCTGGGACGTGGGCGCGGTGGAGGTCTGCATGCAGGGCGGCATCCACCCGGACCTGCCGGGCACGGCGTACTTCGACATCGCGCGGGCCGTGAAGGAGCGCGTCCCCGGCATGCACGTGCACGCCTTCTCGCCGATGGAGGTCGTCAACGGCGCGGCCCGTACCGGCATGTCGATCCGCGAGTGGCTGGCCGCCGCCAAGGAGGCGGGCCTGGACACCATCCCGGGCACGGCCGCCGAGATCCTCGACGACGAGGTCCGCTGGATCCTCACCAAGGGCAAGCTGCCCGCCGCCGACTGGATCGAGGTCGTGACGACGGCCCACGAGCTGGGCATCCGGTCGTCCTCGACGATGATGTACGGGCATGTGGACCAGCCGCGCCACTGGCTCGGGCACCTGCGCACCCTCGCCTCCATCCAACAGCGCACCGGCGGCTTCACCGAGTTCGTGACCCTGCCGTTCGTGCACACCAACGCGCCGGTGTACCTGGCGGGGATCGCCCGCCCGGGCCCGACCATGCGGGACAACCGCGCGGTGACGGCCATGGCCCGGCTGCTGCTGCACCCGCACATCCCCAACATCCAGACCAGCTGGGTGAAGCTGGGCACGGAGGGCGCGGCCGAGATGCTCCGCTCCGGCGCGAACGACCTCGGCGGCACGCTCATGGAGGAGACCATCTCCCGGATGGCGGGCTCGTCGTACGGCTCGTACAAGTCGGTCAAGGACCTCATCGCGGTGGCGAACGCCGCGGGCCGGCCCGCCAAGCCCCGCACCACCCTCTACGGGGAGGTCCCGGAGGAGCGGCAGCGGGCCGCGCGGGAGTCGGACGGGCACCTGCCGGAGCTGCTGCCGGTGCTGGACTGAGGCGACCGGCTACTGCCCCCCGGCGTCCGCCGGCTGGTGCGCCGTCAGGGCGCGGCCGGCCGTGGCGCCGGGGGGTGCCGGTGGCGGGGGAGGGGTGCGCCGGCCGAGCCGGAGGAGCAGCAGGCCGAGGGCGCAGGCGATCGCGGGCCAGTACAGGTAGCGGTAGTTCGTCGCGGGCATGATCGGGAGATAGCCCAGGATGTAGGCCGCCGAGCTGATGCCGAGCGCCCGGACGGGCATCGCGAAGGTGCCCTTGCCGGGGCGGATCGCGAGCACCAGCGCGACGGCCAGCCAGAACCAGCCGCGGAACAGCCACCGCAGGTCCGTGGCCATGCCGGTGACGTACGTGTCGAGCATGTCCTCCAGCCGGGGGTGCGCCACCTCGATGCCCTGGTCGTTGCGGCTGACCCCCGGGTGGTACGGATAGCCGGTCTCGAACAGCAGGCTCGTGAAGAGCCGCAGCCGGTACTGGACGTAGTGCGGCACATGCCCGCTCATCTCGCGCAGCCACAGGGACGTGATCTCGTCCGAGTCGCCGCGCAGCCCGTCCGCCGGGCGGTCGTAGCAGGCCCAGTAGGCGTCCGACAGGGCCCCGACGCGACGGCATTCCCGCGCGGCGGCCACGAGCCGGTCCCTGAGATCGGGTGACACGTCCGCCGACCGCAGCTCGTCCGCCCCCAGCACGTGCACCAGGTCGTCGATCATGATCTGCGCGCCCTGCTTGGTCTGCAGCGGCTGCGCGAACAGGGAGATGGCCGCGGCGGGCACGACGAGCGCGGCCGCGAGCGCCGCCGCGCACGTCACCCACGTACGGCGCCCGGGAGCCCGCCACAGGGCGAGGACGAGCATCACGAAGACGGGGAGCGCGGCGACGAAGGCGTTCTTGCGCACGAGCATGGCGTAGGCGAGGAACAGCACGCCCAGCCAGAGCAGCGCCCAGCGCACGGCCGGACGCGGGCGGGTGTCCCGCAGCCGCAGCCCGGTGAACGCGACCGCGCACGCGGCGAGCAGCGCGAACGCCGCGTGGACGTCCTTCCACACCACCCCGGCGAACGTCAGCACGAACGGCGTCAGCCCGAGGCCGAGCACGGCGAGCGAACCGCCCCGGCTCCCGGTCAGCCCCCACACGCACCAGGCCAGCACCCCGAGCGCGCCCCAGAAGACGACGGCCTGGACGACGAGCAGGGAGGTGATCGAGCCGGTCACGGCGATCAGCGCCCGCCACACCAGGCTCAGCACGGGCGGATGCCAGTCGGTCAGGGGCCTCTTGCCCTCCGCCTGCTGGAGCTGGTCGAGGCTGTCGGGACTCAGGTACCCGGGGGCGAAGACGAGGATCGTGGCCAGGCAGCAGACCGCGGCGACGGCGGCCAGACTCCACGTCCAGCGCTGCGCGAACGGCAACCGCCCCTTTTGTCCCATGTGCCGGATGCTAACGGCTCAGGGTGCGACGAACACGTAGCGCCGGTAGGCGTAGAAGCGGAACAGCGTCGCCAGGGCCCAGCCGAGGATGCGGGCCGTGTTGTCGCTCAGCGCCGAGTCGAGCCCGAGCAGGTTCCGTGAGGCGAAGACCGTGCCCGCCGTGATGGCCAGCCCGACCCCGTTCGCGACGAGGAACAGGGCGAGTTCGCGGCTCACCTGCTCGCGGTGCTGGTGGCGGTAGGTCCAGTAGCGGTTCCCGGCCCAGCTGAACAGGGCCGCCGCGCCGGTCGCGACGACCGACGCCTGGACGGGGGCGTCCCGCATCGCCCCGCCCCCGGCGCCGCCGGGCAGTCCGAAGACGAGCAGGTTGTAGCCGCCGTTGTCGACGACGAACGCCAGGGCCCCGACGACGCCGAACTTGGCGGCCTCGCGCCAGATGCCCCGGAGGGTGTCGCGCACGCGCAGTGTCACAGATGCGAGGACCGGCACACGGCGAGCGTAACGACCCGGCGCGCCCTCACCGCCCAGACGCGCTCATATCGCATGATTTCCTACCGAACGAGACATCGGTCCGGGTGAGGAGTGGTCGTGGAACCGACGATCGCGTGTGTCGTGCCGTGTCACAACGAGGAGGCGGCCGTCGGCAAGGTCGTCCGCGACCTGCGCGCGGCCCTCCCCGAGGCCGACATCTACGTCTACGACAACGCCTCCACCGACCGCACGGTGGAGATCGCCCGGGAGGCGGGCGCGATTGTCCGGACGGAACCCCGCAAGGGCAAGGGCAACGTCGTCCGCCGCGCCTTCGCCGACGTCGACGCGGACGCCCTGCTCCTCATCGACGGCGACGACACCTACGACGCCTCCCGCGCCCGGGACCTCGTGGACCTGCTCTTCGAGGGGCCCTACGACCAGGTCGTCGGCGCCCGCCGGGTGACGGTCGACGGGGCCTACCGGACCGGGCACGCGGCCGGCAACAAACTGCTCACCGGGGCGGTGCGGTCGCTGTTCGGCAACGACGTGACCGACATGCTCAGCGGCTACCGGGTCTTCTCGCGCCGGTTCGTGAAGTCCTTCCCGGCCCTGGCCCGCGAGTTCGAGACCGAGACCGAGATGACCATCCACGCGCTGCACCTGCGGCTCCCCACGGCGGAGGTCGTCGTGGACTACCGGGTCCGGCCCGCGGGCGGCGAGAGCAAGCTGCGCACCTACCGGGACGGCTGGCGCATCCTGCGGGTCATCCTCGACCTGGCGCGCCGCGAGCGGCCCTCCCTCGTGCACACCCTGGTCGCGGGCGTGCTGGCCCTCGTCTCGGTCATCCTCGGCATCCCCGTCGTCACCGAGTTCGTGCGGACGGGCAGCGTGCCCCGCCTGCCCACGGCGGTGCTCGCCGCCGCGATCATGACCATCGCGGCGCTCGTCCTGCTCGTGGGCTACATCCTGGAGTCGCTCACGCACATGCGGCAGGAGCAGTCCCGGCTGGTGCACCTCGCCTACCCGGCGCCGGTGCGCACCCCCCGCTACACGGCCCACGGCGCCGGCACGGGCCCCGTCCCGGTCCGCAAGCCCCTCGGCGGGCCCTGAGCCTCCGAGCGACCGGCACGCGCGCAGTACGATGATCGGAACCCCGGGTGTGCGGGGTCCCGTGACTGAGGAGATGCGTGCCGGTGCCTGCCCGACTTCCTTCGTGGGCCTGGACGACCGGGCTGACCGTAGGAGCGATAGCCGCGGTGACGGTCCTGGCCGTGCAGGCGGACCGGGGCCCGCACCCCACCGCCACCTCGGCCAAGCCGAGCAGCACGGCATCGGCGCAGCCCACGCCCACGGCGTCCGCCCCGGCCCGGGTCCCCGACGGCTCCGGCACCGGCCGGCGCATCGTCTACTCCCTCGGCGAGAAGCGGGTGTGGCTGGTCGACGCGAGCGAGGCGACCCGCCGCACGTTCACGGTCTGGCCGGGCACGGTCAGCCCCGACCCCGGCACGTACACGGTGTCGGACCGCAACCCGGCCACCACCGGCTCCGACGGCGTCCAGATCGAGCACATCGTCTACTTCGCCGCGAAGTCCGGCGTCTCCGTCGCCTTCTCCAACGCGGTCGACGGGGCCTCGCCGCCGCCCGCCGCGTCCGGCACGCAGACGGGCGGGGTCCGGATGCGGAAGGCGGACGGCTCGGCCCTGTGGGCGTTCGGCACGGTCGGCACGACCGTGACCGTCGTCAAGTAGCGGACGACTCCGACCGCGGGGCCGACAGCTGGTTGACGATCAGCACGACCCCGCTGAACAGGAACACCCGGGTCGCGGCGTCCAGCCCGTTCCAGCTCTTGGACTGCCACATCGAGAACCACTCACCGCCGATCGCGATGAACCCGGCCCCGAACAGCAGCATCACCATCAGCAGCCCGTACGTCGACATCCGCCGGGCCCGCGCCGCATCGCGTCTTGCCCACAGCCAGCTCCCGTATATGAGGACGAGCGCGGCGACGGTCTCCCACACGATGATCGCGACGTAGGCGGCGTCCTGGAGCCCCTGGTTCGTGATGGCCCGCCACATCAGGTCCTCGTCCTTGAACGTGGTGTCCATGGCCAGCACATGACGGACGAACTGCTGGTTGGTTCCGAAGTCGGTGATGTTCCCGAAGGCGACGAGCGCCATGTAGAGGGCGATGGTGGCGGTGAGCAGCAAGGCGGCGAGGGACAGCCCGCCGCGTGAGGTTGTGGAGGTGGCCATGTCGATCATTCTTCCCGGGCGCGACCGCGATTGTCCCCCCAACCGCTGAGCGAGAATGACGACGGAGGGCGGTCGGGCGAGGCGAGGGGGCGGAACGGATGGCGCAGGCGAGACCGTCGGTGCAGGAACTGATACGCCGGCGCAGCCGGGCCGGGTTCGTCGGCCGGTCCGCCGAACGGTCCGCCTTCCGCGCCAACTTCGACACCGCACCGCACGACGAACGCCACCGCTTCCGCTTCCACGTGCACGGCAACGCGGGCGTCGGAAAGACCTTCCTGCTCAGGGAGTTGGAGCAGATCGCCCGCGAGTGCGGCGCGCTGACCGCGTACGTCGACGACAGCGCCGGCAGCGTGCCGGAGGCGATGGCGGAGATCAGCCGCCAGTTCGCCGCCCAGGGCAGCCGCCTGAAGGACCTGGACCGCCTGCTCGCCACCCATCGCGAGCGCCGGCACGAGGCGGAGCTGGCGGCCCTCGCGGCCCAGGACACGGAGGCGGAGGAGACCGGCCAACCCTCGGCGGGCGGGAGGCTGGCGGCCCGGGCGGGGGTGGTGGCCGCCGGGATGGTGCCGGTGGTCGGCCCCCTGGCGGGACTGCTCGACCCGGACCAGGTCGCCGAGGGGGCGGGCCGGTTGCGCGCGAGCCTCGTCGCCCGCTTCCGCAACCACGAGGACCTCCAGTTGGTCCTCGCCCCGGAGCAGGTGCTCACCCCGGTCCTGCTGCGCGAACTCGCCGACGCGGACGCCCCCTGGATCGCGCTCTTCCTCGACACGTACGAGCGCACAGGCCCCTACCTGGACCCCTGGCTCCACACCACGATGACGACCGACCGCCACGGCCCCCTGCCCGCCACGACGGTGGTGGTCACGGCGGGACAGCGCCCCCTGGACACCGCTCTCTGGGGCGGCCTGGGCGACTTCGTGACGGACCTGCCCCTCGCCCCCTTCACGGAGACGGAGGCACGTGGCCTGCTGGCCGCCCGGGGCGTGACCGCCGAACCGGTCGTCGAGGAGGTCCTGCGCCTCACCGGCGGCCTCCCCGTCCTGGTCTCCACCCTCGCCGAGTCCCGCCCCACCGACCCGGACGACGTCGGCGACCCGAGCGCCACGGCCGTGGACCGCTTCCTGAAGTGGGAGCGCGACCCGGCCCGCCGCGCCGCAGCCCGGTCCTGCGCGCTGCCGAGGTGGCTCGACGGGGACGTGTTCCGGGCGGCGGCCGACTGCCCCGACGAGGACGCCGAGGCCGTCTACGACTGGCTGCGGTCCCTGCCGTTCGTCACCGACCGCGACGGCGGCCGCCTGCGCTACCACGACGTCGTACGGGCACCGATGCTGCGCGCCGAACGGCACCGGTCGCCGCGCGCGTGGGCGCAGCGGCAGCGGCGGCTGGCGGGGGCGTTCCGGGCCTGGCGCGAGGAGACCGGCGCGGGCCGGGACACCGCGGACCTGTGGGCGGACGAGGCATGGCGGGAACTGCGGCTGGCGGAGACGTACCACCTGCTCTGCGCCGGGGAGCGGGACGCGCTGCCTCAGGCACTGCGGGACTTCGTCGCCGCGTGCGACGCCGGCGCGGGCGTGGCGGCGCGCTGGGCCCGCGCGCTGCTCGACGCCGGGCAGGACGCGGACGCGGAGGCGACGGCCCGGTGGGGGAGGGACCTGACGGCGGCCCTCGACACGGAAGGCATCACCGCCGCGCTCGGGCTCCTCCTGCGCCACGCCGCCCTCGACGCGCCGGCCCAGGCCCGGGCCCGGCTCGTACGGGGCGGCGAGCTGCGCGGCGAGGGCGCCTACGCGCAGGCCCTCGCCGAATACGACCAGGCCGTCGCCCTCGACCCGGAGCTGGCTCCCGCCTACCGGCACCGGGCCGGAGTCCGGGGCGAGCTGGGCGACCACGAGGCGGCCATCGCCGACCTGGACCGGGCCGTCGCGCTGGAGCCGGACAACGCCTGGTACCTCGCCCTGCGCGGCGAGCACCACCGGATCGCCGGGCACGACGCCGAGGCGATCCGGGACCTGACCGAAAGCATCCGCCTCGACCCGGCGACCAGGTTCGCCTGGGCGTCCCGGGGCGCCACACACGCACGCGCCGGAAACCTGGACGCCGCCCTCGCCGACCTCGGGCGCGCGCTGGACCTCAATCCCGACTACGCCTGGGCGCTCGCCCGCCGGGCCCGGGTGTGGCGGGCCATGGGCGACTCCGCACGCCAACTGGCCGACCTCGACCACGCCCTCACCGTGACCCCCGACTGGCCCTGGGCCCGCTGCGAACGCGGCGACGCGCTGCGCGCCGCGGGCCGCGACGAGGAGGCGGTCGCCGACCTGGACGTCGCGCTGACCCTGGACCCCGCCTACGCCTCGGCCTACGCGAGCCGCGGCGCGTCCCTGGCCACCCTGGGCCGCCACGCGGAGGCACTGGCCGACCTGAACCGGGCGGTGGAGCTGCGGCCGGGCTACGTCTGGGCCCTGTGCCGCCGGGCGGTGCTCCACGCGGCCCTGGGCCGGCCGGAGGAGGCCCGGGCCGATGTGGAACGCGTCCGAGCGCTGGATTCCGACGCGGCGGAAAGCTTTTCGGATACCGACCGCGCGGTACTGGGACCTGTCCTCGCCGGGTGAACGGCATGCGAATTACCTGTGTGCGGGCGTAATCCGACCGTGACGAATTGAGTGCCGGTGGGGTAATCTTCTGGCCAAGAGGCTTGTGGTCTGGTCGAGTTATTTCCGGGAGGTGTGCGATGGTGCGGCGGCTGATCCCTGACGAACCCCACCGTTCGACACCCTCACTCCCGGCTCCCAGCCGCCCCCGGTCCTAGCGCGCCCCTGCCGGGCTGCCGGACCGTTCCCACCCCCCTGGGTTTTTCCTTCCCACACCCCTGCATTAAAGGAGGCATCGGTGTTCGACGAGCGCAAAGAAGCGGAAATGAGGCTGTACTCGGAAAGGCTGGCGCGGGAACTCGCCGAGAAGAAGCAGGGCGAGGAGAACGCCGAGAACGCCGAAGGCGTCGAGAACGCGGAGAACTCCGAAACGCTCTCCGGCGCGAACTGAGCCGGTCGGCCCGGGCGCGGTCAGCCGCGCCCGAGCCGCTGTGCCGCTCCCGGCGTCCAGAGCCAGGTGCGCACGCGCGTCCGGCCGACGATGTCGGCGCTGTGCGCGGCCGCCACCGCCGCCATCACCGGCCAGGCCAGGAACGCCGTCCCGAGCTGCGCGTACGCCCCGTTTGTGGCCCCTCCGACGACGAGGATCTCCACAGGGAAGACCAGCAGCCCCAGCAGCCCGCCCACCAGGGCGAGTCCCCCCGCGCGGGTGACGACGCGGGAAGCCAGGGCCAGCCCTCCCGCGAGGACCGAGCCCATCAGCAGCCCGGCCAGCACACTCCCCGCCAGCAGCAGCCCGCCGTAGCGCACGTCATGAGCGGCGAGCTGTGTGTCCCCGCCTCGGAGGAACTCCACCGCGGCGACCCCCAGGGCGAGAGCGGCCCAGGGGAGGCTCGGGACGCAGGCCATCAGCAGGCCGACTCTCACTCCGCGTCCCCACATGCCCTCAGTGTCCCACCGTGAACTTCAGGAACTCCGACCAGGCGCCGTCGCTGAAGGCCAGACGGGCACCGTCCTTGTTCTTGGAGTCGCGGATGTGGATGGCGCGGTGCGAGGTGTTGGATATCGCGGCTTCGAGGCAGTCAGGGCCGTCGTTGCTGCTGTAGCTGCTCTTGAACCAGACGAGCTTTGTGGTCACGTCACTTCTCCCAGAACTTTTCCGATGAAGGCCAGGGACTCTTCGGGCGAGAGGGCCTGCGCGCGGATCATTCCATAGCGCATGTCGAGGATCTGGGCGTCCCGGGGGTCGCTGATCACGCGATTGTGCAACTGGGCCTCGAAGTGCCCCAGGGTCTTGCCCTCGTGCAGCTTCAGCACCCGGAACGGACCTGCCATCCCCGCGTGGTCCTCCCGGTCCGTCGGCATGACCTGGATCGACACGTGCCGCAACTTGGCGACATCCAACAGGTGCTCGAGCTGGCGGCGCAGCACCATTCTGCCTCCGACAGGCCTCCGCAGCGTGGTCTCTTCCTGGACAAAGGTGATGAGCGGTCGAGGCACGCGATCGAACACGGCCTTCCGTGCCATGCGTGCGGCGACGTGCCGCTCGATCTCGTCCTCGCTGAAGGCTGGTCGCCTCATGGCGTACAACGCCTGGGCGTACTCCTGCGTCTGGAGAAGCCCGTGGATCTGGTGGTTGTCGTAGGCCCCGAGTTCGAGGGCCTCGTCCTCCAGCTTCGCCAGGTCCCGCACCTTCTTCGGATACCGAGCCTTCTCTACGTCCTCCTTCATCACGGCAAGCTTTCCGCCCGCCCCCAACACCTCATCCGCCTTGTCGAGAAAGTCAGGCTTGGGGATCCGGCGCGCTCGCTCCACGGACGACACCATCTCCTCGCCGTACCCGATGGCCGCCCCCAACTCCGCCTGCTTCAGACCCGCGGCCTCGCGCCACATCTTGATCTGGCGCCCGACCGTCCTGAGTACGGCCGCCGCTTCCTCGTCCTCCACGCCTTCCCCTCCTGACGTACGAGCCGGACGACCCCGCCATGCGACCGGACAGTCACGCTCCGTACCGGGGTCGTTGCTGTTCAGAGTAGGGATGGATGACCACGCTGGGTGACATGAGTCAGAAATCCCTCGCTGAAATCTCCACGCCCGTGCGCCACTTCACGATTCAGCTGTCGGCCACTCGAAGGGGTGCGCGACTGGCGCGCCTGCTCGCCGAGCGCCAACTCGACGAGTGGGGCGAGCCGTACGAGGCCGCGGGGCACGTGGTGGCGGAGCTGGCGTCGAACGCGGTGCTGCACGGACGTGTCCAGGGAAGGGACTTCCGGCTGGGCCTGAAGCTGCACCCCGACCGCACTCTCCGCGTCGAGGTCACCGATGCCCGGGGCGACCGGATGCCGCGGATCCCGGACCCGGTGGCGGACGACGCGGAACGGGGTCGCGGCCTGCGGATCGTCTCGGCGTACGCGGCCCGTTGGGGCGTGGAGGCGGCACCGGCTCACGCCAAGACCGTGTGGGCGGAACTGTCGCCGGATCGCGGCCCGTCATGACCCGGCCGGTCCCGACGCCAAAGACCAAAGAACCGGGGAAAGAACCAACCCGCCCCCACCGCCCCCGCGGCTCACCCGCAGGAGTGAACATCGCCAACTCGGCTGGCGTGGCGGGGAGTCGGTGGTGCACCGTCGGCACAGACAACCGAACAAACGAATACGGCCCCCGCCGGGACTGGCATCCCAGTGCGAGGGCCTGATCACCAAGGAAGCAGGACCTTCCCGATGACTGAGCAGCAGCCTAGCGCGCCCGCACGCGCGCAGTCCGGCACTTCCGGTGTCCAGCACGTGACGGAACGCCACGACGAGAACTTCACGGTGGTCGGCAACCACCTCGCCCAGCACCCGGACCTGTCGCTCACGGCGATCGGCCTGGCGGTCCACATCCAGTCGCTGCCCGCCGGGACGCCGGTCGGCATCAAGGCGCTGGCGGCCAAGTTCCGCGAGGGCGAGATCCGGATCGCCGCGGCCCTGCGGGAGCTGGAGACCCACGGCTATCTGACGCGCGCCAAGGAGCGTCTTCAATCGGGCCGAGTCGTAACCCGCACGGTGTCGTACAACAAGCCCCACCGCCCGGTCGTCCCCGAGTGCCGCCCGGCGTCCCCGCCGCCCAGGCCGGAGCCCGCCGCGCCGAAGCCCCACGGCACCGCCGCCGACCTGCTCACCGGCCTGCGCGCCGTCGACTCCCGCCTGCTGCTCAGCGAGCGGGACGTACACCGCCTGGCCCCGCAGGTGTCGGCCTGGCTGGAGCGGGGCGTGCCCGCCACGGCGGTCCAGCGCACCCTGACGACCGGCCTCCCCGAGGACCCGATCAAGCACCCGGCGGCCTTCCTCGCCCACCGCCTCACCACCCTCCTCCCACCGCCCCTCCCCGCGGCACCACCCTCCGCACCCACCTTCCGCCCGGCCCCGCTCCAGACCTGCGACGGCTGCGACCGCGCCTTCCGGGCAGCACAGCCGGGCCGCTGCCGCGACTGCCGAACCGGCGAGCGGAAGGCGGCGTAGCGTGCCGGGAACGAGTCACGTGGTCTGTTCCGTCTCAGCGGTTCCCCAGGGCGTTCGCCGGTACCGTACGAGGAGCGAACCACCTGCACCGGAGGTCACTGTGAGTGCTCAGAGCGACGGCCCCTACGGGCCGCTGATCCCCATGCCTCAGCTGACGCCGGACGCGCTGCGTGATGCCGTCGCACGGATCGCCCCCAGCCGGCTTCCCACGCTCACGCAGCACCTCTTCGAGGCCACGACCCATGCCCAGCAGACCCAGAGCCTGGCCCCCCTGCGCGCCTTCGTGCACTCCTGGGGTGTGTTCGTCGCGATCGAGCGTCACCCTGCTCGTGCCGAACGCCTGCGCGAACTGGAGCGCATCGTGGATGCCGGCGAACAGGACCCGACCGAGGCCATCGCGGAGATCCACGCCATCCGGGAGGTCGCGGAGGCAGAGGCCGGGCTGTGACGGACTGGTCCTGGGACTACAACCCGAGCGCCGACTATGTGACGAATGGGCTGCCACCCGGGGTAGTGGCGGAAGTGGAACGACTCGCCACCGAACTGGCGGCGCTCGGCCACGACGCCGTGAGGGTCGGCAGGCCCTACGACCGGGAGGCCGGACTGCGTGAGTTCGACCTGCTCGGCGGGCGTGGATTCATCAGCTTTCTGGCCGTACCGCGGCATGAGTGTGTCTATGTCTGCAACGTGACCTGGTACGGCTGACAACCGAACCACGGGAGCACTCCGTCCACACCCCCGCACCATTCCGCCCCCTCAACCCCCCGTCCCCGTTCGAATACAGTGCAGAGCTGTCGGACGTATGGACGGTTCCCTGGGGAGGACTGGGTGGGTGCGACTGCCGGTGCCGTCTGGGGCCGTACGGAGCAGCAGGACTTTCGGAGCCGGGTGCGGGGGACGTTGCTCGGTGTGGCCGTCGGGGACGCGCTGGGGGCGCCCGTCGACGGGGTGACCGTCGAGGGGATCCGGGAGGCGTACGGGGCGGAGGGTCTCGTGGACCTGGCCCCGGCCTACGGCAGACGCGGTGCCGTCACCCACCTCACGCAGCTCACCCTGTTCTCCGTCGACGGGCTGATACGGGCCCAGGTGCGGCGGGACACCGGCGCCTGGCATCCGCCGACCGATCTGCACCGGGCCTATCTGCGCTGGGCCGCCACCCAGCGGGACTGGGGGCCCGACGAGCGTCGCAAGGACGACGGGTGGCTCGCGCGGGAGGAGTGGCTGTACGCGCGCAGGGACCCCACCCGCGCCCTGCTCCTCGGGCTCGGCGACGACACCATGGGGACCCCGGACGCGCCGAAGAACCCCGGCGAGGCCGGGCCCGAGGCGGCCGCCCGGTCCGCGCCGTTCGGGCTGCTCGTGGGGTGGGAGCCGCAGTTGGTCGTCCAGCTCGCGGTGGAGTGCGCGGCGCAGACCCACGGGCATCCCACGGCCTGTCTCGCGGCGGGCGCGTACGCCGTGATCGTGCACGCGCTGGCCCTCGGCGAGAGCCTCGACGGTGCCGTGCAGCGGGCCTTCGCCCTGCTCGCCGCCCGACCCGGGCACCAGCCCGTGTCGGACGCGCTGCAGCACGCGCTGGGCGCCGTACGGCAGGGCATGCCCGGTCCCGAGCGGGTCGCCGAGCTGAGCGGGGCGGGGACGGCGGAGGGGCTCGTCGGAGCCGCCGTGTACTGCGCGCTGGTCGCCGCCGACGTCCGGCACGGGCTGTGTCTCGCCGTCAACCACGACGGCCCCTCCGCCGCCACCGGCGCGCTGACCGGCGGCCTGCTCGGCGCCCTGCACGGCGAGACGGCCCTCCCACCGGCCTGGCTGGCCGAACTGGAGGGCCGCCCCACCATCCTGGAACTGGCCGACGACTTCGCCATGGAGATGACCCAGGGCCCGGCCCTGCACGGCCCGGCGGGCTCCTCCCCGGGCTGGCTGGCCCGGTACCCGCGGGGCGCCTAGCAATCCGGGAACCGGACGCTCACTCAGACGTCGAGGCTCAGGGAAGCCCCTTGGGTCAGGACGATCTCGAGACGGAGCCGCGCGATGCGCCAGCCGTTCTCGGTTCGCCGGGCGACGGCGTGGTACTTGCCGCCGGCGTCCTCGTGCGTCATCGGCTCAGACGCCTTCGGGAGGTGGTACGCGACGATGTAGGCGAGGATCGTCGCCTCGTCTCCGTCGACGTCGACGCATATCTGGCCCATGTGGTGATACGTCGCCTCATAGCGGCAGGGCAGGTCGTGCCTGGGGCCGTCGGCGATCGCTTGCCGGCCGCGGCGGACCTCCCTGCCGATCTCCATCACGGCGTCTTCGGTGAACTGTGCACCGTAGCCGTCGAAATCCCGTTCATCGAGTGTTCGCGGCAGCGCCTGTATCAGCTTCCGCAGCTCCGCTTCGTCCAGCAGTCGCCGCACCGTGGCAGTGTCCACGTTCTTGTTCCTCTCGTCGGTCACGGTCAGATGTGCAGCAGGCGTTCCGCGTTGCCGTGTGCGACGCGTTCCAGGTCGGCGGGGGAGAACGGCGCCGTGCGGAGGAAGTCGACTGCTTCGGCGGTGGATTCGTAGGGGTAGTCGACGGCGAACAGCAGCCGGTCGGTGCCGAGGGCGTGGACGGCTCCGAGGAGGGCCGCGTGGGAGAAGACGCCGCTGGTGGTCGCGTAGAGGTTGTGCCGCAGGTAGTGGGAGGGCAGTCGGTGTGGCCTGCCCTTGGGGTCGGCCTGGTGGTAGCGGCTGTCGAGCCGGGCCAGTTGGAAGGGGAGCAGTTCTCCCATGTGCCCGAGCGTGACCGAGGCCCCGGGGAACTCGTCGAACACTCCGCCGTAGATCAGGCGCAGCGCGTGTGCGCCGACCTGCGCTGTCCATCCCCAGGTCGGCCCGCTCAGCACGGGATGCCCCTGGAACACCCGCCACTGATCGGCAGGGGCGAGCGCGGGGTGGAGGTAGAGCGTCACGCCGAGCCGTTCGAGCTCGGCCCACACCGGGCGGAACCGCGGCTCGTCGAGGTAGTGGCCCTGGACGTGGTCGTTGTGCAGGACCCCCTTGAGACCCAGTACCTCCACGGCTCGGCGCAGCTCGGTCACGGCGGCCTGCGGGTCCTGCAGCGGCAGGACGGCGAAGCCGGCGAACCGTGTCGGGTGGGCGGCGACCACCTCGGCCAGGTGGTCGTTGACCCGGCGGGCCGTGGCCACGGCCTCGGACGGGTCCTCGATGGTCTCCACGCCGGGTGAGGTGAGCGACAGGACCTGCATGTCGACCCCGTGCTCGTCCATGTCCGCCAGCCGCAACTCCGTGAAGTCGGCGAGTCGGCGCCCCCACTCCTCCCCCCAGTCGGCAGGCATAGGGGCCTTGCCCGGCCACGGGATCAGCTCCGGGACGGAAAACGCCTCTTCGACTGCGATCACCTTCATGGTGCACTCCTCTGCGATCCGATCCACCATTAGGTAGCCTAATCGTAGGTTACCTAATGAATGGGGATCGCGGAAGGGCCAGTGATGTTGGTCGTCAAGGTCGACCGGCATACCATCGGCGGACCGTCCCCGAACCGGCCGTCCCACCGGGAAAGCAGACCCATGTCCTCCTCCCCGTCTGAATCCGAGCCCCTCATCCGGCTGCTGTGGCGTGCGCACAACTGGTTCCGAGCCGCGCTGACCGCTGCGTTCGAGGCCCAGGAGGACGGGTCGGCCATCAGTGCGGCCCACGTGACCCTGCTGAGTCAGCTCCCGTCGGAGGGGGCGAGCATCGCCGAGCTGGCCCGGCGTCTGGGTGTCAGCGCTCCCACCGCGCACCAGTGGGTCCATGAACTCGTCGCCCTGGGCGCGTTGACCGTGGAGAACGATCCGCGGTCCGCCCGGTCGAAGCTCGTGCTCCTCTCGGCGGACGGTGTCCGGCGCCGCGCGGAGACGATGGAGACACTGGCCGGGCTGGAAGCCGCGCTCGCCGAGCGCGTCGGTGCGGACACCGTCACCGCGCTCCGGGCCGCACTGGAGGCACCCTGGGGAACTCCGGAGTCGGTGGCTGTGGACGCCGCCGATGCCACCCGGCAACGCCGTTGACTCCCGGGCGCAGTGGCCGTTACCTCCCGGGCCGCTCCCATTGCTCATCGCCCTGGCACGGCCGCGTCACCACACAGCGGCCACCCCGTCACCTTCGGTCCTGAGGATCTGCACGGCCCGACGCGGGGATCACCTCCCCGGCGCTGCCCCACCGGGTCTCGTCCGTTCATCCCCCTTCGTGGAGGCACTGTGCGCAACCTGCGCGGGACACAGACGGCCGCGATCCTCGCGGCCCTGACGGCCGTGGCGGTCCTGCCCACCTCGGCCCAGGCATCCGACTCCGGGCTCCCGGAGCTGACCGCCACCACCGAGACCCCGGCCCTGTACGGCGACGACGCCGGGGGCAACGCCGACGCCGACGACCCGGCGATCTGGCGCAACGCCGCCGACCCGGACGCCAGCCTGGTGATCGCCACGGCCAAGGAGGGCGGCCTGCGCGTGTACGACCTGGCCGGCAAGGAGGTGCAGTCGATCCCGGCGCCGCCCGCGCCCACCCCCGACGACAAGCCGGGCCGCTTCAACAACGTGGACCTGGTCTCCGGGTTCCCGCTGCCGACCGGCCGCGCCGACGTCGCCGTCGTCACCGACCGGGGCCGCGACCACCTGCGGATCTACCGCATCACCCCGGGTGCCGCGCGGCCGCTGACGGACATCACCGACCCGAACGCCCCGCTGGTCTTCTCCAAGACCCTGGACGAGGTCAACGACCAGACCACGCCCTACGGCCTGGCCACCTGGACGGACAAGTCCACCGGCCTCTCCTACGCCGTGGTCAGTCAGCGCAGCCGCACCCGGCTCGCCCTGCTGGAGCTGAGGACGACCGCCACCGGAGCCGTCACCTACCGGCAGGTGCGCACCTACGACCTGCCGGCCTCCTTCACCCTCCCCAACGGCCGGTCCTGGACCCCCTGCGCCGACCCCGGCGACCTCCCGCAGGTCGAGGGCATGGTCGTCGACCCGGTGAACAAGGTGCTCTACGCCGGCCAGGAGGACGTCGGCATCTGGCGGATGCCCGCCGACCTCGGCGGCAGGCCGAAGCTGATCGACAAGGTGCGCGAGTACGGCGTCCCCGCCACCTACGACGAGGCCACCGAGGAGTGCGTCCCGGGCGCGGACCCCGGCTACGGCGGCACCCACCTGTCCGCCGACGTCGAGGGCCTGACCATCCTCGACGAGGGCTCCGGCGACGGCTACCTGCTCGCCTCCAGCCAGGGCGACAACACCTTCGCCGCGTACGACCGCGAGGTGTCCGACGACAACGAGTACGAGAGCGGCTTCCGGATCACCTCCGGCACCGTCGACGGCTCCGAGGAGTGCGACGGCGCCGCCGTCCTGAACGCCCCCCTCGGCTCCCGCTACCCGAACGGCCTGCTCGTGGTGCAGGACGGTCACAACACCCCGGACGAGACGGACGCCGACGGGGAGGTCCGCGACAACACCGATTTCAAGTTCGTCGACCTGGGCAAGGTCACCGGCGCCCTGGACGACTGAGCAGTGCCTACGCCTCCGCCCGTGAGGGGCGGAGGCGTGGGCGGGGCCGTCAGTCCTTCACCGTGGTGCGTACGGGGTCCCCGACCCCGTCCGCCGGTGTCGGGATCGCGGCCGCGGCGGCTCCGTCCCCGTCCGTGTTGATCTTCTCGATGATCGCGAGCCGCTCCGGGGTGTCCTCCGGCTTCACGAAGCCGATCAGGATGTAGAGGACCAGCGACACCGCGAGCGGGATCGACACCTGGTACTGGAGCGGGACACCGCCCTCGACGTTCCAGTTGATCGGGTAGTTCACCAGCCAGAAGGCCAGTAGGCCCATCGACCAGCTGGTGAGGGCCGCCGTCGGGCCGGAGCGGCGGAAGGGCCGCAGCAGGCCGAGCATCATCGGGATGGCCATCGGGCCCATGAGACCGGCCACCCACTTGATGACGACGGTGATGATGTCCTTGAAGGCGGGGGAGTTGACCTGCGTCGCCGCCGCCATGGACAGACCGAGGAAGACGACCGTCGCGATCCGGGCCACGCGCAGGCCCTGCCCCTCGCTCCACGCCCGCGCCCGGCGCCACACCACGGGCGCGCAGTCCCGGGTGAACACGGCCGCGATGGCGTTGGCGTCGGAGGAGCACATGGCCATGGTGTGCGAGAAGAAGCCGACGATGACCAGGCCCAGCAGGCCGTGGGGGAGGAGCTGTTCGGTCATCAGGGCGTAGGAGTCCGAGCCGTCCGACTTCTGCGACTCGACCAGCAGCGGCGACATCCACATGGGGAAGAACAGCACCAGCGGCCAGACCAGCCAGAGGATCGCCGACAGCCGGGCCGACCGCTCGGCCTCCTTGGCGTTGGGCGTGGCCATGTAGCGCTGGGCCTGGTTGAGCATGCCGCCGTTGTACTCGAAGAGCTTGATGAAGAGGAACGCGAGCAGGAAGACCGTGCCGTAGTCGCCGACCAGCGGCTTCTCGTGGCCCTGGAGCTCCGGCTGGTCCCACACGCCGAAGAAGCCGCCGTGGTCGTCGAGCCGTACCCACACCGCGACGAGCATCGCGACACCGGCCAGCAACTGGATGACGAACTGGCCGAGTTCGGTCAGCGCGTCGGCCCACAGGCCGCCGATGGTGCAGTAGACGGCGGTGATGGTGCCGGTGATGAGGATGCCCTGGTTGAGGGAGATCCCGGTGAAGACGGACAACAGGGTCGCGATCGCGGCCCACTTGGCGCCCACGTCCACGATCTTCAGCAGCATGCCCGACCAGGCCAGCGCCTGCTGGGTCTTCAGGTCGTAGCGGTTCTTCAGGTACTCCAGCGGGGAGGCCACATGGAGCCGGGAGCGCAGCCGGTTGATGCGCGGCGCGAACAGCTTCGAGCCGATGGCGATGCCGAGGGCGATGGGGAAGGACCAGGTGACGAAGGACGTGACGCCGTGGGTGTAGGCGATGCCCGCGTACCCGGTGAACATCACCGCGCTGTAGCCCGACATGTGGTGCGAGATGCCGGAGAGCCACCACGGCATCCTGCCGCCGGCGGTGAAGAAGTCGCTGACGTTGTCCACGCGTTTGTGCGACCAGACGCCGATCGCGACCATCACGGCGAAGTAGCCGATGAGCACGGCCCAGTCGAGACCGTTCATGTGCGCCCTCCCAGGGATCAGCCCGGCGCTCATCGTGGGCGCTACCGCGTGAACACGACAAGTGACCGTATGGTCAAAGGGAGGTAAAGATGTTCGGTGTACTGGCCTCGGTTCAGCTATCTGAACTCAACGCATCAGCTCCCCCGCGTTGACCAGCAACGACTGCCCGGTGATCGCCCGCGCCCGGTCCGACGCCAGGAACACCGCCGCGTCGGCCACATCCGTGTCCGTGGCCAGATCGGGCAGCGCCATCCGTCCCGTCAGCCGCTCCAGAACGGCTCCCTCGGGCACGCCCTCCGCCCGCGCGGCGGACCGCACGTACGCCCGCACCGGCGGCCCCCACATCCACCCCGGCAGCACGGTGTTGACCCGGATCCGGTACGGGCCGAACTCCCGGGCCAGCGAGTACATCGCACTCGTCAGCGCCCCCTTCGACGCCGCGTACGCCGCCTGCCGCACCTGCGACGGAGCCGCCACGGCCGACTGCGTCCCGACGAACACCACCGACCCGCCGCCCCGTTTCAGCGCCGGCAGGCAGGCCCGGGTCATCCGCAGGGTGCCCAGCAGGTTCACGTCCAGGACGGAACGCCAGGCCTCGAAGTCCGCGTCCTCAAGCCCGCCGAAGTACCCGTCGAGCGCGGCCACATGGACCACGGCGTCGATCCGCCCGAACCGCCGGACCGCCAGCCCGGCCAGTGCCTCGCACTGCGCCTCGTCGCAGATGTCGGTGGCCCGGTACGCCGTACGCGCCCCGCCCGGGTCCAGCTCCCCGGCGGTCTTCGCCAGGTTCGCCTCCGTCCGGGCCCCGAGCACGGCACGCCCCCCGTCCCGCACCACGGCCGCCGCGACCTGCCGCCCGAGCCCGGCCCCCACCCCCGACACCACGACGGTCTTCCCCGCGAGCAGCGACATGGCAGGACCTCCCCGAACCTCTGGCGCATTACCTGACGGGCCGTCAGAGTATGGGCCAGCCGCCGACGAAGGGGAAGGCAATGAGTGACGACACCCGCAGCGAGCTGTACGCAGAACTGGCCGCCGTCGGCCCCTACGGCACCCGCCCCGGCCACGCCCTGATCACCATGGTCGAGCCGCATCCGGGCCACGAGTACGCCTACAACCGCTGGTACGAGGACGACCACTACTACGCCGGCGCGATGGCCATGCCCTGGATGTACGCCGGCCGCCGCTGGGTCGCGACCCGGGACCTCCAACTCCTGCGCTACCCCGAGAAATCGGCGATCGCCCGGCCGGTGACCACCGGCTGCTACCTCTCCACGTACTGGATCACCGCCGGCCGCTACGACGACCACATGCGCTGGACGGTCGCCATCAACAGGCGCCTCAACCGCGACGGCCGCGTCTACCACGACCGCACGCACGTCCTCACGGCGTTCCAGGACCACGAGACGACGGTGTACCGCGACGGCGCGGCCGGACCCCGGGACGTCCACGCCCTCGACCACCCCTACGCGGGCCTGGTCCTCCAGGTCGTCGAGTCCGACAGCCCCGAGCAGCGCGCCGCCCTGCTGGAGTGGCTGCGCACCCGCCACCTCCCCCAGCGCCTCGCGGGCTCCCCGGCCGCACTGGTGACCGTCTTCCGCCCCACCCCCCTCCCCGGCGACCGCATGACCTACGTCAAGCAGGTCGAGGGCGTCGACACCCGCCTGACCCTGCTGTGGTTCCTCCAGGCGGACCCCAGGGAGTGCTGGGAGCACTCCTTCACCGGCCTGGACACGGCGGTGGCGGAGTCGGGCCTGGGCAGGGTGGAACTGGTGGCGCCGTTCAGCCCGACGGTGCCCGGCACCGACCGGTACGTGGACCGGCTGCGCTGAGCGTCAGCGCAGCTCCTCCGGGCACGGCGTCCCACGGGGCAGCTGGTACGGCGCGGCCAGGCGGTACGTGCCCGCCTTCGGGGCCAGCAGCTCCGTCCACCGGTCGCCGTGCGCGTCCTCCTCCGTCTCCGTCAGGCAGCCGTTGACGTTGACGTACGTCTTCGGCTCGCCCTCGGGGCGGTCCCGGGACTCCGGCGTCTCCTGGGGCGGCTTCAGGCTCTTGCCCTCCGCGTCGACGATGCTCAGCCACGGCGAGTACGGGATGCGGACCAGGATCCGGCCCGCCTTCCTCACCCTCAGGACCATCTCGCCCTGCTCGGCCCGCTCGACGACCGCGTTCGGCTCGGCCAGCGGGGTGGGGGCGGTCACCTTGAACAACTGCCAGTTGGCGTCGCCCCACACCTGGTTCAGATACGGCAGACCGCGCTGCACCAGCTCCCGCTCGCGCTCGCCGCCGTCACCGTCCGGCTCGTCCTTCGGCAGCACGACGTAGTGGACCGCCCAGCGCTTCAGCCACTCGTGGTAGTTCGCCGAGTTGAGCGTGTCGTCGTAGAAGAGGGGGTTGCGTTCCATGTCGGCCTGGCGGTTCCAGCCGCGGGCCAGGTTGACGTACGGGGCGAGGGCGGACGCCTCCCGGTGGGAGCGGGCGGGGACCACCTCGACCCGGCCCTTCTCCGCGCCGACCTCCTGCAACTCGTTCACCAGCGGCGCCAGCTCGCGCGACCAGGACGCCGCCGGGGCCGTGTGGACGATGTCGTCGGTCGACTTGAAGCCGATCCACGCCGTGAAACCGACGAAGGCCACCACGATCGCGTACCACTTGCGGCTCCGCGGCACCGTGAAGGGCAGCGCGGCGACCAGCGCGACACCCGCGAACAGCATCGCCAGCCGCGTGATGTTCGAACCGATCTGGGAGCTGATCAGCCACACCAGCACGACCCCCAGGCCGTACACCGCGGCCGTCAGCCGGACCGTCTTCCAGTCCCGCGGCACCAGCGCGTAGACCAGGATCGAGAAGGCCAGCGGCAGGATGACCGAGCCGATGGCCATCGGCTGCGTCCCGGAGAAGGGGAACAGCCAGGCCGACACCGCCACCACCGCGCTCGGCGCCAGACCCAGCGCCCAGGCACCGGGACGGCGCTTCTGCAGGAACAGCGCCACCGCCACCAGCCCCACGAACAGGCCCGCCACCGGGGACGACATCGTGGCCAGCGCGGCCAGCGGCGCCGCGCACAGGGCCTTCGCCCAGCGCTTGTAACGCCAGCGGTACGGCCAGCAGAACACCACGGCGACCGCGCCGAGCGCGAACATCATGCCCAGGCCGAAGGTCACCCGGCCCGACACGGCGTTGCAGAACAGCCCGAACACCCCGGCCAGGGACGCCCAGAGGGGATTGCGGACGGCGCGGCTGCGGAGCAGGAGCAGCGTGAGCAGCCCGGCCGAGACCGTCCCCGCGATCATCATCGTCGTCCGCACGCCGAGCACCGACATCAGATACGGCGACACCATGCTGTACGACACCGGATGCATGCCGCCGTACCAGGCGAGGTTGTACGCCGAGTCCGGGTGCCGCCCGACGAACTCGGCCCAGGCGTCCTGCGCGGCCAGATCGCCACCGCTGTTCGCGAACGTGAAGAACCAGACGACGTGGAGGACTCCGGCCAGCCCGGTGACGGACAGGACCGGGTGCCGCAGCATGCGCTCACGCAGGGTCAGCAGGGCGGGGTGCAGCCGGGATGCGACGTCACGGCCGGGCGCGCCGGTCTCCTCCCGCGAGGCGCCCTCCGGCCCTGCGGGCACGCGTATTCGCGGGCCGGACACCGGTCCCGGATCGGCGTCGTCGGCGCGTGTCGGCTCCGCAGTGGCCACTCGAAGGCACTCCCCGTGTCCCGATCTTCTGTTCTCGGCTCGTTCTTCCTCCCGGCCGTGTTCCGTTCCCCCCGGTTCACGGCCGTGGCCGCCGCGAACGGCGACCTGTCCCGGTTCGGGACGCTAGCACGCACCCCGCCGGGCGGCGCCCGGACGGGCCGTTACCGGCGGAGTGCGGTCGTGCGGGGCGCGTCCCGGGTCAGCCGAGACGCGTGAGCTTGGCCCCGAAGCCCGGCTCCACCAGGTCCTCCTGGAGGGCGACCGGGACCTTCACGGCGCTGGTCGTGCCGTCACCGACGGTGAGCGTGCCCACCTTCGTGCCGGCCTTCGCCGTGTGCGGCAGGTCGTCCGCGGCGAACGTCAGCTTCACGGACAGGCCCGACCAGCCGACGGCCGTGACGTCCTCGGTGACGGCGACCGGGGTGCGGCCGCCGAGACCGTCGTCCGCGTACCCGACGACCGTGCCCTTCTTCAGGATCGTCGCCGACTCCAGCGCGCCCTGCGCGGCCCGGATCAGCTTGTCGCCCTCGTAGAGCGCGGCGCCCAGGATGGTGTTGTCCGGGCCGCCCGCGGGCTGGCGCACCACCGCGCCGATGATCCGGCGCGTCTCGCCGTTCACGTCCTTCTTGGCCGCGAAGACGAGGTTGCCGAGCGCCGAGGTGGTGGTGCCGGTCTTGATGCCGGTCACGTCGTTGGAGCCGACCAGGCGGTTCCAGTTGTCGTGCTTGGTGCCCTTGTAGTCGACGTACGACATCATCGCCGCGACCTCGCGGAAGGCGGGCTGCTGCATGGCGGCCTTGGCGAGCTTCACCTGGTCCACGGCCGTGGAGACGGTCGTGTTGTTCAGGCCCGACGGGTCGGTGTACGTCGTGTTCTTCATGCCGAGGTCCTTGGCGGCATCGTTCATCTTCTGCACGAACGCCTTCTCGGACCCCGCGTCCCAGCGGGCCAGCAGCCGCGCCACGTTGTTCGCGGACGCGATCAGGATGCTCTCCAGTGCCTCCCGCTGGGAGATCTTGTCGCCCTTGGTCACGTCGACTGTGGACTCCTGGCCGGCGTCGGACTGGTCCTCGGCGGCCTGGTCGATCTCGATCTTCGGCCCCTCGGCGCCGCTCTTGAGAGGGTGGTCGCGCAGGATGACGTAGGCGGTCATGACCTTGGCGACGCTGGCGATCGGCACGGGCTTCTGCTCGCCGGACGAGCCGAACGTACCGATGCCCTGCACGTCCAGCGCGGCCTGGCCCTTGGCGGGCCAGGGGATGTCGACGTTGCCGCCCTTGAAGGTGTAGCTGTCCTTCGCGGTGAGGTCGAGGGTGGGTGCCGGCAGCGGCCGGACACTCTGTACGACCGCGAAGACCACCACCAGCAGCAGCACCAGCGGCGTCCAGATCTTCACCCGCCGTACGGCCGTCCGCAGCGGGGTGTCCGGGGGCGGCGGGGTGTTCGTCAGCTCGGCCAGCAGATCCAGCGGCGGCTTCGGCGGCAGCGGCTGCTGCGTGGTCCGCTCCGGGCCGACGGTGGGCACGGGGGCGGTGGCGTCGGCGGGGGCGGCCGGCTGGGCCGGTGCGGAGGCCGCCGGCTTCCGGGTCGCCGGGTCGTCGAGGGGCTTGAGCGCGACGAACTTGCTCGTCCGCTCGGCTTCCCTCTCGGGAACGTCCTTGGCGGCCCCGCCGAGCTTCAGCATGGTGGTGGGCTGATCGACGGGCGGCCGGACGGCCTTGAAAACGGCGGTGGGCTGATCGACGGGCTGGCCGCGGCGCTCGTCATCGGTGTCGCTGGCGTCGTCGGTGTCGGTGTCGCAGGTGTCGTCGGACGCGGCCTTGCCATCGCTGGGCTTGCCGCCGGGCGCCTTCTCGCCGCTGGGCTTGCTGCCGGGCGCGGCCTTCTCGCCGCCGTCGGGCTTGCCGGCGGGCCCGGGTTCCTCGCGAGCGTCTTCGGCGTCGGGCTCGACGTCGTCTTCGGCGCCCTTGTCACCGTCGCCGGAGGCAACGGCTGCGCCTGCATCGGCGCCGGCCTCAGATTCGGCCTTCGGCTGTGTCTTCGGGGCGGCCTTGGGCTCGGCGTCCGGCTTGGGGTCCGCGTCGGCCTTGGGCTCGGCGTCCGGCTTGGTGTCGGCGTCGGCCTTGGGCTCTGCGTCCGGCTTGGTGTCCGGCTCGGTCTTCGACCCGGCCCTCGAATCGGTCTTCGGCTCAGTCTTCGGCTCGGCCGCGGACGCGGCAGGGCCCTCCTCGCCGCCGGAGTCGGCCTGCGCCGCTCCCGCGTCATCGGCGCTGCCGGAACGGTCCGCCTCAGCCGCAGCGACCCCGCCAGGGCCCTCCTCGGCCTTCTCGGACGCCGCTCCTGCGGCTTCCTGGCCGCCCTTGGGCTCGCCTTCACGGCTGTCCCGGGGGTCAGCCCCCTGCCCCGCGCCTTCGGCGGCCTCCTGGCCGTCCTGCGCGTCCGTCTCGATGTCCGTGGTCTCGGCCGTGGTCTCGTCCGCGCGCTCGGCCTCACGGCCGTCACCGGCGTCCGTGCCGGCCTCTGGGGCCCCGGTGGGCTTCCCAGCCTCCTGGGCGTCCGTGTCGGCCTTCGCGGGCTTCTCAGCGCCATCGGCAGGCTGCTGCCGGGCGTCCGCTGAGGCCTTGTCGCCCCCCTGGCCGGCAGCAGGCTCCTTGCCCTCGTCCGCCGAAGCGACCCACGCGGCGACGGCGTCCCGCAGCCGCCCGTCACCGGCAGTGGCGCCACCGCCCGGCTCACCGGAGCCGGAACCCGCACCCGAAGACTCCCCGGCCCCCTTCACAGCCGCCGCCGCACCCTCGCTGTCCGAGTCGCTCTCACCCTGCCCGGCGTCAGCCGGGGGTGTCGCGGTGTCGTCGGACGGGCGCGTGGACAGGACGCGGGTCGCCGTGTCGACACCCCCGCGCCCAGAGGACCTCTCCGCGTCCCGGGCCACCGCGAGGCGCGGGTCGCGCGGTTCGCGCGTGTCCGCCGTCTCGCTCCTGGCCCCGGGAACCGGACCCGCGCTCCCCGACGTCGGTTCTGCCGACGACTCGCGCTGCTTCGACCTGTCGGGGGACTCGCCCGCCACCGATGCCTCCTCCTCGCGCCGCACTCCCCGCGTGCGCGTACGAACCGTGAACCGCCGCCCTGACACCGCTCCCCGGCGCTGTCCGAACCATGTACCAGTGTCCTGTGTGCGGACCGGACCCATCCGGTAGACGAGAACGACATACCTACTGGTTCCACTACGAACCGGTCACGCACCCTCGACAGACCAATGTGAGAGGGGTCACCCTGTCATTCATCCACGCGGGGAGGCATGGATGGGCAGGAGCCGCAGAACACTTCCGGAGGAGCTTCTGTTGCTGGCACTGGACCCGACCACGGGTACCACTGCGCAGCCGCAGTCGCTCGACCTCGGTCTGGCCGGAGCACAGCTAGTAGAGCTGGCGCTGGCCGGACGGATAGCCCCAGACGGGGATCGTATCGCCGTGGTCGTACCACGGCCGACTGGAGATCCAACGTTGGACTGCGCGTTGGAGTTGCTGCGTAGGCGCGGCGCTCCCGTGCGGGCAGTGAACTGGATTGGCGGGCCGCGTCTCGGGCTCCGCCAGACCTACCTCTCGCATCTGGAGCGGTGCGGCATGGTGCATGCCGTGGCGGGCCAGATGTGCGGAGTGCTGCCGACGACTCGCTACCAGGCGACGGACAACGAGATCAGCCGGGAGATCAGGGCCCGGCTGGATTCGGCGATCCGCACCGGCGTACCGCCGGACCCGCGGACCGCGGCGCTCGCCGCCCTGGCACACGCGGTCGGCCTCGGCAAGCACCTGTATCCGGGCAACGAGGGACGTTCGTCCCGATCCCGGCTGCGGGACCTGATCAGGCACGACCCCATGGGCGGCCTCGTGGCGCACGCCGTGATGGACGTCCAGAACGGCGTGGCGGCCCAGCCGCGCCGCAGCCCGGCCCCGTCCGGCCGTCAGGCCGCCGGCGGAACCCGGGCCGCAGCGGAACCCGCCCGCGGCGTTCCGATGCAGCCGCGCCGCGGCCCCATGGCGCGCGTCGCGGCCCACTGAGCCGCGCCGCGCCGGCAGCACGGCAGCGCACCACCAGCACACGGCACCGCACCAGTACGACCGACGACCGGCACACGCAGCACGGGACCCCAGAACCCGGTCACCGGGAGCCGCTGTCCGAGCGGGGCGGAGAGAGTGCAGACTCTCGCCGCCCCGCTCGGCGTGCCGTGCCCGAACTGGCGTGTACCCGTCGCATATCCACCGTTTCCCAGCGGTAGGAAGCACCTTGGTGGCAGTCTGCTCAACAGCAGATACGCAAAGTAGAGGCACGCAGCCGGAGGTGCACGTCCCGTGGCGTCCAATGTCAATCCCACCGTCAGGCGGCGCCGGCTGGGCCAGGAGCTCCGCAGGCTCCGCGAGCTCAAGGGCATGACGGCCGAGGAAGTGGCCGAGCGGCTGCTGGTGTCGCAGTCGAAGATCAGCCGCCTGGAGAACGGGCGGCGCAGCATCAGCCAGCGCGACGTGCGCGACCTGTGCGGGGTCTACGAGGTCGAGGACCAGCGGATCGTCGACTCGCTGATGCAGATGGCCAAGGACTCGCGCCAGCAGGGCTGGTGGCACGCCTTCGGGGACATCCCGTACAGCGTCTACATCGGCCTGGAGACGGACGCCGAGTCGCTGCGGGTCTACGAACCCCAGATCATCACCGGCCTGTTGCAGACGCGGGCGTACGCCGAGGCCATCATCCGGGGCGGTTCGCCCGAGGCGACGGAGGCGGACAACGACAAGCGCGTCGAGGTCCGGCTGCGCCGGCAGGGCCGTATCACCGCCGAGACGGACCCGCTGCGGCTGTGGGTGGTGCTGGACGAGGCGTCCCTGCACCGGGTCGTGGGCAACAAGGAAGTGATGCGCGAGCAGCTGGAGCATCTGATCGAGATGTCGCAGCTGCCCCACATCACCGTGCAGGTGCTGCCGTTCGAGGTCGGCGCGCACGCCGGCATCAACGGCCAGTACTCGATCCTGGAGTTCGCCGACGCGGCCGACTCCAGCGTGGTCTACATCGAGGGCGTCACCAGCGACCTGTACCTGGAGAAGCCGCTCGACGTGCAGAAGTACACGGTGATGTACGAGCACCTGCGCGCCCAGTCGCTGAACGTGGACCAGTCGCGGCAGCTCATCGAGCGCCTGGCCAAGGACTACGCACGCTGAACCGCTGCCGGAAGGGGACTTCCCCCGGGCAAAACGCGGGATGCTACACCCCTGACACGCCTGACTGGAAGTCTCCCCTGGAATATGCCATCCAGTCGAGTGAATGACTGCTCCGAACGAGGATGTGGGCGAGTAGCGTCGATCACGCCAACCACCAGCACGGGTTGGCGTAAACGCAACTGGCTACGGAGCGAACATGGCAATTCGTCTGGGCGCCACGGAAACGTGGACGACGTCCTCCTACACCAACAACAACGGCGCCTGCGTGATGGTCAGGTCGACCGTCGAAGAGGCCCTGGAACTCGGGGACACCAAGGTCCCCGAGGGCCCCAAGCTGGCGTTTCCCGCCGACGCGTGGAACGCCTTCGTGGCCTCGGTCAAGGCCTGACCCCGGCACCGACGCCCGCACAAGCACCACCGACAGAGCCCTCTCGACCAGCATCGCCGTCCTAGCCGAGAGGGCTCCGCTTGTGCCCGCAGTCCCTGCGGAGGGCTCAGCCCACCGGGAACGCCACGTCACACACCGGGTCCCCGGGTCCCGCCGCGGCCCAGTCGGCGAAGTACAGCTCCCGGCAGGGACCGGTCGCCGTCAGCCCTTCCGCCGCCATCCACTCCTCCACCGCCTCGAACGCGGCCAGGATCTGCGGATGCGCCACCTGCGCCTTGGTGATCCTGGTGTACGCCAGCCGCCCGGCCGGCTCCACCCGCACGGCCGTCTCCCAGGACCGCCCCCGCCGTTCCGCCCAGGCCCGGGCCGCCGCCTCGTCGGCGACCGGCACGCACGCCTCCGCCGGACCGTCGCTCTCCATCGACACCTCGGAGTAGTAGGCGACGTACGGCACCCCGGCCACGCCGCCGCACTCCCGGGCCGCCTCCTCCAGCCGGCCCAGCGCCGCCCCGATCCACGTCGGCAGCTCGTCCGCCAGCGTGTGCCGCCTCTCGGTGATCACCACCTGCGCGGGCATCTCCACCGTCTCGACCGTGAACTTCCCGTACATCTCGGAGCTCCTCCCCGACAGCCGTCCACGGAGGTACTCGGCGAGCGTCCGCTGTCCCGCCACCCGCGCCTCGACATCCGCCCAGTACGCGCCGAGCAGCTCGGCCGCCGCGGGCCCGTCGCCCGCCGCGACCACCTCGGCGATCCGGGCGAGCGGCATGTCCAGCTGCCGCAGCATCGCCACCAGCCGGGCCTGTTCGACCTGGCCGGCGCGGTAGTAGCGGTAGCCGGTGGCCTCGTCGACGTACGCCGGGGCCAGCAGCCCCAGCCGGTCGTACAGCCGCAGGGCCTTGGCCGACAGCCGGGCGCGCGCGGCGAACGCCCCGATGGTGAGCAGGTCCCGGTCCGGTACGTCCACCACGGCATCCTCCGTCATCGGGCGGCTCTTCCACCCGATGACGAGGACGCTCGGCCCTGCCCCAGGGGCAAGGTCAAGCGGGGCCGTCAGCCGAGCTGGGCCTCTATCGCCGCCACGACCTCCGCCGACTCGGGCTCGGTCTGCGGGGAGAAGCGGGCGACGACCGTGCCGTCCCGGCCGATCAGGAACTTCTCGAAGTTCCAGCGGATGTCCCCGCTGTGCCCCTCGGCATCGGCGAAGCCGGTCAGGCGCTCGTACAGCGGGTGCCGGTTCTCGCCGTTGACCTCGACCTTCTCGGTCATCGGGAAGGTCACGCCGTAGGTCGCCGAGCAGAACTCGGCGATCTCCTCGGCGCTGCCCGGCTCCTGGCCGAGGAACTGGTTGCAGGGCACCCCGAGCACGGTGAAGCCACGCTCGGCATAGCGCTCGTGGAGCTTCTCCAGCCCGTTGTACTGCGGGGTCAGGCCGCACTTGGAGGCCACGTTCACCACGAGCACCGCCTTGCCCGCGTACTGGGACAGGTCGGCGGAACCGCCCTGAAGCGCACCGATCTCGACGTCGAGGGGAGAGGAACCGTTGGTAGTCGTCATGAGCGGATGCTAGCTCCGGCGGGTGACGGGCCGGTGCTGGGCCTCCAGGAGCATCTGACCCGCCGCCGTCCGCGCGTACAGCACCGACCTGCCCGCCCGGCGCCGCTGCACCAGCCCCGCGTCCAGCAGTACCCGCAGATGCCGCCCGACCGAGCCGAGGCCCTGGCCCGTCACGGCGACCAGCTGGGTCGTGCTGAGCGGGGAGTCGAGCAGCACGAGCACCGCGGCGCGCGCCGGCCCGAGCAGCGCGCCCAGGCTCGCGGGCGCCGCCCGGGCGGCGGGGTCGGTGAGCGCGCCCGCGCACGGATAGACCAGGGCGTACCGGCCGGGCTCCTCCCAGGACACCCAGCCGCTCTTCGGGGTGACCGGCACGAACAGCAGCTCGGCGCCCGAGATCTCACGCGGCGGATACTCGTGCAGGTTCACCTGCAGCCGGTTGCCGCCGAGCCACCGCGTGCGTCCCGGCCGCAGCGAGTCCACCACCGCCGCCCAGCCGCCCCGGCTCACCTGCGCGGTCCGGGCCACCACGTCGGCCTCCAGGACGCGCCGGCGCCGCTCCCAGTCCGGGCGTACGGCCCGCGCCCAGACGTACTCCAGCAGCGCGGCCGCACGCTCGGGCAGGTCGTCGCGGTCCAGTACGGCGGGGAGGGGGCCGGCGAGGGAGACGGTCAGGTCGGCACGGGCCTGGCCGGGGTCGGCCGCGCGCACCCGCGCGACGCCGTCCGCGAAGGACTCGCCGTCCCGCGGGGTCGGGGTGAGGAAGTCGGCGATCCAGTCCTTGCCGAGCCCGGCCCGCACCAGCCGCGCGGTCACCGGGTCGGCGGCCAGCCGGGCCCGGTAGTCCGGCAGATGGGCGTCCAGCCAGACGCGTTCACCGGGGTGGGTGGCGACGCCCGCGTGGAGCAGCTTCAGCGCGGCGAACGTCTCGGCGAGCGGGGAGAGACAGAAGCGACTCGCGGCGAGGGTATCGGCGTTGATCTGCCACCAGCCCATGCCCACCCCACCACCTTTCGCGCCCTGGCCGCTGCCTTCCCGCGCCCACCACCTTTCGCGCTGCCGCGAAACAATAACGAGGTGCCGGCGCTGCTCGCAGACTCGGCGCATGCGCAGCTACCGGCAGCTCTTCCGCACCCCGGAGTTCACCCCCCTCTTCCTCGCCTCCTCGGCCAACGTCCTGGCCCAGACGATCGGCGGACTGGCCCTGGGCGTCCTGGTGTTCCGGGCGACGGACTCGCCGCTGCTGTCGGCGCTCAGCATGTTCGGGCAGTCGCTGACCCAGGTGCTCGGCGCGACGTTCCTGCTGTCGGGCGCCGACCGTCTGCCCCCGCGGTCCGCCCTGACCGGCATCTCCCTCGTCCTGGCCGCCGGCACGGCCGTACTCGCCCTGCCCGCGCTGCCCGTCTGGGCCGTCTTCGCCGTCCTCCTCGGCCAGGGCCTGGCCGCCTCGCTCGGCGGGGGAGTGCGCTGGGGGCTGGTGAACGAGATCCTCTCCGACGACGGCTACCTGCTGGGGCGTTCGGTCTTCAACATGATGTCCGGGGTCGTGCAGATCCTCGGATACGCCACCGGCGGCGTCCTGGTGGCGGTCCTCTCCCCACGCGTGTCCCTGCTGCTGGCGGCGGCGCTGTACGGCGTCGCTGCGGTCGTCATCCGCCTGCGCCTGACCCCGCGCCCGCCCCGCGCGACGGGCCGCCCCTCGGTGTCGGCGACCTGGCGCGCTAACGCGCTGCTCTGGTCGTCACCGCCCCGCCGCCAGGTCTATCTGGCCCTCTGGATCCCCAACGGCCTGGTCGTCGGCTGCGAATCCCTCTTCGTCCCCTACGCCCCCGAGTCCGCCGGCACCCTGTTCGCCTGCGCCGCGCTGGGCATGCTGGCCGGTGACGTGCTGGTGGGCCGTCTGCTCCCGCCGCGGCTTCGCCCCCGCCTGGGTTTGCCGCTGCTGCTGCTCCTGGCCGTCCCGTACGTGCCGTTCCTGCTGCGTCCGCCGCTGCCGCTCGCGGTGGCCGCCGTCACGCTGGCGTCCGTCGGCTTCGGCGCGGGCCTCGTGCAGCAGGAGCGGCTGGTGGCCCTGACCCCCGACGACCTGACCGGTCATGCCCTGGGGCTGCACTCGGCGGGCATGCTCACCATGCAGGGCGTCGCGGCGACGCTCGCGGGATCGGTGGCCCAACTGACCTCACCGGCCCTGGCGATGACGGCGATGGCGGTGGCGTCGGCCGCGGTGACACTGTCCCTGATGGCGGCGGGACGACGGGAGCAGCGGGCGACGACGCCGGTGCCCGGGAAGTGAACGCCCCCCGGGATCCCGCTACTTGCTGTCCGAGACCCTCCCGGTCTCCACGAACACCTCGGGCACCTCGTTGTCGACCACGACCCGCGACAGCAGCGCGGCCAGCCGGTCCCGCTCGGCGCCGCTGAGCCCGGACGGCAGCGCCTGAATCCGGCGGCAGGTCTCGGCGTAGAACTCCTCGGCGAGCGCGGCCCCTTCCTCCGTCAGCGCCACCCGCACGGCCCGCCCGTCCCGGGGATCGGCCTCCCGCCGGACCAGCCCCCGCCGCACCGTCCGGTCCACCAGCCCGGTCAGACTCGACTTCGCCAGCCCCAGCGTCTCGCCCAGCTCACCCATCCCGTACGGCTGCGGCAGCAGCACACAGAGCAGCTGTCCCTGCTGCGGCGTCAGCCCGTACGACCGGCTGGCCTCCGCGTACACCCCGTCCACCAGGAACGCCGCCCGTACCAGCGCGGCCACGACTCCCACCTGCCCGCCTGCCCCTTTCCCCATCCGGCCAGGGTACCGACCGGTAAGTCCCGCGGGTCACTCCTCCTCGGGGGCCTCGCCCTCGATGAGCCGCTCCGCGATGTCGTCGGCCCACTCCTGCGCCCAGCGGCGGAGCCCCGCGACGGCCCCGACGTCGAGGCCCTGGGCGGTGAACGCGCTGTCGTCGAGCCAGTCCGTGCCGGTCAGCCGGGCCTGGAGGTCGGTGAGGTCGAAGGTGTCGGGGGCGTGCCGACGGCCCAGCTCCTCCAGTTCGGGGTGGCTCCAGCGGGCCGAGGCGGCGTGTACGTCGACCAGGTCGCGGGTGAGTCCCCGGTCGGCCAGGTCCCGCACCCGGGTGCCGACGAGGTCCTCGAGGGACAGGGCCGGCCCGAGTTCCGTGACCACGGGCGGGCGCCACAGCACCTCCTTGCGCAGGCCGACCTCGAACTCCGCACCGCTCGCCGCGTCGGTGACCAGGAACTGGGCGGCCAGCGGGCCGGTCTCCAGGGTCCGCACCAGCCAGCCGCGTGCCACCAGCCCGGTCCGGACCGTGTCGGCGATGGCGTCCATCCCGGCGGGGTGCTCGGTGGCGACATCCACGTCCCGCCCGGCCCGCGCCACGAGCCCGTGCGCCAGCACCGCGTACCCGCCCGCGAGAACGAGGGAGTGGGCCTCACCCACCGCGACCAGATCACCGAGCAGCCGACGGGAGGGCTCGGGGACGGGGGGTGGGTCGGGCATGTCCTGATTATCGCGTGGGGGGTGGTGGGGGGCTGGGGTGACGGATCCGGACGGGTGAAGGAGCCTTTTTGGGGCCGGCCTTATGTGGGGGCGCGGGGGACTGCGCGACCAGCCCCCACGGCGCCGCACCACACCACGGACCTACGCCGGCTTGCGCCCCACACCGCAGTACGCATCCACGGCACCGGCACGGCCATGGCCCCCCTCCGACGGCCCAGGCCGCCACTCCGGCACCCGCACCACCCCGGGCTCGACCAACTCCAGCCCGTCGAAGAACCCGGCGATCTCGGCAACAGGCCGGACGTAATACGGCACGGCCCCACTCGCGTTGTAGGCCTCGGACGCGGCGATCATGCCCTCACTCGTCGCCGTGCTGTCGCTGATCACCAGATGGCTCCCGGCGGGCAGCCCGGCCATCAGCCGCCGCACCAGCTCCCGCGCCCGCTCGTACTCGGCGACGTGCCCCAGCGTGTTGAGGATCATCAGCCCCACCGGCCGCGAGAGGTCGAGCGTGCCCGCCGCGGCCGCCAGCACGGCCTCGGGGTCGTAGAGGTCGGCGTCCAGGTACGCCGTCCTGCCCTCGGGCGTACTGGTGAGGAGCGCGTTGGCGTGGGCCAGGACGATGGGGTCGTTGTCGACGTAGACGATCCGGGCGTCCGGGGCCACGCGCTGGGCGACCTCGTGCGTGTTGTCGGCGGTCGGCAGCCCGGTGCCCACGTCCAGGAACTGCCGCACGCCCTGCTCCCCGGCCAGGTACCGGACCGCGCGCCCCAGGAACCGGCGGCTCGTGACCGCCACGTCGACCAGGCCCGGGAAGATCGACTTGATCTGGTCGCCGATCTCGCGGTCGACCTCGTAGTTGTCCTTGCCGCCGACGAAGTAGTTCCAGAAGCGGGCCGAGTGCGGCTTGGAGGTGTCGATACGGGCGCGCAGGCTGTCGTCGGGCACGGCAGGGCCTCCTGGGGGGTGGGAAGGGACACCGGTCCACCAACCTAGGTGAACCTCCCCAGGGGATACGGACGTTGCCTCCCCTGCCGTCGACCCGCCATGGTTTTTCGGCCAAGCAGCCCGGCCGTCACACCCCGCGGGAGGCGAACCCGCCCAGCTCCCCGCCGCCGGTCCGGCCGCCGTCCCCGCTCCGGTCGGTCACCAGCCACACGCCCCACGCCAGGGCCCACAGCGACAGCCCGGCGACGAACGGCGTACCGAAGATGATCAGCAGCCCGGCCCCGATGTTGGCGCCGACACCCCCCGCGGTGAGGATCCGCCAGCCCACACCGGCCATCAGCCCGACGACCACCAGCGGCCCGATCACCCCCCACCAGCGCGGATCCAGCGCCCCGCGCCGCGCACCCCGCACGAGCACGGTCGCGCCCAGCCCCGCCAGCACCAGCGCGAGCCCGCCGAACACCGCGGCGACGCCGTCCCCGATGTCCCACGGCTGGAAGGCGTAGTCGAGCTCACCCGCCGGCAGCCCCTCGTAGTTCTGCTGCCCCATCAGTCCCCAAGCGGCAACGGGCACACCACCGACGAGCGCGGCCCCGGCCGAGAGCAATCCCCAGTTCCTCATACCACCAGGATCCCGGCCCGGGAGGGGACCGTCATGAGCACACGTACTCAGGTACGAAGACCGTCGAGGCCGACGGGGGCGCCTGAACCGCCGGGGCGGACGCTCCTGAGGTGTTCGAGTAGGAGCATGTCGGCAGCGCGACGGTCCTGGGGGCCGTCGCGCTGGGGTGGGGTGTGTTGTGGGTTTTCGGCTCGTCGGGTCAGGCGGGGGGCACCGCGCGTCCCGTCTGGGGGGAGATCGTGCCCGGGCAGAGGCCTCGGGAGGCCAGGTTCTGGGCGATGCGGGGGATCGCGGCGAGGGTGTTGGCGGACCAGTCGTGCATGAGGATGATCTGGCCGTTGGTGAGGCGGGCGGCGGACTGCGCGATCGCGTCGGTGCTCGCGCCGTTCCAGTCCTGGGAGTCCACGTGCCAGATGATCTCGGTCAGGCCGTGGCGGGCCGCGACCGACCGCACCGTCGAGTTCGTCTCGCCGTACGGCGGGCGGAACAGTTTCGGGGTGCCGCCTCCCGCGCCGGCGATGGCCTGCTGGGTGCGGGAGATCTCGGAGTCGATCTGCGCCTGGCTCAGCCGGGTCAGGTGCGGGTGCGTGTAGCTGTGGTTGCCGACCCACATGCCGGCGGCCACCTGGGCCCGGACCAGCGACGGGTTGGCGGCGGCGTACTGGCCCTGGTTGAACATCGTGGCCCGCAGCCCGTTCCGCCGGAGCGCGTCGAGCAGTCTCGTCGTGTTGCCGGACGGGCCGTCGTCGAAGGTGAGCCCGACGTACCCGGTGCAGGCCGCCGCCCGCGCCGCGCCGGCGGGGGCCGCGGCGGTGAGGGTGGCGGCAGCGGCCGTCGCGAGGACCGTCAGCGCCGTGAGCAGTGCGCGCGGGGAAGGTGCGCCGGTGCTCATCGTCACGGCCCCGTGTGCACGGTGATGTTGGAGCTGCCGCTGCTCCGGTAACCCTCGGTCGCCATGATCATGTAGTACTTGAAGCTGCCCATGGGCATGCCGGCGCGGGCCCACGCGTCGAAGTGGTTGCCGGTGGTGATGGTGCCGCCCGTCCGCTTCGACTGCCGGACGCTCCAGTACTGGTCGAAGGTGCGCGTGCCCTCCACGGACGGGGCGTTGTACCGCGTCGTCTTGTAGATGTCGTACGTGCCGCCGTCGCTGGTGACGGTCCCCTTGTACGTGCCCGTGGGCCGGTACGTGCCCCAGTTGTCGACGATGTAGTACTCGACGAGCGGGTTCGCCGTCCAGCCGTAGAGGGTCAGATAGGCGTTGCCGGACGGGTTGAACGTGCCCGAGTAGCTCACGGTGCGGCGGGCGCCGGTGCTCCAGCCCTTGCCGGCGACGAAGTTGCCGGTGTTCCGCCAGGAGGTGCTGTAACTTCCGGCCCCGGACAGGGTCATGGACACCGTGCCCGGGGCGTCCGTCCAGAACGAGTAGTAGTAGCCGTTGTGGGTGCCGGTCTGGTTCCGGTTGACGACCGTGTCGGCGTGGGCGGTGCCCGGCAGCGCGATGGCCGCCGCCGCGACCAGCAGCAGGGTGCAGACACCGCTGAGGAACAGCCGCAGCCGGCCTGATGACTTCTTCATGGGGGTGCTTCCTCCTCGTCCTCGTGGGGTGGGTGACGGGGGAGCTCTGTCATCGGGAGTGTTGGCCTGGCCCTGTCAACTGTCAATAGTTTCGGCGAGCGTTGCGAAATGTTCGTGGCGCCCCGTATCCCGGGTGCTGGCAATTTCCGCTGTTCAGGCGGTGCTTGGAGTGGGCGGGAGTCATCTGTGCGGGGAGTGCCCTGCCCTTCTGGCTCGGAGGGCAGGGTTCCGGTCCTCGAATGTTTCGAACTGCTTCCGGACCAAAGAGGGGTGTTGTGGTCAGTCCTGGCGGACGACGTTCCTGCCGGGGCCGCCGGAGAGCGTGTCTGTGCCCCGGCCGCCGTACAGTTCGTCGTTCCCGCTGTTCCCGTACATCGTGTCGTCGCCGTCCTCCCCGTGGAGGATGTCGTGGCCCCTCCCGCCGTAGAGGAAGTCGTTGCCGGCGCCGCCGCGGATCAGGTCGTCGCCGTCGTCGCCGGACAGGTGCTGCCGGCCGGCCCCGCCGAGGAGCGTGTCGCCGCCCGCGCCGCCGTCGGCGTGGCTGTCCTCGCCCGAGGAACGGATCGTGTCGTCGCCGTCGCCGCCCTTCGCGATGGACCCGGCGCCGCCGCGGAGCGTGTCGTCACCGGCGTCCCCCCACACCACGGTGACCTCGCCGACCGTGAGGTGGTCGTCGCCCGCGCCGCCGGAGACGCCGTTGCCGCTGACGTCGCCGGTCTCGGTGTACGCGTCCTGGCCGGCACCGAGATCGAGGGAGGCGAAGTAGTACGCCTGGTCGGTGGCGTTGGCGTAGGCGACGACATCGTTGCCGTCGCCGAGGGACATCCTCAGGGCGGGGTACGGGTCCTGGCTCTCCAGGGTGCCGACCGTGCAGGCGACCTTGGTCCGGTCCGTGGCGCTGGGGTACGCGCAGTCGGTGCCCGCGCCGATCGGGACGGAGTCGTCGATCAGGTAGGTGATCCGCGAGGAGTCGTCGGTGATCGTCGCGGTGACGGTCACGTCGTTGGTCTGCCCGGGGGCGGCGGTGTAGACGATCGCCCGCCCGTCGGACGCGACGGCGGCGGTGGCTGCTGCGGCGGGCGTCGCCGCGGCGGCGGTGCCGCCCAGGAGGAGCGGGGACGCCATGCCCGCGCCGATCAGCAGCGTCAGCGCCGACGAGAGACGTAAGGAACGACGGCCGGCCTGGGAAGAGGACATTGCAAAACCTCCGTGAAAGGGAATGGTTCTCGCAATGTGGTGTGACGGCGGGGAATTGGATTTGGTTGTGTGGTGGGATCCCCCAGACGCCAATGGTTCATTGCCTGTCAGCCCCGATTAACCGTCAATTCATCCGCTGTAAGCGTCAATTCACGCGGCGGCCGGGGAATGCCGGGTCAGGGCAAGGCCGCGTCATGGTCGGCCAGGACCTCGTCGATGACCCGGCGGTGGACGGCCGCCTCCTCGGCATCCGTGTCGATGTCCCGCGCCAGGCAGATCAGGGCCTTCCACAGCGCCCACCCGCGCGCCCGTGCCCAGGCCGAGCTGTCCTGGCCCACCGCACGGCGGAAGGCCTCGCGGCTGTCGCCGGTGAACATCGTCCAGGCGATCACCAGATCGCAGGCCGGATCACCGACGCCGGAGGTGCCGAAGTCGATGACGGCGGCCAGCTCGCCGTCCCTGACCAGCAGGTTGTTGGCGGCGATGTCGCCGTGGAACCAGACCGGCCGCCCCCGCCAGGTCGCCCGCAGCGCCGCGTCCCACACCGCGGCGGCCCGGTCGGTGTCGACGCGTCCGGCGAGCGCCGCAAGGGCGCGGCGCGTCTCGTCGTCGTAGTGGGCCGGCGGAGCGCCCCGGTAGAAGCTGTGCGCCCCGGCCGGCGGCCCGCCCGTGGGGTCGACGGCCCACAGGGCGCGGAGGAACTCGGCCACCGACTCCGCGAACCGCGGCAGGTCGGCGATGCGTTCGGGACGGGCCACCTCACCGTCCAGCCAGCCGCGGACCGACCAGTCGTAGGGATAGCCCTCACCCGGCCGGCCGCGCGCCACGATCGGCGGAACAGGGACCGGCAGCGACGGCGCGAGCACCGGCAGCCAGCGGTTTTCCTTGGCGACGGCGGGGACGTAGTGCTCGGCGGTGGGCAGCCGCACGGTCATCGTCTCGCCGAGCCGGTAGGTCCGGTTGTCCCAGCCGTCGACCTCGACCGGTGTCACGCTCAGCCGGCTCCACTGCGGGAACTGCGCGGCGATCAGCCGCCTCACCAACGCCGCGTCGATGCCCGCCCGGCCGTCGGCGGGAGAACTCGTGGTCATACCGGAATGGTGTCCACCGCCCTCCGGCCCGGGCAACGGAATTTCCCGCGCGCGGAGCGGAGTTGTCGCGTCCGTCGTCGTACTTCCCCCCGCCTGCCGCTCAGGACAGCACGCGGTAGCGCACGTGGGTGACCTGCCTCGCCGACCGCGACGTCACCTGCTCCAGGTCCAGCGGGGGCACGCCGTCGAACAGCCGCGTGCCGGCGCCGAGCATGAGCGGCACGATGTGCAGCCGCAACTCGTCGACCAGACCGGCGGCGAGGTACTGGTTGACGGTGGTCGCGCCGCCGAGGACCAGGACATCGCCGCCACCGGCCGCCGCACGCGCCCGCTCCAGCGCCGACGCGATCCCGTCGGTGACGAAGTGGTACGTCGTGCCGCCGTCCATCGGCTCCGGCTCACGCGGGTGATGGGTCAGCACGAACACCGGCGCGTGGAACGGCGGATCGCCGCCCCACCAGCCGTTCCACCGCCGGTCCCAGGCACCCCGCACCGGGCCGAACATGTTCCGCCCCATGACGAAGGCCCCGGCTGCGGTCATCGCCTCGACCTCGGCCCGGTTCTCGCCGGGTGTCTCGAACATCCAGGCGTGCAGCCTGTTCCCGGTCCCGTCTCCGCCGTCGTCACCGAACGGCCGTTCCTCACTCTGGTCGACCCCCGCCGCATAGCCGTCGACCGAGACGGTGATGTCACAGATGACCCTGCCCATGGCTCTCTCCTCCTGGCGACGAGGAATCTTCGAGGGGTTCCGGCGCGTACGTCTCGCCCGGCGTGGGGGGGGCCCCCCGGGGCCCCCCCCCCCCCCCCCCCCCCCCCCCCCCGGCGCCCCCGCCCCGCCCGCGCGGGCCCGGGGCGCCGCGCCCGAAGCGGGGGGGGGGGGGGGCGCGGGGGCCGG